>CAMUZR010000020.1 GCA_947165255.1 uncultured Bacteroidales bacterium
TGTGTCGCTAAGGTGCTTTTTTATTCAGTGTTGCATTTGCAACTGGAACTTAGGCTTCACCGCCTGATACCAAAAGCGCGGCACGTCGCCCAACTGCTGCCGCTCCAACGGCGGCCGCGTCTGGCGCAGATGGCGGTAAGCCTCGGCAAAATACTCCTGGTGAGAGTGAATGTCGTCGTCCAGCCAATAGGTGTTTTGGTGTAGAAACTGGGCATAGTCCTCCCGCTCCTTGGGGCGGATAAAGTAGGAAGAGGAGTCCAGCACCTCGTTGCTGCAGGTGTCGCACCTGTAGAAGGCTTTCTCGCGATAGAGATAGGTGGTCCCATTCTCCACAAAGGAGCGCTCAAGGGCATAGAAGCGCTGATTCTCGTCCTGGTAGACCAGGGGCAGCGGCACCCTCTTGCCGTCAATGGTCACGCTGGGGACGTCGTTCTGTGCGCAACTGCCCAGCCCCCACAGCAGCGGCAACAAAAGTACAAGGCGTTTCATAACGTTCTACTTATGAAAGTAAAGGTCAAAAAGGTCCATGTCCGACCACTTGGTCCGCTGGACGAAAGCATCGGTGCAGGTGGCGTCGTACTGCATCACCTTGCCCGCAAACACGGCGTCCACAAAGGCGCAGAAATCGTCAACCGTGGCCGTGAGGGCCGCCGCCACCTCGTGCCCGCGGTCCTCATAGCGCACAATGCGGTAGTTGTAGCCCTTCCTGTCGAAATGCCGTGCCAGGCGGCTGCTGCCGAACAGCGACATGGACAGCGAACCGGGCATACGGCGGTAGTTGACTATCTTATCAATGGTGCCGTGGTGCAGAAAGGTCGGTGCGGGCGGTGTGGCATACTTCAGCTCGGCATTACTGCAGAAAATGCCGCCCGCGTATGAAATCACCGCCGCCGGCACAAACTCCTTGGGCAACTTCTCCACCACCGGCAGGGCGTTGGCACGGCTATAGTCGGTCTGCAGCACCGTGATGGCCCCGGCGCTGCTGCCCGTCAGCACCATCTTGGTGGGGTCGAGGTTCAGCTCCTTGGCGTTGTTCCACAGGAATGCCACCGCCTCGGCGCAGTCTTCCACCGCCCAGGTGATGGCCGTGTCGAAAAGATGGTAAGCCGTCAGCAGCGACACCTTTGCCGGATGCTTGAAATAGAGCCTGTAGTCCATGGCCACGGCCACAAAACCGCGGTCGGCCAGCATCTGGCAGCACTTTCGGCTGCTCTCGTTGTTGCGCTCGCCGGAGGCAAATCCGCCGCCGAAGATATAGAGCACACAGGCCTTATCGGCGCGGGGATGGTCGGGCATGTATACGTCCAACTTCAAATCTACCGTGTCGCGTGTGGCATAAACAAACGTCTGCTGCGCCCTGGCCGACATGCCGACCAACAATACAAAAGCAAGTAATCCAATCTTTTTCATTATCTAAAGTCCACTATTGTCTGCGGTGCAAAATTACGCTTTTTTTTCCACATATCAAAAAAGTATCTTTGCCCGGTTGCCGCCCATGCCGCCGGCGCACTTTTTTTTCTCCCAAACTCAACGCCCCTCCATGCTCCCCGCCCTCTGCCCTTTCGACCCATCGGGCCTCCGCTCTTTCTCCACCCTTACCCCGCTTGTTCCTTGTTACATCCTCTATCGATGCCCTATCGATGCCCTATCGTTGTTCTATCCCACAACCAAAGAGCCGTAGGCGGAAAACAGACGGGTGAGACAGCCTGGGGCGGGGGCAGCGGATTGGCGGGCCGGAGGATTGGCACAACTTTTGCCCATGGTGAGGAATATGGATAAACAACGCATGATTTTTGAGACAGACCGTCGCAGTGTGACCGAGGGCGACGTGGTAGAAGTAAAATGGCAGTGCGAGGGAGCCGAGGAGGTGAAACTGACGATTGACAACGGATTCCGCTCGACCGACATACCGCTGGAAACCAGCGGCAACAAGAAGTTCCGCCTGAACCGCTCGAAGGGCAAGACCCACCTGACCCTGACGGTGAAGACGGAGGGCAAGGTGCACCACAAGACCGTAGACGTGCGGGTGAAGAAGATGCCCACGGTGAAAGCCGACACGGTGGACAGCAACGGCCGGAAGCTGGGCTTCCTGAGCCAATGGTGGCAGAAGGGGCTGACAAATTGGCACAACTTTATGGCCAAGGTGAATCTGGCCATGAGCGCCCTGCCCGAACGCAAGCAGGTTATTGTCAAGATGATGGCCCTGCTGGGCGTGATGCTCATCGTCAGCGCCATCTGGCCTAAGGCCTATAACTTCATCATGGTGGCACTGATAGTGTACCTGGCTATTGCCTTGCTCAAAAGATAGCCCCGCCGCGGCATTTGCCATCGTATAGCAGGGGGAGGGCGGCCCCCATATTTCCCACCACGACACACGCAGAGTGCTGTCGGGCTGGGCCGACTGGCTGTTGGCGGGGGTTCGTTGTGTGCTGTTTTTCTGCGGCGGTGAAGGGGGATAGGTGGTGGACGGATTGCGGACGGCTTGTGGACGGATTGCGGACGGGCGGTCAAATCCAGTGCGGCGCGCACGGAGCCGCCGGGTTCGAGGCGCACACCGTTGAGGCAACCCCTGAGGCGGACAAGCGTGGCGGATAAAATCATGCAGGAGTAGGCGATGGGCAACCGTCCGCCGATGGGGCTATGAGGCAGCCGGAGGACGGTAGGGGCGCACATCGGGCTGAAAAAAACTTCCCGTCGTCGCACCACATGCACAATATTTACAAAAATTGTACGTTATTAAGAAATAATAAGAAAAAAACAAGAAAAATATGAAAAGGAACGTATTATTGTGGGTGTTGGCGGCGATGCTGCTCTGCTGCACGTCGTGCAGGAAAGAGGAGAAGGATATTAAATATAAGATAATGAAGGCCGAACTGGGGACGGTAGAGTATACCGTGCGGCAGATTATCCGCAACAGCGACGAGACTTGGAAATTCTTTGGCGAGCGGAAGGTGCTCTTTTCGGTAAAGGCCACACTGAAGGCAGGCATCAACCTGGACAAGATGGAGGACGACGATGTGGAGGTGAAAGGGAAGTCGATAAAACTGACCCTCCCCTGTCCCGAAATAGTGGCCCTGAACATTCGACCGGACGACATAGAGCTGGCCTACTCCAAGGTGTCGACCCTGCGGTCGGACTACTCGCAGAAGGAGCTTGAGGAGATTCTGCATTCGGGCGAAAAGGCCATACGCAACGACGAGACGCTCCGCGCCACTATTTTGGACGACGCCAAAACCAACGCACGGGAATTTTTCGAGGTGCTGCTCCGCAGCAGCGGCTTCGAAAACATAGTGATTAAATTTGATGACTAACCTTTTGAGCCAAAACAATATGGAAGAAGAGACCAACCCTATCAGCAATGTCGAGGACCTGCACGACGAGGAGTGCGCGCCAGTGCAGCCCGAGAGCGATTCCCTGTCCTCCTCCGACGCGCCACAGGGGGAGGAACAAGAGCAGCCTGCTGCCCCAGAGGGAACGCCCTCGGCCGAGCCTGAGCCGGCCGAGCCCACACCGATTGCTGCCGAAGCGGACCCACCGAAGGGCCGAAGAAATATCATAGCGTCCATTAGCAGCCTGTTCAAAAGCACCAGCCAGCTGCTGAGGACGGTCATTATATTGGCCGTGGTGCTGCTGGTGGCATTCGGCATATTCTCGTTGCAGCACCGGGCCAAGCATAAGAAGGTGGTGCGCACCATCACTCAGACCGTGGTGGAGGTGAAGAAGATTAAGGAGTTCTGCACCGCCAATTACCAGGAGGAAACGGTGGTGGTGGCCAGGCGAAAGAAGTTGTTACGCACTGAGGAGCTGGCCATTATAGCCAAAGGCACGGTGCGGGTGGGTTTTGACCTGTCGAAAATGACCACCCGGCTGACCTCGGACACCTCTATCGTTGTGGAGCTGCCCGCCCCAATAGTACTGGACGTGATCACCAACCCCGGCGACTTCGATATCTTTGAGGAAAATGGCAAATGGGACCAAAAGGTGGTTACTACCTATAAGAATCTGGCCCGCGCCACCATTCTGAACCACGCCAAGGCCGAAGGCATTATGGAGGATGCCGAAAAGAACGGGGTGGAGAAACTGACCCTGCTGTTCAAACGGATGGGAATGAAGTCGGTGACTATCAATGTGGCCCACCCCGAACCGCCACGGACCGAAAGTGGGACTCCTTTCGAGGGCGGTATGCTGACAATGCCCGAAAAGCAGGACCCCGCCATCTAACCCGCCATACGCTCTTCGATGCCCGAATAAAGCTGGCTGCTGAACCAAATGGTTTGGCAGAGGGATTTCTTTGGGTCTAACATTCTGTGGAGACGGCTTATTTTTCATTTCGGATGAACCCTCAGGGATGGGCATTCGTGCCTATGGGAATAGTTGTATTGTGGGCATGGCAATTGCCATGGGGGCGCTCCGCGCCTTGATGGTAAGAGGCTGTGTTCTAATGCCGTTAGCAGTTGCACATGGGGCGGCAGGCCGAAGCCACGTGCGGCAGGGTCAATTCCCGTTTAAGATATGGCGGCAGGGGCGTTTTCTCACGTGGACAAGGGTGGAAAAAAAGATGAAAATTCAATATACCGATTTTTTTTTGTAATTTTGCATTTTTAAATTTAATTAATAGTCCATGAAGAAACAGATACTTTTTGCTATTCCCTTAGGGCTGGCCCTGCTGTTTTCAGCTTGCGAACGGGAATTCCCCGAACTGCATAGACCCCTCGAAATCCAGGGTACGTTCGACCCTGTTTTTGGCTTGCCGCTTGCTAAAATGACAGCCGACGTGGGCACGATGGTCGGCATGTTCGATACAAACCAGAATTTGACCGTCTTCATCGGTGAGGACGACGTTCTTTCGTTCCGGTACGACTATTCATACCACACCACGCTGGATTGGACTGCTGCCAAGGGCAAGAAAGGAACTGAGGGGAGCAAGGACGAGCCGGTGCGCAGCTATTCGGTGGTGACGGGCACGGAGTACATAGACCTGTTCAGAAAGTTCTTGGACTACGACGCCAATTCGTTTCAGGTGAACGAATTCCTGGTCACCTTGGAGGCCGATGTGCAGGCTTTTGTGAACAATTCGTTTCAGGCAGTATTGGCCGACGGGGTGAACCTCTCGTTCGACTCGCTGGTGCTTACGGTCAATTGCGTCGACGGCTACAGGGAGATGCTGCCTATGCAGATTTCGTCGGAGGAGGTGAGCATGACGGAGCTGATTGAGAAACGCCATTTAGAAATCCTCAAGGACTACAACCTGCGCCACGTGGCGGAACACAAGCCCTACAGTGTGGACTACTCGGTGCGCCTTTGCATCTCGATGCCTGTGGAACAGCTGATTCCCGGCTCGACATTTCATGAGCAGATTCAATATATCGGCGTGGACAGCATAGTGGCCGACATCAACTCCAGGATGGAGCTGCCGCTGGCTTTCTATAGCCACAATGTGACTTACGTCGACACCCTCCCCGTGGACCTCTCCTCACTGGATCAACAGTTGAGCAATATAGAAAACGGTACTTTTACGGGCGAAAACTACTCCTTTACGCTCAACGACGACAACTGCTACCTTGCCTTTGTGTTCGACAACGGCCTGCCTGTGGGACTTAATTTTAATCTTACTTTCCTCGACGAGAACAACCTCCCCCTGCTCACGACGGCTTTCACTGGCGACCAAACTATCTTTCCTGCCCCGGTAGTGCCCTTTGAGGGGCATCCGGGCTGCTATAGGGCCGAAGGTTCCACCCCCTCGCAGTTCAGAATGAAACTAACGCTCGACAACCTGAAGCAGCTGGGAAACTGCCGCAAGATTGCATACACCGTCGTGCTCAACACTGCCCTCTCCAACCCTCCTGACTTTGTGGCAGTGCGCGAGGACGACCGTATCGCGATACGGTCCTACGCCGTGATTTCCCCTCACGCCAATTTCACTATCCCGGTGACGCTTCCTGAAATCCCGTTTTTTAGCAAATAGTTGAGTTATGAAAAGATTATTATATTTCCTTCCCGTTGCAATAATGATGGTAGGCGCCGGAATGTTCTCGCCGGCCCGCGCACAGATGATACCCGACAACGCGGTGTTCTACCACGCCATACGCTCCCCCTGGTCTAATTCCTACAACCCCGCCCTCTTCCCCAAGAATTCGAGCTGGTACGTGACCACGGCCAAGACCAGCCTGCAGCTGTCCATACCCCTCTCCTACAACGACTTAGGCCTACAGATTGACCCCGTGCGAAACGTAACCGTGCTGAACGTGAACGACGTGCTGGACAGACTGCGCTCCTCCGGATGCAATTTTTACAATAACAGCGACCTGAACCTGTTCGGATTTGGCTTCACCTTGTTGGAGCATGTCCACGTCTCGGCCTCGGCCGGTGTCAAGTCGCTAAGTTCGTTCAATATCCCGCTGGGACTTATCGATTTCCTTACCCAGGGAAACCTGAACGAGACCGGCCACATTGACTTTGGCGAAAAGGACATTTTCAGCAATCAGAATTTTGCCTACGTCTCTCTTGGCGCGGCGGTAAAGCTTCCCTTTATCCCCCTCACGCTCGGCGCCCGGGTGAACGTGCTGGACGGCATTGCAGCGCTCTCGGTCGACAACCTCTCGCTCGACCTGACCACTGCTGAAGACGTGAGCTCCATACGCCTGACTTCGGACTATATGATTCACTCTGCCGGCGGCTTCAAATTCAAAAGAACCGAGGGGGGAAGTTTTGCCTTCGACATGGAGCACCTGAAAGATTTTGTCCCCCTCAACATCGGTTTCACCGTAGACTTGGGCGCAAAGTACAATGTGGGCGTCTTCGACTTCAGCGTCAGCCTGCTCGACGTGGGACCGGGCATCAAATGGAAACAAAGTCCCACCGTCTATTTCCCAAAGCAAAAGGATGTTTCCATCTCGTTTGAGGGAATCGACCTCAGCACCCTTGTGACCAACGGCACTGTCGACACCTCCTTCATAGGCCGCCTCAAGGACAGCCTCCTGGCAATGATAGACTACTCGCAGGAGGAGAGCGAGTACTGGCACTCCATCCCCACCCGTCTCTATGCCGGCGTGTCGGCCTCGCTGGGGCAGTTCCTCAGGGTGGGTTACCTCTTACAAGGACAGTTCTACAACGGCATTTTTAACAGCCACCACTCCGAGAAGAGCCACCATGCCTTCAACAACACCCTCTCTGCCCACATCAACCTCTTCAACTGGCTGGAACTTTCCGTTGCCAACTCCTTCTCGTCCGACGGTCGAGGAATTAAGTATATCGAATGGTTCAACCCCGGCATAGCGCTCACCTTCAGCCCCGGCCGCAGGATGCAGTTCTTTGCCGCGCTCGAATACCTTTCCAGCACCCACCTCCGGGAACTGAAATCGGCTCACTTCATGTTCGGAATCAACGTAGTAGGGCTTAGGAACTAACCAATCATACAAGCTAAAAAACACAATCAATAGTTCTAAATGAGTAACATAGTAGCAATTGTGGGACGGCCCAACGTTGGCAAGTCCACTCTTTTCAACCGTCTGACAGAAAGTAGAAAGGCCATTGTCGACGAAACTTCGGGCGTGACCCGCGACCGCCAATATGGCAAGTCCGACTGGAACGGGAAGAAGTTTTCCCTCATCGACACTGGCGGCTACGTCATGGGCGGCGACGACGAATTCGAATCCGAAATACGCAAACAGGTGCGGCTGGCCATCGAGGAGGCCGACACTATTCTCTTCCTTGTAGATGCCCGCGAGGGCCTCACCCCTATGGATGAAGACGTCGCCGAAATGCTACGCAAGAGCCCCAAGAAGGTCATTCTGGTGGCCAATAAGGTGGATAACTCCAAAGAAATGGACAATCTGTCGGAATTCTACTCATTAGGTCTCGGCGAACCCGTGCCCATTGCCGGCATCACCGGCAGCGGCACCGGCGACCTCCTAGACCTCGTGGTAGAAGACTTCGACGCAGGCGAAGAGGACGACACCGAAGGGCTCCCCCGCATTGCCGTCGTCGGTCGCCCCAACGTGGGCAAAAGCTCTTTCATCAATTTCATCACCGGCCAAGACCGCAACATCGTCACCCCCATCGCAGGCACCACACGCGACAGCATCTACACCCGCTACAACATGTTCGGCTTCGACTTCAACTTTGTCGACACCGCCGGCCTGCGCAAAAAATCCAAGGTGAGCGAAGATTTGGAATTCTACTCCGTCATGCGCAGCATCCGTGCCATCGAAAATTCCGACGTGTGCATCCTTATGCTCGACGCCACCCAGGGCCTCGAGCAGCAGGACCTGAACATTTTCTCCCTTATCCAGCGCAATAACAAAGGCGTGGTCATCGTGGTGAACAAATGGGACCTCGTAGAAAAAGAGACCAACACCCACAAGCAATTCGAGGACCTCATCCGCAGCCGCATCGCCCCCTTTACCGACGTGCCCATCATCTTCACCAGCGTGCTCAACAAGCAGCGCATCTTCAAAGTACTCGAAACGGCCAAACAGGTCTACGAAGCCCGCTGCCGCCGCATCTCCACCAGCGAACTCAACGACATGCTCCTGCCCATCGTCAAAGATCAAAATCCACCTCCTTCGGTCAAAGGCAAATGGATTAAAATAAAATACATCACCCAGTTGCCCACCCGCTACCCCCAGTTTGTCTTCTTCTGCAACCTGCCCCAATACATCCGCGACCCCTACAAGCGTTTTGTCGAAAACCGCCTGCGCGAAATGTGGGACTTCCACGGGGTACCCATCTCCATCTTTTTCAGAGCCAAATAGAAAACAACACAAGAAACCCACCTCAACATGAAACATAAAACACCGTCGCTACTCACCACCCTCGCCCTGGCCGCCCTCATGGCCGCCTCCTGCGACCAAGTGCACGAAAACGTCCTCCAGTCCTACCCCACCGGCGAGCCCATGCTCGTAGCGCTCGAAACCGGCAAGAAAGAAAACCCCACCCGTGTGGGCGAGAAAATGTACTACCAGAACGGCCAGCTCCAGTTCGAAAAGAAATTCAAAGGCAAACCCGAAGTGCCCGACGGCATCTGGAACTACTACTGGGACAACGGACAACTCTTCGCCACCGGCGATTTCACCCAAAAACACGACTTCGGCAGCAACTGGCGTTTCTACAACCGCAACGGAGCCCCCTACTACGACGGCCAGCTCGACTCCATCGTAGTGTCCGACATGGGCCTCTACGGCACCCCCTCCACCGTCTCCTTCTTCTCCGGCAAACACCAAGACGTAGTGCAGTTCTACAGCAACTTCACCGTCCGCAGCACCGAGCGCCTCGGCAACGACATGCGCCAAGGCAAAGTCTACTTCTATTTCCCCAACGGCAAAATCCAAGTCGAAGCCAACTTTGTCGACGGCCTGGAAGAAGGCCCCTACATCGTCTACCACGAAACCGGTGTCCCCTTCTACCAAGGCACCTGCGAAAAAGGCCAGCGCGTAGGCATCTGGGAATTTTACGACAAGGAAGGCAACCTCGTCGAACGCAAAGACTACTCCCAAAAATAAAACCCCTTAGCGCCTGCCCCGCAACCATTCACCCCTATACACCAACCATTAACTCCAACAAAGTGGACGTCATACTCGACAACCCCATATACCAAATCGTAGGCGACGCGGCCGACCAGCTGGGCGTGAGGGCCTTTGCCGTGGGCGGCGTGGTGCGCGACTACTTTCTCAAACGGCACTGCACCGACATCGACATCGTCTGCGTCGGCAACGGCATCGAACTGGCCGAAGCCGCTGCCCGTGCCGTCAGCCCCAAGATAGAAGTAACCGTGTTCAAACACTTCGGCACCGCCGCTTTCAACTACCACCACAACGGCGAGACCTGGCAGATAGAATTCGTAGGAGCCCGCCGCGAGAGCTACCACCACAACAGCCGCAAACCCGATGTCGAAGTAGGCACCCTCGAAGACGACCAAAACCGACGCGACTTCACCATCAACGCCATGGCCGTATCACTCAACCGCGACTCCTTCGGCACCCTCGTCGACCCCTTCGGCGGCATCCGCGACCTCGACGCAGGCCTCATCCGCACTCCCCTCGACCCCGACATCACCTTCAGCGACGACCCCCTGCGCATGATGCGGGCCATCCGGTTCGCCTCCCAGCTCGGCTTCTACATCCAAGACCCCACCTTCGAAGCCATCCGCCGCAACGCCGACCGCATCAAGATAGTCTCCATGGAGCGCATCACCACCGAACTCAACAAAATAGTCCTCTCCCCCAAACCCTCCGTAGGGTTCAAACTGCTGGAAAAATCAGGCCTGCTCAAACTCTTCTTCCCCGAATTCAGCAACCTCAAAGGAGTGGAAACGGTAGACGGCCGCGGCCACAAAGACAATTTCTTCCACACGCTCGAAGTGGCCGACCACGTGGCCGACCACTCCTCCGACCTCTGGCTCCGCTGGGCCGCCCTGCTGCACGACATCGGCAAACCCGCCACCAAACGCTACGACCCCAAACTCGGCTGGACCTTCCACGGCCACGAAGTGCGCGGCAGCAAAATGGTCAAAAAAATCTTCACCCGCCTGCGCCTCCCCCTCGACAACAAAATGAAATACGTCGAAAAACTGGTCCTCCTCCACCTCCGCCCCATCATCCTGGCCGAAGACGAAGTGACCGACTCCGCCGTCCGCCGACTCCTCTTCGACGCCGGCGACGACATCGACGACCTCATGACCCTCTGCGAGGCCGACATCACCAGCAAAAACGAGGAGAAAGTGCGCCGCTACATGAAAAACTTCCAAATCGTCCGACAGAAACTAGTGGAAATCGAAGAGAAAGACCGCATACGCAACTTCCAACCCCCCGTAGGCGGCGAGGACATCATGCGCACCTTCGGCATCCCCCCCTGCCGCGAAATCGGCACCATCAAAGACGCCATCAAAGACGCCATCCTCGACGGCCTCATACCCAACGACCGAGCCGCCGCCTGGCAAATGATGCTCGAAAAAGCCGCCGAACTCGGCCTCCACCCCGTCAACGACCAGCAATGAACCGCCAGCAGCCCCAATCCCCCGCCAGGCCCCATCCCGCCAGCCCCACACCGCCGTCGCCCCATGAACCGCCGTGCGGAGCCCTCCGGGCAACCCCCTCCCGCGTCTCGGCCCTGCGCGGCCGCACACCCGCCCCCTGCCAACAATAACCACCGTCCGCCCCCCCCAACACCCCCCGCGCCATCAAACGCCTCCACTTCATACTAGGACCCACCGCCTCGGGCAAGACCGCCCGAGCCATTGAACTGGCCCAACAGCTCGGCACCGAAATACTCTCCTGCGACTCGCGCCAGTTCTACCGCGAACTCAACATCGGCGTGGCCCGCCCCACCGAGCAAGAACTCGCCTCCGCCCCCCACCACTTCATCGCCTGCCGCTCCGTGACCGAGCCCTACAACGTCTTTGCCTACGAACAGGAAGCCCTCGTCCTCCTCCAGCGCCTCTTCCAAACCCACGACACCGTCGTGGCCGTGGGCGGCAGCGGCCTCTACGTCGACGCCCTCCGCCACGGCATCTCCGTCCTCCCCGACCCCACCCCCGAACTGCGCCACGATCTGCAGCAAAAACTCCGCACCGAAGGCGTGGGCAGCCTCCGCGCCATGCTCAAAATGCTCGACCCCGACTACTACGCCCAAGTCGACCTGGCCAACGGCGTCCGCATCCAGCGGGCGCTGGAAGTAACCCTCACCGCCGGCCGCCCCTACAGCCAACTCGTCAACCAGCCCGCCCGTCCCCGCCCCTTCAGCACCACCGTCGAAGTCATCCAGCGCGACCGCCAAGAGCTGCGCCAGCGCATCGACCTCCGCGTCGACCTCATGATGCAGCAAGGGCTCGAAGACGAAGCCCGCCGCCTCTTCCCCCTCCGCCACCTCAACACCCTCAACACCGTAGGCTACAAAGAATTCTACGCCCTCTGGACCCCCGCCGGCGAACCCTTTGCCCTCAGCGGCCGCCAGCGGCAGGAAGTGGCCGACGCCATACGCCTCAACACCTGGCACTACGCCAAAAAACAGCTCACCTGGCTGAAAAAGAAAGCACAATAGCCCAACCCCCTAATCCGCCCCCACCATGGAACCCAAATTCTCCATCCTCATCCCCACCTGGAACAACCTCCCCTTCCTCCAACTCTGCGTCCACAGCATCCGCCGCAACTCCGCCTACCCCCACCAAATCATCGTCCACGTCAACCAAGGCACCGACGGCACACTCGACTGGGTCCGCTCCCAAGGACTCGACCACACCTACAGCCCCGACAACATCGGCGTCTGCCTGGCCATGAACACCATGCGCAGCCTGGTGCAGTGCGACTACATCTTCTACCTCAACGACGACATGTACCTCCTGCCCGGCTGGGACCGCGCCCTCGTTGAGGAAATCGAGCGCCTGCCCGACAACCGCTTCTTTCTCAGCGGCACCATGATCCAGCCCCACAGCCCCCTCGACGTGGGCATCCTGGCCAACTACGGCGACACCATAGAAACCTTCCAGGAAGAGCGCCTGCTGCGCGAATACAAGGACTACCCCAAAGCCGACTGGGCCGGCGCCACCTGGCCCCCCAACCTCCTACACCGCCAACTCTGGGACCTCGTGGGCGGCTACAGCATCGAGTACACCCCCGGCATGTACAGCGACCCCGACCTCACCGCCAAGCTGTGGATGGTAGGGGTGCGCCATTTCAAAGGACTGGGCAACTGCCGCGCCTACCATTTCGAAACCAAGACCACCGGCCGCATACACAAAAACGACGGCAACCTGCAGTTCCTCCTCAAATGGGGCATCACCAACTCCACCTTCCGCAGGCACCTCAGCCGCCTAGGCCAGCCCTTCCCCACCGACCCCGCAGCCCTGCCCTCCCCTGCCGCCATGCGCCAAAACCGCCTCCGCTCGCGCCTCAAAGCCATCTTCAAACTCCTCGGCAAGTCCCACTTCGGCCCCATACAGCCCCTACAATAAGCCCCTCGGCCCTGTTGCGGCGGAGCTCCGCTCCGCCGCAACACACGACCTCTGCACCGCCCAGCAGTCCCCCCATCCCCCTTTTTCTCCCCCACAACCTCCGACCCGGCGTCACAACCCCCTGCTGTCAATTTCTGTCAACGCCCTAGCACCCCGCCAACCCACTCAGAAACATCAGACAATCAGCACCTTACACCCCACCATGAGGCACTCCTACACCCCGCCGGCGAGGGTCCATTTACGTTTTTACACCCAATATTTCTAATTTTATAACTACTATTGCATGCACCCTATAGAGAAATGCGTACTATAGTGTGCATTTCTCTATAGGGTACATTACAAAATGGTATTATAACTTTACTTTAGCGATGTAAATATGTAAGCAATTACATTAAAAGCATCATTATCATACGGTTACGACTTACACATTTTTTTGCCCTTTTCATCCGGCTCCGCCCTTGCCCCAGCACATCCTTGATTGTTGCTCTTTCGTTGCCCTATCGTTCATCTACTCGGCATCAGAGAACGTATGGGCCTGCGCCGAGGGGCAGGCGGAACCGCGCCGTGGCTACGGGCTGCCCTGTGAGCCGCACCTGCGAGCCGCAGCCGCAAGAAGGACGGGCCAACGGGGCGGGGAGCCGGAAACAAGGCATGGGGCGGGGCGCGTTGCTGCCAGCGGCGTTTTCCGTTCGGCCCAGAACCCCTGGAAATGAAAATGGGAAGAAAAAACTGCCAAAATGTCAGATTTTTTTTGTATCTTTGCAGCCCAAAAGTAACATGGCCTGCTACTTGAAGACAAACAGAGACAGATGATTAATAAGGAAACGATAGACCGCATAATGGACGCCACCCACATCGAGGATGTGATAGGCGAGTTTGTGTCGCTCAAAAAACGAGGGGCCAACCACATCGGCTGCTGCCCGTTCCACAACGAGAAGACACCGTCGTTCTACGTCTCGCCCAGCAAGGGCATCTTCAAATGTTTCGGCTGCGGCAAGTCGGGCAACGCGGTGGGATTCCTGATGGAGCACGAGCACTACAGCTATCCCGAGGCGCTGCGCTACCTGGCCCGCAAATACAACATCCCGATTGAGGAGGAGGAAATGACCGAGGAGCAGAAGGAGCGCCAGAACGAGCGCGACGGACTGTTCCACGTGAGCGAGTTTGCCCAGAAGTATTTTGCCGACCTGCTTTACAACGACGAGATGGGGCGCGCCATAGGGCTGAGCTATTTTCACCAGCGGGGCATGAGCGACGAAATCATCAAGACCTTCGGCCTGGGCTACTGCAAGGAGGGGTGGAGCGATTTTACCGACCACGCCCGCCGCAACGGCTACTCGGACCTGGTGCTGGAGAAGACGGGGCTGACCATCTTCAGGGAGGACGGCAAGGTTTACGACCGTTTCCGCGGGCGCGTGATGTTCCCCATCTTCAGCATTTCGGGGCGCGTGATGGGCTTCAGCGGGCGCGTGCTCTCGAAAGAGAAGCAGGCGGCCAAGTATGTCAACTCGCCCGACTCGGAGATTTACAATAAGAGCCATATCCTCTACGGCCTTTTCCAGGCCAAAAACGCCATTAGCAAGGCCAACAAGTGCTATCTGGTGGAGGGCAACGTGGACGTGGTGTCGATGCACCAGAGCGGGGTGTGCAACACGGTGGCCTCGTGCGGCACGTCGCTCACCAATGAGCAGATTCGCCTCATCAAACGCTACACGCCCAACGTGACGGTACTCTACGACGGCGACTCGGCGGGCATCAAGGCGGCCTTGCGCGCGGTGAACCTGCTGTTCGAGGAGGGAATGCACGTGCGCGTGGTGCTCTTCCCCGACGGCGAGGACCCGGACAGTTATGCGCAGAAGTACGGCTCGACACAGCTGCAGGAGTACCTGGCCACGCACGAGGAGAACTTTGTGAAGTTCAAGAGCCGGGTGCTGCTGGACGACGTGCAGAACGACCCCATACGCAAGACCGAGGTGCTGAAGGAGATAGTGCAGACCATAGCGCTGGTGCCGGACATGCTGGAGCGGCAGGAATACATAAGCGAGACGGCTTTCAAGCTGCACATGTCGGAGCAGGTGCTGACGCAGGAGCTGGCCAAGACCATGGCCGCCAAGGCCCAGAAGGCCTGGAAGGAGGAGAACCGCCGCCAGCAGCAGGCCGCAACGCAGCAGGCGCCCGCCCCGCAGGACCCCGGCGTGCCGCCCCCGCTGATGCCCGAGGAGGAGGACTACGGCCCCGCCACGATAGGCCCCGGCCACACGGCTCCCACCCAGATTCTGCCCTCACACAACCCCGCCGAGGCACAGGAAAAGCAGCTCATCTCGCTCCTGCTCAACTTCGGCAGCCGCAAGGTGACGATTGAGACCCTGGACGACAACGGCCAGGAGCAACCGGCCGAGGCCACCATAGCCGAGGTGATAGTGGACGAGGTGTGCGGCGACGAACTGAAATTCGACAACCCGGTCTACCAGACCATCTTTGACCTTTTCAGCCAGGCTGTGGACAGCCAGCAGCCGCTGCCCGATGCCAACCTCTTTGCCATGCACGAGGACAATATGGTACGCAACACGGCCCTTTCGCTGATGATAAATTCCTACACCGTGAGCAAGCAGTGGTATGAGAAGAAGCATATCGCCGTGCCGTGCATCGAGACCCACCTGCGGGAAGACCTAGACCAGTCCATCCTCACCTTCAAGCAGAAGAAGGTGGACCAGCTGCTGGAGGCCAACAGCTACAGGATTCGCGAGAGCAAGACCCCGGAGGATACCGACATACTCATGGCCGAGCGGAAGCAGCTCACAGAGATACGCCGCCTACTCTGCCAGAAGCTAAACCGCGTCATCGTGTAGGGCGTGGAAGGACGGCAATACCCGAAGAAAAAAGAATACAAAATGGATTTAAACACCTTAAAATTACGCTACGGCATCATTGGCAACGACCCCAAGTTGCTTATGGCCCTCCACAAGGCCATCCAGGTGGCCCCCACCGACCTGAGCATCCTTATCAACGGCGAGAGCGGCGTGGGAAAGGACGTCTTCTCCCGCATTATACACGAGAACAGCCTGCGCAAGCATGCCAAGCAGGGCAAGGGGCTGGTGTCGGTGAACTGCGGCGCCATACCCGAAGGGACCATCGAGAGCGAGCTGTTCGGACACGTGAAGGGCGCCTTCACCGGGGCCGACCGCAACCGCAAGGGCTATTTTGAAGAGGCCGACGGCGGCACTATCTTCCTGGACGAGATAGGCGAGCTGCCCCTTTCGATGCAGGTGAAGCTGCTGCGCGTGTTGGAGAACGGCGAGATAATACCCGTGGGTTCTTCCACGGCGCTGAAGGTGAACGTGCGCGTGGTGGCCGCTACCAATGTCGACCTAGTGGCCGCCGTGAGGAACGGCCGTTTCCGCGAGGACCTCTACTACCGCCTGCAGCAGATTTCTATCAGCATTCCACCCCTGCGCGAGCGCAAGGAAGACATACCGCTGCTGTTCCGCAAGTTCAGTAGCGACGTGGCCGAAAAGTACCACATGCCCCCCATCTTCCTCACCGACGACGGCCGCGAGTACATGATGAACTACCCCTGGTACGGCAATATCCGCGAGCTGAAAAACGTAACCGAGCAGGTGGCCGTGGTGGAGACCGAACGAAACATCAGCCGCGCCATCCTGGAGAACTACATGAACTACGTGCCCGAAGAGAAGATGCCCACCCTCTACAGCGGTTCGGGCGCGGGCACCGAGAGCAGCATTACCGACCGCGAGTTGCTGCTGAAGGCCCTCTCGATGGGGCAGATGATAAACGAGCTGCGCAACGAAATCAACGAGTTGCGGCAGGCCGTGACGCACCTGGCGCAGGGCATACCTATGGGCGAGGGGCACTCCGCCGGGCCGCAGACGCTGCACACCCCGGCCCACCCCGACTACTCGCTGATAGAGGCGTCGCACACCCCCAACGACAGCGCCATGCACGTCATACACCCCTCACACGACGGCCAGCCCGAGGAGGAGGAGGTGTTTCAGGACTCGGTGGTGGTGGAAGACGAGCCCCTGGCACTGGAAGAGCGCGAGAAGAAGGCCATACGCCTAGCCTTGGAACGACACGGAGGCAAACGCACCGCGGCGGCCAAGGAGCTGCACATTAGCGAACGCACCCTCTACCGCAAGATAAAAGAATACGACATTACGATATGACCACGAACGACCTGCACATAGCCCTGCCAGCCTCGAAAAGCATAAGCAACCGATGGCTGGTGCTCAACTATGTGGCGGGGTCGCCCTTTATTTTGCGCAACCTTTCGACGGCCGACGACACGCAGCGGCTTCAGGCACTGCTGACGCAGCTAAAAAACGGGCATTCGTCACATTTCTACTGCCACAACGCCGGCACGGTGGCCCGCTTTATGATGGCACTGCTGGCCCTGACGCCGGGCGAGCATACCCTCTCGGGCGACGAGCGGCTGAACGAGCGCCCCATGTCACCCCTGATCAACTGCCTGCGGGGACTGGGTTGCCACATCGTTTGCACCGGACAGGAGGGCTTTCTGCCCGTGACCATCACGGGCTGCACACCCGACCACAAGATGGCCGAGATAGACCCCGTGGCCAGCAGCCAGTTCGTGAGCGCCATGATGCTGGTAGGCCCCCTGCTGCCCAACGGCATCACGCTCACCCTCACCGGACGCGCCTCGTCGCGCCCCTATATCGAGATGACCCGCACCATCCTCAACACGGCGGGGATAGAGTCCAGCGTGAGCCCCAACAACCGAGTGTACCGTGTGGAGCCCCTGCCTGCCCGCCTGGCCTCGAAGCACAAGGTGATTGAGATAGAGCGCGACTGGACGGCGGCTTCCTACATTTACGCCGCGGCCGCACTGGTGCCGGGGGTTCGGCTGCGCATGCAGGGGCTTTCGCTCAACACCTGTCAGGGCGACAGCGTGCTGGCCGAAATCTTCACGCACTTCGGCGTCCACACGCGCGAGGTGCGGTCGCCTTATCACCCCAATTCGCGCTCGATTACCATCGAAAGCGACGGCGCATACGACCCGGTATTCGAATATAATTTTTTGGACTATCCCGACCTGGTGCCGGCAGTGGCCGCCACCTGCGCCGCCCTGGGCATCCACGCCAACCTCAAAGGGGCCAAAAACCTGCGCTATAAGGAGTCGGACCGGCTGCTTGCGCTGCAGACCGAGCTGAAAAAGATGGGGGGCAGAATGACTTTTAACAACCGTTTGGCTGTCATCACCCCGGCCGAGCTGAACCCTACCGAACCGGTTGGCGACCACGGCGACCACCGCATTGCCATGGCATTCGGCATCCTGTCGCTGAAATATCCCAACCTGACGGTTGAAAATCCCGACGTGGTCACAAAATCTTTCCCAAAATTTTGGGAGCAACTCAAACTAATCCGTATAGCAGCAGGCCTGCCAGCCCCGAACCCAGCATAAGCCAGATAGGGTTGCACTTGCGCATCGAAAGGACGAAAACGGCCAGGAAAATGAGTAGGCTGGCAATGAAATGGAGGCTCAGCGCAGGGTGGCCGAAACTTTCGGCCGTGACGAGCTGGAGAGCGGCAGCGGCTATGACCCCCACCACTACCATCCGCAGCATTTGAAAGACGCTGCCCACGTAGCGATTGTTGCGGTAGCGCTGCAGGAAGCGCACCGCCAGTATCATCAGCGCCACGGGCAGCAATATCACCGCAAAAGAGGCCAGCAGCGACCCCGCCACGGCAGCCCACGGCCCGTAGCCGGCGTTGAGCACGGCGGTGTAGCCAGTGTAGGTGGCGGTGTTGATGCCGATGGGGCCGGGCGTCATTTGCGACACGGCTAGAATGTCGGTGTACTCCTGCGTGGTCAGCCAGTGGTGGTGGACGGTCACCTCATTCTGAATGAGGGCCACCATGGCGGCCCCACCTCCGAAGGTGAAGATTCCTATCTTTAAAAAGGTCCAAAAGAGTTCCCAAAAAATCATATCGCTTCTCTTTTATGTCCGTCGGACGGTATGGGCGGCTAGGCCTCGTTTCCCTTTCGATTTAACAGTCCTGCCAAGAGACCTAACGCTATTGCCGCAAGTATTACGAAAATAGGATTGACACCCAGAAGCCAGATCAGCAGTGCCGACGCAACCGGCACCCAGAGCGTCTTCCAGCCAATGCCGGCCGACTTGGCCAGTTTGAACACCGGAGCGGCAATCAGCGCCACCGCGGCAGGCCGCACCCCCATGAAAAAATGCTCCACATGGGGATTGCTCCTGAAATACCGGTATAGCATGGCCAGGGTGATGATGAAAATGATAGGCATCATGACATTGGCCACCACGGCCACTACCGAGCCGCGCAGCCCCTTCAGCCTGTAGCCCACACCTGTGGCCATATTCACTGCCAGCACACCCGGCATGGACTGAGAGAGAGCCACTTGGTCTAGGAAATCAGCCTGCGAGAGCCAGCCGTGGCGGTCCACCAGTTCCTGCTCCATAAGAGGTATCATGGCATAGCCCCCGCCGAGGGTGAAAGTGCCTATTTTAAAAAAAGACCAAAAAAGTTCACAATATTTTACCATCAGTTGCGTTATGTAATTTTTGCAGCCTTTTTTAGAGGCTCATAAAATAGTAACGCACAACTGGAAAAAAAATTGTAATAAAAAAATGATACTACTTGACATTAGCAACGGATGGAAAACCATCATCATGATTGTGGCAATGATTGCCGTCTTCTATTTTTTCCTCATTCGCCCACAGAGCCAGCAGGCTAAGAAAGAGGCCGACTACCGCGACAGCCTCAAGCCCGGCGACGAAGTGATGACCGCGGGCGGCATCCACGGCAAGGTGGTCAACAACACCCCTTCGCACATCACCCTGCAGATTGCCGAAGGCACCCAAATCAAAGTGGCCCGCGCCAACATCCAGCCCATCCCCGAACGCAAGGCAAAAAAACGTAAATAAGCCCACTGCCATTATTTCTTAAAGAAGCATAAAACTTTGGAAACTTTTTTAGTTTCCAAAGTTTTTTTCTTATTTTTGCACCCGCTTAGTACTAATGCCATGCGCCTAAGATTTTAGGTAAGGCATTAAAATACAAAGCATAAAAGAGAAATGGAATTAGAAGAAACGAAAGATAAAATCATCAAAACATCAACCGAACTCTTTCTGAGGGACGGGTGCAAAAGGGTGACCATGGACAATATTGCCGCCCAGATGCACATATCCAAACGCACTCTATACGAGATTTTCGCCACGAAAGAGGAACTCCTCAATGCCTGCATCTATGCCATACACGACGAGATAGAGAAAGGCAAGGAAAAACTGTGCAGCCAGGTGGACGAACCCATCCTGCTGGCCATTTTCCTGCTGCAAAACACGGTGATGGCCAACCACAAATACGATACCTTCATCGAGGACATCCAGCGCTACTATCCCGAAATCTACAGCCAGTTTTCCTCCATGCACAGCAGTCTTTTCCGGAAAGAGCTGGCCGGCGCACTAGAGGAAGCACAGCAGAAGGGCATCATACGTAAAAACTCCGACCTCGACCAAATTTTCAAAACGCTCGAAGCACTTATGAAATCCTGCCACAGCGCCCAAACGAAGGAGCAAAAGGACGAATGGGTGAAGAACGTCAGCGAAACCGGCTACACTTTCATCCGCGGCCTTATGACCGCCGAGGCCATCGAGCGCTACGACGCGCAGGAGGAAACCTTCCGCAACCTATTTAAAAAAATCACCAGCGAGAATAATAAATAATTAAAATACATGAAAATACAAAAACTTTTCCTCACGCTTCTTTTAGCCTGCTTCGGAGCCTCCCTCCAGGCCCAAGAAGGCAGCACCATGAGGCTCTCCCTCCCCGAGGCACAGGAATTTGCAGTCCAGCACAACTACGCCCTGCAAAACGCCAGCCTCGACGTGCAGAAAGCAGAAGCCGCAAAATGGCAGACCCTCAGCTCCTTGCTGCCCCAGATTTCATCCACTTTCGACTACAGCAACATGCTGGGCTACGAAATGACCATGGGTGGCTTCCACATTGCCATGAACCCCTACGGCACCTTTGCCATGACGGCATCGGTGGCTCTCTCGGCCTCGCAAATCATGGGTACCCTCATGAACGACATCTCCCTTAAGATGAGCGACATCAAGCAGAAACAGACCGAACTCTCCACCCGCACCAGCGTCAAAAGCGTCTACACCTCCATCCTCGTCATGGAAGACGTGGTCAAACTCCTCGACTCCAGCCTCAACAATATGAACACCCTTCTCGAAGCCACCCGTAAGAGCGTTCAGGCTGGTGCCGTCGAACCCATCGAAGTTGACAAACTCTCGGTCCAAGTGGCCACCCTCCGCAACAGCATCACCTCCAACCGCCGCAGCCTCAAGATGCTCTACAGCTCCCTCATCCTGCAGCTTGGCGCCGATGCCAACACCCAGCTCGTTCTCACCACCCCCCTAGACAAAGTCATGAACGTCGACGAAGTGGCCAAACTCACCTTGGGCGGCTTCAACATTGAAGACAACTACAACTACATGCTCCTCCAGCAAAACGAAGACCTCGCCCAAAAGCAAGTCACCAACGCCTGGCTGCAGTTCACCCCCTCCATCCGCGCCTACTATCAGTACAACAACAAAACCTACTTCGGCCGCGACGAAGGCATGAACATGACGCCCCCCCAGATGGTAGGCGCCTCCGTCACCCTGCCCATTTTCCAGAGCGGCACCCGCATAGCCGCCATCCGCCAGGCCAAAATTTCCCAGCAGGAAACCGCCAACACCAAGCGGCAGACTGAAGACGCACTCCAGGTCGAATACAGCCAAGACTGCTACAACCTCATCTCCGCCATCGAAAGCTATCAGATTCAGAAAGAAAACCTAGCCATCACCAAGCGTGTGCTCGACAACACCGGCAGCAAATACCGCACCGGCTATGCCAGCAACCTCGAAGTAACCAACGCCAGCACCGACTTCATCACCGCCCAAAGCAACTACGTCCAGGCCGTCATGCAGGTCGTCACAGCACAAATAGCCCTGGAAAACCTCCTCGGCAAAAATAACCAGTAACCCCTTTCATCGCAAAAAAACAATACAATCGATATGAACAAAGCATTCAAAATTGCCGCCCTTGCACTGGCCGTAATCACACTGGCCGCCTGCGGTGGCAAGAAGCAGGAAGCCTCCACCAATCAACAGAAAGAGGCCGAGAAAGTCAAAGTACAGGTGCTCCAGTCCGAGCGCATCGCCAAAACCATCGAACTCTCCACCACCCTTGAGGGCTACGAGACGATGAACGTCTCGCCCAGCATCACCGGCCACATCGAGCACATCTACGTCGAAGTGGGCAGCCGTGTCAGCAAGGGCACCCTCCTCGTGCGTATGGACCAAACCCAGCTCAACACCACCCGCATCAACCTAGCCAGCGTCAAAGTCGAGCTCGACCGAGTTGCCGCCCTCAAAGAAGCCGGCAACGTCAGTGCCCAAGTCTACGACCAAACCAAGGCCCAGTACGACCAACTCGTCGAAACCGAGCGCTTCCAAAACGAAAACACCTTCGTCAAAGCCCAGTTCAGCGGCGTCATCAGCGCCAAGAACTACCAGGACGGCGAGATGTACACCGGCGCCCCCATCCTGGCCCTCACCCAAATCAACCGCCTCAAAGCCCTCATCAACGTCCCCGAGAGCTACTTCCCCCTCGTCAAGCAGGGCATGAAACTCGACATCGTCAGCGAGATCTACCCCAACCAGACCTTCCCTGCCACCATCGAAATCGTCTACCCCACCATCGACCCCACCACCCACACCTTCCAGTGCAAGCTTAACATACCCAACGGCAGCGAAAAAATCCGTCCTGGCATGTACGTCAAGACCAAACTCGCCCTCGGCGAAGTCGACGCCATCGTAGTGCCCTACCAGAGCGTGCTCAAACTCACCGGCAGCAACGACCGCTACGTCTTCACCAACCGCGACGGCGTGGCCCACCGCGTAGCCGTCACCCTCGGCCAGCGCTACGACGACCGCATCGAAATCATCCCCGTCCAGCCCGGCGACCTCAAGGAAGGCGACCAGCTCGTCGTCACCGGCATGGGCCGTCTCGTTGACGAGTGCCCCCTCGAAATCGTAACCGACTCCCTCTAACCCCTACCCTCCTTTCACCATGGCAATATACAAAACAGCTATCAACAAGCCCATCACCACCGGCTTAATATTCGTGGCCGTGATCATTCTGGGCCTCTTCTCCCTCACGCGTCTGCCCATCGACCAGATGCCCGAGATGGACCCGCCCTACGTAACCGTCATGACCACCTACGCCGGCGCCAACGCCAGCGACATCGAGACCAACATCACCAAAATCATCGAGAACTCCCTCAACTCGGTCGACGGTCTCAAAAACATCACCTCCACCTCGCAGGACAACCTCTCCATCGTATCCCTCGAGTTTGAATGGGGCAGCGACCTCGACGAAGCCCTCAACGACATCCGCAGCTACGTCGACCTCCTCTACGACAACCTGCCCGACGGCGTCAGCCGTCCCACCATCCTCAAGCTCAACAGCAGCGCCATGCCCATCATCGTATACGGCTTCACCGCTCAGGAGAGCTATCCCGGCCTCGACAAAATCCTAGAAGACAACGTCACCAACGAACTCAACCGCGTCAACGGCATCGGCAACATCACCGTCAGCGGTGCCCCCGAGCGCTACATCTACATCGACCTCGACCCCCGACAGCTTGAGGCCTACCACCTCAGCGTCGAAGCCGTGGGCAGCGCCATCAGCGCCAACAACCTCGACGTGGCCTCCGGCACCGTCAAAATCGGCAAAGAGCAGTACCAGATGCGCGTCAAGAGCGAATACGAAGAAAGCGCCGAAATCAACAACATCATGGTAGCCAACGTAGGCGGCAAACCCATCTACGTGCGCGACCTGGCCACCGTCCGCGACACCATCAAAGACCTCTCGCTCGACGAAAAAATCAACGGCCAGGACGGTGCCCGCATGACCATCTCCAAACAAACCGGAGCCAACACCGTGGCCATCGCCCGCGGCGTCCACAACCGTCTCGAACAAATCAAGAAAGACCTCCCGCCCGACATCCAAGTCACCCTCATCCGCGACCAGTCTGAGGAAATCGAGAACGCCATCAGCGGCCTCTTCAGCTCCATTTTCTACGCCCTCCTCTTCGTCGTGCTCGTAGTGCTCATCTTCCTAGGCAACTGGCGCAGCACCATCATCATCGGCCTCACCATCCCCATCTCCCTCGTCACCTCCTTCATCTACCTCCTTCTGGCCGACAGCTCGCTCAACATCATCTCCCTCGCCTCCCTCACCGTGGCCATCGGCATGGTCGTCGACGACGCCATTGTGGTGCTCGAAAACATCACCAAGCACGTCGAGCGCGGCGAGAGCCCCCGCGAGGCCGCCATCTACGCCACCAACGAAGTCTGGACCTCCGTCATAGCCACCACCCTCGTCATCGTGGCCGTCTTCGTGCCCCTCACCATGCTCCCCGGCATGGCGGGCATCCTTTTCAAAGAGCTGGGCTGGATTGTCACCATCGTGGTCTGCGTATCTACCATCTCCGCCATCTCCCTCATCCCCATGCTCTCCAGCCTCCTGCTCAAAGAAAAGCCCTTCTTCCTCACCAAGATTGAAGAAGAAGAATACCGGCGCAAGCAGAGCCAGAAGCGCTTCAACTGGGAGAACACCTTCGGCAAATGGTTCACCGGCATCGAGCGCTGGTACGCCGGCGTCCTCACCTGGGCCCTCCACCACAAGCGCATCACCCTCCTCATAGCCTTCGGCATCTTCGTCCTCTCCCTCGTGCCCCTCTTCACGGGCAAGATAGGTATGGACTTCATGAAAGACCAAGACAACGGCCGCATCAGCATCACCGCCGAACTCCAGCGCGGCACCCGCATCGAAGAAACCCTCAAAACCGCCCGCAAAATGGAAGCCGACATCGACGACCTCCTCGGCCAGTACGTCCTCGGCACCTCCACCACCGCCGGCTCCAACGACGACGCAGGCTTCGGCGCCCTCTTCAACAGCACCACCAACAGCAAAATCAGCATGACCGTCCGCTGCGTGAAGAAATACGACCGCGACATCACCATCTTCGAAATGCAGGAAATGCTGCGCAAGAAATTCGCCGAATACCCCGAACTCAACCGCGTCATCGTATCCGAAGGCGGCATGGGCGGCGGCAACAACCGCCTCAGCATCGAAGTCTACGGCTACGACTTCGACAACTCCTACCAGTTTGCCCAAGAACTCATACGCCGCATCCAGCAGAACGTGCCCGGCGCCCGCGACTGCAACATCAGCCGCGACGAAGACCGTGCCGAACTCAAAATAGTCTTCGACAAGGAAAAACTGGCCTACCACGGCCTCAGCAGCTCCGCCGTCGCCGCCAGCGTCCGCTACCGCATCTACGGCATGAACTGCGGCTTCCTCAAAGAAGACGGCGACGAATACAACATCGTCTGCCGCCTCAAGGAAGACTACCGCAACAGCATCACCGACATCGAAGAGCTCCCCCTCACCACCGCCACCGGCCAAACCATCAAACTCAAAGAACTGGCCAAAGTCGAGGAATACTGGGTGCCCCCAACCATCCAGCGCAAAAACCGCCAGCGCTACCTCACCATCTCCGTCACCCCCTACCAGGCCTCCCTGGGCGAAGTGGCGCAGGGCGTCCAGGCCGAAATCGACAAGATGAACCTCCCCCAAGGCATCCACACCGCCCTGGCCGGCAGCTATCAGGACCAGCAGGAGAACACCCGCAACATGGGACTCCTCGCCCTCCTCATCATCATGCTCGTCTACATCGTCATGGCCTCCCAGTTCGAGTCCTTCAGCAAACCCTTCATCATCATGTTCTCCATCCCCTTTGCCATCACGGGCGTCATCCTGGCCCTGCTCCTCACCGGCACCAACCTCGACATGGTAGGCTCGCTGGGCATCATCCTGCTCATCGGCATTGTGGTCAAGAACGGCATCGTGCTGGTCGACTACATCAACCTCATGCGCGAGCGCGGCATGGAACTCTACCAAGCCATCGCCGCCTCGGGCCAGAGCCGTCTGCGTCCCGTCCTCATGACCGCCCTCACCACCATCCTGGGCATGGTGCCCATGGCCGTCAGCCGGGCCGAAGGCTCCGAACTGTGGACCACCCTGGGCATCGTCGTCATCGGCGGCCTCCTCGTCTCCACCATCGTCACCCTCGTCGTGGTGCCCGTCCTCTACGGCATCTTCGAGCGCAAAGGCGAGGCCGACAAAGCCGCCCGCATACGCAAGAAATTCGTCTTCATGAACATCAGCCTCGACGACAAAGAGGCCCCAGTCCAACAAGACAAGTAGCCAACCCATCAAAAAACAGCAAACGACAATGAAAAGTATCATGATAGTCTTCAACCAGGCCAGCACCGAGCGTGTCGAGTACCTACTCGACACCCTCCAGGTGCGGGGCTTCACCTTCTGGGAAAACGTGCAGGGACGCGGCCACCAAAACGGCGAACCCCACCGCGGCACCCACACCTGGCCCGAAATGAACAACGCCGTCATGGCCGTCGTCGACGACGAAAAAGTCAACGACGTCCTCCTCGCCGTCCGCAAACTCGACAAGCGCAACGAGGAAGTAGGCATCCGCGCCTTCGTCTGGAAAATCGAACAAATGGTCTAACCCCCCAACAGCTTTTCCCCCGCAGCCACCGGCGTCTGTGGCCGACCGCCAAGCAGCAGTCCCTCAGCCACTTGCAGCCGCCCCGCCGCCCAATGGCTACAAATCGTTAACTAACAGTAGCGATTCGCTCTCCTAAAAATCACTGACAATGACTATCTGCCAGTTTTCAAAAAGCCAGTACTTTTGCAAACGAAAATCAGAGAAACACACCAACCTTTTGTCATAACTCATAAATCTTTGGTTTTTAGGATTAATAAATGTACGGCCGCCCCTTCCAACCCAAGGGGCGGCTGATTTTGTGCCCCATGCAATAAACCGGGCAAACCTGCGTTATCCAAGCATGAAAAAACAACTTTACTCACTCCTGCTGGCCCTGCTCGTGCCGGCCCTCCTCCTTGCCCAGGACGACACCGCCAGCCTCTCCGCCACCCAGCTGCGCCAGAAAGGACTCAACGCCGAGCGCATAGGCCTCACCGAGCTGGCCGAACGCTACTACCGCCAAGCCCTCTCCACCCCCGAAGGCGACCCCTCCGGCCAAACCCAGCAACTCCTGGGCATCCTCTGCGAGCAGAAAGAATACTACGCCGAAGCCATCCACCTCCTCAACCAAAGCGGCACCTCCGAAGCCCTGGCCCACCAAGCCTACTGCCTGCTGCAGCAGGGCATGGTCGACAGCGCCCTGCACGTGGCCGCCCGCTCCATCGAGCTGGACACCGCCTCGGCCCTGGCCATGACCATGATGGCCTACGTCGAAACCCAGCGCGACAACCACATCAACGCCATCGCCTGGGCCAACCGCGCCCTGCGGGCCAACCCCAAATTTGCCCGCGGCGAAAACGTCATGGGCTACATCCAATTCCGCAAAGGCAACCACTCCGAAGCCATGCGCCACTTCAAAAAAGCCATCCAGCTCGACAGCACCTTTGCCGATGCCTACTACAACCTCGGCACCCTCTACTGCATCCGCAACAGCCAGGAAATGGCCATCAAACTGCTCAAACAAGGCCTGCGCCGCAACCCCCGCAACATCAGGCTCTACACCGCCCTGGCCCACGCCTACCGCATGCGCAACGACTCCCCCCGCGCCCTCGAGTGCTACAAAGAAATACTCGAAATCGACAGCCTCCACACCCCCACCCTCAACCGCATCGGCATCCTCTACTGCGACCAAGGCCACTACGAGCAGGCCATCGCCTTCCACCGCCGCGCGCTGAGCATACGCCCCGACGACGCCGCTGCCCACAAATACATCGGCCAGGCCTACACCAAGTGGGGCAAGTACGACAAAGCCATCCAAAGCTTCATCCGCTCCACCAACCTCTGCACCACCGACCCCGAAACCTACATGTACCTGGCCGAACTCTACGGCAACCAAAAGAAAGGCGAGCGCAAACAGCAGTCGGCCTACAAGCGGGCCGCCCGCCTAGGCAACAAAGACGCCCAGGCCTGGCTGGTCAAAAAAGGCCTCGGCTGGTAGCCCCGCCCCTCCGTCCACGCCGCCCACGCCCCAGGCCGGCCTCGCCCGTTGTTTGACACATGTTCTATAGATGCCCTATCGATGTTGGTCTCCTGCAACAAAGAACCAAAGGCCCACCCTAGAACCCACCGAGAGCCCCCTCCGCCCCCTGCCACAGCCCCCGCACGGTGCATACGGCTACAAGACGCCCTCCAAAGGGCCGGAAGGCATTCCGCATGGCGGCCGAAAGCCGGAGAGGAAAAAAATTTTTCTTTATATCAAAAAAAATGCGTTACTTTGCAAACTCTTTTGCGCGAACAATATATTATTAATAATAACAGAAAGACTGATAGATATACGATTCCGTCAACAGGCAGAAAAATAAAAAGTAGTAAAGATATATGAAGAATCTTGTAATAGTCGAGTCACCCGCCAAGGCTAAGACCATCGAGAAGTTCTTGGGCAAGGACTATGTGGTGCGGTCCAGCAACGGACACATCCGAGACCTGGCCAAGAAGGAGATGAGTATCGACATAGAGAACCACTACGAACCGCAGTACGAGATAACCGAAGAGAAGCACAAGCTGGTGTCGGAGCTCAAGAAGGCCGTGAAGGAAGCCGACAAGGTGTGGCTGGCATCCGATGAAGACCGCGAGGGAGAGGCCATAGCCTGGCACCTGCAGGAGACCCTAAAGCTGGACCCGGAGCACACGCAGCGCATCGTATTCAACGAAATCACCAAAAAAGCCATCCTCCACGCCATTGAGAATCCCCGCTCCATCGACCTGAACCTGGTCGACGCGCAGCAGGCCCGGCGAGTGTTGGACCGCTTGGTGGGCTACGAGATAAGCCCCATCCTCTGGGCCAAAATCAAACCCGCCCTCAGCGCCGGACGCGTGCAGAGCGTGGCCGTGAGGCTGATAGTGGAGCGCGAGGAGGAGATAAAGAATTTCCAAAGCCGCAGCTACTTCCGCGTCACCGCCCAGTTCCACCCCGCCAACGGCCGCATGCAGGTGCTGGCCGAACTGAGCCGCCGCTACGACTCCTTCGAGGCAGCCAAAGCCTTTATGGAAAGCCTCATAGGCAGCACCTTCAAGGTGCAGACCATCGACACCAAGCCCGCCAAGCGCACCCCCGCGCCCCCCTTCACCACCTCCACCCTGCAGCAGGAAGCCAGCCGCAAACTGGGCTACAGCGTGGCCCGCACCATGCAGATCGCGCAGCAGCTGTACGAGAGCGGACACATCACCTACATGCGTACCGACAGCGTCAACCTGAGCGACTACGCCCTGGAGATGGCCAAAAATGAGATTACCAACCTCTACGGCGAGAACTACGTGAAGACCCGCCGCTACCAAACCAAGACCAAAGGCGCCCAGGAGGCACACGAGGCCATACGCCCCACCTATATGGAGAATTCCACCGTCAACGCCGACGCCGCCCAGCGCCGCCTGTACGAGCTGATTTGGAAGCGCGCCATTGCCTCACAGATGGCCGATGCCGACATCGAGAAGACGATTGTGGAAATTAACATTTCGGGCCACGAGGAGAAATTTGTCTGCCAGGGCGAGCAGGTGCGTTTCGACGGCTTCCTGAAGGTGTACATGGAGTCCACCGACGACGAGCCCGAGGACAGCCTCGACTCCGGCCACGCGCTGCCCAAGCTGGTGGAAGGCATGCAGCTGACCCTGGACCAGGCCGAAGCCCTGGAGCACCACACCCAGCACGCGCCCCGCTACACCGAGGCCAGCCTGGTGAAGAAACTGGAAGACCTGGGCATTGGCCGTCCGTCGACCTATGCGCCCACCATCAGCACCATACTCAAGCGCGAGTACGTCATCAAGGAAGACCGCGAGCCCGTCTCGGTCGAGTGCCAGGCCATCACACTGAAGGACGACACCCTCCACGAAACGGTGCGCATCGAGAAGACCGGTGCCGAGAAAGGCAAGCTCTTCCCCACCGACATCGGAACGGTGGTGAACCAGTTCCTCATGGAGCACTTTACCGACATTATCGACTATAACTTCACCGCCACGGTGGAGAAGGACTTCGACGAGATTGCCGCAGGCAAGAAAGAGTGGCGCAAGGTGATAGACAAGTTCTACGTGCCCTTCCACAAGAACATATCGGAAACCCAGAAAAATAGCCACCGCACGACCGGCAGCCGCCTCATCGGCGTCGACCCGCAGAGCGGCAAGAACCTCTATGCCAAAATCGGGCGCTACGGCACCCTGGTGCAGCTGGGCGACACCTCGAACGAGGAGAAACCCAAGTTTGCCAGCATGAAGAAGGGGCAGAGCATCGAGACCATCACGCTTGAGGAGGCCCTGGCCCTGTTCAAGCTGCCCCGCGTGGTGGGACAGTTCGAGGGACACGACGTCATTGTCAGCATTGGCAAATTCGGCCCCTACGTGCGCCTGGACAATAAGTTCTACTCGCTATCCAAGAACGACGACCCCTACGAGGTGGACTTGGATCGCTGCATTCAGATTATTAAGATTAAACGCGAGATAGAGCGGGAGAAAGAACGCCTTCGCCAGTTTTTCCCACACCTGATAGGCCACTATAAGGAGCTGCCCGTCTACTCCAATATCGGGCGCTACGGCCCCTACCTGACCTTTCAGAACGAGAATTTCCGCCTGCCCAAGGACATAGACGTCGAGGCACTGACGCTCGACGAGGCAGTGGAGATTATAGAAAATACTGGGGCGAAGAAACCCCGTGGAAGAAAAAAGAAGACCACGGAGAAGTAGCCGTCACCCATTGCCGCGCGGGGCTCCGCGCGGCAATGGTTTTTATTTCGCAGCCTGCGCCCGCGCCGCTGCAACCGCCACATAACAAGATAATTTTCAGAATATTACCAGCAACTTGAAGCAAATGCTACTCAGCATAGTCATAGTAAACTACAACGTAAAGTACTTCCTGGAGCAGTGCTTGGAGTCGGTGTACAACAGCAACCTTGCGCTGCACGAGGCACCCGGCGAGGAGTTGCAGCTGGAGGTGTTTGTGGTGGACAATGCTTCGGTGGACGGTTCGGTGGAGATGGTGCGGGAGAAATACCCCCAGGTGCACCTGATAGCCAACCAGGCCAATGTGGGATTTGCCCGTGCCAACAACCAGGCGCTGCGCCAGTGCCGGGGCGACCTGATGCTGCTGCTCAACCCCGACACGGTGGTGGAGCACGACACGTTCAGCAAATGTGCCGATTTCTATGCCACCCACCCCGACTGCGGCGGGTTGGCGGTGAAGATGATAAACGGCGAGGGCACCTATCTGAAAGAGAGCAAGCGGGGTTTTCCCACACCGGCGGCCTCGTTCTATAAGATGAGCGGGCTGGTACGCCTTTTCCCCCACTCGCGCCGCATAGCGGCCTACTATATGGGGCACCTGAGCGACGACGAGACGAACCCCGTGGACATACTGCCGGGCGCCTACCTGATGATTAGCCGCAAGGCATTGGAGAAGGTGGGGCTGCTGGACGAGAGCTACTTCATGTACGGCGAGGACATTGACTTTTCGTGGCGGATAAAGCTGGCGGGGTTTGAGAACTACTATTTTCCCGAGACGCGCATCATCCACTACAAGGGCGAGAGCACGAAGCGTGGCAGCATGAACTATGTGTACACGTTTTACAATGCCATGTCCATCTTTGTGAAGCGCTACTTTTCTGGGCGCAATGCCAAGTTTTTCAACCTGTTGCTGCACTTGGCCATCTGGGGGCGGGCCACGCTGGCGTGGATGAAGCGGGTGCTGCAGACCATAGCGCTGCCGGCGGTGGATTTTGCGGTGGCCTACATGGGTTTCTGGGGGCTGAAGCAGCTGTGGGCCACCTATTGGGCTTCCAATGTGAACTATTATCCGCCCCAGTACACGTTGCTGGTCATTCCGCTGTATATCGTATTGCTGATGCTATGCAGCTGGCTCTACGGCGGCTACCAAAAGCCGGTGAGGGTCATGCGCATAGTAAAGGGTATGGCGGTGGGCACCGCCATGTTGCTGGTGTTTTACTCGTTGCTCAACGAGAGCCAGCGCTACTCGCGCGCCCTGCTGCTGTTGGGGTGCGGATGGACGTTGGTTTCCTCACTGGGCATCCGCGGCCTGCTGAGCCTGTTGCACCGACCGGGGTTCGACCTGCGGCCCCAATCGCTCAGGAGGTGCATCATTGTGGGCGGCAAAGAGGAGGCCGCCCGTGTGCGGCAGCTGTACGAATCGCTGGGCTGCGCCCGCATTGTGAACATCATTGACTCGCTGCCCGACAGCCAGAAGCTGAACGACACGATACACATCTACCGGGCCGACGAGGTGATTTTCTGCAGCAAGGACCTTTCGGTGCAGCAGATAATTGACCTCATGACCGACCTGAGCCAGCTGCCCGGCCGGCGCCAACAGGTGGAATATAAGATTGTGCCGAGCGAGAGCGACTTTATCATAGGCAGCAACAGCATCAACAGCACGGAGGACCTCTATGCCGAGGAGCTGCACACGGTTGTAAGTCCGCTGAACAGGCGCAATAAGAGACTGCTGGATATGGCCACATCGTTACTGCTGATACTCCTCTCCCCTATCCTCTTTTGGTTCCAAGGGCGCAAGCGGCTCTATTTTGTGCACTGCTGGCAGGTGCTGACCGGTCGGAAGACGTGGGTGGGCACCCGCGGACACGAGACACGCCCGGGCATCTTTGGCCCCGAACATGCCCTGTCGGCCCAGCCAAAGTATCTCAGTCCCGAACTGAAGCAGCGGCTGCATCTGCGCTATCTGCGAAACTATAAGATTGCCACCGACCTGCAAATTCTTGCTAAGAACATTTTTAACATCTAGACTTCCTATAATTACCTACTATGAAAAGACTCATTTCTTTGGCTTTACTCGTCGTGCTGGCCACGGCCAGCCAGGCACAGCAAAGCATTCAGGCCTACGTGAGTGCGGGCGCCCTGCTCTCGCAAGTGGAGGGCGACGAGCTGAAAGGCTTTAACCACCTGGGCTTTACGGGGGGCGTAGGCGCCTGGATACACCTGGACCAGAACGACCGTTGGTCGCTGGCTGTCGAGACCGACTACAGCGGCCGCGGCATCAGCAACCACAAGAGCGCCAGCGACAATTACTATAATATCCAGCTGAACCTGCACTATGTGGACATACCCGTCACGCTGTTCTATCACGACCCCTTCGGGGGTATCCAGGTGGGTGTGGGCTTGTTGTACAGCCGGCTGGTGTCGCAGCCACACGGCGTGATAAACTACAACCCGAATTATTTTGTTCCGGACACGACCGACATGTCGTTCCTAAAGAATGACCTGGCACCGGCCATAGAGATTCGTTTTTCGGTATGGAAGAACCTGAAGATGAGCATTCGCTATCAGCGTTCCATCATTGCCGTGAAAAAGGATTGGACATTCCAGATGGCCGGAGAGACGTGGAGCAACGACTGCTACAACTCGTCGGTTTCGATGAGGCTGCTATGGCAATTCGGCGACGAGGACAGCCGCCCCCACCGGAAAAGAAGACGGAGATAGGCCGGGGAACGGATTGGAACTGAAAATAGATTGAGAAGATATGCGGACAGCACTTTTTCCTGGTTCTTTCGACCCTTTCACCTCGGGGCATGAGGTGATTGTGCGGCGCGCCCTGGCCCTGTTTGACAAGGTGTATGTGGCAGTGGGGGTGAACAGCGACAAGCACTACATGTTCAGCCCGGAAGAACGGATTGAAAAGATTAGAAGCCGATTCGCCGATGAGGGGCGAGTGGAGGCGATGGCCTTCAGCGGCATGACCGTGGACCTCTGCCACCGGCTAGGGGCACAATTCATCGTTAGGGGCATCAGGAACGCGCAGGATTTGGAATACGAGCAGACCGTTGCGGCCGTAAACCAGAAGTTGGACCCCACCATCGACACGGTCATTCTGCTGGCCGACCTGGAGCACAAGGACATCAGCAGCACCTTGGAACGCGAACGGCTGACTCACAAACAATAAAACGAACGCTTATCGACACGCCCGTCATATATCTGAAAGGGGTTGGCCCGACGAAGGCCGACATACTGGCGAAGGAATTCGACATTCACACCTTCGGCGACCTTTTGCACTATTTTCCTTTCAGAATGGTGGACCGCTCGCGCATTAGCACGATTGACAACTTCGACCCCAACGAGCCCTATCTGGTGTTCAGAGGCCGCATAAGCGACATGCACACGATTACTTCGGGACGCACCACACGACTGGAGGCCACTTTTCACGACGGCACGGGAAGCATGACGCTGGTGTGGTTTCAGGGGCTGAAATGGATAAAGGAGAGTGTGCGGCCAGGGACGATATACAATGTGATGGGGCATCCCACCCTCTACGGGGGCGACTACCAGATGGCCCATCCCGACATAGAGGCCGCAAACCTGAACGAGGAACAGCCCGAACACGCCTTTCTGCCGGTTTACCGCACCACAGAGAAGGCCAAAAACCGCGGCATCACCACCAAGGCGTTGGCCCGCATGACGGACAACCTGATGAAGGCTATGCCCGCCTACCTGCCCGAAACCCTGCCGGCTTCGGTAGTAGCCAAGTTTCACCTGATGGGGCGGACGCAGGCTTTGCGCAACATGCACTACCCCGCCACGATGGAGATTTGGCAGCAGGCAGTCTACCGCGAGAAATTTGAGGAGCTGTTCTATCACCAGCTGGACTACCAATACAGCCGCACCGACCGCCGCCGCCACTCGGTTGGACGCATCTTTGGCGTGGTGGGCGACTGTTTCAACAATTTTTATAAGAACAACCTCCCATTCCCTCTGACAGGGGCGCAGAAACGCGTGATAAAGGAGATACGGCAGGATATGCGCAGCGGGAGGCAGATGAACCGACTGCTGCAGGGCGACGTGGGCAGCGGAAAGACGCTGGTTGCCCTTATGACCATTCTCATAGCACTGGACAATGGGTGCCAGGCCTGCCTGATGGCCCCCACCGAAATATTGGCCACCCAGCACTTTGCCAACTTCCAAAAGATGCTGGAAGGACTGGACATAAGTGTGGAGCTGCTGGTTGGAAGCATCAAACCCAGCCAAAAGAAGAAAATCAAACAACGGCTGGCAGCAGGCGAAATAGACATACTTATCGGCACCCATGCCCTGATAGAGAAAGACGTGGTTTTCAAACAATTGGGGTATGTAGTAATCGACGAGCAGCACCGTTTTGGGGTGGAGCAGCGTGCCAAGTTGTGGGGCAAGAGTTCCATACCGCCCCATGTGCTGGTGATGACGGCCACGCCCATTCCCCGCACTTTGGCCATGACGCTGTATGCCGACCTGGATTGCTCGGTAATTGACGAATTGCCCCCCGGAAGGCAGCCCATACGCACCACCCATGGCACCGACGCCCAACGCGCCCTGCTGTTCAACTTTATGAAGCAGCAGATTGCCCAAGGACGGCAGATATATGTGGTTTACCCCCTTATTAACGAGAGCGAAAGTCTGGATTTGAAGGACCTCATGGACGGGTACGAGAGCATCTCGCGCAGTTTTCCCATGCCGCAATACCAGCTGAGCATTGTGCACGGACAGATGCCAGCCGAGGCCAAGGCCTACGAGATGGACCGCTTTAAGCGGGGCGAGACGCACATTATGGTGTCCACCACGGTGATAGAAGTGGGTGTGGACGTGCCCAACGCCACGGTGATGGTGATTGAGAATGCCGAACGGTTCGGACTCAGTCAGCTGCATCAGCTGCGCGGACGCGTGGGACGCGGCGGAGGGCAGTCGTACTGCATTCTGATGACGAAAGACGAGCTGAGCCGCACAAGCAAGCAACGCATTGACACCATGTGCGCCACCACCGATGGTTTTGCCATTGCAGAAGCGGACCTGAAACTGCGCGGACCCGGCGACCTGCAGGGGTTGCAGCAGAGCGGTATGCTGGACATGAAGTTGGCCGACCTGGTGGACGACGAACCCCTGGTGTGCGCCACCCGCGACGAAATACACGACCTGCTGGAGGCCGACCCCGACCTACAGCAGCCTGAGAACCGCCCACTGCGACAACACATTGCTCAAAGCAACCTGCTCCCCCATTGGGATAAGATAAGCTAAACTGAAAGGACTTAAAATGATACTGAAAGCACTGCAAGGCAACTCACTTTCCTCTGGCGAACTGAAACTGTACGGCTTTTCCGAAAAGGACGAGCCGGTGGGTTGCATAGAGCTCTATAATTACGACCCTATCAACCGCCGCGCCGCCGTGGGCATCGTGATTTCGAACGAATACCGCCACCGGGGCTACGGCCAAGCCATGGTGGGTGCCCTCACCGAGTTTTGCCAGCAGAACACTTCGCTGCACCAGCTCTACGCTGACATTGCCGCCACGAACCAGCCGAGCATACGCATCTTCTCGCGCGCGGGCTACCAACACTGCGCCACCCTCCGCGACTGGGTGATACGCGCCAACCAATTCGTCAACACCTACCGATACCAATTAATCTTGGAATAATAAGACATTAATAAATACAACCCACCTTCATCACAATAGTAATGAAAAAGAAAACAGCAACCATTCTCCTCCTTATAGCCGCAGCCGTGGTGCTGCTGGCCATAGTAGGCATTTTCCTGCTGAAGAGTCAGAACCTGCGTATTTCCGAACCTACCCGCGTAAATGTGCCCGACGAGGCCAGTTACAGCGATTTGGTGGACAGCATGGAAGCGCACGGCTGCATCCCCAACCACGCCGTGTTCAACACCCTGGCCCGTTTGCGTCACCTGCCGCAGCATGTCAAGCCGGGTAGCTATCGATTCAACCCTGGAGATAATATCATCATGGTAGTGCAGAAACTCTATAGCGGCAACCAGACCCCCATACGGGTCACTATTAATAAGAAACGCACCGTGCAGCAGCTGTGCGACTACCTGGGTACAAAACTGGAATTCACGAGCGACAGCCTGCTTATGCTCATGCAGTCGCCCATGGTGTGTCGGCAGTATGGCGAGACACCGCAAACCATCATAGGCATGTTCCCGCAGAACACTTACGAGCTATACTGGAACATAACGCCCAAGGCACTGCTCAACCGGATGCTTAAGGAATCGGAAACATTCTGGGACGGGCGGCAGGAGTCGCTGAAAGAGCTGGGTCTTTCGCGCCAGCAGGTGCTTACTCTGGCCTCAATTGTGGAAGAGGAAACTAACTGCAACGAGGAGAAACCGGACATCGCATCGGTCTACCTCAACCGCTACCGCATAGGCATGCCGCTGCAGGCCGACCCTACCGTTAAGTTCGCCCTTGAAGACTTCAGCATCCGCCGCATAAAAAACACCATGCTGGAAGTGGACAGCCCGTACAATACTTATAAGTACGCCGGACTGCCTCCGGGACCCATCTGCATACCCTCGGTTGCATCTATCGACGCGGTGCTAAAAAACAAAAAAACCGACTATTTTTACTTCTGTGCGAAGGAGGATTTTTCGGGTCGGCACAATTTTTCTCGCACCCATGAGGAGCATCTTTCCAATGCCAGAAAATACCGTATGGCACTCAACGAACGGAAGATATGGTAGGAATACTTTCCTTCCTCCCCTAGTGTAGTCGAGGAAAAAATAAAAAAAAACTTGCTGATTTAAAAAAAAGTTGTACTTTTGCAATTGGGTAAGTCTTATACGACCAGCTCCCATTGAATCCCCCAGGGTAGGAATACAGCAAGGGTGTTTGGTTGTAGCGGTGCGATATAAACAGCTTACCCTTTTTTTGTGTACCTATGTCAACAACTATCATACTTTCCTACGCCCTCATCGTTGTCGGCATTGTCGTGTGGGCACTGCTCATTCCCGGCCGCCGCCACGTGTCGCCTCGGTTGATGAACTACATCAACATCTTTGGGGGTGCATTTCTCTTTGCCTCCTGCTTCATCAACCTCGTCCCCCATATTTTCCTCGGCGAGGATCCCTACCGTTTCGTCACTCCCAATCTGCATTTCAAGATAGCCGCCGCCGTCATGGTGGGCTTCCTCATACAGTTGCTGCTTGAGCAGCTCACCCACGGAGCCGAGCACGGCCACGACCACCAGTCCGACGAGACGGCTAACGACAATGGACGTCCCGCCCTTGTCGCCCTGCTCGTGGGACTCTGCATCCATGCCTTTCTAGAAGGGATGCCCATGGTCGACCCTGACGGCGACATCCACCAGGGGCTGCTCTACGGCATCGTGTTGCACAACATCCCCATCGCCTTGGTGCTAGTGGGACTCTTCATGGGCCAGGGCTATGGCTTCTGGCGGTCGTTCGGTTTGCTGCTGCTTTTTGCCGTCATGACCCCGCTGGGTTCCCTCTGCAACCTTTACCTCCTGCCTGAAAACGAAATGCTGCAAAGCCTCATTATGGGCGTAGTGGTCGGCATTCTGCTGCACGTAAGCGTCAACATCCTTTTCGACCACCACAACGCCTTCTCTTGGGGCAAACTGCTGCTCATACTCGCTGCATTCGTCGCCGCCTACTTCACCCCTGGCTGCCCCGAAATCTACAGCACTTTCTAATAACGATTAACTGAAAGAAATGACCACAAGCGAAACCATAAAAGACTTACTCAGCCGCAAGGAATCACTGCGCAAATTCCTTAACATCGACACCCTCACCGCCCAGATAGCCGAAGAGGAGAAGAAAACAGAAGCCCCCGACTTTTGGAACGACCCCAAAGAGGCACAAAAGGTGATGAAGACTATCCAGTCCAAGAAAGCCTGGCTGACCGCCTTTAAAGAGGTGGACGACAGCTGCGGCGACCTGCAGGTGCTGGGCGAATTCTTCGAGAGCGGCGACGCCACCGAAGAGGAAGTCCTCCAACAGATTGCCGTCACCCAGCCCCTCGTCGAAGGACTGGAGCTAAAAAACATGCTGCAAGGCGAGAGCGACCACTTCGACGCCGTCCTCTCCATCAATGCGGGCGCCGGCGGCGTGGAGGCACAGGACTGGGCCGAAATGCTCATGCGCATGTATATGCGTTATGCCGAAACTCACAACTACAAAGTGGCCATTTCCAATATGCTAGACGGCGAAGGTGCAGGCATCAAGAGCGTCACCATGCAAATTGAGGGCGACTACGCCTACGGCTACCTCAAAAGCGAGAACGGAGTGCACCGCCTTGTGCGCGTAAGCCCCTTCAACGCCCAGGGCAAACGAATGACCTCCTTTGCCTCCGTCAGCGTTACTCCCCTCGTCGACGACACCATCGAAGTCGTTGTCGACATGTCACGCCTCAGCTGGGACACCTTCCGCAGCGGTGGCGCGGGTGGTCAAAACGTAAACAAAGTGGAGAGCGGAGTACGCCTGCGCTATCAATATAAAGACCCCTACACCGGAGCCGAAGAAGAAATCCTCATCGAAAACACCGAGACCCGCGACCAACCCAAGAATAAAGAAAATGCCATGCGTCTGCTCCGCTCGCAACTCTACGAGCGCGAACTCAAGCACCGGCAAGAAGAACAGGCCAAAATTAAAGCCTCCCAAAAGAAAATCGAATGGGGTTCACAAATCCGCAGCTACGTCATGGACGACCGCCGAGTGAAAGACCATCGCACCAACTACCAGACCGGCGACGTCACCGGTGTCATGGACGGCAAGATAGACAACTTCATCAAAGCCTACCTCATGGAATTCGGAGCCCTCTAACCCTCCGTCGCCGCATCAGCATGCTCTTGGCAACCCTGTAGCACCTTCTTGCTGTGCAGCCATACACCAACACCAGTGGAGAGCAACGCGGCAAACTGGCGAAGGCACGAGACCAGATAAACAGCACTGTGGAGAAGATATGCGAGGTGCCGGCCATCAATGAAAGGATGAACGGGTACGCAACCAAGGAGGGCATCTTCGCCTGCCGTATCAAGCAGCCTCCTGCAGTCCCCATCCTTCCCGGATCACCAGGCGCGCAAATGTTCTTAAACAGCATCCCAGAGGTGGAAGGATACACAAATATTGCTCACGGGTTCAAGTTCCGCATGTTGGAGTACCCTGAAACCTATGAGTGGTAAATAAGCCTCCTCACGGGGTGTGGCGGCGGGACGGGCATGCACTGGCCTCCTGCTACCCCTGCTGGCCATCAGCACCTTCGCTCAATCGTATAGCCCAGCGCAACAATCAGTTTCAGCGTCTCTACCGAAGTTTTTCTGTCATACACTTTCTCTCTCTCGGGCAACTCGTCGTATGGTACCAGGCAGGGATTCTCCTTTAAAACATCATCCCGCTCCGGTCCCCACCGCCATCCGTCGGCAATTCTCCCGGCCGACCACACCTCGTGCACATTACGGGCCAACTCCTCGGTCAAACCCATCAACTCTTCTGACAGCACAACGTGCGATGTGTCTACCGGACTAGGCGTATAAGCCACTCTTTTCGTCTCATTCATCTTTTCCATCATCTAAAACATCTACCAAATTACTCACAATGGCCCTGTCATATTGTTTTGACTGCTCCGGGAGCTCACAATAAGGCGCTATGTCCTTATGTTTAAACTCAAGTCTTTTTAGCTCACTGCTCTCCTCCTTTGCGGCGCAATCGCCCGCTGCCATCTTTTCATTTATCCGAACCCGTTTCTCCGAAGGCAGTGCTCCGAATCCCACCAGCAGCTTCTCCATATTCCACCGGGCATGTTCCATTTTCGACATCAGCTCAACAACGTCATCCGGAATCTTCCTTCCCACATAATCGCGGTAATCCATCCCCATGCTGCGGAACTTGGCATGAATGGAATTGGCGGCATAAATATTCGACATCTTCTCGGCATACGACAGCGCTCGCCACATATCGTCCAGTTCAGAGGCGCTGCCCGGCATAGACTGGTATACCTCATTTCGATTCTTCTTCTGATACAGGTAGTTAATACGCTTAGCCGCCTCCACCCTCTGGGCAAGCTTCTTGTCAAAACTGCCCATTTTAGCTCCGAAGGCAAACAAATTCTGGTATCGGCCAACCTCGCGGGCCGTCTCCACCATAGCGCTGTTTTCGGGCTGATAAACCCAAACCATCGGGTCGCGGTCCGACATCGGGTGAGCCTCATCCACGCCCCTAAAGAAACCGCCGGGCAAATACAGTGCCTGGGCAAGATTGCGCTCAGGAATATCGCCGCAAAAGGCCACTGTGAGTATCTGGCTCTCATCGTCTTTCCACTGCATCAGTTCTCTTCTCACCCAGTCGTCTACCACCGACCCCTTCAGAAACTCCCACTCCACATCCAGAAAATCGCCATAGCCCTCCCGGGGCTCATTCAAGACCGACACCACCCTGCCTTCGTGTTCGTAACGGTAAACGCTGTGCGACAATTCGAAAAGCCCTGCGTATCGCCCTTTGAATAGTCCCATCTCACTATCGGCATTCTCGTCAATAAACGTAATCCTAGTCCTTATCGGGTCATCTGCCCCCTCGTCAAAGTTAGGATAATGGCACAACTGGGCCGCCGTGCTTGCCATGGCAAAACCCATCTGCGACATCCCCACTATCACAAAGTGCACATACCGCTTGCTCCCAAGCACCACCTCGCCCCTATCCAGCGTACAACCCTTCCACTGACCATCGTCCCCTATCAGCAACTGCTGCGAAACCGACTCCAAATGATTCACTATAGTCGTTTCCACATTAGACGAATCCTTCTCTTCCGACAAAAAATTAAAAAGGTACGACGACGCATTCCTCTCCAGAGCCAAAAAACACTGGGCAAGCCCCTGCGACTGTTTCTCCCGCAAGGCCTTCAGCAACTTCCAGCAATCCACATTGATAGAATCATGCTCCCTCTCGTCATCCTCGCCAATGATATATATCACCGACGCCAGCTCCGCCTGGCAAGAGCGCAGTGTCTTCTCCATATTCCGCTCGCCATGATAGATCGTAAGAGTCAACTTGCGCTCCTCCTCTGTCAGAAGGGGAACAATATGGTCCCACAACTCCTCCGCGTCCTCATTCGACAAAACCACCACATCTTTCTTCCTCAACACCTCGTCTGCGGCAATCGTCTTCAGCAGGCCCAGCACCATCTTGCTGCCGCCCAAAATGAGGATATGATTCGAAAAATAGTAATGCAAATAGCCCTTACGGTGGCTGGCAGCCCTATTGGCCAGCACATTGCTCAGCGTCGATATCAAAAAGGCCGTAAAGAACATCGTCCCGAAGAAAACTATCAGCAACTGATACCAATGCGGCATTCTAGAATCGATCGGGTAGTTGCTTCCACCTATCATCAGCCTTATCACCTCGTCAATACGGGCACCGCCCGTATGACCGCCGTCCACGTATGGGGGCATCTCCCAAAGCGTCCCGAAAATCCAAAACACCAACGTAGGGCACACACACATCCCCACCACCCACAGTAATGGCTTCCAAGCTCGGTTTGAACTAAAAGACCGGTCGAACCGCCACAACAAACGTTTCCAGTATTTATTCATAAACAGGCATTTATTATTATCCTTTTCAGCTGCAGAAAAACCCTCTATCCTTATCCTCACCCTGTTCTTACAGCACTATTTTTCAATCCATTACCCACTCCCCAGCAATCAATCCACCCCATTCCTGCCCATGCCGTTCCGTTGCCTTCCTTCCATTCAATTATTGGTGCGGAAGCCAATCGTAGAAAGCGAAGCCCGTGCGCGGCGGTTCTCATAGGACTGGCGCTGGCGCTCATATTCCCGCTCGGCTCTGATGTCGACCGAAGGAATGGTTTCGGCAATGGCCTGCTCCAGCATGGCCATATCTATCACCGACCGTCCCACCTCCTTCATCTCCACCGCCAAATCGAAAGCCTTTCGGCTGGCTTTCTTTATGGCATAGCTGACGTCGCTCATGGTGAAATGTTCGGTCAGGTCCACCAAGCGGTCGTAGTCAAGGTCGGGGGCGCAAGGCCTGTCCTTCAGTTCCATCTGAAACAGTGCCAGACGGTTGGCCCTGTCCGGCAAGGGAATATAAACCAACTCCTCTATGCGGCCCGAACGTAAAATGGCAGGGTCTATCTGCTCAATCCGGTTGGTCGTCCCCACCACATAAATCCCACGTTGGCTGCAATTCTCCATCTGCGAGAGGAACTCGTTGGTTTCACTGCTCAGGCTCACATTATCCACCTTGGAGCGTGAAGGCACCAAGGCGTCAATCTCGTCGAAGACCAGGAGCGTAGGAGCGCTCTTCTCGGCCTTCTGAAAAAGGTCGGCTATCATAGACTGGCTGCCGTGGATATAGGTAGACCCCAAATCGCTCGGCCGCACGAACGAGACATTGATGCCCACCTCTTCCGCCAACCGCGAGGCCAGGTAGGTCTTGCCGCAACCCGGAGGCCCATAGAACAACATGCCGTTGGGCGGCTGAATTCCGTAGGTGCGGGCAATGTCGGCATAGCGCAGCACATCAATAAAATTATGGGTGAGGCTCTCCTTCAGCGGCTCCATGCCGGCCACCGCCTGAAATCCCGGCCCCTCCATCTTCTCAATTTCGGCCTTGGACTGAGGATGGCCCTCGTCGTTAAAATTAAAGCGGGGGTAACCGTCCTTCTCTGGCTCTTCGGCATCGTCGTCAGGTTCATCCGTCTCGTCAGACTCCTCTACCCTGGGAACAGGGCGGGTGGCCTTCTTCAGGCTCTTGGCCAGCGACTCGTTGAACTCTTCGTAATTGGCAAACCGCTTCTTGCGGTCAGAAAGGGCCTTGCCCAACACCTCCTGAAGCACCTTTGGGACAGCCAATAAATAGGGCGGCTCGCGACGGAGAGCGTTCAGGGTCGCCCTGCTCTTCTGGAAACTCGACTCCAAATGCCATTTTGAAAACCTCCACGGGCGATCCCCCGTAAGCAACTCATATATAATCATGGCCATAGAGTACACGTCGCTATTGGGAGCATACCTGCCCGAAAGCGACTCGGGGGCATTGTAAATCATGCTGCGCGTATTCTCAGGGTGCGGAGCTGCCGACTCATTCATATCCACCACATGGCTCAACCCTATCATCACTGGAATCTTCCTACCCTTCTCGTCAATGGACACGAGAAAATTATTAATAGAGAGGTTGGCGTGGGAACAACCGGGCAGTAATCTGGTAAAATGAAGATACCGATTACTCAAAGACATGGCCAGCGCCTTTTTCTCAGGCCATATCTCGGTCAAGGGGAATGCAGCAAAGAACGAAAGGTCGAATCCGTGAATAAACTCCTGGCACATCCAGCACAGGTTGCCGTGGCGGTGGTTCTCGCCCATGTCATACACCTCGGGCGAGACCACTTTCTGCAAAATATTGGCATAGTAAAATTCAACCGGCACCTTCATGCCGAACAAATTTGTGCACGGCCCCTTATAGGCATTCATGTCGTATATGACCATCACCGCCGAGTCGTAGTCGTCACTCCTCACCCGGTAGACCGTCCGGTAGATATACTTGTTGCTCAGAACCGGGCCGATAATATAGTCATCAAAAGGTTTTCCAGATAGTAATAATTCCATAGTGTTAGTTTTTTCAGTAGCTGTCTTGGCCTGACGATTTCCATTCAACTCGGCTCTGCCGTCGGGCCGCCACAGGCGGGCAGGGGGCTTGGGGTGGCGAAATGGCTCCAGGGGCCAGTGCCTGCGGGGGCTGCATACGCTCTCTCTAAAGTTCGTCCATGACGTGGATTTCTTCTTAACTGCCCACCCTCGAATGGCTGACATTCAAAAAGAGCCATGCCTTCCGCGCCCTCACAATGTGGGGGCAAACGTATTGCTAAGCATTGACATACATAGCCTTTTAGGCATTCTCGCGTAAGCCTTGTTTAATCAACAAAAGTACATATAAAAATCCATATATCAAAAACGGAAACGCACTTTTGCAGTGTTAAAAAATGTATCTGGGTGTATATCAGACCAGTGTATCAAAGCCTAGTGGCTCATTCCTCCGTTTTGTCCTGCCGGCGGGCCATCTCGTCCAACTTTGCCTCCATACGGCTGAGCTGCGCCTTAATGTCGTCGTTATTGTCGGCGGCCATGGCGTCGACAAAGATGGAGTTGATGAACGACATGCCAATGATGCCGCCCCCAATCAGCAGTATGCAGAAATAGATACGCACCACATGCACCCATCCCGGCGAAAGATGGGCCGTGATGGCATTGGGTATCTCATACCACCCCTCCACCGTGAACAGCTGGAAGACCGCATAAATCGAATCCAGCGGCGTGGCAAAGTACTCCGGTGCCACGGTGCGGAACAGGCAGCAGTTGACCACCGCTATGACCACCAGCAGCACCCCGAAGGCAAGAAAAATAGCATTCGACTGGCGCAGCGCCAGCTTGAACCCGGCCACTATCTGTTTCAGATTGGGGAAATAGCGGCCGGCGCGGAATATCCTGAACACCCTGAGCGTCCGCAACGCCAAGAGGAACGACGTGTTGAAGAAAAGACTCGGGAAAAACAGCAGCAGCAACGACGGCAGCGACAAAAGCGTGAGCACCCCGTCGAGGCAGTTCCATCCGTCGTGCCAGTAGCCCCTGAAACCGTAGTGCAGGTGCTTCACCACCATCTCGACAATGAAAAAGAACGTGCACAGCACGTCCAGCACCACCAGGGCGGCCCACTGCACCCCGCTCTCCTGCAAGAGGATGACCAACGTATTCAGGAGGATGACCCCCAGCACATACCTATCGTTCAAAAAAAACCTTTTCATATCCAAAAAAACATTCGTCCTACTCCGAATTCATAATCCTATCCCACACCATCGCCGTGCGGCACGCCCTGTAGCGTTCGGCGTAGGCCGACACCCGCTCCCTCTCGTCGGGCGAGAGCCGGTCGCGGTAATCCGCCCAGTAAACCTCGGAAAAGAGCCGAAACTGCTGGTCGTTCCGTTTCCAGTCGGCCTCCGAATACTCTCTCCAATGTTCCTCCACCTCGTCCACAAACTCGCCAAACCCCTCCACATATTGCCTCTTGCCGTCCAAGAAGCAACCACACAGCGCAGCCGACAGCAGCGCCACGAGGACACCGCCGCAGAAGTGCCGAAGCCGGATATGTGTGCCATGTGCCACCCCTGTTGCCTTTAGTCGTGATGGTGATGCCCGTGATGGTGCTCAAGATAGTCCTTGGGCGCAACCTCGATGGTGCAAAGCCGCCTGCCGTCGCAGTCGAAGTAGGTATAGCGCATCGTGATGCCCGAAAGGCAGTAGCCCTGATTGTGCGCCAAGGCATGCACGAGGTCCTCGCGCTGGTGGGCAATGTTGTGTTCGAAGTCGGCGCGGTCTAACTCCTTCTCGGCACGGGCCAGGGCGACAGTGTATTCCAGCACCAGCGAGTCGGCATCGAACCGGCATCCGGTAATGGCAGTCTCCTCGTCCAGCTGCTGCGGACTGAAAAGCTGGGTGACCCGGGCCTCCTGGGCAATCACCACCAGCGCGGCCTGCCTAATCTTATCCTCGGCGGGTTGCGAAACCAGCTGCTCCGCATCCATCGTAACGTCCTTCAACACCCTACCGTCCGTGTCGCGGAACAGGAAACGCACCGAAGCCTTCTGGGCATGCACCTGCTGCGCCAGCGGGTCGTACTCGAAGTCCAGCCACAGCAGCACCCGGAGGTCCTCGTCGGAGAGTTGGCTGTAATAGTCGCGCATCAGCTGCTGAACGCCCTCGCGGCCGTCTAGGATGCTGTTGTAGTAAGTGACTCGGTTTTCCTCGGAGCTGAAGGTGACGCTGTCCAGCACCATGGTGGCTCCCACGGCAGGGGTCTTGGCATTGACCAGCGCCACCGCCTCGGCCAAGGAGAGCTCCTCGCCTCCCTTGCGGCTATTCCGAACAACCAAGAGCACCACAAGCAGCACCACGGCTACCAGCAGCGCCGCCACAAGCCATGGCCAAACCTTCTTGGCCGCTTTGCACTGCGGCTTATCGGCATCTTTCTGCCCCTTTTCGGCTGACAAATCAGCATCATTCACTTTGTTCTCCACCATACTGATACACTTATTAATAATATATAATACTAATTATCATCGGGTTAAAAATCGACAACCCGTTCCAACATCATTTTGCAAATATACAAATAAAAGTTTACTCCGCCACGTCATTTTTTACTACTGGCTCCCGCCCACCCCTTCGGCCACATCATGCCTTCCCCCACGCCCGCTTCAGCCCCCGGCCGGACGGCCTCCGCCCTCACCCAACCGTCGCTCCGCCGCTGCCACCCCTACTAGACAAAACCTTTCGTTCTCCTATCACCATACGAGGAACTATAGACGAACAATAGAGGAACAATCGAGGAACGACCGAAGCCACAGAAAGGCAGGCAACGGCCCGGAGGGGCGCAACGGACGCGGAAAAGGAGTACGCCCCCTGGTTAGGCGCAGAAAAAAAGGTCCCCGTTTGCACAGGGACCCAGGGATGTGTTATCCCAAATATGGAAACAGACTTATTTCTGCATGGTTTTGAGGCGCTCGGTGAGCATGGGGACGATTTTGTGCAGGTCGCCCACAATGCCGAGGTCGGCCACGTTGAAGATGGGAGCGTACTTGTCCTTGTTGATGGCAACGATGAATTCGCTCTCTTCCATACCGGCAAGGTGCTGGATGGCACCGCTGATGCCGCAGGCCATGTAGAGGTTGGGGCGGACGGTCTTGCCGGTCTGTCCCACCTGGCGGCTGGCGTCCATGACGCCGGCATCGACCATGGCACGGCTGCTGGATACTTCGCCGCCCAGCTCTTTGGCCAGGGCTTCGAGTTTGGCAAAGCCTTCCTTGCTGCCTACGCCGCGGCCACCGCTGACGAGAATTTTGGCCTGGCTGATGTCGGTGATGACTTTTTCTTCCTTGACGGTCTTGACAATCTTGACGCGGCTGATTTTGGCGTCGTCGAAATTGACCTTGTAGTCAACGATTTCGCCCTTGCGGCTGGCGTCGGGAGTGAGTTTCTGCATGACGCCGGGGCGGACGGTGGACATCTGCGGGCGGTGGTTCTTACAAAGAATGGTGGCCATCAGATTGCCGCCGAAGGCGGGACGGGTCATACGGAACTCTTTCTCTTCCTCGCTGATTTCCAACTTGGTGGCATCAGCAGTGAGGCCGGTGACGTTGCGGGCCGAAACACGGGGACCCAGGTCGCGGCCGATGGTGGTGGCACCAATCAGGAGGATGCTGGGTTTGAACTCTTTGATAATTTGGGTGATGGCCTCGGTATAGGGCTCGGTAAGATAGGTCTCAAGATGGCTGTCGTCGCACACGAGCACCTTGTCGGCACCGGCGGCGATGAGGCTCTGAGCCTGGTCTTTGATGTTCTTGCCCAGGAAGATGGCCACTACTTTTTCGCCCAGGGCGTCGGCCAGTTCGCGGGCCTTACCTAACAGCTCAAGTGCTACATTCTGGATCTTGCCATCGCGCTGCTCGGCAAATACGTAAACGTCTTTATATTCTGCTAAATTCATGGCTATTAGATAATATGTTTTTCTTTCAGTTTGTTAACGATAAGTTCCACTGCCTCTTCGGGGCTGACCTCGAAGGTTTCGCCAGCAGGTTTGAGCTGCTTGGGGAAGGACTTGAAGACGGAGGTGGGAGAGCCTGCCTTGCCGATACGGTCTTCGGGAACGTTGATGCGGTCGGCACCCCACACTTCGACCTCTTTGTCGTAGGCGGTGACGATGCCGCTGACGGTCATGTAGCGGGGCTGGACGGCGCTGGCCAGAGCGGTGACCACACAGGGGGCCTGCATCTGGAGGATCTGGTAGCCGTCTTCCATTTGCTTGCGGATGGTGAAGGTCTTGGTGGCTTCGTCGTACTGGAGGTCTTCCATATAGGAAACTTGGGGAAGGTCGAGGTGCTCGGCAATCTGGGGACCTACCTGGGCGGTGTCGCCATCGATGGCCTGACGGCCGGTGATGATGAGGTCGAAGTCCATGGTGCGGAGGGCACCGGCGATGGCGCTGGAAGTGGCCAGGGTGTCGGCACCGCCGAGTTTGCGGTCGGTGAGCAGGATGGCGCGGTCGACGCCCATTGCCAGGGCCTCGCGCAGGATGGCCTCGGCCTGGGGCAGACCCATGGTGATGACGGTGACGTGGGCACCGTATTTGTCTTTCAGTTGGAGTGCGAACTCCAATCCGCCCTTATCGTCGGGGTTCATGATGCTGGGAACGCCCTCGCGAATCAGCGTGCCGGTCTGCGGATTGATTTTCACCTCGGTGGTGTCCGGCACTTGTTTTATGCAAACTACAATTTTCATTTTTTCTTCTGAGTATTCTGATTACTCTGAGTGTTTCGATTATGCTGATTACTCTGAGTATATCTGATGATTATTATTTGAACAATTTGCCGGCGATGACCATACGCTGCACTTCGCTTGTGCCCTCGTAGATTTCGGTAATCTTGGCATCGCGCATCATGCGCTCCACGGGGTACTCACGGGTGTAGCCGTAACCGCCATGGAACTGGATGGCCTTGTTGGTGACTGCCACTGCGGTCTCGGCAGCGAAAAGTTTTGCCATTGCGGCCTCGGCGCTGTAGGGGATGCCGTGGTCTTTGTTGTAGTGGGCGCGGCGGACCAGCATACGGGCGGCCTGGACGCGGGTCTCGAGGTCGGCCATGGTGAACTGGGTGTTTTGGAACTGGCTGATGCTGCGGCCGAACTGTTTGCGCTCTTTGGTGTACTTGATGGTTTCGTCCATGGCACCCTGGGCGATGCCGAGTGCCTGGGCGGCGATGCCGATACGGCCGCCGTCGAGGGTCTTCATGGCCAGGCTGAAGCCCTTGCCAATCTGGCCGAGGAGGTTCTCTTTGGGGATGCGGCAGTCTTCGAAAATCAGTTCGGTGGTGGCGCTGCCACGGATACCCATCTTTTTCTCTTTCTTGCCAATGCTGAAACCGGGAGCGGTCTTCTCGACTATGAAGGCGCTGATGCCCTTGGTGCCGAGGCTCTTGTCGGTCATGGCGATGATGA
>CAMUZR010000021.1 GCA_947165255.1 uncultured Bacteroidales bacterium
GTGCTGGGGCAGCCGTCGGCATTGGTATAGTCGTATTCGTAATTCCCTGAAAGGGTATACACATCACTGTGCCATTCGTAACTTTCACATTCCGACACCGCAACACTCTCATGGCTTCCATAATTCACCGTCAGGTGCAACGTCACCACGCTGTCGCAACCCGCTGCATTCAACGTATGGAACGAAGCCATATCCGTGCTGGCCGTATACACGCTGTCGTGCCATTCATAACTCTCGCAAGCCGTCACGACTTCCACGGAATCTGTCGCACGGAGCACCGTCAGGTGCAGGGTATCTGTGCTGGGGCAGCCGTCGGAATTAACGTAACCGTACTCGTAATCTCCTGAAACTGAATACACATCACCGTGCCACTCGTAACTCTCACATTCCGACACCGCAACACTCTCATGGCTTCCATAATTCAGCGTCAAGTGTAACGTCACCACGCTGTCGCAGCCATATTGGTCCGTCGTCACAAACGTCGCCGAGTCCGTGCTGGCCCTGTAAACGCTGTCGTGCCACTCGTATGCGTCGCAGCCCGTCGCGACGAAAACAGCCGAGTCAGGCTCGCGAAATGAAACAAATAGCAATGCCGCCATCTGCTGGCCGAACACCTCGTCAATAAATCTAACCGCATAGACTCCAGGCGTTTGGATGGCCGTGTCGGCAAAATAAAACACCGTCCCGGGGCACAGGACCGTATCCACCTCCACCGTGTCCAACTCATCGGCAACCCGCTCCAACACCATGCACTGCCTGCGGTCCGAAAACCCGTGGGCTTTTGCAGAAAAACCAAACAAAAGCATTGCCGAAAGGCAGCAGAAAGTAAATATTTTTTTCATAAATATATATTTTCTCTATAAAAAAGCAAATATCCCAAAAGCGCCGACCGTCTAGCACTCAGCGCATTAAACAACTCCCGCCCTAGACTTCCCGTCTCGGTCGGACATACAAAAATACTAAAAAAAATGCAATATCAAACTTTTCTCTAGCACATCAGGCTCGCGCCGAAGAGCCAAAGGCAGAACAGCAGCCCCGAACCGGAGAACCGAAACCCGGCATCATTCTCGCGCCGAAGAGCCAAAGGCAGAACAGCAGACCCGCACCGAAGAACTGAAGACCGGTATCATTCTCGCACCGAAGAACAAAAGGCAGAACAGCAGACCCGTGCCGAGGAACAAAAGGCACAACAGTAAACCCGCATCGAAGAGCCAAATGCCCAACAGCAGACCCGAACCGAAGGACTGAAGAACCAAAGAACCCAATATCAGACCCACACAGAAAAGCCGAAGACCCAATATCAACCCCGCGCCGGAGAACCGAATCTCCCAGCCTCCACTGACCGGACACCCTCTTCCGTCCTAGAACATCAGGGCCGCGCCGAAGAACCAAAGGCCCGAACCGTCCACCGGCTTCAGCCTGTTCATATCCACGTTATACCCCAACTCGAAGGAAAAAACCTTCAGCAGGTCAAGTCCTGCCCCGGCAGAAAGCGTATAATACTCCTTCTGGTAGGTAAAATTCTTATTCTCAATAGCAAAGTTAAACCTTGGCCCCACAAAGCCTCGCAGTGCAAACAGCGACACCGGAGCCCATCGCACACCCGCATACACCGGCACCCACATATAGCTCCCCGTGCGGTTCTTATAGCTGTAATCCAACTGGTTCCAAAACCCCTCCTGCTCCGACGTCCGCGCCCAGTCCGACCTAATCCCGAACAGCGCCTCGCCCTGCAGATACAGCACCCGCCCCAGCGGAATGCGCAGGGCTGGTCCCACCGTCGTATTGCCAATCAGCTGCACCGTGCTCGGCACCGAAACGGCCATATTATCATAATCATAAACATCCTGCAACTGAGCATTATAGCTGAACTTCACCCCCAAACGCACACGGTCCTTCTTATTGCGGTGCTTATGCTTCTTCTTCACCGCCTTCACCTCCTCAGGGGCGTAATCGGGGAAATACGTAGGCACATTCTGCGCCGAAACAGCACCTGCCGTCATCAGGAAAAAAGCCAGCAGAAAAAAAGTTCTCAATTTCATAATCTCAACCTGAAAAAAAAACCAAACAATAAAATTTAAGATAAATAACGCCGTTTTCGCCCATTTATTGCCCTCCACTGCAAAAAAAAGAACCGCCGGCCGCCGTCCCTGCCCTCGGCAAGCATAACCCCCATTTCCCCAAGGCATTACGCGCCCCCAAAACGCAAAAAGGAAAACTTTTTTATAATATTCATATAAATTTACTATCTTTGCAAGACAAACAAAACAAGAAAGAACAAGCGTCTTCAAAACATAAATTATTGTAAATCATCCACTATTATACATTCAAAAGACATGAGGCAAACCCGTTTTTTCCGCATCCTATTCGCATTTCTCCTGCTTTCCCCCATCCAGCTTCAGGCCCAATCCGGCAAAGACCGTCAAGTCCCCATTGACGACCCATGCCTCTCCATCGACATCATCCAGTCGCTCGTCCACCTCCCCTTCACCGAAGTGCTCGACGTCCTCACCGAGCAAAACTACACCATCGGCTCCGTCACCGACACCGTCTTCGACACCGTCGAAAGCTTCCCCCTCAAATACCTCCGCACCGCCTTCTACTACCAAACCTCCACCAACGCCTCCGTAGTCCTTATGGAATCGCTCGAAGGCCTCAGCAACTACGTCATCTACACCCGCTCGCCCAAAGGCGACTGCCATCCCCTCCAAGAGCTTGCCCAGCACAACTACGTCCTCACCAAAGGCCGCTCCTTCCAAGGCTCCGTCCCCTTCAACGGCACCATCGAACTCTTCGAAATCGTCCTCAACGAAGACAGCAACATCTGGCTCAGCTGCAAATACATCGAAGAACTCAACCAATACATCGGCCAAAAGAAAGCCGCCGTCAGCCTCGTCATCAACAATGCCCTCGCCGCCGCCCGCCGTCTCACCGCCGACCACCATTTCGACAGCGCCCTCTCCACCCTCGACACCCTCCTCAACTACTACAAACCCCTCAACGACACCCTCCTCTCCTGCCGCTACTTCGTCGAGCAGCAGCGCAACAAATACTACTCCTCCCTCCTCAACCAAGCCATCAACAACCTCAACTACTTACAAGCCCTCGACTACTGCGACACCCTCCTCTCCTTCGCCCCGCTCAACTCCAACGAAATCAACAAAACCCGCAGCCTCCTCAAAGCCCAGCTCGACCACTCCGTGGCCTCCTTCAGACAGTTCCACCCCGACGTCTACGACACCATCCGGCTCCGCCTACAGCAAGTCCTCAACCAAGACATCCGCGAACACCTCTACTCCGAACCTCAGGAACTCCGACTCAACTTCACCCTCCGCACCAACCGCGAAAACGAATCCAAAGGCACCTTCGACCTCAAGCACAACACCCACTCCAACCGCATAGCCAAAAACGACATCTCGCGCCTCTTCCGCCTCAACCAAATAGCCGACAGCCTGGCCAAAGCACCCATCATCCGCCCCACCCGCGAAAACAACATATACATCATCACCGAAGACCCCATCAACGCCTCCGTCCTCTGGAACTACTCCACCCTCACCATCAACGGCAACAACCAGCAGGACAGCTCACTCCTCAGCCGCTACATCGACACCATCGACAACCGCTACTTCAGCACCACCATCGCCTCCAAAAAACAACTCAACGAAGACGGCACCTACAAACTCACCACCGTCCGTCGGCTCCCCACCAAGCGCATCTACACCTTCGGCGTCACCCAGAAAGAAGCCAACAACCACACCTACTCCGACATCTACCTCGTCGACTTCCAAACCGCCATGGGCGACTCCTGGCTGCCCTCCCTCCTCATCCCCGGCCTCGGCACCTACCACCAGGAAGCCCGCTACGACGTCGTCTCGCGCGCCCTCCCCTTCTACCTCTTCGGCGGCATCGGCATCGCCGGCCTCTGGTGGGAGCACCACTGCAAGGTCAACAACATCCCCCGCACCAACGCCTCCGACAACGACGGCCTCTTCATCTACTGGAAAAACTCCGGCTACATCGTCGGCGGCCTAGGCCTCTTCGTCGCCGGCTCCATCTACATCACCGACCTCGTCGGCGGCATCAAAAACAGCATCAACAACGCCAAGCGCTCCAAAGCGCTCCGCCAGCGCCTCAAAGAAAGCGCCATCATACTCCAAACCCAGGACGTCATCATTCAATAGCCTCCCCCCCATGCCCAACCCCGTTTTCATCAGCTACTCCTCTCGAGAAGCCAAAATCGCCAACCAACTAGTCTCCTACCTCGAATCCAACGGCATCCCCTGCTGGATCGCCCCGCGCGACATAGCCAGCGGCCACGACTACACCGACTCCATCGACCAAGCCATCAAGCGCTGCTCCGGCTTCGTCCTCATCTTCTCCGCCCATTCCGCCAAATCCGTCTGGGTCAAGAAAGAACTCACCCTCGGCGTCAGCCACAACAAAAACATCATCCCCTTCAAAATCTCCGACACCGAACTCGACGGCGGCCTCAACTTCATGCTCAACAACCTCCAGTGGATCGTCGCCACCGACCACCCCGCCGACCACTTTCCCGAAATCGTCCAGGGCCTCCGCCGCTACGACAACTCCATCCCCTCCGTCGACCCCCTCCCACCCCACCACAAACGCACCAAACACCTCATCGCCGCCTCCGGCATCGCCGCCGCACTGCTGGCCGCCCTCCTCATCCTCCACCCCTGGACCCCCAACAGCCCCGCCCTCCCACTCGCCGACACCCTTCCCACCCCGGCCCCTGCCGACACCGCCGCCGTCCAGGCCGCCCAACCCGTCGCCCCGCAACCCAAAACCGACAATACCAAGCCAGAAAAGAAAACCGCGGCCGACAAAAACAACAAAAAAACCTCCGCCGCCACCTCCCAGTCCACCGGGTCCACCCCCACCTCCAAGGCCGCCCCCGCGTCACCAACCACCCCCAAGGCCGGCCCCGCGCCCCAGGCCGAAAAGGCGTCCGCCGTCGAGAAAGCCTCCGACCCCGCCCCTGCCCCGGCGCCCGCCAAACCCGCCGCCCCGGCCAAATCCGCCGCCAGCACCAAATACAACAAAGCCGTCACCCTCTACAACCTCCACCGCTACAAAGAAGCCCTCGCCCTGTTCGAAGAACTCAAAGCCCAGGGCTGCCAGGAGAAAGACCTCGACCTGCGGATAAAAAAATGCCAAGAACTCACCAAATAAGTCGGTAAGCAAAATTAATATGCATATCTTTTAACACGAATTATCATGAATTATCCATTAATTATCATTAATGGTCAATTAGATGGAAATTATATGTAAAATATATTTGAGCAATTACTTAAGTCGGTAAGCAAAATTAATATGCATATCTTTTAACACGAATTATCATGAATTATCCATTAATTATCATTAATGGTCAATTAGATGGAAATTATATGTAAAATATATTTGAGCAATTACTTAAGTCGGTAAGCAAAATTAATGTGCATATTGTTTAAACACGAATTACCATTAATAATCCATTAATTTAAAATTAATGGTCAATTAGATGGCAATTATATGTAAAATAAATTTGAGCAATTACTTAACAAACCCACAATAACCCCCACCATGGACAAACTCAGCTACGCCCTTGGCCTCAACATCGGCCAACAGCTCACCGAAATGGGCCTCAAAGGCCGTCTCGCGGCCCACGACTTTGCCGCCGCCGTAAGCGACGTGCTCGACGGCCGTCCCCTCCAGCTCCCGGCCAGCGAGGCCTCGCAGCTCCTCAACACCTTCTTCACCCAGCTCCAGCAGCAGCAAGAAGCCGCCCAAGCCGAAGCCGGCAAAGCCGCCAAAGCCCAGGGCGAAGCCTTCCTCAGCCAGAACGCCCAGCGCCCCGGCGTGGTGCCCCTCCCCAGCGGCCTCCAGTACGAAGTGCTCAACCCCGGCCACGGCCGCAGCCCCAAAGCCACCGACACCGTCCGCTGCCACTACCACGGCACCCTCATCGACGGCACCGTCTTCGACAGCTCCTACCGCCGCAACCAACCCGCCGACTTCGGCCTCAACCAAGTCATCGCCGGCTGGACCGAAGGCGTCCAGCTCATGCAGGAAGGCGCCAAATACCGCTTCTACATCCCCTACCACCTCGCCTACGGCGAACACGGCGCCGGCGCCGCCATCCCGCCCTACGCCGCCCTCATCTTCGACGTCGAGCTCCTAGCCGTCCTCTAGCACCCCATGCACTACGCCTACTTCGACTTCCGCCACACCCTCTCCGACACCGACCGCCAGCAGCTTCTGCAGCAAACCTTCGAGCGCCTCCTCACCCAGGCCGCCGAGGGTTCGGGGCGCAGCCTCGTGCGCCTACTCCGCTACCTGCGCCAGTCCGACTTCTACGCCATCCCCTGCCGCCACCACCCCTTCCCCGGCGGCAACGCCTGGCACCAGCTCGAAACCCTCCTCCACGCCTACCTCACACCCCCCGCCCTGCCCCCGGCCGACGACAGCGGCCTGTCCGACTCCTACCCCCTCTGGCAGCCCCAGTGGCAGCAGCTGCCGCCCCTCAGCATCGTCCTCACCTGCCTCCTGCACGACATTGGCAACACCCACCACCCCCGGCTCCATTTCCCCGACCGCATCATGCGCCGCCACGGCCGCAAGTCCACCTACATCCTCCACGACTTCCTCCGCCTCGACCTCATGTTCGACGAAAACATGGCCATCATCCACCACCAGCACCAGTCGCCCGCCCTCCTGCGCGACAACACCCCCACCGAACAGGACTTCCAACTCATCCTTGCCATGCCCCTCTACCACATGATATGCTGCTGCGACGCCCTCAGCTGCCGCCTTCCCACGGCCGAGGCCGACCTGTTGCGGCGGCTGCCCGAGCTCGAAACGCGCCTCCTCAGCCACTGCGCCGCCTACGGCGCGCTGTAGAGTCCCGCCCTCCCGCCGCCCGCCGCCCCACCCCCGCCCTCCATCCTTCCCAGGCCCTAGGGCGGGGGTGGCCACGCCCATTCTTTGATTGTTCCTCTATGGTTCGTCTATACATCTTCGTTGCGCCGTAGAGGAACTACCGCCCATCCATAGTCCAACCACAGCCCATCCGGCGGCGCCCCCCTGGGGAGAGAGCGCAACGGGCAGAAAGCACCCTACCCAACAAACAGCATCGCCCGGCCCGCGGGCATGCCCGCGAGGTTCATGATGGCCGCCTATGCTTCGGCAGCCATATCCGATTGCCCTTCGGCCGGAGCGTCCGACCACGGCGGCAGCCCCGCACAGGAAAAAAAATGGCAAAAAAAAGGCCCGCGAGCAAACTCGCGAGCCTTCGATAGCGTTAGCCGTATGCTTAAACTAATACTGTTTTATTTAGCAGTGTTGGCTGTGGGGGCATCCTTGACAAGACGTATGGCTCGCATACCGGACGGGTTTGAACTCTGGTAGGATCTTGTCCTAGGTTGAATATATAAGTAATCATAACCAGTAGTCGTCCAATATTGGCCCGTAGTCATAGACTCAGGTACGTATCTATTTTCATACTCACCTGCATAATGAGAATCAATTCCTCCGGTTACAGGAAGGAATACACAGCCTGCATTCTCAAGAGTTTTCCATTCGTTGTAGCTGAAAGTTATGCTATTCCAATCGCCTGTACCTCTAAGCGTAGGTAGACTGTTGAATTTATTAGCAGCGGGTAATTTGGACTCATCAAGAGGCCAGACGAATTGATCGGGGAAGATAATTAAGCCGCCTCTAGTATAATTGTTAGAGCGAGTTACTTTGGCAAAAAGGTATCTGTAGAATGTAACATTTCTATGTCCGTTTCCCCAGGTTAAGTAGTCCCACTCGGCTTCGCTGAGGCAGTACCAAGTTCCTGCACCATTTGCGATATTATAGCTGGTCTGGTTAGCGACAGTGTATAGGAAAACAGATCTGTGTTGATGATCATCAATAGTTAGACCATTATTATATTGCTCGTCAGCAAATCTGTACTGGCTGGTATTGCGGTTCTGGAAAAGGTTGCTCTTGGAGAACATGACCTTTTTGCCATTGCTATTGACTGTGAATAATCCAGAAAGGGCACCGGTCTGGTCGTTGCTCAATTGGGCATTTCCAAAGGTGAGGGACTTTTGGGCACTACGGTTGAACTGAAGAGGACTGGTGGTGCTATGGAAGGTCTTGGAAGCAAACAGGTTGCTGCCGTTGTAGAGATTGATTACTATATGGGTATAACTGCCAGGGATGAGGTAGATGAAGAAGTCGCGGGCGGTAGCAATGCTAACCTCATCGGCAAATTCGAGGGTGACAATCTTGGTGTGGTCGGTGGTATTGGCAGGTACAAGCTCAGGAACACCGTCTTCGTTCATTTGGATCCGGAAAGTACCGGTCTGGTAGTGGTCGGTGACAATCTGAATCTTGGTGACGCTGGCATTGTCTTTCTGGAGGTTCAGACGGAGGACGCTGCAGATATTTTTGAAAAGCAGGTCGGTGGTGCTGGACACTGCATACATGGGATAGTTGGCGAAATTACCAGTGGTGGACTGCACGGGACGGAAAACGATATTCACACCATCCTGGCTGAGGGTCGCAGGATAGAAGGCTTTGTAGGGGCCAGAGCCGGGGTTGCCGCTCACGCATTCAAAGGTGGCTACCGAGGCGTCGGATTCATCGGGGTCGACGGCAAAGAGGGCGCCTCCAGCGGTGCCAAAGACGACGATTTTCTCGTTCTGATCCCAGATGAGGTTCTCGCCACTCTCGCCACTGAGGGAGGTCTTCGCTCCACTTTCCATCGTAGCAGTAAAACGGAGTTTGCTAATGTTGTTTTCTTCTTTTTTGCAGGAAACCATGCCGACAGTGAGGAGGGCGAGGGCTGCAACTAAAAATGTTTTCTTCATTTCTTTGTTACTTTTTCTTTAAAGATTGATAAAAAAAGTGAGGCTGGAGACAGAGTGTTGGTTAGTTCCACAAGGAGGTTTCGATACCACCTTGGTCGGTAACGGTCTCTAAACCACGGCGCTCTGGAACATCTGGAGTACTAACGGCGAAACCTTTCTCAACACGCGCATTGAGCACTTCAACTACTGGAGTTGAATAAACCATTTTCATTTCTTTTTGCATAAAAATTTAATTTTGAATTTGTTATAAAAAATTGTCATTCCTAGTATGGATGTGCAAAAATACGTATTTTTTTGTAAATAACGGTAGTTTTTGAACGATTCAGCAAAATATTTTTTCATCCGAGTTTTTACCATACGTAAGCGTATGTTATACAGATGGTTATGTGTCGCACTTTTATTACGGCACTAGGGTGAGGAGCGACCGCGTGTTTTGGTGGACGCTAAAAATACGTTTTTGAGAGCGTGTGCCTTCTGCACACCGAGTTGTTTTCGCCTTATAAGTAATTGCTCAAATTTATTTTACATATAATTGCCATCTAATTGACCATTAATTTTAAATTAATGGATCACTAGTGTCTCTTAATTATTGTTAAATTAATTTATAATATTCTTATGCATAGTGTTTTGAGCAACAAAACTTGTGTCCGACTTTTGAAATGCGTATATTATGGTCTGAATCGAAATCAGACCGGTTATGCATACAGGAAGTTATGTTTTTGCTCAAATCACAATGTACTTGCCACAACGGCAATTCAGGAGGATTGTCGCGAAGTACCCGGACAGGACCCATGGATGGGGTTTCTCCCATTGGAACCACCTGCTTGTGCTCATGTTCGGGCAACTCATAGGCTGCAGAAGCCTCAGGGAACTTACAGATATAACAACTGCTCATGCTAAAAGGTCTTTCTATCTCGGATTTGGTGCGGCAACCGTTGTCAGGAACACCCTCTCGAAAGCCAATATGCTCCGTGAGCCTCGAATCTTCGAGGAATTCGCTTTCTATATGGTGTCTCTTGCTCAGCGAAGACGAATCACCAAGGAGTTTGAACTTCACGGACGCTTCTACGCTGTCGATTCCACCACAATCGACCTCTGCATGTCCGTCTTTCGTTGGGCACGCTTCCGCAGTACCAAGTCCGGCATCAAAGTCCACACTCAGATTGACATCGCAACAGAGATACCTGTATTCTATCGCATCACCAATGCCAACGTGCATGACACCAAATTCATGGACAGTATTGGGTATGAATCCAATGCTGTATACATTTTTGACCGGGGATATTTCGACCTCGCAAGACTTTCCGCCATACATCTCTGTGGGGCTTTCTTCGTCATCCGCGAGAAACGGCATCCAAATTTCGAGATTGTCGACGGAGACGAGGCTGTCAATGGAGAAGACAACGTCTTGCTTGACCAGACAATTCGTTTCACCGGTAACAGAAATAGAGGGAATTACCCAACTGAAATCAGAAGAATTGTCTACTACGCTTCCGACCTTGGGCAGTCTTTCGTCTACTACACCAACAACTTCTATCTCGCAGGCAAGGACATTGCCCTGCTTTACCGCTACCGCTGGCAGGTGGAACTTTTCTTCAAATGGATCAAGCAGCATCTCCAAGTCAAGTCTTTCTGGGGTGATACCGAGAATGCTGTCAGGATACAGATTCACGTCGCCATCATCACATACTGCCTCATTGCAATTATCGAGCACGACCTCCAACTTGGCAGGCCTGTGGCTCAGGTACTGCGCATACTCGGAAGCTCCTTGTTGGTCAAAGACGACCTGCCGGAACTCTTCGGACGAGGAACTGATGATGGAACTGATGACGGTCAACTTGAAATTGAATTTTAATTGTTAAATTTTTTAAGAGACACTAGTGTTAATGGATTATTAATGGTAATTCGTGTTTAAACAATATGCACATTAATTTTGCTTACCGACTTATACCCCACACAATGAGTGCGGGGTTATTGAGCGTCAGCCCCTCCGGGGCTGTTGCAGCAGGCCCTCTTGCACCTAGGGCGATGCCTTGGGACCTTCGCCTTTTGGCCTTTTAGGCCGTTGCTATCGGCAGACACGGCAGCACTTGTCTCGCAGGGGAATGTGTGCGATTATAAGTAATTGCTCAAATATATTTTACATATAATTTCCATCTAATTGACCATTTAATTAATGGATAATTCATGATAATTCGTGTTAAAAGATATGCATATTAATTTGGTTGTTCACTTATAATTAGGGCGATACAGTTTGCCAAACCTTAGAAAAAAAATAGAAACCCACCTGGAAAAAAAACGCCGAGCCCCAGGAGGACTCGGCGCAAAGAAAAACTATTGCTCATTTATCTGATGGCAAAATGCCTGATCAGATCGGACTTAGGGACAGGGATTATTGTTCCTTGTCGGTGTTGGCGCGCTCGTTGAATTCCTTGGCAGTGACTTTTTCTACCTCGGGGTTGAGCTGCTCTTTGAAGAGGGCGAAGGTGTTGTCGACATACAGTTTGTCGACAATCTGCTGGACGTTCTTGCGGTCCTGGGCAATGGTGCGGGCGGCCTGTTCGAGGCGCTCGTCGGCCTGTTTGTCGTCTTCGCCTTCCTTGGGGGTGTCGTTCTTGCGGAGAATGTCTTTGACGTAGTCGACAATATCGTTCTGGGTGGGTTCGATGTTTTTAATTTTGTTGAGGGCGCTGTCGAGGAATTCCCATTTGAGCGAGGGGAGGTACTTGTCGGCCCACTCGTTTTCGATGGACTCGGCGGTGACGTCCTTGTCGGAGCGGGAGAGAATCCAGCGCTTGAGGAAGGCCTCGGGGATGGGGGCGTCGAAATGGTCGAGGAGTTGTTTGCGGACCTGGCTGACGTAGAGGAGCTGGCACTGCTCGTCGTTGGCTTTCTCGATTTGAGCGGAGAGGGCTTTGCGGAATTTCTCGACGTCGTTGATGCCTTCGCCGGGGAAGACTTTCTCGAAGAGTTCTTCGTTGAGTTCGGCGGGAGAGATGTGGGAGCTGCCGCTGATGGTCACTTTAATGTCGGACTTGAATTTCTTGGCGGTGGCATTATCCATGCGGAAGTTTTTCTCGATTTGAGAGGGGGTGAAGGCCTTGGCCGCATTGAAGACTACGGTTTCCTCGGCTTTTTTGCCGTAGAAGAGGGAGGCGATTTCGGGGTCTTTCATGTCGCTGAGGGGGAAGGAAACGAAGGAGTTCCAGCCCTCGGCTTTCTCGTTGCCCTCCTTGTCGAGTTCGACGGCCTTGCCGTAGACGTAGTCGCCTTCACCAATGACCTCGGGGGTGTCGAATTTGCCGAAACGGTTCTGAATGTCCTGAACCTGGGCATCGACATCTTTGGCGGTGAGCTTGATGGAGCAGAGTTTGGCGTCGACCGTGGACCAGTCGATGTTGACCTGAGGAGCGAGGGCGGCGTCGAAGTAGAAGGTGAAGTCGGTGGCATGGGCAAAATCGATGGAGCCGGTTTTGTCGTCGTTGGAGAGGGGGGAGCCGACGATTTCGAGTTTTTCGTCTTCGATGTATTTGTAGAGAGACTCACTCAGGAGGTCCTGGACTGCGTCGCCAACGACAGCGGGTTTGTACATGCGCTGAATGAGACCCATGGGAGCCATGCCCTTGCGGAAGCCGGGGACGGTGGCTTTGTGCTGGTATTCTTTCAGTTTTTTGGTTACCTTCTCGGCATAGTCGTTTTCGGCAATCTCAATCTTGATACAAAGGTCCAAATCTCCTAAATTTTCTCTGGAAATGTTCATTTTTATGTTCTAATTAATTGATTTATTGTTAGTTTATATTTTCGAATGGAAATGCAAAATTACAAATATTTTTTTAATATTTATATATTTGCTGTAAAGTTTTTTTGCATTAGGGGGATTCTATACTGTATTACAGCGGATTAGCGGTCTTATTGGGCAAAATTGCCATAAAAGCCGACGCCGAGGCGTTTGAGCTGATCGGGGAGGTAGTCGGGACGGCCGTTGGAGTCGCAGGGGACGCTGACCTGGATGTGGGTGCGGCGGGAACCGAAGATGCCGATGCCGCCCTCGACGTTGGTGTAGGGCTGATACTCCTGACCGCCGACGACATGGGAGTTTTGAGAGGTGATGTAGGCGTTGAGGTCTTCGTTGCAGACATATATGATGATGTCGACATAGTTGACGTTGAAGAGGGAGTCGGTGTTGTCGGCAAGGGACCGCTTGATGTAGGAGAGGAAGGAGGTTTGGGATATGGAGTTGGAAGAGAGGGTGTTGTAGTTATACTGATTGGTGAGCGGGGCGCCGGGCACTTCAATGCTGAGGGTGTCGTCGTTTTTGCGATAATAGAACCTGACGGAGGGCTGATAGCGGCGGCCACGGGGAAGGGTGGTCCAGCGGATTTCGTTCTGGATGTTAACCGGGATGAAGCCGAAATGACGGCCACGGACGTTGTTGGGAACGGTGATGACGTTTTCGACATATTCGCGGCCCATGATGGTAAGGGGGAGTAAGCCGACAAGGGTGGTGCGGGCGGAGGCGAGGGTGTCGCCAGAGTCGGTACGGATGACGAGGAGCTGGAAGACGCAGGCGGAGTCGGCAAGGAGCCTGTCGGCACCCGGGACGCAGTAGTACATGGGCTGGGAGCCGGAGGAGAAATTGCCTTCGGGGCGGCCGGGGACTTCGGTATAGGTGAGCTGCCAGCGGTCGACCAGTTGGTCGGTAGCGGTGATGCTGTGGTTGAGAGGGTTGGTGACGCCACGCCATGCCAGGAGATGGACTTGGATGTCGCCCTCTTGATAGTTGGTGGAGTCGGCTATGGTGGCGTAATTATATAGGTTGTCGTTGCCCAGATAGCAGCGCTGGACACGCGCCCAGACGGTGTCCTCTTGGATGTCGATGACACAATAGACGCTGGGAATGTCCTTCCATGGGGCATTGGGGCTGAATTCTACTTTGCAGGAGGTTGCCAGAACGGCAAGAAGCAGGAGGGGCAGGATTCGGAATTTCATCTCTTCGGGAGTGGGTTGTTACTTTACAATTGTTTCGTTGATTTCTATTTCGTCCATCATTATCCAGGGCTTGAGGCCTTTGGCACGGTGCCACTGGGGAATGCGGTCGATGGGTTTGGCCAGGATGCGCACGAAACGCACTTGGTCGCGGTTGACGGGGATGTCGAGAACTTGCAGCTGGGTGGTGTTCATCTCTTCGAGGGTGGCATCGTAGGCGATGGCGGCTGGGATATAGTCGGTGAACTCTTTGCCGTCGGAGGAGACGGCCACCATGACAGCGGCAGGGGCGAAGACCCAGGCGTCGGGCACGTGGGCGAAACGGAGGGTGACGCTGCGGATGTGGATGACTTTGCCCAACTCGAGGTCGACCTGCACGTCGTGGCCGGAGAAGCCCAGCCAACCGCGGCTGAGGTCGTTGACGTCGCCCAACTCGTCGTCGATAAGAGCACGGGCGGCATTTTTGTTATAGGGGGTGTTGGGCTTGCGCGAGAAGGTGCAGGAGACCACATAGTCGAAGGAGAATTGCTCGGTGGCCACAAATGAAGGGGCCTCGCCTTTCTTAAAGGCACGTGCCTTGACTACCACGCTGTTTTGCACGGTGAAGGGCTTGGTGTAGAGGGGTGATTTTTCGGTGGGGACGGTGCCGTCGAGGGTGTAGCGGATTTCGGTCTTGGGAGTGGGACAGGTGATGGCAATCTGCATGGGGCCGTCGAAGCGGTCGCGGCTCTTGCTGATGACGGGCAGTTCGACAATGTTGGAAACCACCTTGGGATAGACAATGCGCCGGAAGTCCTGGGCATTGTACTCGCTGCAGTCGAAGGGACGCAGATGGAGGGTGAAGTGATATTTATGGTCTTTGACCAGGTCGCGGTCGGTGAGGTTGAGGCCAGCCATGGCACTGCCCACGCCGGTCATGCGGTAATCGACGTTGAGCGCCCAGTAGTCGAGTGGTTTGGGCTCGGCGCCTTGGGCTTGGTCGTGAAGTTCCTCTTCGTCAAAGGCAGATATGGAGAAGTTAAAGAGGGTGTCGATGAGGTCGACATAGAGACCCACTTGCTCGTTGCGGAAAGCGGCCCAACGGGTTTCGGCATAGTTGCCGCTGTGCTGCGGGAGCCGATAGGAGGTGTGGCCCAATTCGCCAATGGGCAGGGTCTGCTGGGCTATCAATCCGGCCGCATGGCGGTCGACATAGCTCTCGATATTGCGGCCAAGCCATTCGGCGGTGGTGAGGGCGGGTGAGAGCCCGAGCTGCATGCCGACTTTGGCCACGGCCTTGATTTGCTCGGAGACGGTGATGTCGTTGCTGATGAGCACATCGCCGGAGGCGAGGATGAGGTAGGCCTGGCGGACGTCGAAAAGGACACCGAAACGGGGTGAGCTATAGCGGAACATCACATCGAGGCCGACGGTATGGGGGTCGACCTGACGGCAGTTGGTGGCCACCACCTCGCGCTCCATCTGTCCGAAGCCATAGCGGAGCCACTGCTTGACACCGTTGGGGTCCTGGCTGTCGTTGGGCGAGGGGGCGCGCATGAAACTGAGCTGAGGGGCCTGGCGGAGCAGGTCGTTGCCTCGGTAGCTGAATGCGGAGAGAAGCCCTGTGCTGTCGTTAAATATTATTGTAACATTATTATTATTAATACTGACCTGATGGGCAGTGTCTTTTTCGATATGGAAGGGGGTGCCGTCGGCGTTGGTGTAGGGCTGCTGGGGCATGTGGTCGGCAGGGAGAGGGAACTGAGCTACATAGAGCACTGTGTTCTTAGGCACGGAGGCGGTGTTGCCTCGCTGACGGAGCGTGAACTTGATGTAGAGCTCTTCGCCTGCATAGAGAAGCAGCTTGGGCACTTTGAGTTTGAAGTCTTTGCTTTCGCCGGGTTTGAGGGCAAGGGCCACGTCGCCCGAGACGACGTTGGACTTGAGGTTGGAGCAGATGACGTACTCCAGGCTATAGTCGGAGAGAGGACGGAAGTCGCTGAGGTTGGTGACGACGAATTCGGCAGCGTCAGAACTGGTAGAGGTGAGCTGCACGTCGATGGGTCGGTAGAGTTGTTTTAACTCGGCCAGATAGGGTTTGGCGGCAAGGGCTTTCCAGTCTTGCACATTATAAAAACCGCCCTGCACCTTAGCATGGTCGAGAACCCGCTGCCAGAGAGGCTGAATGCCGCCGAAATTGTTGCCTACGGCGCTGCCGAAGGAGTTCATCACCAAGGCACGGGACTGATTTTTGGAAAGATACTGGCTGATAAGTTCTGTGGTGCAGTTGAAAGGGGCGATGAGGTCGGTGTTGTCGCTGTATTGCGCACCGGCGTAAAGAATTGGTCGTTGGCTGTCTAACCGCTTGAGGGTATGGTAGGCAGTCTGCATGCAGATGCCGTTGTCGGGGCATTCGCCTAAAGACCATGCGATGATGGAGGGGTGGTTTTTGTACTGCCCATAGAGGGCGCGCATACGGTCGGCAAAAAGTTCGCTGAACTCGTTGTCGGCGGCCACGGCATGGCCCATGGAGGAGGCGGGAAAGAGCGGGGCTTCGCACACCACATAAAAACCCAGTTCGTCGCAGAGTTCGAAGATTTTTTCAGAGGCGGACGTAGTGGCATTGACGCGGATGGCATTGATGTTGTTGGTCTTCATCTGCACCATCTGGTTGCGAAGTTGCTTTAGCGCTTCGGGGGTATCGAGGTTAGCCACATTGAGGGCTACGCCTTTGAGGGTAATTTGTTTTCCGTTGAGTACCAAAGCATTGCGCTCACCCATTGAGCGGAAGCCAAAGCGGGTACCTACGATGTCCTGCAGCTGCATTCCGTCGTCGTAGAGGCGGATGACAGCGGTGTAAAGTCGGGGAACCTCGGCATTCCAGGGCAGGACGCTAGGAATGGTTGAGGTGATGGTCTGAGTATTTTCACTGCGTTTGTCGAAAAAACACCATTTGCCCAGTTTGTCGACCTGCCGACCACGGGAGTCCCAGATTTCTACCTCGAAGTAGCATTTGCCTTTCTTGCGGTAGTTGTACAGGTCGGCCTCGATGGTGTAGGTTCCCTGCTGGGTTTGAGGGTCATAGCTGGTGAGGACCGTGTAGTCCTGGACATTCTGCAAGGGCTTGAGCAGCAGCGCACAGGCCTGGACGTTGGGCAGGGAAGGATTGCCGCTTTCCAGCAGTGTTCCGTCGTCGCCTACAAAACGAATGGAGAGTTGGGCAGTGCGCCCAAAGCGGACTTGGCCGCTAATGTCGAACTCGGCTACAGCGGCGCTACTGTGGCTCACTCCTATCAGCTGCTCGCCAATGTATAGCCCATAGCCTGCCGGCATCTGCATACGGAAAAAAATGCGGAAGGCTTTCCATTCTTTTGGGAATTCGTAGCTCTGGGTCAGCACCATACGGCCGTCGGCAGTGGTGCGTTGCCAGTCTTGGTCGAGCGAAAGGAGATAGGGGGAATCGTCGTAGCGGAGATGTTCTATGGCATTCTCGTCGTCGTATGACACCACATTTGCCCGTGGAGCCATTCGCAAATTGTCAATGCCCTCCGGCTGCTGTGCCTGAAGCACATTGAGGCACAGCAGCAAGAAGATGGGCAGAGAAAGTCTCTTCATGTGAGCTAGAAGTTGAAGCCTACGCCAGCCTTAAAGTTGTGCATGGTGACGGGCTGGGTGATATGGAGTACGCCGTCGGCATAAAGGCCTACTTTGCGCAAAGTAATCAGCTGATAACCAATGAATGCGCTGATACCCATCTTGCGGTTGAAGGCGTAACGACCGCCTACGTTGAGGCCGAAAGTGGGGCCGCCGGCCTCAATCTTGGTGTAGGCAGCGCCTGTTCCGTAGAACCCTAAGGGGATGGAATAGCCCACGTAAGCCGATGTGTAGGGGGTGAGCTGGCTGCGGAGATAGTGGCTGCGCACTTCCACAAAGACGGGCAGTTGGGTGAGGCCGCCGGCAAAATCTTTCAAGAATTCGACACCGAGGCCGATGCCGGACTCCTTACGGATTTGCCATCCGCAAATGGCATAGATGCCATGCATGGTGGCCTTGGTGCCATACTCCAGATTGGCGCCTTCGTCGAGGTCGAAATGTATCGCGTTGATATTCGAGGAGAACTCGTAACCTGCGACTCCATACATTCGATGCCACTTGAACTCGACGTGTTGCTGGGCCTGGGCTGCCATGAGGCTGACAACTGCTACCAATAAAAAGACTATTTTTTTCATGTTATCGTTAGTTTGTGAGGTATGACTACTTCATTTCCTTCAGGTCAGGGTCGATGATGAGGGTTGCCTCGGTGGCTGCCTGCACCTGCTCGACGGTGAACTCAGGATTGATTTCCTTCAGGACTATGCCCTTAGGAGTGATTTCCATAACACCCATCTCGGTGATAATCATATTCACTTGGCCTTTGGCGGTCAGGGGAAGGGTGCATTTTTTCAGAATCTTGGGATTGCCTTTAGCAGTGTGTTCCATGGCCAGGATGACCTTCTTGGCACCCACCAGCAGGTCCATGGCACCACCCATACCCGGGGTCTTCTTGCCAGGAATCATCCAGTTGGCGAGGTCGCCCTGCTCATCAACCTGCATGGCGCCCAAAACGGACACATTAACGTGGCCGCCGCGGATAATGCCGAAGGAGGTAGCGCTGTCGAAAGTGCTGGAACCGGGAGTGTAGGTGATGTAGCCGCCACCAGCGTTAATCAGCCAAGGATCCTCTTTGCCCTCTTCGGGGGTTGGACCCATTCCAAGCATGCCGTTCTCCGACTGGAGGATGACGTGCACATCGGCAGGAAGGAAATTGGGGATCAAGGTAGGCAGACCGATACCGAGATTGACAACATCACCGTCTTTGAGCTCTTTGGCAGCACGACGGGCGATAAAGGGTTTAATTTCGCTTTTTTCCATAGTTAATATTATTTATAAGTTGTTTTACATTATTCTCATTTTGGCTACAGGCCAAAGTTCTGCACTCCGCGCTTGACCATCTCCTCGGCTATATAGGAAGCCTCGTCGTCAGCATAGGTGTTCATGCCGAAACCGGCATCGTAGCCCAGCTCTTTGGCCAGTTCATGGCTGATACGGGGGCCGCCACAGATAAGGATGATTTTGTCGCGCAAGCCTTCAGCCTCGAGCATCTCTACCAACTCGGTGAGGTTTTTGATATGGACATCCTTCTGGGTAACCGTCTGGCTGACGATAAGGGCGTCGGCATGCAGCTCGATGCCTTTGGCAATAAAGTCCTCGTTGAGCACCTGGCTGCCTAAGTTGTAGGCATCTATCATGTCGTAACGCTCCAGACCATAGTGACCTGCATAACCCTTCATATTCATAATGGCATCAATGCCAACCGTATGGGCGTCGGTGCCGGTACTGGCTCCGACAATGACAATCTTACGGCCGATGTGTTCGCGGATATACTCGTCGCATTCATGCATGTCCATTTTGTTGGACTCCACTTTGGGCACATGGATTGAAGTGTAGTCAACCGTGTGGGTAAGGCTACCGTAGCAGTTGAAGAAGGTGAAGCCCTTGGTCAGTTCGTGGGTGTAGACCACCAATGGGTTCTCAAAACCCATTTTCTTTAGCAGCTGTTTGGCAGCTTCGGTGGCCTCGTCGCCCTCCGGCACAGGCAGGGTGAAACTTAACTGGACTTTACCATCGTTCATGGTATCGCCATAGGGTTTTATTTTAGTAAGATCTAAGGTTTTGTCGAAATCCTTAGCCTCCATTGAATATAATCCTTCGCTCATAGTATTATGTCTTTTTATGTTGATAGAGTCCCCGGCGGATGCCCCGAAGACTCCTGAACTTATAAAATTATTTTATTTCTTGCCTTTCATGATTTCGACAAAGGGGTTGAAGTAGTTATCTGCCTTCAAGGTGACACCGCTCAAGCCCTTGCCGCCATTCTTGGGTCGTTTCACATCGCCAAAGATACCTTTCTCAAGCGCACTGAAGAGGCCTTCGGTCTCCATCTTTTCGAGAAGCTCTGTGGCGTTGGAAAGCACCTCTTGGGCACGTTTGCGAATGATACCGTTCTCTTTAAACTCGACCTCCTCTCCAATATCTTTCATGTTGTTGAAAATATATTTGGCGTTCTCGATGGATAGGTAACGGTCACTCATGAACGGAGTATGGATAGCCTCGGTGGGCATACCCAGCAGCTGCAGGCCCTGATGGGTCCACTGGCCAATGATGTTGAAAAGGGCATCTTGGATATGTCCGCGGAAGATATTGCCCGTCATGAACTTAGTGGGGGGCATATATTTCAACGGAGCATTGGGGAAAATCTCGCGCAGCATCTGAGCCTGGGCCAGTTCGTAAAGGAAGCCGTTGGTGAGCATCGGATCCATCTCGAAGGCATGTCCAAGGCCCATCTGTTCCTCGGGTAGGCCGGCAGCAAAAGCCAACTGCTCGTTGATAAAGTCGGAAGCCAGCACGGTGTGGGCCTGCTCATAGGCGTCAGCAGTGGTAAGGTAGTTATCCTCACCCGTGTTGATGATAACACCGGCAAAGCCATTGATGATACGGCTGAAATACTGGTCAATCAGGGTACGCTGCATATTGATGTCGCGGAAAAGTATGCCGTAGAGAGCATCGTTAAGCATCACGTCCAAACCCTCTAGGGCGCCCATGGCAGCTATCTCGGGCATGCAGAGGCCAGAGCAGTAGTTGCAGAGTCGGATATATCGACCTACCTCTTCGCCCACCTCGTCCAGCGCCTTGCGCATGATGCGGAAGTTCTCCTGGGTGGCGAAAGTGCCGCCGAAGCCCTCTGTGGTGGCACCGTATGGCACATAGTCCAGTAGGCTCTGACCCGTGGTGCGGATGACGGCGATAATGTCGGCACCTTGTCGTGCACCGGCCTGAGCCTGCACCACATCCTCATAAATGTTACCCGTGGCCACGATGATATAGAGGTAAGGCTTGGAGCCTTCACCGATTGTCTCTATATAGTGCTCGCGGCGTTGACGGCGGGTGCGGATGCGGGAGACACTTTCGTCAATAAAAGGCTGCAGCGCTTTCTTAATCTCCTCGGGATGGTGTACGGGCAACTGGGTAATATCCAGTTTTCCTGCGGTTATCGCTTCGGCAATCTGCTGGGGGCTTTTGCCGGTTTCAAGGATGGCATTGCCGATGAAGAAGCAGACTCCCTGTCCAAGGACGCCCTTGCTTTTCAACTCGTCGACAACCACGTTGGGCAGCGGAACCTCGTTCTCGTCAATACCATCGATGCCAAGCAGACGGCAGATAGTACGTTCGACAGCTACCGTAGTATAGCCTTCAACAAAATCCTGCACTTGACCGGCAATTTTCTTTGCCACGCCACGCGCATGCTCAACTTTTTCAAAATCGAGACCTACTTTACTTTTTCGCATATCTATCTTTTTATTATCAATAATTTCTTAATATTTAGACAATTGCATCAACTTCACCCTCCTAGGGAACAAGTCGACCGCATATTATTTAGAACTTGCAAAGATAATGATTTTTTTGCAAATAGCGAAGTTTTTGATAATAAAAATATAATAAACTAAAGTTTGACAAGTAAATTCGGGTATAAATCCGCTTATGATAGAACGAACGTAAAAAACAGCTTGAAAGACCAAAATCACTGTACTCCAAGGCAATGCCTTGGGTAAATGGTGTATGCCGCCAATACCCAGAGTGATGCCATGGGTTATTCGCTTTTTGGCCTTTCAAACCGTAGCAATCCGCAAACAACGGGCTCCTGCCTCACCAAAAACGTATGCGATTATAGAAATAGAGCAAAACAGTTTGTCAAACCTTAGTAATAAACTATTTTTGCAACCCCTGTGACTAAAAAAAATCAAGCCAACCCCAAGGAAGACTATAGAGTTCGTGCATCACATTGTGGGGCTGACTATTCCATGCCCTCGCCAGGCCACTCCACCAGGCGCTTATATCCATTTACGAAAGGGTTTTCCCCATCAACACCGCCAAAGGCAGCCATCGCCCTTTCGCCTTTGCCAGCAAAGAGCCACTCCGATGCCACAAATAAGATTTCTATAATTCCGTATTGACGTCGATTATTACGCTGCCGTCGACTTGGAACTTGTGTCCGACTTCGCCGTACTGTCAGTCTTGGCTGCGGCTGGCTTGGGCGCAACCTTCTTCTTGCGGTGTTTCGGCAGTAGAATGTCGTAAAGGCTGTGTTTCTTATGGAATTTGTCCAGGTCCACATCTCCGGAAATACCGCTGATTCTGCCAGTCTTGCTATGTTGCCATAGGGTATAACGAATGACCGGGGAACCCTTGTATTTGGCCACAAAGATATGGTAAGAACGATACCGTTTCCCCGAAAAATGCTCCAAGTAGACCTTCTCACTAGTGTAAATCATGGGCTTCACCCCATATTCTTTCTCCATCAGTTCCAACAGTTTGTCCACCCGAGCCATATACAGGTTGCCGCTGTGGTGGCCTTCTATGTCCAAAACGGGTATCAGGTCTTGCTTCTTCTTAGAAACCACCGACTTAAAATTAGCAAACTGCTGGTATGCCGTAGTCTTGCTACTATAGACATGATAACTCCCCACGTAAATACTATGCTTTCTCGCCGAATCAATGTTGGCTCTGTACCGGGGGTCTTTTATTGATGTCCCCTCCGTGGCTCTAACGTACACAAACTTCACCTTCTTACTCTTGGCCACCTTCTTCCAATTAATAGTGCCCTGGTACTTCGACACATCTATCCCCTGCGCATGGGTTGCAGCTCCAGGGCACAACACTAGCGCAAGGAATATCAGCATCGGCAACAATTGCCTACATCGAAATCTCATCGCCCGACGCATTGAAGAATTTATACTCCAACAAACCATACGACTCCGAGGGCTTAAAGGTGAGGCGCAATTTATATTTCAGCATCCATCGGCGACGGATACTATTCAGACCCTTAGTAAGATAGGCATATACGTATGGATGGGTGATGATGGTAAGTTTCTTTTCATTCTGCGAGGACATCAGATAACGCAGGTTGGACTCTATTTCGTCCACCACGACCAAGCTCGATTTTATCGTCCCAGTTCCGTCGCAGAAAGGACACTTCTCCTGCACATCCACTTCCACCGCCGGACGGACACGCTGGCGCGTAATCTGCATCAACCCGAACTTACTAAGCGGCAGGATCGTATGGCGGGCTTTGTCATGCGACATTTCCTTCGTCATAAACTCGTACAGCTCCTTCCGGTGCTCCGCCTTGAGCATATCGACAAAGTCGACAATAATAATGCCGCCCATATCGCGCAGACGCAACTGGCGGGCGATCTCCTTTGCCGACTCTATATTCACCTGCAAGGCCGTATCCTCCTGCCCCGTACCCGACTTAATGTGGTTACCGCTGTTGACATCGATCACATGCATGGCCTCCGTATGCTCAATATAAAGGTACACGCCCGAGCGGATAGTCACAATACGGCCAAAGGCACGGCGTATGTCGCGCATCACCCCAAACTGCTCAAAAATTGGGGTATCCAACTTATATGGATGCACAATATCGACCTTCTCCGGCGCAACGGTAGCAATATATTGGCGCACCTCGTTGCACACCTGCTCATTATCGACATATATCGCATTAAAGTCATCGGTCAGCACATCGCGCAGCAAAGCCGAAGCCGTGTTGAGTTCGCTGAGCACCTTCTTCGGACCCGTAATAGTTTTAAGCTGCTGGGTCAGCGTATTCCATTGCGACATCAGATTGCGCAAATCGGCATCCAACTCCTCCACATTCTTCCCCTCGGCCACAGTGCGCACTATTACGCCAAAACCCTCAGGCTTAATGCTCTGCATCAGTCGACGCAGCCGCCCACGCTCCTCGCTCCCTTTAATCTTCTGCGAGATAGAAATCCTATTAATAAAAGGCGAAAGCACCAAGTAACGACCCGCAAAGGAAATATCGCCCGACAATTTAGGCCCCTTGGTCGAGATAGGTTCTTTGGCCACCTGAGCCAAAACCAACTGACCAACTTTCAGCACATTGGACAAATTTCCAGTCTTTTCCAGAGTCGGCTCATTTTTAAAGTTTTTCAGCGTCGACATATTGCTGTCGCCATTCATGGCCAGCTTCATATACTTCGCCACCGAGCCATAGTTCGTACCCAAATCCAGATAGTGAACAAAACCGTCCTTCTCCTCGCCCACATCAATAAATGCGGCATTCAGGCCAGGCATTATCTTGCGCACCTTACCCACATACACATCGCCAACGTGAACTTTATTGCCTGCCTTGTCCTTGTGGAGCTCTACAAGCTGTTTGTCCTCCAGCAGGGCCAACTGAATATCGTTCTCGTTTGCAGATATTATTAATTCATTGTTCATCGTCTTTAAGAGAAAAAACAAATTACACAAGCTGGCGACATGCACCGTTGTGTAATTTGTTTTAGTTGTTAGATTGTTTTAGACTTAAAGAAGGGGCTTTCGCTTACTTCTTCTTATGTCTGTTCTTGCGCAGGCGTTTTTTACGCTTGTGCGTGGACATCTTGTGTCTTTTGTGTTTCTTTCCGTTAGGCATATTATAACAGATTTATATGATAATAAAATAAATTAATTCAATTCTTACTTGGTATTCTTCTTAACGTCGTTGACAAAAGTCTTGGCGGGCTTGAAAGAAGGAATGTTGTGGGCAGGGATAATGATGGTGGTGTTCTTAGAGATGTTTCGACCGGTCTTTTCTGCACGCTTCTTAATGATGAAGCTACCAAAACCACGGAGATAGACATTCTCGCCGTCTGCAAGGGACTCCTTTACGACATTCATGAATTCTTCCACGGTGGCCTGGATGGCGACTTTCTCAATACCGGTTTTCTGTGCAATCTGAGCAACGATTTCAGCCTTAGTCATGTTTACTTATATTTTATTAGTTTTATCTTATTTTTTAACTCACCCCGTTGGGCGAAACAGGCTGCAAAAGTACCAAAAAAAAATGACATGCGAAACATTTTTTTTATTCCCTTCTCCCTATAAACCAAAAAATTAAACACAACACACTGAATAAAAAACACTTATAAAAACCATTTTTATTTCCAAATTTATTTAATAGGCTGAGTTATAGCGACTCATCTTTGGGTTTTCGGCCTCGGTTTTTTAAAGATTTCCGTGAAATAAACCAAGAACAAAAGCAGCCCTGCCAGACCACAAATAATGGTCGTCGTCCACGAAAAAAACATCGGTTCCGTAGGGTCAATAAGAACCAGCTCGCGATGGTTCAGATAAAACATCACCACCACCATGGCATTATTAAAAAAATGCACAAAAGCATTCACCAACATTGACCCCGAAAAGACAAAGAGATAGCCCAGCAACAACCCCAACACCAAGCGAGGGGCGAAACCATACACGTCGCCATGGGCCAAAGAGAAAATCACCGCTGTGACCACCACCGCCACATGCCGGTTGCCAAACCAACGCTGCAGCACCTGCTGCAGGCAGCCCCTGAAGAAAAACTCCTCGCACACGGCCGGCAACAAAGCCACCACAAGCAATTGCAGGCACAGGTCGCCCGGCGAGGTAAGCGAAAGCATCTGCTGGGTGAGTTCCTTCGACTGCTGCGACTGACGGCGCAGCACCTCCTCCACCGAACCCATCTGCCACTGCTCGTTCCAGTAGGTAAGCCAGTCGTTAATAGGCACCAGCAGCAACATAACCACCACGCCTACCAAGGCCAGCAACCACTTGCGCCCTTGCAGGTCCAAACCCAAGTATTCGGCCGGCCTGCGCTGGTAAAGCCATGCGAACAGCATTGCCGGGACAAAAAAGATAAGCAACTGCGAGCAGCCCTGCCATAGAAGATTAAAACGGATGGCTCCGGGGGCGGGCGACTGCGACATAGGCTGCAAAATCTGCAGACCCACCACCATTAGGAAACCAAACAGCAGCAAAAGGCATAAACCCACCAGCTGACTGAAGGGCTTGCTGTCAACAAAAAAAAAGGAAATTTTCTTCACCTTAGGAAGTTTTAGTGACCCCGGCGGGATTCAAACCCACGACTTTCGGAACCGGAATCCGACGTTCTATTCAGCTGAACTACGGGGCCATTCAATCATCAAACAACTCCAATAACTCGTATTTTATTTTTTTATTGTTCTGTAGACGAAAAAAAACATCAACAATGCCGCAGAAACAAACAGCGGGTGGCTTTTCCACACTCTGTCCCAACGGATTGCACTCCGTCAGGCATCGGCAAAAACCTTCCCGTCGTCCAACGTAACCTGCAATTTTGTGTACTCGCAGTGGAAATCGTTGCGCAAGCGGTCGAGGTAGCGCCGGCTCTCCCACTGGCACATGGGCAGGTCGTGCAGCAGGTAGTTTCCACAAGTATCGGGTGTGGTGGCCGGCACCTCCGTCTGCTCCAGCACCCATTCGAGGCACTCCATCGTAAGTGCGCGCATATCCTCCACCGTGTACTCACCCGTCATGATGACATACATCCCCGTCATGCAGCCCATCGGTCCCACATAAACCACGTCGTCCTTGGCCCGTGAGTTGCGGAACCATGTAGCCATCAGGTGCTCCAGACTGTGCATAGCCGCCGGAGCCACGGCCGGCTCGTGGTTGGGCTCGGTGATGCGGAGGTCGAACGTGGTGAAACCCTTGTCGACGCGCGAAACATAAATGCCTGGCTTCAAGTGGGTATGGTCAATAGTAAAACTATGTATAACTTCCATGCTACAAAAGAATTATAAATGTTCAAGAAAACTTCTGACAAAACGGAACGAGCGGTCGGTCATAGAATTCAGAAAAGCGTCCCACTGCTGCTGGTGGTCGTCGGTATTGCCAGGGGTGTCGCTAATCACGCGGATGCTGAGGAACGGCACCTGCTGCAGATAGCACGTGTGGGCAATGGCGGCCGACTCCATCTCGCAGGCCAGGCCGTCGGGGAACAGGGCCTTGATGGCGGCCTGACGCGCACGGTCGGTGATAAACTGGTCGCCCGTGCACATAAGTCCCTGGCGCACATGCAGGTCGCTCCCCTTCCCCACCTCTGCGGCCACCCGCAGCAAATCCGGGTGGGCATCGAAACGCAGGGGCAGCCCCTGCACCTGGCCGGGCGCGTTGCCCATGCCGCAATCGACGTCGTGATAGGCCGTCTGGCTGCCCACCACCACATCCATCACCTTCAAACTGTCATCGATACCTCCGGCCAATCCGGTGCTGAGAATGCAGTCGGGACGGTGCTGCTGAATCAGCTGCATCGTGCCCACCGCGGCATTCACCTTGCCGATGCCGCACTGCCACAGAACCACCTCGTTCGCGCCAATGCGCCCTTCGGGCTTCCCGCCCAGAGTATCCAGCATCTTGCGATACTCAATGTCCATGGCTATGATAATACCTATTTTCATGTCAATATATGCGTTGCACTCGTTGTCGTAACTTTATTATGGAGTGCAAAAATACGATTTTTTTCTTAAAAATAAGCATAAAGAAAATTTTTTTTCACAAACAACGTTACACCATATATTTAATAAATGCACATGAAACGTCGTTTTCTCATCCTTCTGACCACCCTTTTCGCCATCGCGGCCATCACCCTCGTAATCATCCAAATCACCCAAATGAGGGAATCCGCCAAGATGAGCGACAACCTTTTCAACATCAGCGTCAACAACTCCATCGACAAAGTCTTCACCCAACTCGACCAGATGAAAGTAGAAGACTACGTGTCACAAAAAGAGCGCTACCGCGTCCTGCAGTACCGCCGCATCGACAACATGAACGAAAAGATGCAGGACATCATCCGCGACAACAGCGAACTCTTTTACGACGAAAGCCGCATCCGCTTCGGCATCTCCACCCAGGACAGCGCCACCGTACTGCCCAAGGCCAACCTCACCTCGCAGGAAGAAAGCACCCTCTCGCAATACAACACCCTCCTCAGCGCCCGCAACCGCCTCATGAACTCCATCAACTACTCCAACGAACAGTATCGCAACCTCGTCAACGACCACTCCATCGACCCCACCAAACTCAACTTCCCCCTGCTCGACTCGCTCATCAGGGAAGAACTCATAATCAACGGAGTGGACATCAAACCCGCCATCGGCATCCTCGAAACCGAACGCGACACCCTCTACTACTGCAGCAATCCCGGCGACTCGGCCAAAATGCGCAACACCCCCTACAAATACATCTTCCACGCCAACAGCATCGTCACCAACGAAAACCTCTACCTCGTCCTCGTCTTCCCCTCCTCCCCCATCATCCTCACCAGCGACGCCAACAAATACACCGTCCTCAGCATCCTCATGATCATTCTCATCTCTGCCCTCTTCGTCTTCTCCATCCGCACCATCTCCATCCAGCGCAAACTCGACGAGATGAAGACCGACTTCATCAGCAACATGACCCACGAAATCAAAACCCCCATTGCCACCATCGGGCTCGCCTGCGAAATGCTGCAGGACGAATCCGTCAGCAGCGACCTCGCCACCCGCCGCAACTTCGTCAGCATCATCAACGACGAAAACCGCCGCATGAGGGTGCTCATCGAAACCATCCTGCAAAGCTCCAAAATGGCCAACAAGAATTTCTCTCTGTCGCTGAAGGAAGTAGACCTCAACCAAGAGGTGCAGAACGCCCTCCAGAGTTTCCAGCTCTCCATCCAAAACAAAAACGGCCTGCTCGAAACCGACCTACAGCCCATCGCCGGCACCCTCTACGCCGACCAACTGCACATATCCAACATGGTGCACAACCTGGTGGACAACGCCATCAAGTACTCCCCCAGCCAGCCCCACCTCGTCGTCAGCACCTGCCAGGAGGGCCAGTGGGCCGTGCTGCGCGTGAAAGACAATGGCATTGGCATCTCGAAAGAGGACCAAAAGCATATTTTCGAAAAATTCTACCGCGTCCATACCGGCAACGTCCACGACGTCAAAGGCTTCGGCATAGGACTCAGCTACGTCTCGCAGGTGGTGGCGCTCCACAAAGGCCGCATCAGCGTCGAGAGCGAACCCGGCCAAGGCAGCACCTTCATCGTCCAACTGCCCCTGGCCTGAGCACCCCTGCCCTCCCCCACGCCCTGTCTCGCCCCCTTCCGGGGTCGCTTTTCCTTTGATAAATGTTCGTTAGTTCGTCTATGGTTCTTTGATGCTGGTGAACAAAGAACCATAGCGGAAAAAGATGCTGTCTGAAGAAGCCAAAGCGCATCCAGACGCTTGCCCCATGGGCTCAACGGGCGGAAGAGAGCGAAAGGTTGCGGGCAAGGCGGACCGAGTTGCCAAAAAAGCGGTGGTCGTCGCCGGTGGTGTTCAGCGTGTCGCCGGAGAAATAGACCACGTGGGCGTCGTATTCGTCGTCGGACGAGGAGGTCCAGTACATGCCCTCGCAGCCCTCGGCGTAGACGTCGGTTCCCCACCGGAATCCGGGCGAGGCAAGGAACACCGCGCCCATCTGCTCCAGGCGCTGCCATTGTGCCAGAGTGTAGCGGTTGGCGCTCCAGCCGTGGGTGCCGGGGGCAAAGGCCAGGTCGGCCGGCAGCGAGACATTGTCGGGCAGGAGCAGCAGCCCTTTGGCCTCACCCACCATGCCGGTGGCACGGAGGCTGTCGGCCCTGGGCCGCAAGAAAAGGAGGTAGCGCCATTCCTCCACGCTCATGGTGCGCCAGCCGTGGCCGAGCGGCTCGCCCCAGTCGTGGAAGGAAGGATAGTCCAGGTGGTTCTCGGAGGTGTTGCCGGGATTGTTGCCCGTCCCCCAACCAAACAGGCCGCCATAGTGCAGCTGGCTGGGCTCGAAGCCATGCCCGTCGGGAGCCAGGTTGCCTGGGGCAAACTCCACCCAGGTGCTGTCGCTTACGGAAAAGTAAGGACCCACCGGCACCTGCGGCGACCGGCCACAGCCGGCAATCGCCACAAGAAAAAGAACGGATAGGTACTTGAGGGATTTCATCTTGCTGTCTGTTGGCGCTATTCGGATATGTGGGCGGGCTGCGGAAAGAGGATGGACTCTATCTTGTCCAGCACTTCCTCGGGGGCGATGGCGCGCAGGCAGGGGTAGTCGCCAAGGCGGCAGGGCTTGTTGCCGTACTTGGAACAGGGGCGGCAGTCGAGGGGGTGCTGCACCGCCCAGTCGGGGTTTTGCCGCCAGCCGTAGAAGCCGCGGCAGGGGTGAGTGGCGCCCCAAAGGCTCACCACCGGGACGCCCATGCAGGAGGCAAAATGCATGTTGGCCGAGTCCATGCTGACCATGAGGTCCAGCTGGGCTATCTGTTTGAGTTCTTGGTCGAAGCCAACTTTTCCGGCCAGGGAGGCCGTGTGGGGGTAACGGGCGGCCCAGGGGTCGAGGGTGGCCGCCTCTTCCTTGCTGCCAAAGAGGTAGAGGCTGTAGCGTCCGTCGGCGCTGAGCAGCTGTATCAGGCGCTCAGTTTGCTCCAAGGGCCATATCTTGCCCTGGTGTTGGGCAAAAGGGGCAAGGCCGATGGCAGGACGCCGGCCGTCGCGCTCCTTGGGGCTCCAATAGGAGGAGGCGAGGGCGTGTATGCCGTCGACCTGGGGCAGGCCGCAGCGGTCGAGCACGTCGTTGTAGCGCAGCCACGAGGGACGCCCCGGCTGGCGGCGTTTGCGTATGGCGCGGACGGGCACCCCGTGCAGGCGGAAGAGCCAGTCGAGGCCTATCACGCGGTTGACATGGTGCATGTCGGCCACCAGGTCGGGGTGCAGCGGAGCGAGCGCCGCATAGAGTTGGCGGGGGGATTGCCGCTTCTGCGTGGGTACAAATTGGATATTTTCAACTCCCCGAAAGAGCGGTTCCAGGCGCGGCGGGGCGGCCAAGAGGAAAAGCACGTCGGGGCAACGGGCGGCCCGCAGACGCAGCACGGGTTCGAGTATGGCCACATCGCCCAGGGCGGAGAGGCGGATGACGAGTATGCGCTGGCGGTAGTTCAAGACTTGGACTTGTTGTAGAGCATGGGGTTGAGGGCGGGGTCGTTGTACATTTTCATCTGCCGGTAGAGTTTCATGACCTTTCTGCCCTCGGAAAGTTCACGCAGGAGGGTGTCTATTGCCTGTATCAAATCGCTTTTCTGCTGGAGCAGGGTGTTGTATTTGGCAAGGCACTTCTGGTGGTGTTCGGGGCCGACGTCGGTGCGCGCCACCTCAATGCCGAAATGGTAGAGCTTGAGCGCCAGGATGGAGAGGCGGTCGATGGCCCAGGCCGGGGTTTCGGTGTTGATGGTGGCATCGGGGAGATGGGGCACCGCCTGGAACTGTGCCATGTAGTAGTCGTCGATGCGTTCCACCATATCGGTACGGTTCTGGTTGGAGCGGTCGATCCAGCGCTTCAGCCGCAGAGCCTCCACGGGGTCGACATCGTCGGGGCGGATGAGGTCTTCCAAATGCCACTGAACGGTGTCGATGTGGCTTTTTTCCCATAGCAAATGCTCGAAAGTGCCCACGGAAAAGGGATTGTGCGAAGGTTCGTCGACCGAATCTATCTTGTGGTATTCAGCAATTTGCCTTTCAAAAAGGTTGAATATTTCAGAAATGTTCATGTTGCAAAGATACGCATTTTTTTTGTTTTTTATTCTTCCTATTCAACCGATGGGATATCATCACGTACCATCCGCTTCCACCCTGACATCAGATACAGTTCCTTAGGGTTCAAAGCGAAGTCTGGTTCTGCACTGCCGAATAGTTGAATCCGGCTGTCTCGGCCGAATAATTAAGCGTGATAACTTCGGCGTATCTTATACTTTGGAACCGAGTGGCAGCAGGAAGGAATGCACTGCCCATCACTTCACCACACCACAGCACTTTGCTCCTTTAAATCTTTTTCAACAAAACGACTGCAAGCAGAAATGCCCAGTAAGAAAAAACCACACTATACCGACTGGATAGTGTGGGGATGATTTCATTTTATTCTAATGGCTATTTTACTTAGCCTTGGGGGTCTTCATGTTCAGGTAGAACTGGATGCCGGCCATTTGGTAGACCTGCCAGTGTCCCCATTTATTGCTCATGCCGCTGAAGTCGGTGTCCCACTTGAGGTTGAGGGCGAGGTTGGCGGAAATGAAGGAAGCCAGACGGTAGTCGAGTTTCAGCTCGAAGTCGAGGTCGGTTTCAAAAGCGCGCTTTCTGAACCAGTTGTATTGTGACAATTCTTCGAAAGTTTCATCGCCACGAAGGGTGTAGCGGGAATCGGCTGCCATATTGTTCCATGCCATGTTTTTGGGCTTCTTATAGTCATAGAATAGTTCGACACGGGCATAGAGGTCGAGGTTGGGGAGAATGTCTTTCCTCAGATATTGGGCCTTGACGTAGGAACCGAGTGCGAAGTAGGCGTGGGTGTAGGTGGAGGGGTCGTCGGCATTGAAATCCTTGTTCTGCAGAACACCGAAGTTGCGGCCTTCGGCAATGAAGTCGTCGTTGTAGACAAAAGTGGTCTTGCCGGTCAGGAAAGAGAGGGAAACGGACCAGTCTGCTTTCTTATGCTCAAAAGAGAGGGCCGTGGTGAGGTAGGCCGGGGCGAAGAAATTGGAAACGATTGTTTTGTTCTGATTTTCGCCGATGCCGGAGTACTCATAGCCTGCGCCAAACTGGGTCTTGAGGTTGGCTGTGAAGCTGGCGCCCCATCCCTTGTAGGCATTCCATGAAATGGAGGAAGTGAGGTCAATCTTATCGTTGCTCTTACGTGCGGTTTCAAAGAGTTTGGGGTCGGCGGCGTTGTCGAGGTCCTGCCAAGCGTAGCCGTAAGCAAGGTCGGCGATGTTGTCCCACACAAATTTGGGATGGGTGAATTTGTAGTTGCCGAAGAAGGTTCCGGTGAGGTCGATTTGAGAGTTACCGGAAGTGGCCCAGTTGTTGAAGAAGAACTCGCTGGCCTTGATGGCGGGCGTTGAAGAAGTGGTCCAAGTGCCTTTGGAGAGGGCCTCGGTTTCGTCCTGTGCCGAAGCGGTGGTCGCAAGCAAAAGCAGCGTTGCACAAAGGGTTAAGATACGTTTCATATTGTTGTTATTTATTATTAAACATTCAGTGTTGATTTTGCAAAGATACAACTTTTTTCCTATTTTTCGAAAAAAAAATATGCACCGGCACCAACAATTGGGTTTTTTGGCGACGGTTGTAAGGGTTCAGGGGTGGGGCTATAATTCTTTCAGCACTCCTTTGTGGAAGGAATAGACCGTGCTGTCGGAAGGCTGTGAGGAGGCGTAATGGATGATTTCAGTAATGCCGTCGCCGTCCACATCGCGGGCTGCAAGCCGGTCGAAGGGGAGGCGATAGAGCGACCAGAAGCTTTCGGGGGTGCCCTCATAGTAGGGCGAGAGGACGAACCATGTTTCGGCCCCGTAGGTGGATGAGATGTCGTAGCTCATTAGAATGTAGGAGGGTTCTTGGGGTTGGAAACAGACGGTGTCGAGGAGGATTTCTCCCTTGTCGTTGGTGCAGAAATTGGCATTGCTGATGCCCGTGAATTCGTCCACCTGCCCGTCGGGGTCCAGCAGGCTGACGCAGATGTAATTGCAGTCCATATTGCGGCTCAGCTGCAGGGAGGAGTATTCAGAAAGGTCTATGGTCTTTACAATTTTGATGGCTCCGAGATTGGTATTGGCGTAGTTGGAAGTGCGGTTGCATGCCGTCAACACAATCAGGGTCAATGCAATAAGGATGATTCTTTTCATTGTGGGTTCTTTTTTTCTTTTTTGCAAAGATACGCAAAAGTTTCGAAAAGGCGACTTTACGGCAGCCGCTATTGCGCACACAATAAAAAGTAGGTTTTGACGTTTTGAAGATTATTGTACAGATTATGGAACTGAAAAGAAAAGTAATACTGATTACCGGAGCCAGCAGCGGCATTGGATTTGACACCGCCCAGGTGCTGGCACGGCAGGGGCACAAAGTTTACGCCGCCGCCCGCCGTACTGAACTAATGGAGTCACTGAAACAGGACGGTGTGGTGACGATGCGGATGGATGTCACCGATAGACAGTCGATGGCCGATGGGGTGAAAGCCGTACTGGACGCCGAAGGGCGCATAGATGTGCTGGTGAATAATGCGGGCTACGGCTATTTCGGTGCCGTGGAGAATGTGACAATGGAGGAAGCCCGTCGGCAGGTGGAGGTGAATGTGTTTGGGCTGGCCGAACTCTGTAAACTGGTTCTGCCCACCATGCGGGAGCAGCGTTCTGGCCGCATTATCAACACTTCTTCCATCGCTGGCAAGATGGTGATGCCATTCGGCGCTTGGTACCATGTGTCGAAATATTCGGTGGAAGCACTCAGTGACGCCCTGCGCATGGAGATGAAGCCCTTCGGCGTGGACGTGGTGATGATTGAGCCCGGCGGCATCAAGACGGACTGGGGCATTATTGCAGCCAAGCACTTGGCCGATTCGTCGGCTGGGACACCATACGAGAGGGAGGCTATGATGGAAGCCGACCTGCTGCACAATGCCTACGCTGGCAAATATCTTTCCAAACCCCGGGTGGTGACCAACGCCATCAGCCGGGCTGTGAACAGCCGGAGGCCCCGTTGCCGCTACCGCATTGGCTTGTTTTCCGGCAGCGCTGTGTTTTTCCACGCCATACTGCCCGACCGCTGGTGGGACTGCCTGATGCGCCGATTTATGAGGATAAAAATTTGAGTCTTGCTTGAGGAAACCCTCCCTCAATCAGATTGCTTTCGCTCCTTTTCTATTGTAGCGATTAACGCCACATTCAGTTTTTCTATTTCGGTGAGGACTAAAGGATTTTGCGCCTTTAGAAGGGCAGTGCCATACCACAGGCCGTCGGAATGAAAGAATTGGGTCAAAGCCTTGTCGGAAAAGCAATGCCCATGACGGGCGTAAATTTCATTTCTTATAAGTCGCAATACCTCGGTGGGATAAGGGGCAAGATAGCCTCGGGTGAGCAAGGAGGAAGAAGCTTCGGGCCAACGGCCGGGAACGGGGTTGTCGAGGTGGGTTTTGGTAAGTTTGAAGAGCAAATCGCCCTGTGTAATCCATTCAAAGTCATTGTCCTCGGTATGGACAATGCCATTGTAAAGGTCAAGCCCTTCGGAAGTGAGTTTGAAACAGAGGTTGCGGCCATCGCTGAGAGTGAGAATGTTTTCCGGGCGGTCGGTTTCACCCCAGCGGATAGAGTAGGCATAAGTATAGGAGGGTTGATTGGGTAAACTGCTGAGAGAAAGGATGAAAACAGAGTCGGATGAGATTGTCCAAAGTTGTTGTCCGACAGTCCGGTAAGTTCCCATGATTTGGCGACGAATGTCGGTCTCTAGAACCGAATCGAAACCATGGGCGAAAGTGTACCAAGGGTTTGAGGAATGTCCATCATAACGGATGAAAATATCGTGCAGATTTCGGTCATAGCCATAGATAAGCAGAGTTTCCTGGTTATCTATGGACTTATGAACAATGCTGTCGTAGAAATGGATGATGGTGTCAGTCCATGCGTTTCCAAGTTGATTAGGCATTAGGAAGATGTCGGGGTTGTCTGTTTTGAGCCACGGTTGGGCGTTTGCGCCTTCGTGGAGAGTGGCCATAACTATGTTGTAGCAGGTGTCTGTCTCGTTTAGAATGGAAATGAAGTATGAGCCGTTGTGCCAATGGCTGCCGACAAGGGAGGACTGCGCATAGGTTGTAGGAAGGCTCATGAAATGAATGAAGACAAGAAGTAGCAGATTGGCATGAATACCTTCCATTAACGGGGAAACTGATAATTTCATACAAATGTACTTAAATAAAAAACGCTGATTTTTATTACATTGGAGAGTATTTTTACTGCGATGAGGAAATGTGGGAAGAGAAGAGGTTGTAGAAAAGGGTGCTGACATAGGCTACACCCGCTGAGATGGATATGACCACAAGCCCTGAAATGAGCAAAGAGGCGTTGTGGGCAAAAAATCTGAGCAGCGGCAATGTCCAGCACTGAGCCGTAAAATGCAGTGACAATGGGTGGAAGATGAATAGGAGCGTCAGGGCAATACCGACAGGGATGCCCGAGAGGAAAGCGACAACTAGGGTGCGGCGTAGGCGACGACGCTCGTGCTGACAGTAGCGACGGGCTGGCTCAATGGTGTCCATCTTATCAACAAGCCGAGACATAAAGTCCTCACTGTTGCCTAACTCTGGACGATAATTGGCAATTTTATTTTCTATAACGTCATTTTTCTTCATCTTCCAAAAGTTTTTTTAGTTGCTTTCTGCCACGTGAAAGGTGTTGGCGGACAGCGACAGGATTGCTGCCTGTTATTTTTGCTATTTCAATTACAGAATAACCTTGCATATAATACAACAGGATTATCATACGCGTTTTTTCTGCCAGTTGCGACAGAGCAAAGTAAAGGGCTTCGTATTTAAACGCGTCATCGGGTCTATCTTGTGAGGGATGGGTCTCATCAATTGGTTCTACAGCACGGAAGGGTCTTTTCTTATAGTCCAGAAAGGTATTATAAGCTATCTTAAAAAGCCATGTTGAGAACTTATAACGCTCGACAAAACCATCTGAAGCCAGCCAAGCCTTGATTAGCGTTTCCTGTGCTAAGTCGTCCGCCAATTCTCGGTCACCGTTACAGAGGGCAAGCAAGAATCTCCTAAGAGACTCCTGCTCGACTTGAACAAGCTCAATAAAGCGCTCTCGTGTCATAGCCCCTAATTAATTCACCAAATTATTTTATGAGCCGCTGCTCTTCCTTTTCAATCTCGCTGCTTAGTTCGCGCTTGCCTACATTATAATAAATTAGAAACGCTATTCCAACAGCCAGCAGCACAAGGCCCAGCGCCAGGAGAACTCCGTCATCCTCAAAAGCCTTTCTGTCCCAATCGTACATGAAAAATTCGACAATCACAAACCCGATTCCACTCAGCCCGCAAACGATACCCCAGAGTAGTTTACCAAGCAGACGCTCCTTTAGAGATTTCTGAGGCCTGTTGAGGCTCCTCAATAGCTCCTCGGGCACATTGCCAGCCCCCTTCTCCAAAGCAGAGAGAACTATCTGGCTGCGTTTTTCAAGCTCATTCTTTTTATATCTGGAATAAGCCACAATGACAATAATTGCCACGGCAACAAAACCTAATGGAGGGAGTGACCAAATCAATTGATTTAAAACATCTGATGTAAAAATATTCATAATAAAACACTTTTTTAGAGTTAATAAAAACCATTAATTATCGAATCGATTCTCCTATTAAACGAAAAACTGCCCCAAAAAGTGACATCAAACAGAATAAAAAAATGGTGCTATCCCATCATCATTTTCATAAAGTGGCAATGTAAACCATGAATCTACTCATCTCCATTTTATCGAAAACTATAAGTCCATTTCAAAAAGGGAAGATCAAAAACAGTTGAAAAGGCACACAGTCAGCCTACTATCTGTCAGCCATTCCTTTGTTGAAAGTGAATGCTATGCTGTCAGATTGTTATTGGGCGGGAAAGAAGGTGTTTTCCTGCAAGGCTAACGCTATTTTCGTTGCCTGAAGAAAAAAATGCCAACCAGAATGCGGCCTATGCGCCAGAAGCTGCGGGGGCAGCATTATCAGAAAGCTATAGCAAGGAGATGTCGTAGCGAAAGATCGCAATATAGAGAAAAAAGTAGAACTATGTCGCCCCGCGAGGATGAAAAAACATGGTCATTCATTGCCTAACCACCTTTGAGTAATAGGTTGCCGAATGGCTCACTATACGAACCAAATAGACACCTGATGGATAATGGCTCAGGTCGAGACTAGTGGGCGACTGGGTAACCAACAGGGTCCGCCCCTGTTCATTTAAAAGCTCCAACGTGAAATCCTCATCTGTGTCCCAACGGATATACACAATATTATTCGTGGGGTTGGGATAAAGTGCGAACCGGGGTGAGGGAGCCTGTTCGACAGCTAGGTTGTGGCAGGGCGACTCGATCACAAAGTTGGTAGTGTCGTGGAAAGCATTTTCGACCGAAGCACGGATATGCCCATAGGCATCCTTGATGGTGTAACCCACATAGCGGTCGGTTCCGCCCCCGCTGTGCCACACTACATAGAGTTTTTGAGGAGAGACATTGATGGTTACCGAGTCGAGAGTGCTTGCAGTCAGAGCCGCTTTGCCATATACCATCCCTCCCTCCGATTCGAGTGTGAGATGGGAGTTATTGGGCCAACCGCCACTGCGACGGCTGGACATAACGACAGTTACCGGACAGTAGTCCTCTTCGTCATAACAATCCTGAATAACACGCAAGATGACTGATTCTGTGCCCTGGGTGAAGGTAACAAACGCCTCACGCTGAAGGCCGCTCCTGTTGACTTCGGCCTCAAGAGTAAGGACTACAACACCCATGCTGTCGAGTGTGTCAACAGTGAGCCAGTCGGCATGATATTGGATATCTAGCAAAGCGCTGTTCTGTGGATTCAACGCGAGGAACACCGTATCTATACCGCCCTGACGGGTAAAGGCCTTGACGGTATCGTTGAGCCGTAGTGCATAGAGAGGCATGGCACCAATGAGGGCTTGGTTATTACTGCTGAAGTCGTAGGAGCCAAATTCCCCGTTGGGGCCTCGCGGAACAACGATAGCACCGATGGCATAATAGCCGTCGCCATCGCCACTCCAGCCGAAATTGAAATGGAAGAGGCCGTTGGCATCATAGCCGTCGCAGACAAAACCGTGGCCTCCTTGGTCGGAGATGCCGGAATAGATGATGGGGCGTTTTTGGCGCAACTCGGCTTTGAGGGTTTCGCTCCATGTTTCATCAGTGAAGCCTTGGTCCTTATTGATGACCCGCATAGAGGGGCTGTAGTAGAAATAGTCTTTGAGTGAATTGTCTATGCTGCGGTAGCCCGGTTCGCCCACTAGACCGATGGCGGCGCTACCACCTCCAAGGGGTGTGTTGTATGCCATCTCAAGGCTCACGCCTACATGATACATTAAAGTGGCGATAGCCTGTTGCTCACGAGCAGCACTACTGGGCGTAACGGTGTCTGGCATGTGGTTCCAGTCGTAGAGGGTGTGTCCGTAGTCGGCCGACTGAACCCCATATGTGGTGTGGGCATAGGCATAGCTGCCGAAGCCAAAGGGCGGATAGTTCCAGTACTTCATCATCTGTGCCTGAGAAGTGGCGGCACAACCTGTTACGCATCCCCTGGGGCAGAGGTTGTTGTATGGCTCTGCCTGGTTCCAGCGGGTGGTAAGTAGTGGCTCAACCACGTTTTCCTTCGCTGCCAACGGAGGTTGTCCTATTTCGAATTGATGCCACAAAGCAGCAATTTCGCCACCGGGTTCGGGACAATGGACGGCAGCCCACTCTATCTGTGCCTGATAGACATCTAAAAGTTCTGCAAGCTGCAAGGGTATTTGCCCGACCGGCATAGTGCCGTCGAGACTATAGCCAAGCACAGGACATGCGGCATCGTCGGCAGATACCAGCACGAACCCTTGCTCCACACCTTCAAAAAGATAGATGCCACTATAGGTCCAACCTTCCGTCACCCTTGTGAAAGGTAATCCCTTACTCTGGTTGGATAACAGATTTTTAGCCACCAGTGCTGCCCGCTCTGGCGACACGGGGTTACCTCTCATAGCCAGCCCTACCGAAAGACAAGTCAAAATAAAGACAATCCTCTTCATAATGTATTTGTGATTAAAACCTTGTTGTAATAAATGCCACTTTCGGTGACAATACCTACTAAATAAGTCCCTTTGGGCAACACCGATGTGTCCACAGTGAGCTGCTGTCGATGCATGGCATCCACTTGGAGCACTGAACGACCGTATATATCACTGATTATAAGGAAGGAAATAGGTGAATCGGCAGCAACTGAGAGCTGAGAACTGGCTGGATTGGGGTAAAGAGTAATGGCATGACTGCCCTGCGAAACAGGGTCGATTGCCAATGAGGAGCAAGGCCGATCAACAGTTATGTCGGAGGCGTTATAGTAAGCATTGACCACTGCGGCAAGAGTGTCGCCATGCTGGTTGGTCACCCAGTAGTTGTAGTAGCGGTCCTGAGGTCCGCCTCGGTGGTACTTGATGATAAGCTGCCCCGGAGACACACGGACTGTAGCGGACGAAAAACGGTTAGTTGTGGTATGGCTGGCAGTGCCATACACGTGACCAGTAGGCGATTCAAACGAAAGATGGGCGTCATTGGCCCATGAGCTTCCTGTGCGGGTGCACTCCATCACCACATTCAGAGGACAGTATTCTTCGTCGCTGTAGGCGGCTTGGGTGATCGTAAGCCGGGCGGTTCGTCCTTGTTGTTGGAAAATGACTGTGGCAGTACGTTCAGTGCCGGAAACATTGTCCTCCACAGTGACGGAGACCTGCCCAAGATGTTGAAAAGGAGTGTCGGAAAGTGTCACCCACGAAGCCGTGCAAGATGCCGACCAAGGGACATCAATAGTGTCACAAGTAGTGAGCCACACCTGCTGCGTGCCTACGTTGCGGTCGAAATAAAGAGCGGAGTCACTGAGATAAAGGCCATATTCTGGTTGAATGCCGATAACGACGTTATTGTTCATGTTGAAGGAATAGGAGCCATGGCTGATGGCACCGATGGCATAGAATCCGTCGCCCTCTCCGTCTTCGCCAAGGTTGAAATGCATGTATCGACGGCTATCGAAACCATCGCAAATAAAAGAATGTCCACCGGCTGAGCCTGTGCCATCATACATGATGGGGCGCAACTGACGCAACTCGGCAATGAGGATTTCTGTCCAATCGTCGTTGGACATATTGCCCTTTACGACATATTGCAGACTCTGGCGGTTGTAGTGAAAATAGCGCCAAAAAGAGTTTTGGGCGCAGTAGGTGTTAGAATCATTGTTGTAGTTGCCTGCGGCAGCACCGCTCTGCATGGGATTGTAGCCCATGTGCACACTAACTCCAATGTGATACATCAGCGTGGCCACAGCTGTGCGTTGATCCGCAGGCGAAGCATATGTGACCCTGGCGGGCATATTCTCCCAATCATAGAGCGTATGAGCAAAATCAGCCGAAAGCACACCGTAGCCACCATCACTGGTGTAGCTGTGGCTTCCCTTACCAAAGGCTGGGTAGCTCCAATAGCGCATCACCTGTGCCGCTGCTGTGGCCACGCACCCCGTGGGACAGCCCGACGGGCAAAGGTCGTTGTACGGCGTCAACTGATACCATTGTGTCTGCACCAGTGGGCCCAACGAGTCAACATCTTCCTTGGATGAAACCAACATAGGCATTTCGTCCAGCAGCCGCTGCCAATCGAGGTCGGGGGAAGGATCTTGACTGGCAGAGGCTATCTCCAAAGCGTATTGTTCCAAGATAGGCTGTATGGCCAACGGTGGATTGGCCGGATTGAAGGTACCTGATGTGGAATAGGCCAGCACCGGACGTGCCACATCATCGGCAGACATTAGGATAAAGCCGCCCTTATCTATGGCGAAAAGGTAGAGATGACCATAGCTTAGGTCATCACTAAGGTCTTTTAGCTGCGCAATTCCTTGTTGGTGAAGCGTGTTTTTCCAAAAACTCATTGCGGCACGAGCGGCAGTTTGTCGGTCAACAGGAGTTGCCAAAACGGCCATGGCAAAGGCCATGGCCGTAAAGATTGTTAGTGAACGTTTCAGTTTCATGATTGGAATTACTGATTGTAGTCCGTCATGCGGAAAGATTCAACATTGATGCTGATATTGACATACTTGGGACCCGTCCCATCGGCCTCGGCAGTCATGTCCAGCACTCGACCCGTCACCTGGCAGTCAATGGTGTTGTTGGCGACATCGAAACGGGTTACGTTGACAGTCAGGTTGTCCACCGACATATAATGAGGATATTGCTGCCCACCGACATTCACTAGGTCTCTAATATTATTCATCACATAGCAGATGCTGGGGTCGAATTGTCCTTGATTTATCGATCCCTCTTCTCCGTCCCACAACCATTGAACAATGATGTCGTTGCCGCTCGGGTCGTTAGTAGCGGTAAGCATATACATGATGGAGCCGCCACCCATGCTGACTTGTGTACGCAACAAAACGCCAGCATCGAAAGTGGTATCTCCAAATGTGATCGTGAGGACAGCATTGGTATCGAGGATGATATCTCCACCGCCTCCGGTAGTATCTTGCTCCGGTTCACCGAACATGGCAGTGTAAGTGGCGTCCCCTTTCACCGCAATAACACGGGGATTCTCGGTGTTGCCATCATCCCATTGCTTGAAAACATAGCCCACATTAGGACGGGCGGCAATCTCGGCGGCCATACCCATCTCATACTCGCCGCCTCCCAACACGACGCCCCAGTCATCGTTATTGGATTTCACTGTAATGGTGTACTTCTCTGCTTTTTCGTTGCATCCCACCATGAGCATACTGGCAAACAGCACCATGGCGAGGCTTTTTAAAACATTTTTCATCTTTTTTTGTGTTTGTTATTGATTAATGAGTTATCTGATTCTATGAAGGTTTGTCATGCCACCAACAAGTTGGCGACCAGTGCCTATGTCGATAGGCATCTGCAAGTCCATACTTATAACGTTGTTGCTCCAGTCGATAGCAAAGGTATCCTCTTGCCCGTCGACAAAAAAGTGCCCCGTACTGCCTTCCACACTATAAGAGAATGTAATATCTTTGTACTGGGGTTGACTCAAAGCACTGGTAATTTCACACAGCAGACTCCCAGTGGTGTCAGTCAAGAAATCCATAGTCCAGGTCAGCCTGAAGGTAATGGTGCTGCTGTCAGGAGCCATAACGGGTGAGTCGTAATATCCCTCCCATGTGGTGTTGGCCATTTCATAGTCGAAATGATGTGGAGGGTCTGTGGTTCCAGATCCTTTTTCGGTGCAAGCCGCTGCCATCAGTCCACATAACAGCAGTGCAGTAATGCGAAAAATATTTTTCATAGTTCTCTTTCGGTTTAGCGAATCTGTCTAAGGGTTGTCTTGCCACCAAAGTAAGTAAGCCTACCGCTATCGTCAAGTTCCAATCCCAGACGTAGCGAGTCTGCCACCATTGTACGGTTGAGTCCATCTATGACAAAAGAAAGGTGATATGTGTTGTAGTCGAATGTGCCTGTGTTGTCGCCATGATAGTCGTAGTGAGTCATTACCATTTCTTCGTCTATAGGGCTGATGGCTGGGCTTTCAATGTGAAGATACACCAAGCCCTTGTTATTGCCATTGAAATCGACAGTCCATTCCATCACAAGCGGATAGCTGCCGCCATAGGGCGAATTGATATAGGTGTTGTAAGTTCCATGCCATGAAGTGTTGTCGATAGTCTCATAGGTAAAATCGAAAGGGTGCACGTCAGTGGGATTTTCATTAGCGGGATCTTTCCCACAGGAAACCAGCATCATGGCTGCCAGTAGTGCTACAGTTGCAATGTAAATTAATTTTTTCATGGGTGTTTGTATGTTTATTTGTTTACAATCATTTTACGAGTGGTGGTTCCCTGTTCCGTAGTCAGACGGATAAGGTAGATACCTGCAGGCCAACTGCTGCAGTCGATGCTGTATACGGGACTGCCACACTGTGTGTCGCGCAATTGGCAGCGCCCATACGTGTCAATTACAGTAATACAGCGGATTGGGCGGTCAGCATTCACAATAACACGGCTGCTGGCAGGGTTGGGTGAAACAGTGAATTGAGAACCAAGATTTGGATCTTCGTCAATACCAGCAGTGTGGTTACAGAGATAGCCTTCGGTAGCGGCAGCGTTGAGTACATAGTTTTTTGTCAAATTATTTGACTTGAAATAATGAATCAATGCCACCAGACGGCAGTGAGAAGCAACAGCCACGGAAGGCAATGTATAGTTGATGGTATAACTATACGAACCATCTGGGGCAAAGGTTAGGGGCACGCCAAACACATCGGTGGCACTTCCACGCACGGCATGCATATGAATATAGTCGTTGATCGTTCCTGTAGTGGAAGCCTGCGGCATGACTATGCTGTCCTCAACCAGATAGAGACTGAGACGGGTAATGGCCGTGTCGAACTGATGCATAATGCGTCCGCTGACTGTAGCCGAGACGGCATGTGTGGCTGCATCATAGTTTACTCCGCTGATTTCCACTGTGGCGAAGCAGGGTTTTGCAGCCATTTCGTCTAGATGTCCTGCCACACGGGCACTATCGTCAACACCCCACACAGGACTATAATCGTGATAGGTTTCCTCTGGAATCGTGCGATCCACCATATAAGCTGGAGCAAAGGCGGTGGAGGCATAAAGGAACGTAAGCCTCTCGGAAGCCGCTATGGTGATATCATCGGTCATAAACCCAGCATGATGAACTATCCATAGGGTTCCTGGATGACTGTCAATCGCTTTTTTGATAATTTGGTAACCGTCTGGACAATATTGGCATAAAGCAGTAGAAAATTCCTCAAGTACTGATGTACGCACCACTGTTGTCTGGGCGGTCACTGTCCCTGACACTGCACAAGCCAACAAGATAGAAAATAATAATTTATGCATATAATAATAGTTTATGATTCATTGTGATGTAGCCAGCGAACCAATAGATTGGCCTCTTCCGTCGAGTTGCAGAAGAAGCATAGAAGAGTTCGATTTTCCAAATCAACGCTGACAATATACTCGGCACTGCCACCGCGTTTACGATTCTCGTCAAGTGCAATATGTCTCGACAACTGCGACTGTAGTTGTGAGGAAAGAGCGGTGTCGCTCGCATTTACGGTTCCAACAAACACAGTGGTGTCGGTGACATCATAGTCGCCAAGTGTTTCATTTATAACTTGTCGCACCAAACTATCAATATACGACTGATATTTTTCAGGGGTGTCAAAATGAAGACTTGTGTCCACATGGAGCGATACCATTGTCACATTCTCCTGAGCCTCCACTTCTGGAACAAGTTCGTTGGGCTCAATGACGCCAAATTCCTGCTTTATCCACTCCCACTGAACACTATCGTCAGCTCGAAACATAACAGCGTTGAACACCTGATTATAGGCATGGAAATCTCCTATATACGCCACTGTTACCCCATGTTGGTTATGGGCATAATGTTGATATAGCTCCATTGCAGCCGATTCAACCGAAGAACCTCGCCGGTCGCATGAGCAGCAAAAAAGCAATGCAAATATCATTATGATGGTGTATCGTTTCATCTCATTTCCACCTTGCTAATATAGCTATCAAAATACTCGATAGTACTCTGTGCATTGCACTGATTGTTACAAATAAAACGTATCGACTGGTTGCCATAAATAACACTTGTGGGCTGTGCCGCAGCAGAGAAATGGCCAAATATACCAATTGCCAATGCCACACATGCCGCCATGCTGCCTATACCCCATATCATTGGGTGATGATGAGTATGCTTTGCAGAAATAGAGCTGGCTTGGGCATTACGTACCATCTCTTTCCATTGTTCTGGACTCAACGGACTGTGACTGCAATTCAGCGACTGGGACCGTCGCTCCCACTGTATGTCAAAATCATCTAGTTCGTTTTGCATGGCGGTATAATTAGAGTTCTACAATTTATACGATTACTAATACTTAATTGCTTTTTGTTATTTACTAAATTATTTTTGGCGTAAATATTCCTCATGAATGTACTTTCGAATAGACTGCAGACGGCGTCCAATTGTAGCAACAGAAAGTCCAGTCATTGATGCTATCTCATGTATTTTGAAGCCGTCAAGCTGTGCTCGAATAATCTTTTTATCTTCATCGTTGAGATTATCAATTAATTGTAGCAGAAGTTGGTAGTTATCCGAATCCTCTTCAGCAGTGTCGGGTATCTCCTCCTGATTCAGATGGGGCAGATTAGAAGCCTTACGTTTAAGGGACAGCATTGTATTGGTGACAACTCGGTAAACCCACGTCTTTTCGCTGCTACGTCCATCGAACTTGCCAAAGTCACGCCACAACACATACAACACCTCCTGCACGGCATCCTGCACCTCCCACGCAGCACTTAAGCTGTAATCGGTGCAGATGTGCCATATCATGTCGCGGTGTCGCAACACCAGTTCCTCGAATGCCTTTTCTCTGTCGATTTCCATCTTTTTTCTCATTAGGCGCAAATAATAATCAAATTCAATCAACCCAATATCACATTTAACACTCTTTAACTACAAAATGCACCTTCAACATTTCAGAGACCAACAAGACGCATCGACATACAAAATTAGCTGTAAGATTACAACGTAATCATCGGAGATAGAATAGAACAAACCAACACCACTGGCGATACTGAAAATAAAATAAAGAAAAAAAGGAAACTCAATATAAGAGAAAAGCCATGCAAGAAGCATCAATCAAAACTATCGAAACGATAAAATCAACAAAAAGGTAGACAAAACCACCGATTTCCCCCCCCTTCCTAAGAACTCAAAAGGAAAAAAACATTCCCTTCACCTATCAAATCTATCCCTCTATCAAATCTATCCCCTCTATCGAATCTATCAAATCTACCGAGTCTATCCCAGACAGCCCCCACACACAGAAACAAAAAAAAAGGGGAACCGTTCACACGATTCCCCTGTAAGAGATTGGCGGCGACCTACTTTTCCACGAACATGCGCAGTATCATCGGCGATGGGA
>CAMUZR010000022.1 GCA_947165255.1 uncultured Bacteroidales bacterium
ATCACCGCACTACGTACGGTGTTATTCATATCTCACCCCGATGGGGTGATTAATACGGGACGCATCTGTTTGCCTCAGATAATCACCGCACTACGTACGGTGTTATTCATATCTCACCCCGATGGGGTGATTAATAGAAGTTTCCTATATTGTGTTTTTTTAGTATTTTTGCATTTTCTTTCTTGTGGAAAGGTCGCATTGACAATAAAAAAACGATAGATATGGACGACATGATTACTTTTCTGAACGACTGCGTGTGGAGCTGGCCCTTGGTGGGGCTATGCCTGGCGGCAGCGATTTATTTTTCGGTGGGGACGAGATTTGTGCAGGTGCGCCACCTGGGTGAGATGGTGCGGCTGCTGTTCCATAACGACAAGAATAAGAAGGAGGGCATTTCGTCGTTCCAGGCCTTTGCGCTGGCGCTCTCTGGCCGTGTGGGAACGGGAAATATCGTGGGGGTGGCGCTAGCGATAGGTTATGGCGGGCCGGGAGCGATAGTGTGGATGTGGATAATAGCTTTTTTGGGAGCCGGGACGGCATACGCCGAGGCGACGTTGGCCCAGATTTATAAGCAGCGGCGGGGCGAGCAGCTGCGGGGCGGCCCAGCCTACTATATTGAGAAAGGCCTGAGGTGCAAGTGGCTGGCGGTGCTGTTTGCAGCCATAACGGTAGCGGTGTGCTCGATGTGCTTGCCGCCGATTCACAGCAACAGTATAGCCATGTCGTTCAGCAACACGTTTGAGATAACGCCATGGGTGATAGGGCTGTGCGTGGCAGGGCTAATAGCGCTGGTGGTGATTGGCGGGGTGAAACGTATCTCGCACGTGGCGGAGGTAGTGACACCGTTCATGGCCATTGGGTACATCGTGTTGTCGCTGGTGGTGCTGGCGGTGAATGCCGAGGCGGTGCCGGGGGCTTTTAGAGACATGGTCAGCAGCGCCTTTGGAGCGCACGAGGCATTGGGCGGCATTATGGGCGCGGCCATTGCATGGGGCGTGAAGCGAGGCATTTACAGCAATGAGGCGGGACAGGGCACGGCACCCATCGTGGCGGCGGCGGCCAAGGTGGACCACCCGGTGAAGCAGGGGCTGGTGCAGGGGTTTTCGGTGTATGTGGACACGCTGCTGGTGTGCACGGCGACGGCCATTATGCTGTTGGCGACAAAATGTTACAACGTGATTGACACGACCACGGGGAGTTACCTGGTAGAGTCGCCGGTGGCGGCACTGGGCGCCCCGGGGGTAGAATATACGATTGCGGCGCTGAGCACCCTGCTGGGACAGGGCTGGGGCGGGATAGTGATTAGTATTACGCTGTTTTTCTTTGCCTTTACGACGGTGATGGCATACTATTATTATGCCGAGACGAATTTGGTGTACCTGTTCAGCAAGTTCAAGATGGGCACCAGTCCCGAAGGCCAGAAGGGCGAGCGGTTGCTGATATATGTGCTGAGAGTGGTGTTTGTGGGCGCGGTGCTTTTTGGCAGTCTGAAGGAAGCCAGCACGATATGGAGCCTGGGCGACATGGGTGTGGGGGTGATGGCCTGGATTAACATCGTGGCCATACTGCTGCTTTCGGGAAAGACGTTCAGAATACTGCGCGACTATGAGCGGCAGAAACGCGACGGGGTGAAGAACCCCCGGTTCGACCCCAAGAAGTTGGGCATTGAGGGAGCCGATTACTGGGAGGACGAGAAGCACTGAGAAGGAGGCGCGGCAATAAAAAAGTACGCAAATGGAAAAAAAAGCGTACCTTTGCAAAATTATTTTAAGAACGGACATACTAAAGTACAAACGATAACACGTAAAAACTGAACGTCATGAAAAAGATTGTTTTAGCCCTGGCACTGATGATGGCAACGCTGAGCGCCACAGCCGACAATATTCTCTATTTCACTTACAACCAAGCCGCAAGGACGGTGGCATACCTGAATAATCAGGACGAGCTGATGATATACTGCGGATATGAGGACGAGCTGCCTACGTACTGCCTCGTGAACGAGGTATGGGCCGAGCAGATAAGCACTTCGTTCTTCGAGATTTGGCTGTACGGATACGATGCCTACACGGGCGACGAGATTTTCATGCCCATCGACTTGGAATGCATCTATCTGCTGACAAACGGACACATCTACAGCGCGGCCTCATACCTGCGCTTTAAGACGAGCCATCCGCGGCCGACGTTTGTGTGGGCGATGCCGCCCTACTACCACTTCGTGCGCGCCCCGCGGCCTGTGAAGTACTACTACACCTACCACTACGACATTCACCGTCCGGGCTGGCACTACAGCCACTACCCGCACATTCACTACCACCCCTATTATCACCGCCATCCCAGCCACCCCGCCCCCCTGCCGCCTAAGCCTTTCATGCCCGGCAGAGAGCGTCCGGGCTACACCGAAGACGGTCACGGTGGATATACCTACACCGAGCTGCCACTGGTGGGCAACATCACCACGCCCCGCTCGGAAAGCCCCGTGAGATACAACCCTGCCAACTCGGCCGGCACCCGCATTACCAGCTCACGCGGAGAGAACACAGTGACGTCGACCGACCGCATCACGGGCACCCGCAGCACCACGGCGGCTCCCAGCGCCACCTCGACCGGCCGCAGCGCCAGCACTAACACCACGGCAGGAAGAGGCAGCAACACCACGCGCGGCACTGGCACAGCTACCGGCACTACCACCCGCGGCACTTCTACCGGCACTTCCACTGGCACTCCTTCACGCGGAACATCTACGGGCACTACCACCCGTGGCACAAGCACAGGCACGACTAACGGAACGGTTACCCGCGGCACTTCTACCGGCACTTCCTCTAGCACTACTACCCGCAGCACCGGTTCTAGCACCGGAACTAACACTCGCGGCACGAGTTCAACTTTAGGAACGGAAACCGGCAGCAGAGGTTCCTCTACGGGCACTACCACCCGCAGCACCGGCACTAACACACGCGGCACGAGTTCGACTTTAGGAACGGAAACGCGCAGCACTAACTCCAGCACTGGAACTAACACTCGCGGCACTGGCACTACCAACGTCAATAACACTCGCAGCTCTGGCTCTAGCACTGGCACTACTACTCGCAGCTCTGGCACTACTACCCGCAGCTCTGGCTCCAGCACTGGCACTAATACTCGCAGCACTGGCGCTACCAACGTCAGTAACACTCGCAGCACTGGATCTAACACAGGGACAGCCACCCGCAGCTCCAGCACTAGCCGCAGCACAGGCAGCACTGGACGTTCGACCGAAGCCACTTCTACCAGCACTTCGCGCAGCAATACGAACCGCGAGGGCACTGCCACCCGCAGCACCAGCGGTTCGAACAGTCGCGGCACGAGCAATTCGCGCGGCGCCTCAACCACAAGAAGATAAACTGTAAAGATTATTTTTGCTAAAAATAAATATTATGGCATTAGAAGCAAGCGAATTGGTATTGGCTCCCGATGGGAGCCTTTACCATATTAATCTGACAGGAGAGACCCTGGCCGACAATGTGTTGTTGGTGGGGGACCCGGACAGAGTGAATATGTTCAAAGACATTTTCGAAAGCGTTGAACACGAGTCGCAGAACCGCGAGCTGCATGCGCTGACGGGACGCTACCATGGAGTGCGTTTTACGGCGCTAAGTACCGGCATGGGGTGCGACAATATCGACATTGTGGCCACAGAACTGGACGCTGCTGCCAACTTCGACCTGGCCAATCGGCAACTGCTGAAACATCACCGCTCGCTGAACCTGGTGCGCATTGGCACCTGTGGGTCGCTCCAGGCCGAGGTGGGTTGCGGAAACCTGGTGGCTTCGCGCTATGCCATCGGAATGGACGGACTCATGAACTACTACCGGCACGGCGACGAGGGCTTTGAGCCTGAGATGGAGGCAGCCTTTGTCCGTCACATGCGTCTAGACTCCCGCCTGGCGGCCCCCTACTGCGTTCGTGGCAGCGAGGAACTGCTGGCCAAAGTGGCAGACGGGATGGTGCAAGGCATTACCGTGACGGCTCCGGGCTTCTACGGACCCCAAGGAAGAAACATAAGACTGGCGCCCAGCATCGAGAACCTGAACGAACGTCTGGCAGCCTTCGAATGGGAAGGAAGCCGCGTGACGAATTTGGAGATGGAAACTTCGGCCATATACGGCTTTGCCAATGCACTAGGGCACAAGGCAATGACCGTGTGCCTAATTGTAGCCAACAGGCCGGCCGGCACATTCTTGAACGACTACCACGGTCCCATGAAGGCGGCCATTGGCCGGATTGTGGAGGCACTGAGCGAGAAATAGCCGCCAGAATATGCTGCAAAGAGACCTGAGTATCACAACCGAGCGATACACTGCAGAGATAGATGCCGCGACCTATATCCGGGAGTTCCGCCGAACCGAATACTTCATCAAGCTCTGCCAGCAGTGCGGCAACTATGGCCGCCGCTATGGCTGCCCGCCACTGGACGAGGCCACCCTGGCCAGCGTGGGGAGATACCGCCGGGTGCGCATCATAGGGGTGAAAATCACACCCCGCGACACCGCGCTGCCACTGGAGGCCGCCAACGAACTGATGGAGCCAGTGATAGCACAGCTGAACGGGGAGTTGCTAGCCATGGAGCGTGAACTGGGAGGGATGTGCTTTGGCTTTGTCGGCAAGTGCCCCTACTGTGCCGACGCCCCCTGCGCCCGAATCGAGGGAAAACCTTGCCGCCACCCCGAGAAGGTTCGCCCCTCGCTGGAGGCAGTGGGATTCGACATCAGCCGGACGGCCCAGGAATTGCTGGGGCTAGAAATAAAATGGGGCAGAGACGGACGGCTACCAGAGTATCTAACCCTGGTATGCGGTATTTTCTACGAGAGAACCGTTGAAGTTTGAACACATAATAAAATGAATTAGAATGAGAAAAATAGCTTTTTTAGTCTTATGCATAGCCCTAGGGCTAGCGGCGCAGGCGCAGGTGCAGGCCGACTACATTCCCGAGCAGCTGGGTCGCGACGCCCACCACATCATTCAGTCGCTTGGTGCCTTCGTAGGCAACGAGCGCGCCGAGAGCCAGGAGTTTGACATCACCTACATGCCTGCCGGTAACGAAGTGGAGGGCAATATGATAATCAACACAGCCGACTACCGGCTCATCCTGAAGTTAGACTCGCGCTACGAAACCTGCTATGAACTTCAGATCGACATTCGGTCGCAAGAATTTCTAGACAATTTCTATCGGCTCTTTGCCACCTACCGCACTGAAAACATGGAGGGCTACCGCCTGATGTATTTCGGCAACGATCGGCTGCACGTGACAGAAAATCCCTCGCGGTCGACAAAGTACAGGTCGTTCACCTTCACTCTAGAATAAAAACGCGCAGCGGTTGGCAATGGCAGCATGATTGTCTTTTTCGACACCGAGGTAAGTGAGAAAAGCCTCCGCGTGACCGACTTCGGGGCGGTGCGCGAGGACGGGGCGGTGCTGCACACACCCTCGCCCAAAGAATTTGAGCAATTTGTGGACGGCTGCCAGGTATTGTGCGGACACAACATCCTGCGGCACGACCTAAAGTACCTCGAGTCGATGCACCTCGAGCAGGGCCGCACTATCATAGACACCCTACCCCTTTCGCCCCTGCTTTTCCCCCAAAAGCCCTACCACCGGCTGGTGAAGGACGACAAACTGCAGAGCGACGAACTGAACAATCCGGCCAACGACGCCATGAAGGCGCGCGACCTCTTCGGCGACGAGCTGGCCGCCTGGCGCAGCCTCTCCCCCACCCTACAGTCTATCTATTACCATCTGTTGCATCGCGAACGAGCGTTCGAAGGCTTCTTTGTATATGTCAACGCCTGTTTTGCCGAGGTGGACCTACCAACCCTCATCAGGCAGCAATTCAAGGGGCGAATGTGCAACGCTGCCAACCTCTCCGCCGTGGTGAGGCAATATCCCGTGGAACTGGCCTACGCCCTAGCCGTAATAGGGGTGGACGACTTTGTCTCGATTACGCCCGCCTGGGTGATGTACAACTACCCCAAGGTGGCCAATGTGATGAACTTTCTGCGCAACACCCCATGTGGCGAATGCGAATACTGCAGACAGCGGCTCAATGCCACCCAGGGTCTGAAAGAAATCTTTGGATTCGACTCCTTCCGCACCTTCGACGGAGTGCCCATGCAGCAGCAGGCAGTGGAGGCCGCCATCCGTGGCGAATCGCTGCTCACCATCTTCCCCACCGGCGGCGGCAAATCGCTCACCTTCCAGCTGCCGGCCCTCATGGCGGGAAGAAACTGCCACGGCCTCACGGTGGTCATCTCGCCGCTGCAATCGCTCATGAAGGACCAAGTGGACAACCTGACAGAACGGGGCATTGAACAGGCCGTCACCATCAACGGCCTGCTTGACCCCTTGGAGCGGGCCAACGCGGTGAACCAGGTTGCTTCCGGCACTGCCGACCTACTCTACATAGCCCCCGAAATGCTACGTTCGGCCACGATAAAAAAACTGCTCCTTGGCCGCAACATCGTGCGTTTTGTAATAGACGAGGCCCACTGCTTCTCGGCCTGGGGACACGACTTCCGTGTCGACTACCTATACATTGGCGACTTCATTCGTGAGCTGCAAGAGGAAAAAGCGCAAAAAATGCCCATTGCCGTCTCCTGCTTTACGGCCACCGCCAAACAAAAGGTCATAAGCGACATCGTCGACTACTTCCAACAGAAACTAGGCATCACGCTCAAGGTCTTCGCCGCCTCAGCCGAAAGAAAGAATCTGCGCTATTCGGTCCTTCACACCGACACCCCTACCGACAAATACAACCAACTGCGTAACCTAATCATAGGTCACCGCTGCCCCTCCATCGTGTACGTCTCGCGCACCCGCATGACAAAGGAACTCAGCTCTCATCTCCAGGCCGACGGCATACGTGCACTTCCTTTCAACGGCAAGATGGAACCGGCCGACAAAGTGCGCAACCAAAACGCCTTTATGAACGGTGAAGCACAGGTTATCGTCGCCACCTCAGCCTTCGGCATGGGCGTAGACAAAAAAGACGTGGGGCTCGTGGTACACTACGACATCAGCGAGTCGTTGGAAAACTATGTGCAAGAGGCAGGCCGTGCTGGTCGCGACCCTCAAATGAAAGCCGACTGTTACGTCCTTTACGGCGACAACGACCTGGACAAACATTTCATCCTTCTTAATCAGACAAAACTCAGCATCAGCGAGATACAGCAAGTATGGAACGCCATAAAAAAACTTACCCCAACCCTTACCCAAGTCAGCTGCTCGCCACTCGAGATAGCACGTCAGGCTGGTTGGAATGAAGAAACCACCGACATCGACACTCGCGTGAAAGCCGCCATTGCGGCACTGGAAGAAGCAGGATTCATCCGCCGCGGAAACAACGTACCCCATGTGTTCGCCACTAGTATCTCCGTAAACACAATGGACGAGGCACGAAGGAGGCTCAGCCTCTCGCCCCTCTTCGACAGCCACAGCCGCGAAGAGGCCGTCCGCATCATACGCTCGCTCATCAGCAGCCGTGCCACCGCCGGCAGCCACGACGGTGAGGCAGAAAGCCGCATCGACTACCTGGCCGACATGCTCGGCATGACCAAGGAAAGCGTTATCCGAAACGTCATCCTCATGCGCCAGGAAGGCCTCCTTGCCGACTCCCGCGACATGCAGGCATGGATTGCTAAAAGCACCACCGCAAAGGAATTGGAACACACTCTCCGGCTCGAACGACTGCTGCTCTCACAGTTCGGCCCTGAAACGTGTTCCTTCAACTACAAAGAGTTGAACGAGTTGGCCCTGAATGAAGGTATTGCCAGCAGCACCGTCAAGAAAATCAAAATGCTCCTCTACTTCCTGTCGCTCAGAGGGTACATACGCAAGGAGGAGCACTCATTCTCCGGCAATGTAATCATACAAAGGCAGATAGCGCTTGAAAAACTAATCGACCGTTTTGAGCATCGCACCGACATCTGCCGTTTTGTAGTGGCTCATCTCACGCGAGCCGCCAGCCTGACATCCAAAGCAGGTTCTGGAGAGAAAGCCTCAGTCAATTTCTCCATCAACGGCCTATTGGAACAATACAACCAAAGTCGCCAGCAGCTCCAGTTCGGTCAGGAAAACACCGTCAGCATCAACGATATGGAAGAAGCCCTCCTCTACCTATCGAAAAACTCTCTAATGAAGCTCGACGGCGGTTTCCTTGTGATATATAACACCATGCAGCTCACCCGCACTGCCGAACGCCGCGCAAGATATGGGAAAGAGCAATACCGCCTGCTTGACGAGTTCTACAAACAGCGCATCCAGCAAATCCATATCGTAGGCGAATACGCCCGGATGATGGTCAGCGACTACAACGCTGCCCTGCAATTCGTAAGCGACTACTTCCAAATGGATTTCCGCAAATTCATCTCAAAATACTTCAAAGGCGAGCGCAAGGCCGAAATCAGCAACAACATCACCCCAGCCAAATACAAGCAGATTTTCGGCAGCCTCGACCCACGCCAGTCCCAAATCATCCAAGACCGCCAGTCCAAATACATCGTCGTGGCCGCCGGCCCTGGCAGCGGCAAAACCCGCGTCCTGGTGCACAAACTGGCCTCCCTCCTACTTATGGAGGACGTGAAACATGAGCAGATGCTCATGCTCACCTTCTCGCGCTCAGCTGCCACTGAATTCAAAAAACGACTCATCCAACTCATCGGTGGCGCTGCCCATTTCGTCGAAATAAAAACCTTCCATTCCTACAGCTTCGACCTCCTTGGCCGGCAGGGCAACCTCAGCGATGCCAAAGAGGTAGTGCGCCGAGCCGCCGAAATGATTGAGCGGGGCGAAGTGGAAGAGCAGCGCATTGCCAAGAGCGTCCTGGTCATCGACGAGGCCCAGGACATGGGCGACGATGACTACCGCCTAGTCCAAGCCCTCATGAGTCGCAACGAAGAGATGCGCATCATCGCCGTCGGCGATGACGACCAAAACATCTACGGCTTCCGCGGTTCTGACTCCAAGCACCTCCAACACCTCATCTCACACCATGGCGCCATCCTCTACGAGATGACCACCAACTATCGCAGCGCACAGCAAATCGTATCCTTCGCCAACCGATTCGCCTCCCTCTTGCCCCGCCGCATGAAGTCAGCACCCTGTGTCGCCGCCAGTTCCCAGACGGGCACCGTCCAGCTGCACCACTACAGCCAGTCCTCTTTCCTTTCGGACATGGTCCAGTGGCTCGTAAGCAACTGCCCCCCTCAGGGCTCAACCTGCCTCCTCACCACCACCAACGAAGAAGCCCTCCAAGCCTCCTACCTGTTAGAGCGCAACGGCATCCACACCCGCCTCATCCAATCCATCGGCGGATTCAGCTTTCACCACTTGGCCGAGATACGCTACTTCCTCAAGCAGCTCCCCACCCAAGCCGGCTACGCCCTCACCGCCAAACAATGGAACCATGCCAAGGAGCTCACCCTCCAGCAATATGCCACCAGCAACTGCCTCCCCGCAGTCCAATGCTTCTTCTCAGACTTCGAGCAAACCCATAAAAGCATCTATCTCAGCGACCTCAAAGAATACCTCTTCGAGTCCAACATCGAAGACTTCATATCCGCCGACCGCCAAACCATCTTCATTTCTACCATCCACAAAGCCAAAGGACGCGAATTCGATACCGTCCACCTCCTGGCCCCGACAAACCTCAATGCCGCCCACCCCGACGAATCCCTCAGGACGCTCTACGTTGGCATCACCCGGGCCAAACAGCAGCTCTACATCCACACCGCCGGCAACCTCCTCTCCAACCTCCTGCCACCCATCCCACACACTGTCCAATCCTCCGACTGCGTCCCCATCAGCATTGCACTCACCCACCGCGACGTCTTCCTCGGCTATTTCAAAGACCGCAAAAGCCAAGTGCTCAAACTCCGCAGCGGCTCCCCCTTGCGCTATTCCAAAGGCTTCCTCACCACCCCTGACGGCATAGGAATTGCCGCCCTCTCTGCCAGCATGAAAGCAACCATCCAAAAGCTCCAATCCAAAGGCTACCAAGTCGTTTCGGCCGAAGCCAGCTTCATTGTCGCCTGGCGTCCCAAAGAGGAGCAGCAGGAGTACGCCGTCTGCCTCGCCACCCTCCACCTTGCCCGCCAGTCCGCCACCCAATAACCCGTCTCACCAAGCCTATCTGAGGGTCTTTTTGCAAAAAAACTGCTAATTCGTTTTTTTTTCGTATTTTTGCACATTTAAAATATATATAGTTAACAATGCAAAACATTAGAAATATTGCCATTATAGCACATGTCGACCACGGCAAAACCACCCTCGTCGACCGTATGCTGCACCAGGCAAAGCTTTTTCGTGAAAACCAAGAGACCGGCGACCTTATTCTCGACAACAACGATCTAGAGCGCGAACGTGGCATCACCATCCTCTCAAAAAACGTTTCCGTCCGCTACAAGGGCTACAAGATTAACATCATCGACACCCCCGGCCACAGCGACTTTGGCGGCGAAGTCGAACGGGTTCTCAACATGGCCGACGGCGTCCTCCTCGTTGTCGATGCCTTCGAAGGCCCAATGCCGCAAACCCGTTTCGTCCTGCAGAAAGCCATCGAACTGGGACTCAAACCCATCGTTGTCATCAACAAAGTCGACAAGCCCAACTGCGATCCCGAACTCACCCAGGAGGCCGTCTTCGACCTCATGTTCAACCTCGGCGCCACCAACGACCAGCTCGACTTCCCCACCGCCTACGGCTCGGCCAAACAGGGCTGGATGGGTCCCGACTGGAACAACCCCACCGAGGATATCAGCTACCTCATGGACCTCATCATCGACCACATTCCTGCCCCCATCGTGCCCGACGGCAACACCCAAATGATGCTCTCCAGCCTCGACTACAGCTCTTACCTCGGACGCATCGCCGTCGGCCGTCTCCACCGCGGCACTCTCCAGGCCGGACAGCCCATCATGCTCGTCAAACGCGACCAAAGCCGCATTCAAAGCAAAATCAAAGAGCTTTACACCTTCGAAGGTCTCGGAAAAGAACGCACCAAAAACGTTGTCGAAGCCGGCGAAATCTGCGCCGTCCTTCTCGACCTCGACAAGAGCGTCATGTTCGAAATCGGCGACACCATCTGCGACGTCGAAAACCCCGAACCCCTGCCTCCCATTAAGGTCGACGAGCCCACCATGAGTATGCTCTTCACCATCAACAACTCCCCCTTCTTCGGCAAGGAAGGCAAATTCGTCACCAGCCGCCACCTCCGCGACCGCCTCTACAAAGAACTCGAAAAAAACCTCGCCCTCCGCGTCGAAGAAACCTCCTCTCCCGACTCCCTCCTCGTCTACGGCCGCGGCATCCTCCACCTCTCCATCCTCATCGAAACCATGCGCCGCGAGGGCTACGAACTCCAAGTCGGACAGCCCAAAGTCATCATCAAAGAAATCGACGGCCAAAAATGCGAGCCCATCGAGCAACTCACTGTCCTCGTCCCCGAAGAATTCTCCAGCAAAGTCATCGACGTCGTCACCCGTCGCAAAGGCGAGATCGACACCGTCGACACCAAAGGCGACCGCGTACAGCTCGACTTCAAAATACCCTCCCGCGGCATCATAGGCTTGCGCAACACACTCCTCACCGCCACCAACGGTGAAGCCATCATCGCCCATCGCTTCCTCGACTTCGAACCCTGGAAAGGCGACATCGACGACCACAAAATGGGTGCCCTCATCGCCAAAGAAACTGGCGAAGCCACTGCCTACAGCATCAGCAAGCTCCAAGACCGCGGTCCCTTCTTCATCGAACCCGGCGACCAAGTCTACAGCGGCGAAGTCATCGGCGAAAGCCTCCGCCCCGGCAACGACATCGTAATCAACGTCGTCACCAGCAAAAACCTCACCAACATGCGCAGCAAAAGCGCCGACGACAAGAGCACCACCACGCCCCCCATCAAATTTTCCCTCGAAGAAGCCATGGAATACATCAGAGACGACGAATACCTCGAAATCACACCCTCCACCCTCCGCATCCGCAAAATCATCCTCGACGAAACCGAGCGCAAACGCGCCCGCATCGCCGCCGGCCGCGATGTGGAAGAATAATACTCCCTCGCAAATCAACATATTACTAACAACAAATACCAAAAAACATCATGCCACGCGTTTTCGACACAAACGTACAGCTAATCAAATACAACGTATTGAAAGAGGTCATCAAGCATGCCTACAACGACAATCTTGAAGACGTCTACATAGACATACCCAAGACCATCTGCCCCGGTCCCAAACCACAGCTCCGCTGCTGCATCTACAAAGAGCGCGCCATCATACAAGAGCGCATCAAGATGGCCATGGGAGGCGACAAAACCAACCCCAACCCCGTCCAGGTAATCGACATCGCCTGCGACGAATGCCCCGTAGGCGGCATGCTCGTCACCCCCGCCTGCCGTGGCTGCCTCATGCATGCCTGCGCCGAGGTCTGCCCCAAAAACGCCATCACCATCGTCAACCACCGCGCCACTATCGACAAAACCAAGTGTATCGAATGCGGCAAGTGCACCAAAGCCTGCCCCTACGGCGCCATCATCGCCCAGCACCGCCCCTGCATGCAAAGCTGCAAACCCAAGGCCATCACCATCAACGAGCAGGGCTCGGCCATGATCAACAACGACAAGTGCGTCTCCTGTGGCGCCTGCATCTATAAGTGCCCCTTCGGCGCCATCCAGGACAAATCCCTCATCCTCGACATCATCAAAATCCTCCGCGAATCCGAGAACAACACCCGCTACCGCGTCTACGCCGTCGTCGCACCCGCCATCGTAGGCCAGTGCCGCGACAGCCGCCTCCATCAGGTGGTCACCGCCATCAAAATGCTCGGCTTCCACCAAGTAGTCGAAGCCGCCCTCGGCGCCGACATCACCCTCTACAAAGAAGCCAACGAGTGGAAAGAAAAACGCATCATGACCACCAGCTGCTGCCCCTCCTTCGTAGCCTTCATCGAAAAACGCTACCCCGAACTGGTCAAATACATCTCTTCCTCCCCCTCTCCCATGATCGAGACTGCACAGCTCATCAAGCGCTCCGACCCCACTGCCAAAATAGTCTTCATCGGACCCTGCGCCAGCAAGAAAATGGAATACTTCCTCGAGAAAACCCACGGCGCTATCGACACCGTCATGTCCTTCGAAGAACTCCAGGCCTTCATCGATGCCCGCGACATTAACCCTGCTGAACTCGAAGACACCCCCCTCAACAACGCTTCCTTCTACGGCCGCATCTTCGCCAAGTCCGGCGGCATCACTCAAGGCGTACAGGACGTAGCCAAAGACCTCGGTGTCGAAGGCATCAAACCCTGCACCATGAGCGGCCTTGACGAGTGCAACATGGCCCTGGCCAAACTCAAGGCCGACCGCGCCGTCGAAAACTTTTTCGAAGGCATGGCATGTGAAGGCGGCTGCATCAACGGCCCCCTCAGCATCACCCACAGCCCCCGCAACGTTGTCGACGTCGACAAATACGGCAAAGAAGCCAAAGAAACCAAAATCGACAACAGCGTCAACCTCTACAAACTCTCCATCGAAAACCTCATCAAAGAGCAGTAACCCATTTCCACATACCCAAACAAAAAGGGAAGACGTTCCGCCGTCTTCCCTTTATCTTTAGCTGGGAATAAGGAGCCTCAGTACTTCTGCTGTAGGGTGCGCGAGTTGCCTAGGCGCTGCTTCCATTTCTCCTGCTCGGCTTTTTGTTCTATGAGGGCGCGGACGGGGGCCAAGCCCGAGGGGCTGTTCTGCTCGATGGCTTTGAGGACGGCTCCGCCACCGGTGAAGATGTAGTAGTCCTTGCTGTCGAGGGCCATGATGTAGAGGCCGGGAAGCAGGCGTTTGAGTTCCTGCATCGTGTCGCCGCCGCCATAGAGCTTCACGGCATGGGGATTGCGGTCGATAACCGTGTCCAATGCGATAGTGCCCTCGTTAAAATGTGGCACCAACCCCATCACTGCGTTTACAAAAATCGTTTTAGCCGACAGGAACACTTTGAGAATCTCGGGCTCGTCATAACTCTCCGGCGCCACATCCAGCACATAGTTCAACTCCGTACCCTTCTTTAGCTTTCGAATGTCGTGCACACGGTATTTGCCTTCCACCCGATCGCCAAACACGTCGCTCTCCACAATAAAGGGCAGCTCCACAATCTTCTTGGGGAACTGCTCGGCAAACTTCACAAACTCGGCGGCCATCTGCACGTCTACCTCTTCGACTCCCTTGATGCTGATGCCGTATTTGGCGCAAAGGTAGGCATTGTAGATAACTCCGCCCAACACCAGGTGGTCGCTCTTCTGCAGCAGGGCATAGAGGCTGTCAATCTTGGTGTCGAACTTGCTGCCGGCCACCACGGAGACCAGCGGCTGCTTGGCGTGAAAGATACGCTCCAAATTCTCTATCTCCTTCTGCATCAGAAAACCCGCATACGAGGGCAGATACTTCGTAATGCCGTAGGTGGACACATGCGGCTGCCACGAACCGAAAGCGTCGTTCACGTAAATGTCCGCCAGCCCTGCCAACTGGTTGGCAAAGCGGTCGGCATTCTCGTCCTTTGCCTCCTCGCCAATAAACCAGCGCGTATTGGGCAGATAAATCATATCCACCTCATGATCCCGCAGGCGGCGGATCGAGTGGTTCACACTGCTCTCTATGCTCAGGTAGCCCTCCTTGCCGTGGGCGTAAAACTCAGGCACCTCGATGGAAATATGCAGTTTATTCTCCAAATAGTCCACAATCGGCTTCACCGACGTCGACGCGTCTTGCGTAATCGAACCGTCCTTCTTATTGCGCGGACGTCCCACATGGGTCATCAGAATAATTTTGCCACCCTTGGCCAGGATGTAGAAAAGGGTGCCAAAGGTAGCATCGATACGGTAGGGGTCGTGAATGACACCGTTCTTGACAACATTATGGTCCACTCGGACCAGTACGACCTTATTTTTCAGGTCAGCCTCTTGGATTAAAGGAAGTGAACTCAGTGGCATATATTTGCGTTTTAAAAATAAATTATAATATTTTGTCCCTCCGGAATGCCAATAATTGCACACTGCCTGAGAATAAAACACACAACCACCAACACAATAAAACAGACAAATCAGCGTTTTAACTAAAAAACAGCCCCATGAGCAAAAGAAACATCCTTGCCGGCGCCCTACTCGCCGCCGTCGCCGCCCTAGCCCTGTCTTGTGGCGGCAACAACAATCCCTCCGTCCCCAGCGACACCCTCGCCTCCGACCAGTCAACCCTCGCAACCTTCTACGACCCGAACACCCACACCACGGTGACAGGCATTCAGGACAAAGCCAGCGAGCACCCCGTCGACCTTTTCCGCGGCTCCTACGACGACAGCCTCCTCGCCGCACTCCTACCCTCCGGTGCAGCCCGTTCAGCCATCAACGTCTACCTTGCCCAGTTCGACAATGGTCCCACCGTACTTTTCGATGCCGGTCTCGGTGCCGAAGACGGCATTCTCAGCTCCGGCAATATCGACCCCGCAAAGGTCACCTCCGTCTGTCTTACACACCTACATCCCGACCACATCGGCGGACTCCTGCAGGAAGGCAAGGCCTCCTTCCCCAACGCCACCATCTATCTCTCAAAAACCGAACTTGCCAGCACCCGGCAGTGGGAATCCACCTCATACGTAAGTACCCTCTGGCAGCAAGTACTGGCCGCCTATCCAAACCGCATAGTCACTTTTGCCGACAGCGCCCTGCTCTTCGACGGCCGCGTCCAAACCATCCCTGCCCCCGGCCACACCTCCGGCCACACCGTCTTCCAGATAGGCTCCTGCCTCATCGCGGGCGACATACTCCACTCGCAAGACCTTCAGCTGCAGCACCCCGAATTCTGCGCCCGCTACGACCAAGACCCCGCCCGTGCCGTCACCACTCGCAAACAAATACTGGAGTACGTGCGCAATAACAACCTGCAACTCTGCGGAGCCCACTGCTATGATTTTTTCATCAAATGGGATTAATACCGATAAGCCTCATTGCACTCACCGGAGTTGACTTTACCCTTTGCGACACACTGATCCTTCTCGACGAGGTATAGGACATTCCCTTATACCCAAAAGGCTATCACGGCACCCTCTGACCGACGGCCAGAGGGGAAAAAACACTAAAAATCCACCCTTATTCCGAAAGCTTTTTTCTGTGGACTGGCGTTTTGCATCGTTCTCGGGACAAGTGTTAGAAAACATAGCAATGGCCATTCTTTTTGCTCCAATTTGGTGCGGCGGTTTTTTCTCAATTGGTTCTGCCATTAAGCCTTTTTCACATTCGGAGGGCATTTCTTAAGGATGTGGTTTTCATTTTTAAAAAAATTTGCAGATTAGAAAAAAATTCGTAAATTTGCAAATCATTTTTTGGGTCATTTTTTTATTAAATACATATTATTAAAGCCTTATGAACAATACCATCTTCTCTTTCCCCAAGCCTGAGAACGAACCCGTCCTTGGCTACAAACCCGGCAGTGCCGAACGTAAAGAAATCCGCAAAGCCCTTGACGAACTGTACAATGTGGTGACCGACATCCCCGCCATCATCGGTGGCCAGGAGGTGCGCACCGCCGAGACCGGCACTGTGGTGATGCCCACCGAAAACCACCATGTGTTGGCCAAGTACTACAAAGTGGGCGAAAAAGAGGTTCAGATGGCCATTGAGGCTGCTATGAAGGCCCACGAGGAATGGGCCAACACCCCCTGGATTGACCGTGCCAGCGTCATGCAGAAAATTGCCACTCTCATTTGCGGCAAGTACCGTTGGCTTATCAATGCCGCCACCATGCTCGGCCAGGGCAAGACCACCATGCAGGCCGAAATCGACTCGGCTTGCGAGCTGGCCGACTTTCTCCGCTACAACGCCTACTACGCTTCGCAGATCTACAGCGACCAGCCCTGCAGCGACAAGGGTACGCTGAACTATGTCACCTACCGCCCCTTGGAAGGTTTCGTTTTCGCCATCACCCCGTTCAACTTCACCTCCATCGCCAGCAACCTCTGTCTCTCGCCCGTCCTGATGGGCAATGTCTGCATCTGGAAACCCAGCACCACCGCCCTCCTTTCCAACTATATCCTCATGAAGATTTACAAAGAAGCCGGCCTGCCCGACGGCGTGGTCAACTTCCTCCCCGGCAGCGGCTCCACCATCGGCAAGGTGGCCTTTGCCAATCCCAATCTGGCCGGCGTCCACTTCACCGGCTCCACTGGCACCTTCAACAGCTTCTGGAAGTCCATCGGCGACAATATTGCCAACTACCGCACCTATCCCAAGATTGTGGGCGAAACCGGCGGCAAGGACTTCATCTTTGTCCACAAGTCGGCCGACGCCGACCAGGTGGCTACCGCCATCGTGAGGGGTGCCTTCGAGTTCCAAGGCCAGAAATGCTCTGCTGCCAGCCGTGCCTACGTGCCTGCCAGCCTCTGGCCTGCCGTGAAGGAACTGGTGGGCAAGATGATGGCCGAAATTAAGATGGGCGACGTGCGCGACTTCGGCGCCTTCGTGAATGCCGTCATCGACGAGGCCTCCTTCGACAACAACATGCGCTATATCGAACACGCCAAGCAGAGCCCCGATGCCGAGATTGTCTTCGGCGGCCATGGCGACAAGAGCCAGGGCTGGTTCATCGAACCCACCGTCATCCTGGCCAAGACCCCGAAGTACAAGTCCATGTGCGAGGAAATCTTCGGCCCCATCATCACCATTTTCGTCTACGATGACGAAAAGTACGAGGAAACCCTCCACCTCTGCGACGAGACTTCCCCCTACGCCCTCACCGGCGCCATCTTTGCCAACGACCGCAAAGCCCTGCGCCAAGGTGCCGAAATACTCAAATATGCCGCCGGCAACATCTACTATAACGACAAACCCACCGGAGCCGTGGTCGGACAGCAGCCCTTCGGCGGTGCCCGCGCCAGCGGCACCAACGACAAGGCCGGTTCCTACCTCAACCTCATCCGCTGGACCAGCCCGCAGGCCATCAAAGAAACCTTCGACCCTGCTCACGACTACAAATACCCCTTCATCAGCAACGCAGAATAACATTTTATTAAACCATGAGCCGTACCGTCAGGTGCGGCTCATATATTTATTAACTAAAAAAATATCACAAGTGAAAAAAAACTTTTTTGTACTGACTATATTGGTGTCATTGGCTGCATGTGCCTTTGCCCAATCGGTGGAAACGACCCCCTCCAATGAGAGCGGCCAACCCGTCAACTCCACCCTCGAAAGAAAATGGTCTGTCGGCATCGACTTGGCTGGGACGGTCAACAGTCCTGCTACCGACGTGGCCTTCATGACCCACATGTCCTACAATCCTCGTATTGGTCTTAGCTATGGTGCCCATGTGGGCTACCAACCCTTCAAATGGTTAGGGTTCCGCACCGGCCTCTACAGCATTGCCAAGAACTATCTGATCACTCGTACCATAACCATTAATGATGTGGAATTTGGCTCTGCCAGCATGATGCTAAACACCTACTTAAACGTCCCCTTCATGGCCGACCTCTCCATCGGCCGCAAAGTCCGCTACCATCTCTTCCTCGGTGCCTATGCAGGCTACTGGTACAAAGCCAAGCTGATCGGCTCTGCTCAGGTAGTGACCATCGTCGATGAGGGTGTTCTTTATAATCAAGACTACGAGTTCAACAGCACCCGCGACAATCGTTTCGATGCCGGCCTCAACTATGGTTTAGGCCTCAGCATCCCCTTTTCTCAGCGTGTGGGACTCAATGTGGAAATGTTGTGGTACTATGGCCTCACCGACATCCACAAGGTCTACATGAGAGAGCACAGCCCCTTCTACAACACCACCTTCCTCCTGCAGATTGGTGCCACTTTTAACCTATAATTTATTTTCACAAACCATAAAACTACCATTATGACCAACAGATACTTTTCAATAAATAAAAGCATGGCCCTTGGCCTAGTGCTGCTACTCTTTGCCACCTCTTGCCGCAAAGAACCTCTCGAAATCCAGAACCCCAACACACGTGCCTGCAACTCCTACTCCGAACAGTTCGAAGCCATCTGGCAGGGCATTGACCACACCTACACCCTCTGGAGCCACGACACCATCAACTGGGATGCCCGCTACGTCAAGTACAAACCCATCTTCGAATCCTTCGACCAAAACGGTGTCGACTCCGCCACCTATGTCAACACCTGGAAAGAATTCACCTACGGCTTCATCGACCACCACATGGCCATCGTCCTTTGGAATCCCGTCCACAAATTCCTCGTCGGCATCTCTCCTAGCAGAAACGACTACGGCCACCCCTCTGGCTACAAAGAACAGGTCGATGCTCTTAAACTACAGCCCGGCATAAGCAATTATGTCGAATACAATGGCAGCAACAGTAATTACACCAAAAGCATCTTCTGCCTCCTCCCAGGCAAGACCGCCGACAAGCACATTGCCTACTTACGTTTCTCCGATTTCGAATTGGGATCTCCCGATTCCATCCCCAATGAGGTCCTGCTCCCCTTCAAGGCCTTCTATGGCGATTCTATCGGCCTCGGAATTCTCAATGGTGCTGCCGACAGGGCCGACGTGGAGTCCATCATCATAGACCTCCGTGCCAATCCTGGCGGTTCGATTATCAATATCAACCATCTCATCCTCTCCTTAGCCCAGAACCCCTATCATTACGGCTACTCCCGCTACAAGGAAGGCCTGGGCAGGCTGGACTACACCGGATGGATGCCCGTCCAGTTCCCCCTTCCCAAATATCACCTCAGCTCGCCCAAACCCATCGTAGTCCTCGCCGACATCAATTCTGCCAGCTGCGCCGAAATGAGCACCCAAATTCTCCGAGACGCTATGGGCGCTACCGTCATCGGCGAGCGTACCATGGGCGCCACCTGCTCCCTGCTACCCTCAACCGACGTGGCCTTTGACCTCTTCTACTCTGGCTGCTTCGGCGACTATAAGATTTACAATGAGAAAAAACCCACCCATCCCGACCAATTTGCCTACTATGTCTACTCCAGCACCTACGACATAGTTCTGAAGGATTACACCAGCCTTGAAGGCAAAGGCGTCCAACCCGACATTGAGGTACTTTTCGACCTCAACAGCCTTAACGCGGGTAGGGACAACCAGCTCGACCGCGCTCTCCAATTCCTGCGCACCGGCAACTAGTATTCCCCTGCATCGTCATTATATCCATATTCTATCACAATGAAAAAACAACACCTTTCGGCACTCCTGCTCGCCTCCTTCCTGCTCCTCATGCCTCTGGCCCTTCAGGCGCAGGAAACGGCCTCCGCAGACCAAGAGGCTCCCGCCGCCACACAGCCCTCCAAGCATTTCTCCTTCGGCGTCCTGGGTGGCCTCGACCGCAACTACCACATCATTGACATGTCGTACATGGACGCCTACAGCTACACGCCCTTCGCCCCGGGCAAGTCCTATGGCCTCCAGCTCGGCTATTCCCCGTGGAAATGGCTCACCTTCCGGCTCGACGGCGTCATGCTCGATAAAAACTACTATCGCGACCACACACTGACCAACTACGGCGGTTTCTATCCCGACACCACCACCAACCAGTATCTCAACGTCCCCCTCGTAATCATGCTCAACGTCGGCAACACCGTCCGCCTGCATCTCTTTGGCGGCGTCTATGGCGGCTACTGGCTCTCCAGCCACCGCAAAGGCCGCACCATGGCCGTCTTCGGCTCGCCCGAATACGATGTGGATGTCGACCTAGACTCCCCCTTGTCCCAGCGTCGAGACAACCGTAAAGACTTCGGCTACACCTACGGCGCCGGCTTGAGTGCCATCTTCGCCAAAATGATCGAATTAGGGGTTGAAATTCGCTGGTACTACGGCATCTACGACATACAAAAAGAGTACATGACCAACCTCAACCCCCGCTACAACACCACCATGGTCCTCCAGGCGGGGCTCAACTTCTGGCTCTGATGGTCCTAATCTGTTGAAAGTAAAAAAAAAGAAATGACAATGAAAACCCATCTTTTTAGAACAGTTGTTTTTTCCTCACTGATACTGCTGACCCTTTCGGCCTGCCGCAAGGAGTCCACCGTAGACAAGTTCGACAACCCCAACAGCCGCACCTGCACCAGCTACGCCATACAGTTCGAAACCGTCTGGCAGGGCATGGACCAGGGCTACGTCTTCTGGGCCGACGACACCGTCGACTGGGACGAACGCTACCGCACCTTCAAACCCGTCTTCGAAGCCTTCGACACCATGCCCTATGTCTCCATGGCCGCCTATCAGGCCGCCTACGATGGCCTCTTCCAAGGCCTTCTGGACCACCACCTCATGGGCATCTTCTTTGCGCCCGGCAAAAATGGCAGATTCGCCGTTGTCAACCCCGGCTCAAACGATTATAGCCATCCCACCTACTCCGGCGCCGAGCTCGAACGCGAACTGCAGGTGCTGCGCAGCAGAGCCGACCTTATCGATTATGTAGGCTTCGATGCTACCATCGACCCGAATACGAGCATGAGCCTCCCAGGCACCTATTTCGCCCTCCTCAAAGGTAAACGAGCCGGCGAGAAGATAGCCTACTTCCGCTTCACAGACTTCAGCCTGTCCAATATGTGCTATAATAGATATAATCTCTATTATAAAATATCCGCCCTGGCACCCATCAAAGCCTTCTACGGCACCGACGATGCCTCCGGCATGACCCCTTACGGCTATGCCAACGACGAATCCGTCGTGGGCATCATCATCGACCTCCGTGGCAACCCCGGTGGCAAGACTGACGACCTCGCTCCTTTCATCGGCTCCCTCTCCCAGAGCATCAATCTGGTGGGCTACACCCGCGTCAAGGACGGCTTCGGCCGCCTCGACTACAGCCCCTGGGCCGAGTACTGGGTCAACTGCCCCAGCCGTCATCTCCTCCAACCTAAACCCATCGTGGCACTCGTCGACATCAACTCCGGCAGCTGTGCCGAGCTGTCCACCCTCCTCATCAAAGGGTTGCCTAACGGCACCGTCATCGGCGAGCGCACCTATGGCGCCGCCGGTGCTCTCCTTTCCAATTCCAACTACAGCCACGATTTGTTCTACAGCGGCTGCATGGGCACCCAAGAACTCTACGAAGACTACGGTAACTATGCCTACCTCGGCTATCCCGAATTGCTCCGCATCTTCAACTCACAGTACCACAACGTCTTCCCCTTCTACATCTACACCAGCACCTTCAACCTGGTCGACAAAGACTTCAACCAAGTCGAAGGCGTCGGCGTACAGCCTGACATTGAAGTCCTCTACAACCGCAACCGCCTTTGGAACGACAATGTCGACGTCCAATTCGAGCGCGCCATCTCCTTCATCAAGAACGGCCGGTAACCCTCAGGCATAACAAAAAAAACGGCGGTCCCATCCGGGGCTGCCGTTTTTTTATGCGGGACTGGACCTACCGCCCCTGTCTGAAACGGGTGGCCAGCAGGCGTATGGCCTCAATGTTGCGGGGTCCCTGAATATCCATCCGGCCCGACTCCATCGTAATCACCCTGCCTTCCTTCACCGCCGTCAGCCTGTCGTAGGGCTTCGTCTGGCAGAAGGCGGCCGAATCCTCCGTCCTTATGATGATATACTCCGGGTCTTTCTGCATCAGTGTCTCCAGGCTGTAGCTCCATCCCTCCACGTCTGACGCCACGTTCTTGCCGCCCGCCATGCTGATGATGTCGTTAATAAACGTGTTGCCTCCGGCCGTAAAATTGCCGCCCGCGCCAAATCCTACCACGTAGTATGCCGTCACCGGGTGCTCAATCTCGCCCAGCGAGTCCAGCAACGCTTTCAGCTCGCGGTGCAACTCGCGGTTCAGACTGTCGGCCCCCTCCTTTCGGTTGGCCAGCTGGCCAATCTTCTCTATGTTCTCAAACAGCCCGTCGAAGTGCTGCTTCTCTATCACGCTCACCATCGGCACCCCCATCTTCTCCATCTGCTGCACACTCTTCTGCTGCACCATCGAACTGCTCAGCACCAAGTCTGGCTTCACCGACAGAATCTGCTCAATATTCATGTTCGAGATACCCCCTATGCTGGGAATCTTCTCCACCTCGGGCGGGTAAGTGCAGAAATCGGTGCGGCCCACCAGCAAATCGCCGGCCCCCATGGCAAAGAGAATCTCGGTCACCGAGTGCGACACGCTCACAATGCGGCTAGGCTTTGAGGGCACCTCCACGTCGCGTCCGTAGTCGTCGGTGAAAATATAGGTCGTCGGCGTCTCGTCGCCCGACCCCTGTGTGCCGCAGCCGCCCAATCCGGCCAGCGCCAGCACACCCATCAGTACTATCGCTATTTTCTTCATATATCCATAAAAAAAGGGGAATGCACCTTTGCAGGTCACTCCCCTGAAACTTATTCTATTCTAATTTATTAGAGCAGAGTGGCCAGTTTGGCAGCCAGGTCGCCAACGCGGGTGCTGTAGCCCTTCTCGTTGTCGTACCAGCTGATCACCTTCACCATGTTGCCGTCCATCACCTGGGTCAGCAGGCTGTCGAAGATGGAGCTGTGGGTGTTGTCCACGATGTCGATGCTCACGATGGGGTCGGAGGTGTACTGCAGGATGCCTTTCATCGGGCCTTCGGCGGCCTCCTTAATGGCGGCGTTGATTTCCTCCTTCGTCACGTTGCGGCTCATTTCGGCCGTCAGGTCTACCACAGAACCGTCCGGGGTGGGAACGCGCATGGCAAAGCCGTCCAGCTTGCCCTGCAGCTCAGGAATCACCAGACCCACGGCCTTTGCGGCACCGCTCGAAGTGGGAATGATGGACACGGCGGCAGCGCGGGCACGGCGCAGGTCGCTGTGGGGCTGGTCCAGAATCTTCTGGTCGTTGGTATAGCTGTGGATGGTGTTCATCAAACCGCGTTTGATACCGAACTTGTCGTTCAGCACCTTGGCCATGGGGGCCAGGCAGTTTGTGGTGCAGCTGGCGTTGCTCACGAGCTGCATTTCCTTCGTCAACACGTTGTCGTTCACACCCATCACTATGGTGGCGTCCACGTCGTCGGCCTTGCTGGCGGGCACGGTCAGGATAACCTTCTTGGCGCCGGCATTGATGTGCTTCATCATCTGCTCTCTCTTCTTGAACAGGCCGGTCGACTCAATGACGATGTCGATGCCCAGCTCTTTCCAAGGAAGGTTCTGCGGGTCGCGCTCGGCATAAATCTTCACCTTCTTGCCGTTCACCACGATGCAGTCGCCTTCGGCATGCACCTCGCCCGGGAAGTTGTCGTGTACCGAGTCATATTTGAAAAGATATGCGAGTGTCTCTGCACTGGTGAGGTCGTTCACTGCTACAACCTCCAGTTCGGGATGGTTTTCCATGATTGCACGGAAGGACATACGTCCGATACGGCCAAAACCGTTAATAGCTACTTTTGCCATAATATTTTGATTTTGAAATGTTTATGTGTTTATACTTTTTTTGTAACGATTTACAAATATACATTTTTTTTCTTATTTCGTCAAAAAAATGTAATTTTGCATAAAAAATAATAATCCCTCAAATAGAGCAAACACGCACATTAATAATTAATAGAACAACGTCAGGCCCTCCAGCCCCCTCGTCAAACTAACACCCCCCCCGCATCCTATGGCCAAAAAAAACAGCAAAGGCGCTAAAAAGAAATCGCGCAAACGTCTCTTCAAACGCTGGAAACAGCTCTCCTTCCGTGGCAAACTGTGGCGTTTCCTCTGGGTCGCCCTCCTGGCCCTCTTCGGCTTCTCCATCTTCCAGGTGCTCTTCTGCGCCGTCTTCTTCCCCCCGCTCACACCCCTCATGGTCAACCGCTTCGTGCAGCAGACCAAAGACCCCGACCGCGCCGTCCGGTTCGAGCGCGACTACGTCCGCCTCGACCACATCTCGCAAAACCTCGTCAACGCCGTCGTCGTCTCCGAGGACGGCCTCTTCCTCTACCACCACGGCTTCGACGTCAAGCAGCTCAAAATCTCCTACCTCGAAGGCAAGAAAGGCCGCCGCCAGCGGGGCGGCAGCACCATCAGCATGCAAACCGCCAAAAACTGCTTCCTCCCCCACAAGCACAGCCTCCTGCGCAAAGCCGTCGAAGCCTACTACACCACCCTCATCGAGGCCGTCTGGAGCAAAAAACGCATCATGGAGGTCTACCTCAACGTCATCGAATTCGGCGACGGCATCTACGGCTGCGAAGCCGCCAGCCAGCACTACTTCCACCATTCGGCTCAGCACCTCACCCGCCGCGAGGCCGCCCTCCTGGCCGCCTGCCTCCCCTCCCCACTCAAGATGAACCCCGGCCGCCCAGGTCCCTACCTCAACCGGCAGGCCTCCGTGGTGCAGGGCCGCATGGCCACCTATGGCCGCATCAACCTCGACGCCCGTCGCGAGGACCTCAACCCCAAGTACCTCAAGCAAATGGACGAAGGCCTCCTCGACTTCCTCTGGTGGGTTATCTCCGACGGCGAATCGCTCAAACCCAAGAAAAAATAACCCCCATGGACTGGGACCGACACCTGCGCGACTTCGAAACCCACCTGCGCCTCGAGCGCAACCTGGCCGACAACTCCGTCCAGGCCTACCTGCGCGACGTCGGCCACCTCCGACGCATAGCCGAACCCCTCGGCATCCAGCCCCAGCAGGTCACCACCCAGCTCCTGCAGCAACTCCTCTTCCAGCTCCACCAGGCCGACATTGCCGTCACCTCCCAGTGCCGCATCATCTCAGGCCTGCGCGCCTTCTTCCGACTGCTGGTCATCGAGGACGTCATCGACAGCAACCCCGCCGACCTCCTCGAAATGCCCTCCCGCCCCAAACACCTGCCCGACGTCCTCACCGACCACGACATCGACGCCCTGCAGGCCACCTTCGACCGCAGCCTCCCCGGCCCCGCCCGCAACTACGTCATCGTCGAAGTGCTATACGGCTGCGGCCTGCGCGTCTCCGAACTCTGCAACCTCAAACTCGCCAACATCTACCCCGACGAGGAAATGCTACAAGTCATCGGCAAGGGCGACAAGCAGCGCTGGGTCCCCATCAACCCCCGCGCCCTCAGACTGCTGCAGGACTACCTGCTCACCATCCGCAGCCAGCTCACACCCCAGCCAGGCGAGGAAAAATACGTCTTCCTCAACCTCCGCGGCCACCACCTCTCGCGCGTGGCCGTCTTCCAGTTCATCAAAGAAGCCGTCGACAAGGCCGGCCTGCACAAAAACGTCTCGCCCCACAGCCTCCGCCACAGCTTTGCCACCGAACTGGTGCAGAACGGCGCCGACCTGCGCGCCGTGCAGGAAATGCTGGGCCACGAAAGCCTCTCCACCACCCAAATCTACACCCACCTCTCGCGCCAGTACCTGCGCGACACCATCAGCACCTATCACCCCCATTACAAAAAAAAGTAAACCCATCCACCCTCCGCAGCCATGTCCTTCCTCTCCTTCATCCTAGGCCCCGCCGTGGGGGCAGTCATCGGCGGCATCACCAACCGCCTGGCCATCACCATGCTCTTCCGCCCCTACGAGGCCAAGCATATCGGCCCCTACAAAATCCCCCTCACCCCCGGCATCATACCCAAAGAAAAAGGCAACATAGCCCGTGCCATCGGCGCCACCGTCAGCCAGCACCTCCTCGACCAGCAGAGCCTCTCCGCCCAGCTCCTCTCCGACGACATGCAGCAAAAGATAGCCGCCGCCGTCGACGACCTCGTCGACCGCATGTGCCACTCCCAGCAAACCCTCCAGCAGTTCCTCCTCGACCACCTCTCGCCCGAAGAGTACGCCCGCGCCACCTCGCAGGTCGAAGACGACGTGGTGCGCCTGGTCTACGCCAAACTGGCCGACCCCGCCCTGGGCAACCGCGTGGCCGCCCTGGCCGTCGACCAAGTCGTGGGCCGCCTGCGCGAACACTTCCTCGGCCGCCTGGGAGCCGGAGTGCTCGAACTCCTGCGCGGCTCGGTCGAGCGCATGCTGGCCGACAATATCAACCAAATGCTCCACGACAACGCCCACCAGATGCTCGACGACCTGGTCACCGCCGAGGCCGACCGCCTCCTGGCCACACCCATCAGCCAGCTCTGCCAGGGCCGCGAGGAACTCTTCGCACAACTCAAAGCCTCCGCCCTCAAGGCCTACCGCGCACTGGTGCTCAACAACCTGCCACGCGCCCTGGCCGCCCTGAACATACAGAAAATCATCGAAGACAAAATCAACGCCATGGACATGCGCCAAACCGAAACCATGCTCCTCCAACTCATGGACCGCGAGCTGAAAGCCCTCGTGTGGTTCGGCGTGCTGCTGGGCTTCATCATGGGTTTTGTCACCAACATCATTTAACACCCATCCCTCAACCATGCAAAAAGAAATCTACCTTGCCGCCGGCTGCTTCTGGGGCGCCGAGCATTTCTTCAAACAAATCGACGGCGTCACCCTCACCCAGGTGGGCTTTGCCAACGGCCACACCGCCAACCCCACCTACCAAGAGGTCTACACCGACACCACCGGCTTTGCCGAGGCCGTCCGCCTGCAGTACGACCCCCTCCGCGTCAGCCTCCCCTTCCTGCTGCAGATGTACTTCAAAGCCGTCGACCCCACCAGCCTCAACCAGCAGGGCGAGGACCGCGGCACCCGCTACCGCACCGGCATCTACTTCGCCGACCCCGACGACCTCCCCTTCATCAACCTCGCCATGGCGCAGGAGGCGCCCAAATACGGCCTGCCCCTCTGCGTCGAAGTAGGCCCCCTGCTGAACTTCTTCCCCGCCGAGGACTACCACCAGGACTACCTGGCCAAGAACCCCGACGGCTACTGCCACCTGCCCGTGGCCCTTTTCGAGTATGCCCGCAACAACCGCGACACCCTCACCCAGCAAAAAAGCCAGCAGTACGCCCTGCTCCTCAAGCAGTTTGCCGCCCTGGCCGACGGCGAGACGGACCTCCAGGCCCTCATGGCCAACGCCGCCGCACTCATCCACGAGGCCTTCCACTTCTGGTGGACCGGCTTCTACCGCGTGGTGGGCGACGAGCTGCTCCTCGGCCCCTTCCAGGGACCCGTGGCCTGCATGCACATCGGCTTCGGCAAAGGGGTCTGCGGCACCGCCTGGCAGCAGCGCCGCACCCAGCTGGTGCCCGACGTCGAGGCCTTCCCCGGCCACATCGCCTGCAGCGCCGCCTCGCGCAGCGAAATTGTAGTGCCGGTGGTGAAGGGCGGCCAAGTCGTCGCCGTCCTCGACATCGACAGCCAGCACCTGGCCACCTTCGACCACTGCGACCGCCACTTCCTCGAAACCTTCGTCGGCCTGCTGCCCGGCTGACCCCGCCCCCGACCGCATCGTCGGCAGCCAATTGCGCAGTCGCGCCAGTGGCACCCGAAGGGCAGCGCCTGCCCCAGGGCTGGCCTGCAGTTCCTCGTCTGTCAATCAAAGAACGAAAGAGGATGTATAGGCGAAGTAAAGAGCATCGGGCGAAGGCAGGACGGGACGCGGGCGCGTTCCGTTCGGCGGCGGCAGGAACAGGGCCGCGCCGCCCCACGGACGGCCACGGCCAGACGAGGGGGCGGCGGTGGAAGAGAAGGTTGGCGCTTTTGTTGTGCGTGAGTCGAAAAAAAGTCGTATCTTTGCATTTCTTCTAATACGAAATAAAAACATCTATGGCTGAAGATAACAACGATATAATTCAGGAAGTTACCTCGGAAGAATACAAGTGGGGTTTTGTAACCGATATAGATACCGACACCATTGGCAAGGGGTTGAACGAGGAGGTCATCCGCCTCATATCGCACAAGAAGCACGAGCCCGAGTGGCTGCTGGAGTTCCGCCTGAAGGCGTTCCGCAAATGGCAGACCATGGAGGAACCCGCCTGGGGGCACCTGAAGTATGACAAGGTGGACTACCAGGACATCATATACTACGCCGCCCCCAAGCAGGAGAAGAAGAAGAGCATGGACGAGGTGGACCCGGAGTTGCTGGCCACCTTTGACAAGTTGGGCATACCGCTGCGCGAGCAGAAGGCGCTGGCGGGCGTGGCCTACGACGCCATCATGGACTCGGTGTCGGTGAAGACCACCTCGCAGAAGCTGCTGGAGGAGCAGGGCATCATCTTCTGCCCCATCAGCGAGGCGGTGCAGAAACACCCCGACTTGGTGCGGCAGTATTTGGGTTCGGTGGTGCCGAGCGGCGACAATTTCTTCGCGGCCCTGAATTCGGCTGTCTTCAGCGACGGCTCGTTCTGCTATATTCCCAAGGGGGTACGCTGCCCCGTGGAGCTTTCGAGCTATTTCCGCATCAACGCGCGCGGCACAGGGCAGTTCGAGCGCACCCTAATCGTGTGCGACGAGGAGGCCTATGTGAGCTACATGGAGGGCTGCACCGCCCCCCAGCGCGACGAGAACCAGCTGCATGCCGCCATAGTGGAGATTATAGCCCTGAAGGACGCCGAGGTGAAGTACAGCACGGTGCAGAACTGGTACCCGGGCGACAAGGAGGGCAAGGGCGGCATCTATAACTTCGTCACCAAACGCGGCATATGCAAGGGGTCGCACTCCAAAATATCGTGGACCCAGGTGGAAACCGGGAGCGCCGTGACGTGGAAGTACCCCAGCTGCATACTGCAGGGCGACGACAGCAGCGCCGAGTTCTACAGCGTGGCCGTCACCAACAATTATCAACAGGCCGACACGGGCACCAAGATGATACACATAGGCAAGAACACGCACAGCACCATCATGTCGAAGGGCATCAGCGCGGGCCACAGCCAGAATAGCTACCGCGGCCTGGTGCAGATTAATAAGTCGGCCGAGAACGCCCGCAATTTCTCGCAGTGCGACTCGCTGCTGCTGGGCGACACCTGCGGGGCGCACACCTGGCCCTATATCAAGGCCAACAACAGCACGGCCATCCTGGAACACGAGGCCACGACGAGCAAGATATCGGAAGACCAGCTTTTCTACTGCCAGCAGCGCGGCATTTCGGCTGAGAGCGCCGTGGGCCTCATTGTCAACGGCTACGCCAAAGACGTGCTGAAGAAACTGCCCATGGAGTTTGCCGTCGAGGCACAGAAACTCCTCAGCATCAGCCTGGAAGGAAATGTGGGATAATTTTATTTGAAGGCTATGGCACACAAACTTTCCATGGATGAGCTGCACCGCATTTCGGTGGAGGAGTTTAGGGCGGCGGAGAAGCTGCCGCTGACGGTGGTGCTGGACAATGTGCGCAGCCAGAATAACATAGGCTCTGTTTTCCGCACGAGCGACGCTTTCCGCGTGGAGCGCATCTGTCTCTGCGGCATCTGTTCCACCCCGCCGCACCGCGACATTCACAAGACCGCCCTCGGGGCCGAGGAGAGCGTTGCGTGGAGCTATCACGAGGAGACGGCCGACTGCCTGCAGGCGTTGAAACAGCAGGGCTATAGGATTTATGCGGTGGAGCAGGTGGACGACAGCATGAAGCTGGATGCGCTGCCCGAGCGCCTGGGCGAGCGGGTGGCCGTGGTGTTCGGCAACGAGGTGGAGGGAGTGCAGGAGGAGTTGCTGCCCCTCTGCGACGGCAGCATCGAGATTCCCCAGCAGGGCACCAAGCACTCACTCAATATAAGTTGCGCCGCCGCCATCGTCCTCTGGGAACTCTGGCAGCGGCTGCACGATTAACCCAATATAGATTTTTTTTACTCTTCGCCCCATCCGCCGTTGGAGTCGTAGGTGAGGGTGCATTTGTGGGTGATTTCGGTCCAGTACATGGTGGGGTAGACCGCGGTGAAGTTGGCGGGGAGGCCGCTGGGGAGGTATTCGTAGTTCCAGGTGTGTTCGGAGGAGGTGGTGGAGTCGTTGCGGCGGTCATAATGGTAGTCGACACGGCGCACTAGGTTGTTGCGGCAGAGGCAGGTGGGGTCGTCGATGAAACCGTCCTTGCCGATGAGTTGGGAACTGAAATAGCCTTGGAAGGGATTGGGGTGGTTGTCGTAGAAGTATTCTATGTGCGAGAGGCCTGAGGTGTACCATGCCATTGAATCGGCCGTGGCACGCACCAGGTTGCCGTTGTCCCATTCTAAGGTCCACTGCTTCACCAGCGTGTCGGTGTGGTATAAATCGTACAACCACTCTTGGAGCGGGTGGGTGAAGACAATGGCGTAGGGGTACTCTTCGCCGTTGCGGTAAAGGAAATCGGTGGTGTAGGTGCGGTTGCCGTTGCCGTTCTGCCCGAAGGGGAAACTGATGCGGCTCAGCAGCCCGCCGGAATAGGCAAAGCGGTATGTGCGCAGGTAGTTGCCGTCCGTACCAAGACTGTAGCAGATGCTGTCCAAGCGGCCATTGCTATTGTAGTAGTAATTGTCGATACGAGGGCGGTTAGAAGAATAATAGGTGCCTGTGTAGTCGAATTCCACTTGGGCCAGACGTCTATCGGAACTCCAGCTCCAACGGTCGAAAAAGGTGAGGGAGTCAATGCTGGCTTCCACCCCCTCTTCGTGCAGGTCGTGGCGCATTTGCACCACGGCGTTTGCTGGTTGATACATGCCTCGGAAGGCATTCTGCGTGGTAGGAAAGATGTCGTCGGTGCGCTGGCAGGCCGCTGATAGGAGCATGAGGGTGCAGCCGATAACTGTTGCAGACAGTGCAAAATGATTCTTTTTCATGAGGTTATTGTTTTTTATGTATTTGTTAGCAGCCTCTCTTTTTGGCCCAAAAGCTGAGTCCGGAGTACCCTTGCTCAAATACTTTTCTGCGCTCCATGACGGAGCCCAAGTGGGAGTATTCGATTTCTATGACCAATACGAATGCTTCCTGTGGCAGATGTTGGATGGTGAAGGAGTTGTCGTAAAGGCAGATGCAGTCGGTCATTCCTTGCTCGCCCAGATGCTCCACTGCCCACACTGTGTCACCATTGCGGTGGATGGTGGTGGTAATGTTCTGGTTCCCTTTGCAGTCCAGCATCATGTTGTAGTGATTGACGGTCATGAAGCGTTGCTCTTGGTTCCAATCCACTACGACAGAGTCGGTGTTCATGTCTTTGGCGGCCAGTTTGTCGGTGCTGGTGTGGCAGTCGGTGGTGGCCATGTCGTAAGCCCCTAGGCCGTCGTCCCAGCCACATTTTTCGCAGCTGCATATCAGTGTGGCGCAGGTTATGGCCACGGCCACAAGGGTGAGAAGTGTCTTTTTCATTTCGGTTGGTGTTTAAGGATTATCTAATTGAAACTATTTTCGTAGACGGTAGTGGTCTCCGTCTGGTCAAACCATAGGGTTTCCACCTCGATGACTAGCGTGAACGGTGTTTCGGGCAGGTATTCGATGTTGAACGAGTTGTCGTATAGGCAGACGCAGTTGGTCAGCCCCTGCTCGCCCACGTGTTCAGTCACGCGGATGGTGTCGCCCTCGCGGAGGATGGTGGTCGGGATGGGCTGGTGCATGCCGCAGTCCAGCATCATGTTGTAGTGTGACACGCTCAGGGAGCCACTTTCGCGGTCCCACTCCACGACGATGGAGTCGGTGTTCATCTCCTTGGCGGCAATGTGGTCGGTAAAATGGTGGCAGTCGCTGGTGACGACGTTGTGGACTACTGGCTTTACAGGCCATTCCTGACATTTGGTGCAGCCGCTTATCAGAGCTGCGCTGGTTATGGCTACGGCCACAAGGGTGAGAAGTGTCTTTTTCATTTCGGTTGGTGTTTAAGGATTTTCTAATTGAAACTATTTTCGTAGACGGTAGTGGTCTCCGTCTGGTCAAACCATAGGGTTTCCACCTCGATGACTAGCGTGAACGGTGTTTCGGGCAGGTATTCGATGTTGAACGAGTTGTCGTATAGGCAGACGCAGTTGGTCAGCCCCTGCTCGCCCACGTGTTCAGTCACGCGGATGGTGTCGCCCTCGCGGAGGATGGTGGTCGGGATGGGCTGGTGCATGCCGCAGTCCAGCATCATGTTGTAGTGTGACACGCTCAGGGAGCCACTTTCACGGTCCCACTCCACGACGATGGAGTCGGTGTTCATCTCCTTGGCGGCAATGGGGTCGGTAAAGTGGTGGCAGTCGCTGGTGACGACGTTGTGGACTACAGGCGTTTCGGGCCAGTCCTGACATTTGGTGCAGCCGCTTATCAGAGCTGCGCTGGTTGCAGCTATGGTTGCAAAGATAAAGAGACTCTTTTTCATTTGTCGTTTATTTTTGGGTTGAGAGTAATGTCATAGTTTACTTGTCCCTGGCCAGAGTTCCAGTGGCCGTTGCCCCCACTGAGAGGCACGCCCGCAGTGGGAATGCTGACCGTGGTGTCTTGGTAGCTGCCGTTTTCAGTGCTGTCGATGTCGGCGAAGGTGACATTGTCGATGGGCAAACTGGGACAAGCGCCTTTGAGGGTGAAGGCGTAAGCCCCTTGGGGGTCGGTGGTGTCGTAGGGATGGCCATAATGGTTGACTTCAATCCCCGGTATGGGTCTTCCGTCGGGGTCGGATACGATGCCTTTGACATGATAGGTGGCTTCGGGGGTGCCGTATTCCACTGCGCATTCGGTACAGCTGATGCCCACGGCTGTTGCAGCTAGCGTGAGCAGCCAGTTTTTGAATTTCAGGTAGCCTTTTTTCATGTTTCTTAGGTGTTGGGGCTGTCCTTACTGGGCGGCATTATAGTGCTCATCGGTGATGCTGAAGGTGAGTTTTCCGTAGTAGGGGTTGCCTTTGAAGGGGGAGCTTTCTTTGCGTTTTTCCTCATAGGTGTAATTCTGCCCGCTGAAGTTGTAGGGGCTGATGCCGGTGGTGTCGTCTTTGTGGTAGGTCACCTGGCGCGAGTTGTCGAAACGCACGACGACGCTGTCGCCATAGTACCAAGCGAACTCATTTATGCCGAATTCTAGGCTTGCCCCGCCGAGTCCGTCGTGATGCTTTATTACTTTCTCCTCGCCTGCGGCAAGGGTCAGCTCCGTGTCGCCACTCGGGACGATGGTGACAGAGTGAGAGGAGCTGTTGCTGAGGACTATGTCCTCTTCAAATCCGGGGTCGCAGGCGGCCATCATCAGAGCCGCGGCTGCCACCATGAGTGTGTTTCTTAGTTTCATTTCTATAGAGTTTTTATGTGTTTCTTTATTTGTGTCGATAAGCATAGGTGCAGGTGATTTCGCATCCGGCGGGCAGGCTTCCGTCGGCGAGTTTGAAGGAGAGGGACAGGGTGGAGTCAGTGAGGCTGAGCACCTGCCACTTTTTCATCTCCCAGTTGGCGTCGGTCAGCATCAGGGTGTTGCCGTATTCGGATAGGGCCCAGAGGAATGTTTGTTCTTGGTACATCAGGGCATCCAAACCTAGGAACTGGTTATAGGTGTTGAACTCTATGTAGGCCGTTCCGTCGGCCATAAAACGGAGGTTGTGCACCATGGGGTATTCGGGGTCGACGATGGTTGTGTCTTTCGAAACGGGGGAGGTGATGTGCCACTCTTCCAGTCCGCCCTGGTAGTCCCATGCGCCCTGGAGCATGGCAGCCGCTTGTGCTGGGCTTATTGTGTTGGTGTCGGTCATGCTAATTTCCTTCGCGCACGACGAGAGGAACATAAGGCCTACGATGAAGGCTATTGTTTTGAATTGAATTGTGTATTTCATATTTTGTTTTTGTTAAAAAGGTTTCTCAGTCGGCCAGTGCGTTGAACAGATTGATGCGAAAGCCGAAGGCAATGTGGTGGGGCGAGAAGGGCACTGCGGGTGGTGGGAAGAGGATGTCGTTGACAATGGGGGTCAGCCCCACCTCGGTATAGACGCCCAACATGCCGAAGTTGGCACTCAGCCGCGCCATGAGCTGGAAGTGGTTGGCGGGCACATCCTGGGCGTAGGAGGCACTGATATTCTGGTCGCTGACAGTGGTGTTGAAATTGCGTGTGAAGGTGTTGTTGAGGATGAATTGCGGAATGAGTTCCAACTGAAGGTTGGTCGAATGTTTATTTTTGTTGGGGAAGTAGGTGAAGTGGATGGGTAGGTCGATAGAGGTGATGAGCATCTCGCTTTCCCACGAGCCGTTGGAAGGCGAGTTGTAACCTTCGAGGGTGAGAGCCCCATCTGTGCTGGTGAGATTGGTGTTGGGGGAGGAAAAGAGGTAGGAGTTGAGATGGATTTGGGCTCCAAATCCTGCGCCGATGCGGTCGTTCATGATGGGGGAGTAGGCCAATTTGGCGCTGATGTTGTTCAGTGCTTCCATTTTTGTGGGGTTGCGGTTGGGGGTTATCCAGCGGCAGGCTCCGAAGAAGTAGTCTAGATGGAAACGGTGGGAGGCGTTGTATTTCTTTTGCTGGGCGATGTTCTCGGTGGCAATGGTGTGGCCGCTCTCGGAGGCAATGCTGAAGTGCCCGTTCTCGTATACTTTGCCGTTGAAGAAAATCAGAGCGTTGCCCTTTGCGTCGAAGGTCAGCTGGGCGCTCGTGCCGCCACGGCCGGCAGAGGTGCCCACGTAGAGGGTCATGTTGTCAGCGGCCGGGGTGGTGGTCAGGTGGTTGCCCTCGATTACCACCAGCCGGGCGGTGTCGGACAGGGCGGTGCCTTTGTAGGCCACCCAGTTGCAGCTGTCCTGCGAGAGCCGGACGATGCAGTTGCCGGACACGGTCAGGTGGTTGATTTCGCGCTGCAGGTTCTGGCGGTAGGTGGTCGTTTGGGCAGCAACCATGGCGGCCAAGGCCATAATGGTTAGGATGGAAACTATTCTTTTCATTTTTTTCTGTATTATTCGTCTTGAGAGATATTTGCTTGTGCCAATTGGTCGTAACTGGTGTCGGAAAACAGTTCGTACCTAAGAAAATCGCGAATGGTCTGGCGGGTGTTGGCCAGGTTCCTTCTAAAGTTCATGGCCAGATGCACTATGAGGGGCTGCCGGGTTTCCGAAGCGTTGGGCACCTCGAGGGCCAGGTTGTCCACCAGAACTAGGTCTCGCACCTCGGCTATCTGCTGGCACTCGACCACTTCTGGCAGGGGGAGGTGTGCCTCCTGGGCAATGAGATTGTCCTCGGCGGGCATCGTCTCGGCCACTGTTGCTGCCAGGGATGCGGCCGGCCTGTAGTCCGTCTCAGCTTTGGCAACAGCCTGCGGGGCATGACTTTGGCGGCGCTGGACTTGCATTGGCAGGGACGGCTGGGCGGTTTGAATGGCGGGGCTATCTTGGGCGGGAAGTACCTCCGTCAGAGGTTGAGAGGGTGTGGCAACGGCCAATGTGGAGCCATCCCCCTCCGCCGGACTTATGAAAAGGAATGCCCCGCTCACCAGCACAGCAGCCAAGCATGCCGCTGCCGCCCATACCCACAGGGGATGCCGCCGCACAGGGGTGGCCGGAGGCTGGGCCGTCACCACCAGCGTGGGGTCGTAATAGGCCTCCATCTCTTCGCGAATGTCGGGATGCTCGAGCAGGAAGCGCTCCACCTCAGTGCAGGCCGTGCTGTCCAGTTCGCCCTCATGGTAGAGAAAGAGGTAGCTCTCGTAATTCTCTAGCGTGATCATATCTTGTTTTCGTTTAGTTTCAAATATGCTTTTTTAAAGTTCACCCTTGCCCGGTAAAGAATGCCTGTCACTTGCGTCTCGCTCATGTCGGTCAGCTGGGCAATTTCCTTATAATGGTAACCCTCCACGTCTTTCATCAGCAGAATGGCCCGCTGCTGCTCATTCAGTTGGTTCAGTGCCATTTGGGTGGCATCGTGCAGTTCGTAGTTATCGTGCTGCCTGTACCATTTTTCCCCGGCAATCTCGGCGGCAATGGCCTGGAACCTCATCTCGTGCCTGTGCAGGTCCACCAGTTCCCTGTACATCACCCTCACCAGCCAGCCCTTTGCCTTTTCGGCCTCTACCTCACCGAGGTGGGTCCAAAGGCTCACCAGGGCGTCCTGCACAACGTCCCATGCCCCGTCGCCGTCGGCGGTATAACGCACGGCAAAACGGTACAGGTCCTCTCGGCAGCTTTGGGCAATCCTTATGTATTCCTTCTCGACCATTCACTTAATAAACGTATAATACCCCCGAAATATTCGGCCACCCCTAAATTTTTTTTAAGAAAATCTTTCGACCATTAGTAAATATTTCACTTTCGGGGCAATAAAAAGAACCATGTTACGTTTTGGGAACAAAATGACTAACAAGCGCAAGATTATCAACGACCCGGTCTACGACGGGTTCCTCACCATAGAGGACGACATTATTTTCGATGTCATCTCCCACCCCTTTTTCCAGCGTCAGCGCCGTATCAAGCAGCTTGGATTCACCTGCCTCGTCTACCCGGGCGCCATGCACACCCGTTTCAGCCACATGCTCGGCGCCTTGAACCTTATGAACCGTGCCCTCGAAGTGCTGAAAGTCAAAGGCGTGGAAATGACCCGCGACGAAGTCTTAGGGGCCAAGCTGGCCATACTCATGCACGACATAGGCCACGGTCCTTTCTCCCACACCTCCGAGCACACCCTTGCCGACATGCCCCACGAGGTCTGCTCCCGTCTTTTCATGCAGCGCCTCAACCAGACTTTCGGCGGGAGCCTCACCACCGCCATCAGTATTTTCGATGACACCTACCCCAAGCACTTCCTTCACCAGCTTGTGAGCAGCCAGCTCGACATGGACCGACTTGACTATCTGGGCCGCGACAGTTTCTTCACCGGCGTCAGCGAGGGCATTGTCGGCACCGACCGCATCATCAGTATGCTCAACGTCAAAGACGACGAACTGGTGGTTGACGAGAAAGGCATCTATTCCGTTGAAAAATTCATCATTTCGCGCCGACTCATGTACTGGCAGGTCTACCTCCACAAGACGGTCATTGCAGCCGACAACCTCCTCCTCGGCATCCTCCGCCGTGCCCGCGAGCTGGCCGCCGCTGGCCAAAGCCTCCATATCGACGGCCTCCCGCTCCTCGACTTCCTCACCCACCACTATACGGAGCAGGACTTCCGTTCCCGCCCCGAACTCCTCGACCACTTTGCCCTCCTCGACGACAGCGACATAGACATGGCCGTCAAATGCTGGCTCTCCCACCCCGACACCGTCCTCCGCACCCTTTCGGACCACCTCGTCAATCGCCACCTCAGCGCCATCCGCGTTTCGGCGCAACCCTTCAGCCCCGAGGCGTTACAAACTTTCCGCACACAGGCCCAGCTCCTCTACGGCATAGACCCCCACGAGAGCGAATACTTCGTCGGCACAGGCATCTTACGCAACCACGCCTACGACTATAACGACCAGGAAATCAAAGTCCTTTTCAAAGACGGCTCCTGCCGCGACATAGGCGACGCCTCCGACCAGCTTGACCGTCATTTTCTCGAAAAACAAGTCACCAAATACTATATTTTCTACCCCAAAGAGCTCATCTCCTAATCCCGAGTTCTGAACAAAGTGGGTCAGTTACAAAACCTTCAATCGATTTTTAAAAAATGAACGTCCATTTCATAGCCATCGGCGGCAGCGCCATGCACAACCTGGCCATCGCCCTCCACCTGAAAGGCTACCACGTCACGGGCTCCGATGACGAAATCTTCGACCCCGCCCGCAGCCGCCTCCAACGCTACGGGCTCCTGCCCGACAGTTTCGGCTGGCATCCCGAGCGCATCACCCCCAACCTCGACGCCATCGTGCTGGGTATGCATGCCCGTGCTGACAATCCCGAGTTGTTGCGGGCACAGGAGTTGGGTGTCAAGATATACAGCTACCCCGAATACCTTTACGAGCAGTCGAAGGACAAGACCCGCATAGTCATTGGCGGCAGCCACGGCAAGACCACCACCACGGCCATGATTCTGCACGTGCTGCAGCACTGCGGCATCGAGGCCGACTATATGGTAGGCGCGCAGTTGGAAGGTTTTGAGGTGATGGTGCGCCTCAGCGACACCGCGAAGGTGATGGTGATCGAAGGGGACGAATACCTCACTTCGCCTATCGACCGCCGCCCCAAGTTCCACCTCTACAAGCCCCATGTGGCCATTGTCACCGGCATCGAGTGGGACCACATTAACGTCTTCCCCACTTTTGAGATATACAAGGACCAGTTTGCCCAATTTGTCAACCTGATAGAACCCGGCGGCCGGCTCATCTATTGCAACGACGACCCCGAGGTGCGCGACGTGGCAATGAAAAACAGCCGTACCGACATTGCCAAGCAGCCCTACGACGTGCCCCCCCATGCTGTGGAAAACGGCACTACCTACCTCACCCACAATGGCAAACGAGTGCCATTGAAAATCTTCGGCCGACACAACCTGCTGAACCTCACCGCAGCACGCTATGCCTGCAATAGCCTGGGCGTCACCGACCAGCAGTTCGACCTTGCCATTCAGTCCTTCCACGGCGCCAGCAAACGCCTCGAGCTGGTCCGTCAGACCCCCAGCAGCGCCGTCTACAAAGACTTCGCCCACGCTCCCTCCAAGCTCCGCGCCACCATTGCCGCCATGAAGGAGCAGTACCCCTCCAGAAGGCTCGTAGCCTGCATGGAGCTGCACACCTTCAGCAGCCTCACGGCCGAATTTCTCAAACAGTATGCCGGCACTATGGATCGCGCCGATGTGCCCTTTGTTTACTACAGCCAGCATGCACTCCAGCTCAAAAAACTGCCCAACCTCGACCCCGAACAGGTGCGCGCCTCTTTTGCCAACGAGCGGGTGCGCGTCTTCACCGACTCGTCTCTTTTGGTCGAGGAACTGCGCCGCATGGATTGGACAGGGGCGAATCTGCTCATGATGTCCAGCGGCAACTTCGACGGCATTGATTTCAGCCAGTTGGCCGACGAACTGATTGGCTGATTTTTCATCTATTGTGATAAGAAAGATAATAATAGCAGTATGACTAAATTTCAGATAGGGGACAAGGTAAAGTTCCTCAACAGTATCGGTGGCGGAGTGGTCACCAAAATCACTAACGATTTCATCTTTGTGCGCGACGACACGGGTTTCGATATGCCTATGCCCGCCAACGAGCTGATACGTATGGCCGACATGAGCGGGGTGGGTAAGGTTTTTAACCAGGACGTTCCGGGTGATATGCCTTCGCCCGAAGAGGCTCGCCGCATGGCCGAGGCCGAGTCGAAAGCCGCCGCCCGCGAGCAGGAGCAGAATCGCAAACTCAAAGAGAAATACACCGGCCGCACAGACGACCGCGACGAGGACAAGCTGCTCGAAGAGAACATACGCCTCCGCTCCCAGGTGGCCAACCTCCAAGACCAGATAAAAAGCCTTAAAAGCCGCCTCGCCCAGCTCCAGACACAGAACGCACAGAAACTCAACGAGAACATCCTCCTGCAGTACATGACCCGACCCGGTGAAGCCGAGGTCGACCTGCACATCGAGGCTCTTACCGACCATCCCGAGAAACTCAGCGACATCGAGAAGCACGAGCTCCAGAAACGTTTCTTCCGCACCTGCCTCAACCATGCCCTCCTCAACGGATTCAAAAAGGTAGTCTTCATCCACGGCGTCGGCCGTGGAGTACTCAAAACCGAGATACAGAAAGAGCTCGACCTTTACGACAACCTCCAATACGTCGACGCCCCTATGTCTCTCTACGGCTCCGGCGCCACCGAAGTCTATTTCAAAACTAAACAATAATAATCAGAATCATCTGAATAATCGGATTATTCCGAAAGTTCCGAATAATCTGATAAAAAACCATCTTTCATGAGCAAACAAATCACCATTGGCAACCTCACCCTCGGCGGCGGAGCCCCCATCCGAGTACAGTCTATGACCAACACCGACACCATGGACACCCGCGCCACCGTCGAACAAACCCTCCGTCTAGTCGAGGCCGGCTGCGAACTGGTGCGCATCACCGCACCTGACGTCCGTGCCGCCCAAAACCTCTACGACATCAAAAACCAGCTGGCCCAGCACGGCTGCCACGTTCCCCTCGTTGCCGACATACACTTCAACCCCCAGGCCGCCGAAGTGGCCGCCACCATTGTTGAGAAAGTGCGCGTAAACCCCGGCAACTACACCGACCGCAACACCGGCCGCACCCACTTCACCGACCAAGAATACGCCGACGAACTCAACCGCATCGGCGACAAGATGGCTCGCCTCATCGACATCTGCAAGGCCCACCACACCGCCATGCGCATCGGCACCAACCACGGATCGCTCAGCGAGCGCATCCTCTCGCGCTACGGCAATACCCCTGAGGGCATGGCACAATCCGCTATCGAGTTCGCCCAAGTCTGCCATCAGCAGGACTATCACCAGCTCGTCTTTTCCATGAAGGCCAGCAACGTTAAGGTGATGGTGCAGAGCACACGTCTCTTCGTCCAGAAGATGCATGCCCTCGGCATGGACTACCCCATCCACCTCGGTGTCACAGAGGCCGGCGATGCCATGCAGGGCCGCCTCAAAAGTGCCGCCGGCATCGGTGCCCTCCTCATCGACGGCATCGGCGATACCATCCGCGTATCCCTCACCGAAGACCCCGTCGCAGAAATTCCTGTGGCCTACGACATCCTCCAGGCCGTCGGTGCCCGCATCAGCCAGTGTGAGTACATCGCCTGCCCCTCCTGCGGCCGCACCCAGTACGACATACAGCAGGCCCTGCAGCAAATCAAGACCCGCACTCAGCACCTTAAAGGCGTCAAAATTGGCGTCATGGGGTGCATAGTCAATGGTCCTGGAGAAATGGCAGACGCCCACTACGGCTACGTTGGCCAGGGCGCTGGCAAAATCACTCTCTACAAAGGCCGCCAAGTGATGAAACGCAACATCGACCAAGCCGACGCCGTCGACGAACTAGTCAACCTCATCAAGCAAAACGGCGACTGGATAGAACCCTAACGTGCAGTTGCCCAAAATATAAGCAGGCGGGTGTCTCAAATAGTATGAAACACCCGCTTTCATTTTATCAGATACTGCGTAAGTTCGGGATAACTTTGTGGCGTAATAGTCATTTTGCAGGCTTCGACATAAGCAGAATGTAGGTGCAGCAAGTGTTTTGAGCGATTCAAAAGGTTATGGAAAAAATCGGCTTGAGAAGATGCTCTAATAGTCATTTTGCAGGCTGAGGAGTGCCGGCAAGCTAGACATTTCGTATCTTTGCAGAAATTTAAAAGGTTTAATATGCACAAAAAAAATGTCCAGCATGCGGGTCACAAGCGACCAAGAAAAACGGAGTCCGAGGGGGCAAACAACTATACAAATGCCAAAAATGCGGTTATCAGTTTCGCCAGATGACGGGGCCGTCGGATAGCGACCTATGGGCCATGTACCTGGATGGGAAGCAAACCGTGGAGGAGTTGTCGCAGGCATACGGAAGAAGCAGTTCCACAATCAGAAGGCAATTGTCGGCCATGGTCATGAAATGGGAGCAGCCCATGCTTCACGGCAGTGGATACGTCAATGTCGATGCCACCTACTGGGGGCGCAATTGGGGTATCCTGCTCGCGATAGACGGCCTCACAGGTGCGGTTCTTTATCTTGAATTCATACGGCATGAGGCCTTGGAGGATTACCGTACAGCAATAGCGTCGATAGAGAATCGGGGATATAGCATCAAGGGTATCGTCGTGGACGTAATGCGGAGCCTGTTCTCCGAGTTTGCAAGGTACCCGATGCAGATGTGCCACTTCCATATGATAAGCATCATCCGCAGGTATCTCACTAAGAATC
>CAMUZR010000023.1 GCA_947165255.1 uncultured Bacteroidales bacterium
AGCCGTTCTTGCCGGCGTCTTCCTCGGCGGGGTTGAAGTGCCAGAGGTGCCAGTAACCGCACTCGACGGCCTTCTTCTCCTCGTTCTGCGTGCGGCCCATACCGATCTTGATGCCGTGGTTGATGCAGGGTGCGTAGCAGATGATGAGCGACGGGCCGTGGTAGGCCTCGGCCTCCTTGATGACGTTGAAGTACTGGGCCTGGCTGGCGCCCATAGCCACCTGCGCCACATAGACGTAGCCGTAGCTCTTGGCAATCATACCGAGGTCTTTCTTGCGGATCTTCTTGCCGCTGGTGGCGAACTTGGCGACAGCGCCGGCCGGGGTGGCCTTCGAGCTCTGTCCGCCGGTGTTGGAGTACACCTCGGTGTCGACGACGACGACGTTGACATCCTCGCCGCTGGCCAGCACGTGGTCGAGACCGCCGAATCCGATGTCATAGCCCCAGCCGTCGCCGCCGAAGATCCACTGGCTCTTCTTGACGAGGCTGTGACGGAGCTCGAGGAGCTGCTTGCAGATGTCGCAGCCGCACTTCTCCATCAGCGGGATGAGCTTGTCGGCGATTTCCTTGGTCTTGAGGGTGTTCTCGCGGTTCTCGATCCACTCGGTGAAGAGGGCCTTGATTTCGGCGCTGCAGCAGTCGCAGGCGAGGCCTTCCTTCATAATGCGCTCCACGCGGTCGCGCATCTGGCGGGTGGCGGTGGCCATACCGAGGCCGAACTCGGCGTTGTCCTCGAACAGCGAGTTGGCCCAGGCGGGACCGAAGCCGCTGCGGTAGTTCTTGCAGTAGGGGGTGGCAGGAGCCGAGCCGCCGTAGATGGAGGAGCAGCCCGTGGCGTTGGCCACCATCATCTGCTCGCCGAAGAGCTGGGTGATGCACTTGAGGTACGGGGTCTCGCCGCAGCCGGCGCAGGCGCCGCTGAACTCGAACAGGGGCTGTGCGAACTGGCTGTTCTTGACGTTGGCCTTCTTGTCGATGAGGTTGTCCTTGTAGGTGACGCACTTCTGGGCGTAGTCCCAGTTGGCGGCCTCGTGGAGCTGGCTCTCGAAGGGTTTCATCACGAGGGCTTTCTCCTTGGCGGGGCAGACGTCGGCGCAGTTGCCGCAGCCGGTGCAGTCCATAGCGCTGACCTGCATACGGAAGTGCATACCGGCCAGCTCCTTGGGCATCTTCACGTCGATGGCCTTCATCGACTCGGGGGCCTTCTTCATCTCCTCGTCGGTCATCACGCAGGGGCGGATGGCGGCGTGGGGGCAGACCAGCGAGCACTGGTTGCACTGGATGCAGTTGGCGGGGTTCCACTCGGGGACGACGGTGGCCACGCCGCGCTTCTCGTAGGCGGTGGTGCCGGCGGGGAAGGTGCCGTCCTCGTAGCCGAGGAATGCCGACACGGGCAGGTCGTTGCCGGTCTGGGCCACCATCGGGCGCATCACCTTGGCGATGAACTCGGGGTCGCCCTCGTGCTTCTCGACGGCGAAGTCGGTGCTGCAAGGCAGGTTGGCCCACTCGGCGGGGATGTCGACCTTCACGATCTCGCCGCCGCGGTCGACGGCCTGGTAGTTCTTGTTGACCACGTCCTCACCCTTGCGGCCGTAGCTCTTGACGATGAATTTCTTCATCTGCTCGACGGCGAGGTCGTAAGGAATCACCTCGCTGATCTTGAAGAAGGCGCTCTGGAGGATGGTGTTGGTGCGGTTGCCGAGGCCGATTTCGGCGGCAATCTTGGTGGCGTCGATGATGTACATCGTGATGTGGTGCAGCGCCAGGTACTTCTTCACGAAGTCGGGCAGCTGGGCCTTGGTCTCCTCGACGGTCCAGGGGCTGTTGTAGAGGAAGGTGCCGTTGTCCTTCAGGCCGCGCAGGCAGTCATACTTGCGCAGGTAGCTGGGCACGTGGACGGCCACGAAGTCGGGCGTGCCGACCAGGTAGGGAGCGGGCAGGGGGTTGTCGCCGAAGCGCAGGTGCGAGCAGGTGTAGCCGCCGCTCTTCTTCGAGTCGTAGTCGAAGTAGGCCTGGCTGTACTTGTTGGTGTTGTCGCCGATAATCTTGATGCTGTTCTTGTTGGCACCCACCGTGCCGTCGGCACCGAGGCCGTAGAAGCGGGCCTCGAAGGTGCCCTTGGGCAGGATGCTGATTTCGGGCAGCAGGGGCAGCGAGCGGAAGGTCACGTCGTCGACGATGCCGATGGTGAACTGGTTCTTCTTCTCGCCCTCGGCGTTGTTGAAGACGCTGATGATCTGGGCGGGGGTGGTGTCCTTGCTCGACAGACCGTAGCGGCCGCCGAGGATGGTGGGCTTGTAGGGGCAGTCCTTGAAGGCCTCGACGATGTCCATATACAGCGGGTCGCCGTTGGCGCCGGGCTCCTTGGTGCGGTCGAGGACGGTGATGGTCTTCACGTGCTCCATCAGGCTCTTGGGCATAGCCTCCATCAGGTACTTCACGCTGAAGGGACGGTACAGGTGGACGGTCACGCAGCCGGTCTTCTTGCCCTGGGCGTTCAGGTAGTCGACCACGGTCTTGATGGTCTCGGTCACCGAACCCATAGCCACGATGACGTGCTCGGCATCCTTGGCACCGTAGTAGGTGAAGGGGGCGTACTGGCGGCCCGTCAGCTTGCTGATCTCAGCCATATACTTGGCCACGATGTCGGGCAGGGCGTCGTAGTATTTGTTCTGCAGCTCGCGGGTCTGGAAGTAGACGTCGCTGTTCTGGGCGGTGCCGCGGGTCACGTTGTGCTCGGGGTTGAGGGCGTTCTCGCGGAAAGCCTTCAGGGCCTTCTGGTCCACCAGCGGACGCAGGTCTTCCATATCCCAAGCCTCGATCTTCTGGATCTCGTGGCTGGTGCGGAAGCCGTCGAAGAAGTTGAGGAACGGCACGCGGCCGCTGAGGGCGGCGAGGTGGGCCACAGGGGCGAGGTCCATCACCTCCTGCACCGAGCTCTCGGCCAGCAGGGCGAAGCCGGTCTGGCGGGTGCTCATCACGTCGGCGTGGTCGCCGAAGATGGAGAGGGCCTGGGCGGCCAGGGCGCGGGCGCTCACGTGGAACACGCCGGGCAGCAGCTCGCCGGCAATCTTGTACATGTTTGGGATCATCAGCAGCAGACCCTGCGAAGCGGTGTAGGTGGTGGTCAGCGCACCGGCCTGCAACGAGCCGTGCACGGCGCCGGCGGCACCGGCCTCGCTCTGCATCTCGACGACCTTCACGGTCTCGCCGAAGAGGTTCTTACGACCCGCAGCGGCCCACTCGTCGATGTACTCGGCCATAGGGCTGGACGGGGTGATGGGGTAGATAGCTGCTACCTCGCTGAACATGTAGGCCACATGCGCTGCAGCGCAGTTGCCGTCACAAGTCATAAACTTTTTTTCTTTTGCCATAATTAATTAAATTACTTAAACGTTTAAGGATTAATTATTGTGTTGTTGTTTCCAAATATACTTTTAATCATCATCTTCATAATTGAATTCAACTTTGCTTTGAAGGATAATCTCACCGAGGATATTATTCAGTCCTCCTTGTTGACAAACGGTTTCAAATATTGTCTTTAGTTTGGGGATGTTGATCAATTCTTCTATACAATCCATGTATTTCTTTACAATTGCCTCAATAGAATACGTCTTTTTTGCGCCATCTTCCAACTTTTTTCTCAAATCATCCTCATTGTCTTCCGTTTTAACGACAAAAGTAATAGGGTAACGTTCTATCTTGTCAATGTCAAGAAAATACTTCTTGAAATCCAATGTTTCTGTTACTTGAAAAAATCTACCAAGAGGTTTCATGACAAAATCAATACCTCCATCATTAGCATTGGTTCGTCCTGTTTTATATAACTTGAGGAAATCCTCGTTGATTTCCTCCAAAGAATATCCCCAGTATATTTTCTCGTCTTTGTAGTAATATTTTAATATCGAGAAACTGACAATCTCAAATAATCTGGCATCAACATTTGGCGCGAGTAACCCAGCAATGAAACTCTTACTTTCCACATTTTCGTTATTTTCAAGATTTTCAAGTTCTTGGCATTGTTTGATAAATCGTTGAAATGAGTCTGATTTCACCTGAATGTATTCATCTATAATATCAATAATAGCTTGGGCAATATTATAGGATTTCTTACCAATTTTTATTTTGAGTAAATTCTCATTTACCCAATATCGATTTGTTTGAGGATCACGTATTATTGGCGCGAACTCACATTCATGAAACAAACTCTTGAATTCTTCATTCATACGACTATTAAGTGCATGATTTTGTAATTTGGCACCAAAAGGAAGTTCTCGAGTTCTTTTCAATAAAACTGTAAATTGAGCGCCATCATATTTGGAGTAATCTTTGGACTTCAAAAAGCCTTTCTTAATATAGTCTTCGACAAGAACATAAATAGCGTATAAATTAGCAAAACTAGACCTTGATTTTGAGCCTCGTTGTGCGGATTTTGTTTTGACATTGAGGTACTGTAGCAGTGGACTTTGAATGTACAACTCATCTGCTTGCTTATTAAAATGTTTTGCCAAAATATCTTTTATATTCTGTGTAAATGCATGTTCCATATAGCAGATTATTATTTAGAAATTTAAACTTAACTGTTCTTCCGTTTCTTCTCGACGATATGATTTCATTACACGGTGCAAAACTTCTCCACGGTATTCATTGGAAAGGCCAAGACGACGTAATCCGATCTTAATGTATTCTTCCTGCAACTCAATACCGATACAACTTCTACCTAGTTGCTTTGCAACATACGCTGTGGTAAACGACCCAGAAAATGGGTCAAGAACCAAATCGCCCTCATTGGAACTCGCTCTAATAATCCTGTCGAGTAAAGCTATTGGCTTTTGGGTAGGATGATTCTCATACTCCTCCATTCTGTAGCGGACACGTGCAAATTCCCATACATTCCCAGGCACTTTTCTTGTGTTATACGGTTGAGGTGGATTTTTGCGGTAATCAATGAGTTTACGTTTTGATCCGGTTTTTGCCTCCACCATTATCTCTTCGGAGTTGAAGGTGTAATTATTCTTATCCTTTACACAGAACAAAATGGGTTCATACATCGAGCCATAATAGTTTTTGGCTTGTACCCCGGAACTATCATAATACCACATGATTCTAGACATGATATTAATACGATTACGTAGGTACAAATCAAAATATGGCATGAACTGAGTGGATGTCATCACGTAGAAGGATCCATTGGTCTTTAGCTTCTTGATGCAAAGGTCAAGCCACTGGTAACACCAGTCTAAATAATCTTCATCAGAATTCCACTTGTCTTTACACCCAGCAAAATTCTTCCCAATATTATATGGAGGATCCGCAAATATCAAATCCACCGAGTTGTCTTTGACTTCATATTTTAAAGCCTGCAAAGCATCCCCATGAATAATCTTATATTTGTTTGTTCCTAGAAATTCCATGTCTTTTGTTATTTATTTCTTAATTGGGCTCTCGTATAAACTATGTTGTTTTGAGAAATAGTTTTCCGTAGAAGGAATTAACCCTAAAACTTTCATTTTTTTTTCAAAATTCATCATTATAGCATCATAATCACTTGACAAATAGTTACGGTATACGTCCGTTTTCTTTATTTCACTATACTCAAATACAATTTGAGGTAATAAAATGGAAAAATCGGCAGATGGCTTTGACGAAATTTGTCCAGCAACGATTCTCATGGTTTTTATCCTTGCTTCTAGCTTTGGTGTGCCAGCAATAATAGAATGGTATAATGCAGAATGGTAGCACCAAAACGCTTCAATCAAATTGTTTTGTACTCGATATAAATCTCCATTTGTACTGCAAATACCCGCTTGAAGGTTATTGACTTGTTTTGTTTGAATCAAATCATTTTCGGCCAATCTTCGTTCTATTTCTATTTGCTCTTTTTGTTTCCTTTCCGTTTCTGATATTCGTTCTTTCATATCAATTGCATTAACAATCTGTAATCCCACAATTACTGTGAAAACAATTGCCATCAATGCAACACATATCCCGATGAATGTATCTAATGAAACAACAGAAATTTTTATGGATCCAAATATCCATATTCCCGCTATTACCAGAACACCAGCGAGTGAAATTAGTGAAACTATTATGCTTAATCGGTTCTTCATATTGTATTTTTATTTCAGCAGTTTTCTATTTCCTACTTCTTCCAGCACGGTCATTTGTTGGATGGCTACCTTGTTGAGTTTGTGCAGGCGGTCGCGTTGCGGGATACCTTCGTTGATAAAGACGGCATTCGGGTTCTCCATATTGGAGAGGCAGATGAGTTGGTTTATCGTGGCATAGTCGCGCATATTGCCTTTCTTGCCGGGGTTGGCGTCGCGCCACTCCTTGGCAGTGATGCCGAAGAGGGCCACATTGAGGACATCCGCCTCCTCGGCATAGATAAGCGAACTGTGGTAGGCATCCACCTCGTCGGGCACAAGGTTGGCGCGGACGGCATCGGTGTGGATATGGTTTGTTCTCCGCTTCGCTATCGAAACATCCACTGGATGTTTCTTCATGTTCGACAGCTCCCTCTTCGCCGACCAACCCAGTTGCTTATGTTCCTCTTCTTTCAGACGCTGGTACTCTTTGACCAACAGCAGTTGGAAGCGTGGACTAATCCACATACCGAAATGATAGGCGAGGTCACGGTGGGCATAGGTGCCACCGTATCTGCCAGCCTTCGATATAATGCCCATAGCACCAGTCTTCTCCACCCAGGTCTTTACCGACAGCACAAAGTTGTTGCTTCCTGCCATGTTTCTAATTGTACCGAATTCGGTATAATTAAAATTCGGATTATACAATGCCTCCCACTCACCGAGGTACTCGATGGTACTCTTCAGGCTCAACCAACGAAAAATCACATGTTCCTGCATTTGATTGCGCACCATATCCGTTAGTGAGATATAGTCGCTCTCGTTATGCGAGATAACCGTGATTGTTTGTTCTTGAACGTGTATTGTGGTTGGCATGAATGGTACTTTTTGTATTTTGCAGTCAAAAAATTTGACCGCAAGACTTATGATTAACTGTCTTTTGCTGTCTTTTGGTTTCCATACCCATCGATTTCGAGGAGTTTTGTCTTCTAAAGGGGTCGAATTCGACCCCTTTAAAATTGGGAATGTTGAGCATTATTTCCTGTATCTTTGTCATATTTCCTTTTTTCTTTCTATGTTTTGGCACTCGCGAATGCCAAATCTATTATTTTGCGGTCGAAATTTTCGACCGCAAATCGTATATCTTATTGTTTTTCTGTTTTAAACCCTATCCGTTTTTGTGGTGTTGATGATTTCTCACGCAGTTGGTCTAGGGCATCGTTGATGGCCTCTATTTGAAGTGCTATCTCTGTGTTGGTCTCCTCCTGCATGCGGTTGATGTCGTTCTGGTCGTGCAGGATTTCCTCCACATAGTTGTTGAGCTGGTCCACTTTGTGCGACAGTTGCTCTACCTTCAGGTTCACCCCTTGCCATGCACTCACCGCATGGCGTATTGCCACAAACGCCCGCATGATGTTGATGTTGACTTGAATTGCCGTCTCCGACCGCAGGACTGAACTCAACATTGCAATGCCTAATTCAGTGAATGCATTAGGCATTTTGCGTGTGCCTCCCCAACTTGAAGTAGCAATTTGTGACTTCAAATATATATCATTATCAATGCTTTCTGGACTTGAAGTCACAATTTGTGACCTCAAACTAGTCTCAATATCGTCAATCTCTTCAGTATCAGCATCAGTGGTACTCTCCTTTAAGGTCACAATTTGTGACCTTAAAAACGCCCATTCATTTTTGTTCAACTTAAACATAAAGTCTTCAGCGAAACGCTCAATATTACGTTTGACCGCTTGGTTCAAGACCTTTGTTTCCACCCCATACAGCTCCGCCAAGTCGCGGTCGAGCATAACTCGCAAACCCCGCACTTCGTAGATGCGATGCTTGATAAGCTCCACCTCGGAAGTCCTAATAGCTGTTATTTCATTCTCGCTCTTCATCGGCGTTGTGTATAATTCTTTAATAGAGACAACAATACGTCGCGTATAATACTATACGTGAATTTACAAAAATACAAAAATAAAATGGAGTGATGAAAATTATTTTTCTAACCGACAAATCTGACGGATTACAATAGCCCTAAACTTCAATGTGCCGCCCTGCACTAAAGCCGTTTCTGAGATGCTCTCCGTGGGAGACATAAGCCAATTGATGAGTGAGGGTCGTGATTGTTTTTTATTGTCTCTACCGTGATAGGGGGATATTGTGAATTGTGCTTGTCGATGTCGAGTTGTAATGTCTTCTCGTAACTGCATATTGTTGGTCATTTGTAGGTTACTGCTCCTCGTCTGTCGGGGTGTCGCTCGGGGCTATCTGTTTTGCTTGTTTCGTGTTTGCATGCCCATTATCCTTTGCAGTTTGTAAGGTTTTGTTTGCGGACTTTGGGGACACTCTCAATCTGTAGTGCGGTCCATCTCATCAAGAAAGTCTCTAATGGCAAAATAAGAATGCTTGGTGCTTTCCAAAAAATCACTATATTCCACCTTGTTGGAGTAAATTTCGCGAATATGAGAATAATTATTGTTGCTCAGTTTCGCCGCTATTAAGCCAACAATACAATGGGTATCCATCCCTGAACAATTAGGGTTGTACTCATACAGTGGATCTGTGTTATACATTCTGTCTATTGACTCTACACAAGAATTGCTATTGATATAGTTGACTGCATTGTTAAGCATTGGGATTAGTCGATTGATAATTTTACCAATATCTTGTATTGAGTGCACTGAAAATCTTTCTTTTTGATTGATTTGTAGTTTCCATTGTGTATCACATGTATAGGTATTATTTAAAACGGACTCCAAAACGAATAAATTGATAAAAGCCGTGTAGTTAAGGTTAAATCCATGTTTTTCACATATATTGTGAATAGCATCTATCTTTATCTCAACATAGGGCTGTATTTGTATATTGTCCAACCCCGACAGATGTTCGAATGAGATTGAAGCAGATCCCATCAAGGTCTTTTTGTTCATCAAAAATTGCCCTTTACTTATCTTAAATCCATTAGTGGAAGCGAAAGGGGTCAGCCTGTCTAGCAGTTCATTCTTTACTTCTCTAAGTATCATGTTTTTTGTCATTAAAGTTTAGTTACTATGTCATCACAATTTGTGATGAATGATTATCCGCAATTGGCACATAGGCGAGGGCGTTTCATTCTCCGTGGCACATTGTGCCACTATCGAAAGTTCACAGGACTTTCTTCACTCCGAAACGCACCCGATGTGTTGACTATCAGTCACCGCACTGCGCTCCGCTAAATTCTCCGCTTCGCTATCGAAAGTCCTCAGGACTTTCTTCACAGTGTTATTAATATTAAGCCTCTTCGAGGCTTCTTTACGGCAAATGCGGATAATCATTTGTGATGATATGCTATCGCCTTCTTCTGTAGCTAATTGGGGCATAAAATCTGCTGGGAGCGTTCAGTATTACGTTTAACTGCCGGATTAAGCACACGGGTCTCCACCCCATACAATCCTGCCAAGTTGCGGTCGGGCATCACGCGCTGCCCCGCACCTCATAGACATGGTGCTTGATAATCTCGATGGTCGACTCTTCGTGTGTGCCTATCTTATCTGTCATATCATCCATTTTTACTTCAGCAGATTCCGTTTTTCCACTTCTTCCAGCACGGTCATTTGCGGTTAATAGCCAGGCACATACTATTGCCAGCACCACTTGTGCCACCAGTATCAAGGGAATGCCGAGGGTAAACTTCTTGTGGAGTGTCTTGTGGCGGAAGAGGTACATGGCGAGGAGGGCACCGACGCTGCCCCCAAGGGCGGCTAGGAGCATCAAGGTGGCCTCGGACGTCCGCTGACGGGTGCGGCGTGGGTGAATATGGGGATGTGGGTGGCGGGCCTTCCATTTGTCGTGACCATAAGCAACAAATGTCAACAGGTTGATTGCCAAAAGGTAATATAGGACTACAGAAAGATACATCGTATCGAGGTTTTTTGTAATAATGATATTTTGACAACAGTCAATCTGAAATATGCATTAAGTTCAATCTTCTAATGGTTAATTATTTGAATATTAGCGTTTCCCAACCTGCCATCTCCCTTCTGCACCCTACCCACACCTTCCATTGTGGTGATGGTGGGGTGAAAAATAGGGTGGGGAAGAGGATGGAGAGATGTGAAAAATGTCAAATAATCCATCTAGATGTTGCTGCACAGAAGGTGTCGGCCACTGCCTAGGATTTGCTTTTCGGCGTAGCCGTCGGCGGTGGGCAGGTAGACTTCGGCAGTGGTGTTGGGGGGTATGACGATGACCCACTCGAAGCGGTTGCCGTCGCGGTGCCAGTGGCTTTCGATGAGGCCGCTGACGGAGCGGTAGGTGCAGTCGACGCGATTTAACCCATCGGGCACAGTGGGGCGCAATTCAATCTTGGTATATCCCGGTTCGAGAGGACGGATGCCGGCAAGGTATTCGTATTCCCAGATGAGAAGGTCGCCAAGGAGCATGACGTGGTTGGCGCTGTTCATGCTGGGGTCGCCTGTGTCGCCGTTCCACAGTTCCCAAATGGTGGTGGCACCGCGCTTAGCCATGTAGCCCCACGAGGGGTAAGTGGTGTCGGTGGCAAGATGCAGGGCCAGGTCTGTGCGGCCGTAGTGGGTCAGGGTGCGCAGCAGTTGCTGGATGCCTACCACACCGGTGGATACGTGCCCGTCGAAGTCATTCATCGTTTTGTCTAAAATATTCGCGAAGACTTTGTCCTCAAGTTTGTTGGGCACCATGCCGAACCATAGAGGCAGGATATTGGCGGTGACCGTACCGTTGGCATAGTTGCCCGTGAGGGTGTCGAGATAGCGGGCGTTGTAGGCGGCGGTCACGCTGTCATATTCCTGCTGGAAGAAGTTGGCATCGTCGTCCTTGCCAAGCCTTACGGCGAAACCTTTCATTAGGTTGCATAGGTAGCAGTAGAAAGGAGTGCTAATGGCGGCAGCCTCGGTGATGCGGCTGGGATCCTTGCTGTGTATCATCTCGGGGCTTTCGGGCGGCATGCACCAGTCACCGTAGCAGTCGCGGGTCATAATGCCGTCCTTGAGGTACCACAGCTTCATGTGCAGCAACCATTTGTGCATGGCGTCGTAGTGGCGGCTCATGGGTTCGATGTCGCCGAAGCGGGTATAGAGCATGTCGGCCACAGTGACGAAGGCACCCGGCCAGGTCATATTGTCGGTGTAGTTGCGCCAGTAGGCAGGGGCGACGTCGGAGAGCTGCCCGTTGGGCCATTGGCAGTCTTCGAGGTCCTGCAGCCACTTGGCATAGAGGCGATGGTTGTCGAAGAGGAAGCTTTCGCCATAGCAGCCCGTAGTGCGGTCACCGGTCCAGCCCATGCGCTCGTCGCGCTGGGGGCAGTCGGTGGGCATAGAACGGTAGTTGCCGCGGATGCCCCAGAAGGCGTTGCGGTGCACAGCGTTGATGATGTCGTTGTCGGTCTCGAAGGTGGAGGTGGAGGCCATCTGGTCGTAGAGGACCAGGCCGGTGAAGTCGTCCGTCGTGGGTTTGCTTCCCTCGGGCAGGCCGCTGATTTCCACGTAGCGGAAGCCGTGGTAGACGAATTGAAAATTGAGAATTGAGATTTGAGAATTGGCTGCCGCAATGTATCGGTCGGTGCATTCGGCGGAGCGCAGGTTGTCCACGTAGAGTGTACTATCCTCCTTGAGCAGTTCGGCATAGCGGAAGATGACGGTGTCCCCGCTTTCCGCTTTCCATTTTCCAATTTTCACTTCCAGCGTTCCAACCATATTCTGCCCCATGTCGAGTATCCATTTGTCGCCTTTGCGGAAGATGTCTTTGGGTTTGAGGCGCTCCATTACGCGTATGTTGGGGTTGGGTTGGGGTGAGAGTTCATACTCCAGACGTTTGGCGGCAATCTCGGCACTGTCGGGGAACGGCAAGGAGGCGTCGTACTTGTCGTCGCGGCGCTTCCAACGGGGGTTGAAGCGGTCCTCGAGGTTCATGTTCTGTCGGTCGTAGTCGACGACGGCATCCTGCCATTGACTGTCGTCGTAGCGGGGCGAAGTCCAGTCGCCCAGGTCGAGGCGGGCGTCGAAGGTCTCGCCGTCGAACTCGTTGGCTTTGCGGATGGGGCCGCGGTTGGTTATCTTCCATCCGGGGCCGCTGACGATGGTGTCGGTGCTGCCGTCGGTGTAGAACACTTCAAGTTGCATCAGCAGTTGTGGGCGGCCATAGTGGGCTGCGTGGTGGATGCCGCACCACTCTAGGTAGTTGGTGTCGTGGCGCACGGTGGTGAAGCGTCCGGGAGCAAGGATGACAGCAACAGCATTTTCGCCCTTGTGCAGCATCTCCGTCACATCGTAGGCATTGTAGTAAACGCGGCGCGTATAGTCGCTCAGGGCGGGTTTCAGAGGCTCGTCGGGTGCCACCTCCTGGCCGTTGAAGAAGGCCTGATACAGACCGAGGCCGCTGATATAGAGGCGGGCGTGGTCAATGCCCTTCCGCAGTGGAAACTCGTGGCGCAGATAGCGGGCTGCGACAACGGTATGCCCTTCAATCTGGTCGTCGGCATAGTCGCGTCCAATCCAGTGTGCCTGCCAGTCGTTGCGGTCAAGGAGGCTGATTTCGAATGGGTGCACCCCACTTTTCACTTCCTTTTCTCTGCTTCTCTCGTCACCATATGTGACGGTGGTGTACACCCGCCACCAGCAGCGGGCGCGGCTTTTCAGAGGCTGACCGGCATATTCTACATACAGCATTTGAGGGGTGTTGACGATTTCTGAGTCCCACAGGTCCCCTTCGCCCCGGCGGGCCTTTGCCTCGCTGCTGGACACTATGATACGGTAGCTTGTCTGCACAACATTATCCACGCGGGCTTCGTAGTTCCAGCTGAAGCGTGGCTTGGCGGTGGCCAATGGTGTTGAACCGTCCTGCATCTCAACGGTGAGGTTTGTGATTTCTACTTTGTTGCCGCAGGCCGACATTAGGACTGCCAGCATTGAGAGAAAGAGTATGCGTTTCATATCGTTAACGTTTTGCTATTTCGTCAAATAACCATTTGTTTTTATACTGAAGGTGTTCCTTCGGGGGGGGGGCTTAGTCTCGAACAGGTGCTGATGCTTGGGATGTGTGGTGTTGCAAGTTGTTGTTTAGTGAATCGTGATTGGCAGCCCTGCCTATGCTATGAGGTCGGCCAGCGAGCCGTGGGCGACACGGACGAGGTTCTGTGGGGCAAGGCGGAACTGCAGGCCGCGCATCCCGGCACTGCAGTAGACATAGTCGTAGTCCATCACGCTCTTGTGAAACCATGTCGGCAGGGCCTTCTTCATGCCTATGGGCGAGCATCCGCCACGGATGTAGCCCGTCAGTGGCAGCAGCTCCCGCACGTGTATCATCTCCACTTTCTTGTTTCCAGTCACCTTGGCGGCTTTTTTCAGGTCCACCTCTTCGGCACCGGGAATGACACAGACGAAGAGGCCCAGCTTCTCGCCCCGCAGGACGAGGGTCTTGAACAGCCTCTCAATGGGTTGGCCCAGCTGCTCGGCAATGTGCTGCGCGCCGAGGTCGTTCTCATCCACTTCGTATGCAATGAGTTCGTAGGGCACTTTCAACTGGTCCAGTAGGCGTGCCGCATTCGTCTTTTTCGTACCTTTTTCAGCCATGTTGCTCAGTCAGTAAACGATGTGCAAAGATACACTTTTTTTGCCAAGCTGCAAAAAATGATTATTTTTGTATACATAAACCATCGGCTCCAAAACCCCGATGGCAAAGAAAAACAATAAAATACACACAATACAATAACTAACAAAAAACAATAAAAACTATGTTCTTTCACGTTTATGGCGCCAATGCGCTGCTGCAATGGGGAATGATGCTGGTGGTTCTTCTCGGCCTCATCCTCTGGAATGAATTTGCCCGTCGCACCAAGATGGGCGGTATTATCACCTTCCTGGCCATTCCGTTGGCCCTGACTGTCTATTTCATCGCCATTGCCATTGGTGCCCGCTCGGGTGCCGAATGGGCGGTGAACAACCAGACCCACCTCTACATGAATGGCTGGTTCCACTACGCCAAACTCTACGCCGCCCTCACAGGCTGCATCGGCTTTATGATGATTAAGTACAAGTGGGGCATCGGAGCCAAACATTGGTTCAAACCCTTCCCCTTCATCATCGTGGCCATCAACATCCTCATCGCTGTGGCCTCCGACTTCGAAAGCGCCATCAAAGGATGGAACTGCTGGTGGCTCAGCAGCGAGGGCGTGTGGCTCTACGGCGGTTGGCACAACGTGATGAACGGCATTGCCGGCCTCTTCAACATCTTCTGTATGACTGCCTGGTGGAATGTCTACTCATCCAAGGACAAGAAGGATATGATTTGGGCCGACATGACGTGGGTCTACATCGTGATTTACGACATATGGAACTTCGCCTACACCTACAACTGCCTGCCCACCCACAGCTGGTTCTGCGGCATTGCTCTGCTGCTGGCCCCGACCGTGGCAGCCCTGCTCTGGAACCGCGGCGGCTGGATCCAGAACCGTGCCAACACTCTGGCCATCTGGTGCATGTTTGCCCAGGTGTTCCCCCTCTTCCAAGAGACCTTCCACGACGGCTTCCACAAATTTAACTGGGTGGCCCTGCCCACCACTTATGCCGACGGCACGCTGAACGGCATCGTCGATGGCGGCACGGCCAATGTCAACCCCATCGCCATGACCGTCATCAGCGCCCTGGCCCTGGTTACCAACATTGTGGCCTTCTGCTACATCATGTACACCGCAAAAAAACGCCACATCAATCCCTACAAGGAAGACGTGTTCGTCAACCAGAAATACTACAAAGACTCCATGGCCCGTGCCGATGTAGACTGACATTGGGCTGCCAACGGCCGGTGGTGTGGTGAAACCCCATGCCACCGGCCGTTTTTTTATGCCCCCGCCCCACCGGCCGCCGCAGGCGGCAGCCCCCCGCACACCCCGACCTTGCGGATGGTCGGCTGCGTGCCGTTTGTCTGGATTTGCAATCACTAGCGTTTGAAAGGTTTGTAATTAACAGAAATAGAACCGTTTTTGATTTTGTAGCGATATTTGAATCGTGACATATCCCCTCCAGAGAGAAATACACCAAGCACCAAGATGTAGTCATTCATCTCGGTCTTGAACAGGAATTTTGCCTCGGAGTAGCCCAAACCGTTCTTGCGCTTGTATATCATCAGCATAATGGCGGTAATCAGGGTCATATTATAGTATTATTTTCAGGCCGTTCTCGTTAACCGAGGTGAAGTGCGAGAAGTTGAGTTCCTGCTTTAGGAAACGGAAAAAGACTTCAATGTCCCAACGTCTGCGGTAGGCTTCGGCGATTTCCTGAGGCGTAAGCGTGAAATCATTGGTTATGAACAGGAAAGCTACAAATAAACCTTAGCCCTGCTTGCGGTACTGCAGCGGTGTCTGGCCTGTCTGCTGGCGGAAGAAGCGGATGAAGAACGAGGGGGTGGCGAAGCCCAGCTTTTCGGCCACCTCGGCAACGGGCATCTGCGTGTGGTGCAGCATCACCTTCGCCTCGCGCACCAGGGCGCGGTCGATCCATTGCAGTACCGTCAGCCCACTCTCGCGTCGCACCAGGGTGCTCATGTGGTTGGGCGACACGCAGAGACGGCTGGCGTAGAAGTCGATGGGGTGTTTTGTGCGGCCCTCCTTCGCCAGCAGCTGCAGGAAGCGGTGCATGAACTCGCCGCCGTGCGACAGCTGCTCCTCCTGCCGCAAGCTGAACATGTCGAGTATTAGCGCATCGTAGAAATGGACTATTATGTCGGTGAAGACGGGGTTGCGGTCGAACTGGTCGAAAATCATCGTCAGGTATTGGTTGCCCCGCGCGAAAGCCACGCTGTCGCCGCTCACCACAAAACTCTCCACCGTAGCCTGCACCTGCGGCATCTGGCGGAATACGACGGCACTGACAGCGCAGTCGCTGCTGGCACTCTCGATGAGCATAAGTGCATCGGGCGGCACAACGGCTATGTCGCCCTCGCGCAGCAGGCGTCGCACCAGGTCAATCTCGACATCCATCGTTCCGCGTTGCACAAGGATGATACGCCCGTCGAGGGCGCGATAGGGCTGTCCGAGCGTGAAGAAATCAGTATTCACCGCGCTGGCGTTCAATATGATGCCATAGTCGCCCACGTGACGGAAGCCTTTGCGGACCAGCTCGTTCATTGCTACCTTGGAGTCAAGATTCCGTATTTCCATACTTAATGTATTATATTATCATAACGCATCATCTCTGCCGTTAGTATATGCACTTCGTAGAAAATGGACATTTTTGCATCGGATAGTCGTATTTTAGGTCATTTTTTGGAAGTACTTTTGCATTGTGAAAAGAAAAGGTAATTCAATTCAATTTTAATATTAAAATACAACAAGTTATGGAAAACACAGCTAATGCAAAAGTGCTCCGCGCACGACTGATGGATCAACCCGAAGATTTCAAACGCCTCGGCATCAACCCCGAAAAGGTGGAGACCTGGGAAGACGGACGCCGCACGCGCACCGAGGAGGTGGGCAGCGAGGTGTGGTACTTCGACGGCACGATGGACGACGGCACCAAGTTTATGGTCGGCTACCGCCCCAAATCGATGGACGGCATGACCAAGCCCGTCGACTCGCCCCACGTGAACATCTACATCAAGAGCCCTGCGGGCAAGGAGTTCCGCGACGACATCGTCTACCCCGCCGCCGAAGGCAGCTTCAGCCGCGAGCAATGCGACACCAAGGTGGGTCCCCACTGGTGCCGTGGCGACTTCAAGCACTACGACCTCCACTTCGAGCCCGTCCACGGCGTGGGCCTTGACCTGCACTACGACGCCCTCACCGACCCCTTCCGCCAAGGTACCTCGCTGCTGGCCTTCGGCGACAACGACGAGTTCTACCACACCGACCTCGCCGTACCCAAAAACCAGGTCAGCGGTCGCCTCTTCTACGACGGCGAGTGGCACGAGGTCAACGGTCTCGGCTACCACGACCATCAGTGGATGAACACCATGCACTTCGCCCTCTACCACCACTGGCTGTGGGGCCGTATGTACACCGACCTCTACACCGTCTACATCTACGACTTCGTCGCCGCCCGCCAATACGGCTACAAGCAGCTGCCCATGTTCGGCCTGATGGACAACAAGACCGGCAAAGTGGTCTTCATGACCGACGGTCACTTCGACCTCAAGACCCGTCTGGAACCCGAGGTGCACCAAGGCCGCGAATTCCCCAAGGAGAGCCACTACGTCTTCACCAACGTCGACGGCTCGCGTGCCGAGTTCGACGTCAAGTGGGAGGACCAGCTGGAGTTCTGGGACATGTACGAGATGGCCGGCGAAGAGCTGAAGCGCCGCTACGACGCCATCGGCATGCGCATGCAGTACTGCCGCTACTACGCCAAAGGCGGCGTCCGCTTCACCCCCGCCGGTGGCGAGACCCGCGAAGCCAAGGGCGACATGATATACGAGTACGCCTACATGGGCATGCCCGACCCCGCCGCGCACGTCTGAACACCGCCTTTAATCTGACGAAGATATTCAAAGGATGACTCTGATTCTGTTCAGAGTCATCCTTTCATCTTCAACATTTCCTTTCTGCACAGAAGGCATAGTTTTCGGAAATCCCATTGTTGCTCGGTGGGAAAATTCGCCCCTTTGTCACACTATTCAAAAATTTTTACGTCTAATATGGCAAAAGAACAAAACGAAAACAACTCCAAACAATCGCACATAATATTAATGGAACAATACAGTATAATTGCCAAAAAAACGTTATAAATAATTGAAGAAATACCCCGATGCCAACGCAGCAACAAGAAATAGAATTCGGCGACCTGCTGAACCGCAACAGCCAGATCATAAACAGTATCTGCCTCAGGTACTGTGGTGGTAATGCATTCTATTTCGATGAACTGCGGCAGGAGTGCGCCGTGGCGATATGGGCGGAGTTCAGTCGGTATGGCCTCGACCGTTTTCGTGGCGACAGCGTCGAGTCAACCTGGATATACCAAATCTCTTACCACGCCGTCATAGACTACCTCCGCAACCCCAATCACCAAGAATTCCAGTCCGTCTGTGACCTCTACAACTTGGAACATCTCACCGACAACCCATCCAGCGACGACTGGAACCTGCTCGACGAACTCACGGCACAACTCAACCTCAGCGAACGCAACCTGCTGGACCACTATCTCAACGACGACTCCTACAGCGCCATCGCACGTACCGAGGGCATCACAGAAAGCAATGCACGTAAACGAATGTCACGACTATTAAACAAATTGAAAATGTTAATCCACAAATAATTATCAACCAGCCTCATTCTTCCCTCTTACCATATTATTTGCAGGGGGGGGTGTAAAATACAGATAATCAATGAATAAACAAAAAAAACACGGGAAAATCAATTTACAAGAGGAAAGAGGAACCGGCCTTGCTGGTGGCGATGCGGCAGTTGAGAATCTACTCCAGCGGCTACGGGATGCAGACCAGCGAATGAAGGAGTTGGCCTCGCACATTCCGACGTTCACGCCCGAACAAATTCACACTCTGATTAGCAGTCGCCGAATGTCGCAGTTCGAACTGCGCCGTCAGGCCGACCGCTACCTGCTGGCTTTCTGCCTGTGCTTTCTCGCCTTGGTTGCAAGTGTTCTGTGGTACACCGCGCCTGCGGGAATCACGCTGTCCAATGTTGTTCTTGTGGCTGTCGCCGTCGCTGACGTGTGGGTGGCCGTGCGGGCAGCCTACAGCCTGTGGCTTATGCAGCGGTCGCTCCGCCTCCGTCCCCATCCTTACCGCATGTCCCGCTGTGCCGATAGGCTGAACCGGCTCTCCCATCGTCGCCGCCTATGGCTCCGTTTCGTCCTACGGGACGGCAGTTTGACCAAGGCGAACAGACAAACGATTCAGGCAGTTTTGCATTCCACGCCGTTGAAGCTCCGTCAGTCTTTCATCGATCTTCGCGCCCCGTCTTTCTCCATCGCCGCCTGTCTGCTCCTGTTCGTTGCATTGGATTGCAACAAGGTCTTCGCCACCACGCACGACTACGAGAACGTAACCACCACCACCGAGCGCACCGGCAACATGGTGTGCGATACCGTCAACTCAATACTCGCGCACCTATGAACCGTCCATTCAACAAGAAACGCTTTTGGTTGGTTGTCGGTATCATTGTGGTTGCCGAGGTTCTCGCCATCGGCCTCATCTTGCAGTGGCGCTACATTTTCCCTTCACGCGAAGTCAGCGACCTATACACCAAATATGCGGAACAAGAAGGTGTCGATGCCTCTTTCATCAAGAACTACCGTGTGAACGACACCGTTTTTTTGGACGTTACACTGTTGGAAACCTCTGACTCTGCTACATGGGAAAGCCTGTGCAAGGATTTTGGCATTGCCTCATTTTCTCTGTATGATAAAGAGTATAAAGAGTTGATGACACTTGAGCATTCATTTGACCAACGTTTGGCTTTCGACACCTTAGTTTCAGATAACGACAGTGCCTACATAATGAGCTTAATTATCTATTCGCATTTGAACATGTCTATGTGTATATTCCCGAACATTGATGACAACGAATACGACGCAATCATTAATAACAAGTATAAAGAAATAGTGTACTAACTTATTTACAAAAAAAATATCAATATGAAAGTATTTAAAAGATTCACAAGCATTCTGTTTGTGGCAGCCACAATGACGATGGCTGCATGCGACCCTGACGAGATTGTCTCTCCCGACCCTGAACACCCTGCAGATCCGATAAGCGACGTGTACCACACCGCCTGGATTAACGAACAAACCGATACCTATGAAGACGAGTACGGAAACCAGCACGAGTCGGTCGAGACCAACATTGTCAGGTTCGAGACCGAGACATCGGGTCACATGGAGTACAAATACGTAACGGCGACACAAAACGAAAACGAGAGCTATCCGTTTACGTACACCTACTCCACGCCAAACGGAACATTTACAATCAGCGAAGGTGGAGAAACAGAGACATTTAACTTCTCGTACAACGCCAGCAACAACACTTTGGCTCTTTATGGTAGCGAGGGGTATTACATGATGTTCTCCCGTTTGCAAGAATAAAGAGACTCTCATTTCTACATTCGGCCAAGTATCTCTTGCCCACGGCAAGGGCTACTTGGCCTCTGTTTTATCTGCCGTGGTTTATTTTTATTGTCTTGCTGGCGACTCGATGCATAATATGAAATTTACTTTGATTCTAATTCCGGCCTCCGGGCCAATTGTTTCATTTAAATTTTCATTATTATGTACAAGTTCAAGCAGGACCTTGCTATGGCCTATTTCGGCTCGGCAGCGAGGGTGTGTGGCTCTATGGCGGCCGGCACAACGTAATGAACGGCATCGCCGGCCTCCGAGGGCATCCTCTGCATGACCGCCTGGTGGAACGTCTACCCCTCTAAGGACAAGAAAGATATGATTTGGGCCGACATGACGTGGGTCTACATCGTCATCTACGACATCTGGAACTTTGCCTACACCTACAACTGCCTGCCCACCCACAGCTGGTTCTGCGGCATCGCCCTGCTGCTGGCCCCCACCGTCGCTGTCCTGGAACCGCGGCGGCTGGATTCAGAACCGTGCCAACACACTGGCCATCTTGTGCATGTTTGCCCAGGTCTTCCCACTCTTCCAAGAAACCTTCCACGACGGCTTCCACAAGTTCGACTGGGTGGCCCTGCCCACCACCTACGCCGACGGCACGCTGAACCGCATCGCCGAAGGCGGCACCGCCAACGCCAACCCCACCGCCATGACCGTCATCAGCGCCCTGGCACTGGCAGCCAACATCGTGGCCTTCTGCTACATCATCTGCACCGCCAGGAAACGCCACATCAACCCCTACAAGGAAGACCTCTTCGTCAACCAGAAGTACTACAAAGACTCCATGGCCCGCGCCGATGTAGACTAATCATCGCCCGGCCGATATTGCAAAATCGGGGCGCCTAAACAGGGCATCCCCGATTTTTTTAGGGTCATTTCCCGGCTGCGAGATATTTCTTCAGCGCTTTGACGTAGCTGCGGAAGGCTTCGGTTCCGGCAGGTGTTATGCGGCAGGTGGTACGCGGCATTTTGCCTTTGAAGCCTTTCTCGACGGCGATGTATCCGGCTTCGGCCAATTTGTCTATCTGCACGCTCAAGTTGCCCGAAGTGGCACCGGCCTGCTCCTTTAGGTAGTTGAAGTCGGCCTCATCTGCCCCCGCCAGAATTGACATGATGGCCAACCGCAGTTCCGAGTGCAATAGCGGATCTAATTTCGGCAGCATGGCTTACTTGTATTGATGTTTAATAATCAAACCCGTGGCCACCAGCACCAAACCGGCGAAGGTGAAGATGACCTTTAGGTAGTTGAAGTCGGCCTCATCTGCCCCCGCCAGAATTGACATGATGGCCAACCGCAGTTCCGAGTGCAATAGCGGATCTAATTTCGGCAGCATGGCTTACTTGTATTGATGTTTAATAATCAAACCCGTGGCCACCAGCACCAAACCGGCGAAGGTGAAGATGAACATCTGTTCCTCTTGGGCTCCGGTGATGTAATAGATGGCCAAGCCACCGATGCCGGTCACGAAACCTGCAATCTTCATGACCCAACTTTTGAGGGCCACTCCACAGGCACTTTCCGCCAACCCGAATATCAGCACAATCTCTGCGGTCAGACTTCCAAGCACCACCAAAGCGCGTATGACGCTACCAATACCGTCATTGCCATCATCCACCATGCCATAGATGAGCGTAAAGGCCGCCACAGCGCATGTGAAGATGCCAAAGGTCGACCAGATGCCGCCAGTGATGCGGCTCACATCGTTACTCACCTTCTCCGCTTGCTTTTGGTCCAGTCCAAACCGTGCCAACAAGAATCCTATCACGGGCATGGCAAACCACAGGCAGTTCCATGCCGGTTGGTCTGTGAGTTTCCATAAGAAATAGATTATCAAAGAGAAAACCGTAAGCAAAATACCCCAAAGGATGTAGTACTTACCGCTGCGGCGCGTAATCTCTTTTCGATTGCTGTTCAGTGTCTCGGTGATGAGCGACAGGCTTTCCTCAGCCGTCATTTCTTTCTTCTGTTCCATTTTTTTACTTTTTATCTTGTTTATACTCGTTTTTTTTTTGTAAGCCCTTTTGGTGTTGCGCAACTATCAAGAATCACGATGCAAATATAAACAACTTTATAAAATAAACAAGATTATTCTGTAAAATATTTCTTAAGTATCAGATTTCGAGAATGATATTTTTATAAAAGGTTCAGAAATGTCGTTGATTTTTTGAAAATAATTGGGCGAAAAAACCGAAATTTCCAACAAAATTCAATAAAAAAACCGTCGCCCCCTATCCTATACCGTACATTACTCATTGTAAAAGATTTATCGTCACGTCGACCGTGTCGCCGAAGGTTTTGCCGATTTTCTGTCGGATGGCTTTGGTGATGCCGATGATGTAGCAGATGTTGCCCTCGGCGTCCTTCACGCCCATGTTGACCACGCTGCCGTGGTAGGGCTCGCCGTCAAAGGTGGCTTCCACTTTGAGGCGTCCTACGCCGTACTCTTTCCGTATGTCGATGGGCACCACTATGTACGCGGCATCCATGTTTTCGTTTTGAATGATGGTGGCTCTGAATTTGTGCATTGTACAAAGGGTTAAACTGTGTTGTGTCGGTAGAGATAGAAAACCAGTAGGGCCAGCTGCAGGATGAGAATGGCCGGTATGCCTAGGCGGAATTTCCATTTCGTGGTCTTGTGGCGGAATGTCCGCATGGCCGCCAGCGCCCCAATGCTGCCGCCCATGGCGGCCAGGGCTGTCAGCACCGCCTCCGGCACCCGCCTCCGCGCCCGCCGCTTGTCTATGCCGAAGACGGTGTACGTGGCCGCATTCAGCACCAGAAGGTATGTCAGTACGGCTTTAGCCAGCATAACGCTATCGCTCCCTCCGCTCGATCACCTGTTTCAGCCTGTAGCGGTCGCCGGTGGCAGGGCCGATGGCGTCGATAAACTGCTGGTCGTAGCCCGGGGTGGCATAGCGGCCGCGCACAATCTCTCCGTTTTCCGTGGGGTGGGCCACCTGGTCGTTATACTTTACAATAAGCAGCTTTGCCAGCCGGTCCCATCGTTTCATCATGCGGTCGGCGTATGCCATGCTTTTGCCGGTAAGAAAACTCTGCCGCTCGGACGGGGTGAGGCCGGCTATGGCCTGCAGCACACTGTCCTGGTCGGCAAAATAGTAGTCCTCCAGCTCCCGTTGTGCCTCCCTCAGGTCGCCTATCATCAGCGAGTAGCGCGGGTAAATCATGTTGGCCACCCAGTTGTTCATCCAGAATGCCGACTCTGTAGAGAACTCCCGGCGCGGGTTGTTCTCGGGGCGGAAACAGTCCGGCACCTGCCGCAGGCAGCAGTAGAGGGGTACGTAGGCCACCATGTCGGCGTCGTCGCAGTTGAACCACGTCACGCCGCCCACGTCGTCGGGCAGCCACGGGCGCATCTGGCAGGCCATGGTGAACCCCGACTGCTGCGTGGCGATGGGTCGCTCGCGGAAGTAGTCGGTGCCGTCCGAGGCCTTGAAGTGCATCGGCAGCGGGCGGATAGGCATCCCCCACGGCCCAGCGGTCATGTCGGCGGTCATGTCCAGGGCCGTGCCTTCGAAGTGGTCGCGCATGTCCCGCTGCAGGTCGCGCAGCGAGAGGGGTTCCTCCGGCCGAATCCACAGGGGTAGGTGGTCGTATTGCGTGAAATCGCCGTTCAGGTAGGGCAGATATTTATCCATCTCCTCAGCGCCCGTGTGGTGGCGGAAAAAGCTCCAAACGCGGGCATCGGCATAGCGAACATTCTCAAAGTCGATCGGGCAATAGGCGTCGCGGAATGAAAACTCTTCGTCGCGTCCCGAGAAGTAGCCCTTCTCGCGGGCAAAGGCAATCACGTCTTCGGCATAGAGGCACTTCACTTCGGGCCTATGCAGGTGCTTGAACCCTTTGCTGCTGAGGCTCTCGTAGCTCCGCCGTTTTTCCAGCGGGAACTGACGTATGCGGCTCAGGTTGGCATGGGCACAGATGCAGTCGTCCGGCACTCGCAGGGCCACCCATACCGCGCCCATGCGCCCCGGCCCCTTGCCTATGATTTCCATGATCCATGCCTCTTCGGGGTCGCACACCGTGATGCTCTCGCCGCTGGAGTTGTAGCCGTACTGGGCCACCAGTTCCGCCATGCAGCGGATGGCGTCGCGCGCCGTGGCCGAACGTTGCAGGGCCAGCCGCATCAGGCTGAAATAGTCCAGCAGCCCCTCCTGGTCGACCAACTCCAGGCGGCCGTCGAATGTGGTCTCCACGATTGTCACCTGCCGCTCATTCATCAGCCCCACCACATTATAGGTATACTCCACTTGATCCACAAAGCGCCCCTCGTGACGGGGTCCCCACCCGTGGATGGCAATCTTCTCGCCCGCCTCATGTCGCCCGCCGGGTGAGTAGAACAGCGAGCCCGAAAAGCCGAATCCGTCGCAGTTGTAAGTGCACATCACGCTGCCGTCTTTGGAGGCTTTCTTTCCCACTATCAGATTGGTGCAGGCCATGGCGGGCGTGGCGCCCATGGCCCAAAGCATTGCTATCAAGAGAATTTTTTTCATAAGTCGGTAAGCAAAATTAATATGCATATCTTTTAACACGAATTATCATGAATTATCCATTAATTATCATTAATGGTCAATTAGATGGAAATTTTATGTAAAATAAATTTGAGCAATTACTTAAGTCGGTAAGCAAAATTAATGTGCATATTGTTTAAACACGAATTACCATTAATAATCCATTAATTTAAAATTAATGGTCAATTAGATGGCAATTATATGTAAAATAAATTTGAGCAATTACTTAAACTATTTTTTGTGTAGGGTGATAAGGGTGATTTCGGAGGGACAGTTGATGCGCATCGGCATCGTGCAGCCGATGCCGGCATTCACGTATATCGTCTGCCCGTCGCTGTCATAGCGCCCGGCTGCCTGCCTGAACATCCAGGAGGCGGGTGTCCACCCCAGTATGCGGAACTGTGCGGCATGGGTGTGTCCGCTCAGCGTCAGGGCTATGTCGGTCTTCTTCAGCACCTCGGCCTCCCAGTGGCTGGGGTCGTGGCTGAGGAGGATGCGGAAACCGCCAGTGCCTTGCACGGCCTTGCCGAGGTCGCCGCGGTCCACGGTGCTAAAGCCCTGTCCCGAGCCGTGTATATTGTCCACGCCCACCACCGTCAGGCTGTCCTGCCCGCGGTGCAGCACCCAGTGCTGGTTGCGCAGCAGGTGCCACCCCAACGTCTGGCGCTCATATTTCACCAGCGAGTCCACCTCCTGCTCTCGGCGCATTGGCTGGTCGCGGAAGCTGTAGATGAAAAAATCGTGGTTGCCCAAGGTGCTCGCCACCCCGTCGCGGGACTTCAGCCTTTGCAGCACCGGCGTATAGGACCGCGCCTCCTCCACGCTCAGCGATACCAAGTCGCCCGTGAAGCAAATCAGGTCGGGGTGTAGCGCGTTGATGCTGTCCACGATGCGCTGCAACTGCTCGGGTTTGTCGTCGAAGGTGCCCAGGTGCAGGTCGCTGATATGCACTATGCGGTAGCCATCGAAGGCCTCGGGCACATCTGCGTGGCTGTAGTCCACCGCCACCGTTTCCTGTTGCCAGCGGCCTATGAAAATGCCGTAGGACAACACTGCCCATGCCAGCACCACCAGCCCTGCCGCCACCCACCCAAAGGGGGCGTAGGGCAGACGGTAGTGGAAGCAAAGCCCCACTGTCCGGCCCAGCAGCCACAGCACATGGGGTATGAGCGCCAGCACCACGCTCAGCGCCACCATGAATTTGGTCATAAAAGTAATCATAGGTACTCTTTAGCTTTAAGATAGTAATTTCAACAAAGGTGTTCACTCCTGCCTGGCACGGCTGCGGTTGACGACGGCCACGCCGACAAACACCATCACCGCCGCCAGCACTTTCATCCACGTCAGCCGGTCCATGCCCAGCGCCACACCCACTACGCTGGCTATGATGGGCTGCAGATAGTTGTACATGCTCACCAGCGTGGGCCTTATGCGTTGCTGCCCAACGGGAATGAGAAAATAGGCCACAAAGGTGGCAAAGAAAACCAGATAGGCCACCTCCCACCAGACGGGTCCCGGAATGGCCGCATAGTCCAGCGTTGCCACGCCCCTGGCCGAGAAAGGCAGGATAAGCACCAGCGCAAACAGGAACATCCACTTCATCAGCGTCACCACGCTGTAGCGCCGGATAATGGGGCGGCAGATGCCCAGGTAGAGGGCAAAGCACAGCGCGTTCAGCACCACCAGCGCAATGCCCATGGGGCTGGAATGCTCCACTCCGCCGGTATGTGTGGATTGCAGTATCAGCCACACCACGCCGCCGAAACTCAGCGCCACGCCCCCCGCCTTTTTCCAAGTGATGGGCTCTTTGAGGAAGATGGCGGCCACAAACATGGTCATGATGGGGGTGATGGAGTTGACCACCGACAGGTCGATGGGGGCCGTCATGGAGATGGCGTAGAGGAACGTCATCTGCGGCAGTATGAGGCCGAGGACCGATGCCCCCAGCATGCCCAGCAGGTCGCGCCACGGCACCCGCTCCCGCTTGGTGAAAAGGCTCAGCAGCCAGAACAGCGCCGCCGCGCAGGCCGCCCGGAAAGTGAAAAGCACCGTGGGCGACAGCTCGCCCTGGTTGGCTATGTCCTTACAAAATATGATGTTAAGCCCAAAGATGGCATAGGCTCCAAAACAGGCCAGATGGCCGATAAGTTGACGACGGTTCATGAGGTTCTGTCGGGTACTGGTGCTGAGTGCTGAATGGTGAGCGGCTGTCGCCCCTCGTAGAATCACTATTCAAAACTCAGAACTATTTAAAGCTTCCCTTTGTAAATATTGTCCATAAAGAGGCCCACGCGGTTGATAACCGGGCAGGCGCGGCAGCCCGTGAAACGGATGCGCACCCCCTTGGTGGTGTAGGTGTCGGTGAGCAGGATGCGCTTGTAGCCGATAGTGGTGGGCGTGGCAATGGTCTGCCACTTGCCGCCGACGAGCACCTGCACCTCAAAGTTCTCCACCCGCTGACCGAGCGGAATATACTCTTGCAGCATCACGCGGTTGAAAGTGACCGCCTTGGCAAAGGAGAGGGTGAGGGTGGGCTGCAGGCACCAGTTGTCCACCGCCCAGTACTTATGGTAATGGGTGTCCACCACATTGGCGGCGCGGTAGGCCTTCATGCCCTCGCCCCGCACGTTGGAGGCGTAGACGTAGGCCTGGCGGGCCAGGTCGTTGCTGAAAATGTCGTCCAGCGCTCTGCGGAATTCCACCACCCGGACCGAATCCTCGGAGTCAATCAGCCCCCGGCGGTCGGGCGGCACATTCAGCAGCAGCACCGCGTTGCGCCCCACGCTGGTGTAGTAGATGCCCAGCAGTTGCTGCAGGGTCTTGGGGTGTTCGTTGGTGTGGTGGAACCAGCCGTGGCGGATAGACACATCTACCTCGGCGGGGATATAGTACTTGCCGTCGCGCTCGCCTTGGTTCAGCACCTCCAGCGCCGGAGCGAAGGGGCCGGGCTGATAGCCGTCGGTGCTCAGGCGCGACCAGCAGGTCTCACCGTTGACGCCCTCCTCGTTGCCTATCCAGTGGCAGCCAGGTCCCACGTCGCTGAAAATGAGCGCCTGGGGCTGAAGGCGGGCCACGGTGTGGTGAAACTGTGTCCAGTCGTACTCCTGCTTCTTGCCGAGCGGTCCTTCGCCGTTAGCCCCGTCGAACCACTGCTCGAAAATCTCGCCATAGCGTGTCAGCGCGTGTTCCAGAGTGCGGTTGAAGGTCTCGTTGTAGCGGGGGGTGCCGTAGGTGGGCGCGTTGCGGTCCCACGGCGATATGTACAGCCCCATCTTCACCCCTCCCTCGCGGCAGGCCTGCGAGAGTTCCAGCAGCACGTCGCCCTCGCCCTGGCGCCATCCACTTTCGCGCACCGTGTGGCTGCTGGCGGGATTGGGCCAGAGGCAGAATCCGTCGTGGTGCTTGGCCGTGAGGATGATGCCACGGAAGCCGCCGGCCTTGGCCACCGCCACCCATTGGCGGCAGTCGAGCTGCGAGGGATTGAACAGGTAGGCCGACTCGTTGCCGGCACCCCACTCCTTGCCCGAGAAGGTGTTGGGACCAAAGTGGCAGAACATGTTCATCTCCATCCGCTGCCACCGCAGCTGTGCCTCCGTGGGGCAGGGTCCGAAGGGAGCCGGAGGCCTGCTCTGCGCCGATGCCCCTGCCCACAGCAGCAGCACCGACAAAAAAGTAATTGTAAATCTCAGCATAAATGTTTTGTGTTCAATTAATTGTTGTATGCGACAATGAATATCGACTCCTTTCTAATGAATATCAGTCCATTAGAAAGCATGTCACATAGGCATTGCCCTATTGCAAAGTACGTGAAATTTCTTGATATAGGCAAACATTTCTCAGGTTTTCTTCCCAACCGGCCCTGGTCGGCCTCCCGCCAACGATGCTGTGCGGTCATATTCCCGCCCACCGGCCGGTTGCCTTATCTTCCATTTCCGGCTGCCACACAAATGTCAAGCTCCGTATTTGCCGTTTGAAGGCATATCTGTCCACCACCCCCAAGCCGGGTGTGGGCAAGCATAACCCTTCCCGTTGTTTCGCCATTTGATTTGCATTTAGTTTGCATTTAGTTTGCATTTTGTTTATGTTTGATTAATAAAAAAAGGGATAAATATAGGTCAAATGCAAATGAAATGCCGTCGCAAGGGCGAGGCTATGCGACGGCGGCAGGGACGTGGCGGAGGGGTGCGGATGATGCACTTCGATCAGTCGATGGACGGGTGGGGCTGGTCGATTGCTGGCGATGGGTTGGCCTATCTGCCGTATTCGGTTGTGATATGGGTGTTGGAAAGGGTGACGCTGCTGCGTGGTTGCCATTGGTCCTTGTAGGCGGTCTCTTTGTCGACGGGGTTGGGTATGGCGCAAACTATGTCGTGGCCGGTCTGGAGGTCTTGGATGGCGGTGTATCGGCGTGGGGCCGGAGGTGGGGGTCGATGGTGTAGAGGCTGTCGGGGGGCTGGCCCTACTCGGGGTGGGAAGCATGGATTTCGGCCCTGAGGATGGGGCCGTAGGCGACGTGTTGGGTTTGGGAGAGGCGGCAGCAGTCGAGGGCCAGGTAATGGGTTTTGCCGAGGATGTATGAGGCGTGTTTGTCCACTACTAGGTGCGAGGTCGTAAAGAGGTAGGGTCGGAGGGAGGTCTTCAGGCTGGGCTTGGCCATAGGATGGTTGTCATTGCATCTTGGCGTCGATTTTGGCTTGGAACTTGGCGCTGTCGATTAAGAAGCGTTCGTGGCGCCCTTCGCCGATGAGGCCGCACTGGTCGTAGGCCTTGACGTCGAACACTAGCCGACGGCGGTCGACCTCTACCAGCTGGCTCTCGCACCACACGCGCATGCCTACGGGGGTGGCGGCGCTGTGGGTGACGTTGACTAGGGTGCCCACGGTGCCCTGCCCCTCTTCCAGATAGGGCAGCACACTCTCGTAGCAGGTTTGCTCGATGAGGGCAATCATCATGGGGGTGGCGAATACTTTGACTAGGCCGCTCCCGATGTGTGCGGCGGTGAGTTCGTCGGTGACCGTGCGTTCGAGACGGCCTTTAATGCCTGTTGTTATCATGTTGTTTTTTCAATTTGTGTTATGATAAGTCGGTAAGCAAAATTAATGTGCATATTGTTTAAACACGAATTACCATTAATAATCCATTAATTATCATTAATGGTCAATTAGATGGAAATTATATGTAAAATATATTTGAGCAATTACTTAAGTCGGTAAGCAAAATTAATATGCATATCTTTTAACACGAATTATCATGAATTATCCATTAATTAAATGGTCAATTAGATGGCAATTATATGTAAAATAAATTTGAGCAATTACTTAGTAGGATGGGTAGGGTGAAAGCGTGCGGTGGCGGCTGCGCACCCACTCTTTGCTGTGCACTATCGTAGTTCGGTCATTTCGAGTGGGAGGTCGGTGGTGATGAGGTCTACGCCCAGCTCTTTCATCTGTAGGGCTATCTTGACATCGTTCACCGTCCAGACGTTTACGGTCATGCCCAGTTCATGGGCTTCGGCCACCCAGTGGGGATGTTCCAGGAGGGTTTTGTAGTTGTAGTCGATGCCGTTGATGCCGAGGTGTTTCAGTTCGCGCGGTGCGCGGTCGCCGCCTAGGTATGCTATGTCGGCGTCGGGCATGATGGCTCTCAGCGCCTGGCAGACGTCAAGGCTGAAGGAGATGAAGCAGACCTGCTGTTGCAGCCCGTAGCGCTCGACGTATTCTTTGGCCATGGCTGCTGCCAGCTCGTTCTTCTCGGCCTTTAGGAGGGGCTTGATCTCGAAGAAGAGGCGGGTGGCCTTGCCGCGGTCCTGCTGCTGCCTGATGGCTTTGGCGTAGCTCTCCATAAAGATGCCCAGTGTGGGTATCGTCTCGCCGTTGGCTAGGCGGGCTCCAGGGTGTTCCATCAGTTGGGCATGGCTCACCTCGCCCACGGCCATTCCCTGCAGCCGGGCGTCGTGGAAGACCACGGGCACGTCGTCGCCGGTCAGCTGCATGTCGAATTCGGTGCCGTAGAAGTCGTGGTCGACGGCCAGTTGCATGGCGTAGACGCTGTTCTCTGCCGAGCCGTCGTACTTGTGGAAACCGCGGTGGGCCACAATGCCCACTTCTTTCTTGCCGGCCTGGGACGGGTTGTCATTGGTCTTTTTCTGCTGTGCCTGTGTGGCGATGGTGTTTGTCGTCAGGACCAGCAGCAGTGTGGCTATGAGGTTCACAAAGTGTGTTCTTTTCATTATGTATTACCGATTAAAAATGATTAGTGTCCGTAGTCGGCCAGAAACTTGATGCGCATGAGGCGGATTTCTTGCTCGGTGTAGTCGTCGTCGCCGGCAAATTCGTCATAGGCTTCCTGAAGGTCGCCGCTCTCCGACTCGCGCCAGTAGTCGAGCAGCACCTCCTGGTGCTCCTGCTCTATGTTTTCGTCGATGTAGTAGTTGATGTTGAGTTTGGTGCCGGAGGAGATAATGCGTTCCATCTCGCCCATCAGTTCGTCCATGGTCATGCCCTTGCCGCGGGCTATGTCGTCGAGTGATTTGCGGCTGTCGATGGAGCGTATGATGTATATCTTGTTCTCCGAACGGTGGGCGGCGCTGTGCACTACGATGTCCTGCGGACGCTCGATTTCGTTGTCCTCGACGTATGACTTTATGAGGTCTACGAATGGTTTGCCGTACTTCTGTGCCTTGGCGATGCCCACTCCCTGGCAGCGGCTGAGTTCCTCGACGCTGCAGGGGTACTGTATGGTCATGTCCTTGATGGATCGGTCTTCGAAAATGACGTGCAGGGGCAGTTTCTCTTTTTGTGCGATGGACTTGAGCAGGCTTTTCAGCTGAGTGTACAACGCTTCGTCGCCGGCCGCTGCCGCACCGCCCGTGGGAACCACCTCCTCCTCGTCGTCGTCGTTGGATGCGCCGCTGTAGTCGTGGTCGCAGGTGACGTAGATGTCGTAGGGCTTCTTGATGAATTTATGGCCCGCCGGGGTCAGTTTGAGCACCCCGTACATTTCTATCTCCTTGGTGAGTAGCTTGTCGAACACGGCCTGCCGCAGCACTGCCTTCCAGTATAGTTCGTCGTGGTCCCTGCCCTGCCCCCATTGCTCCAGCTCGTCCTGCCGGTAGACCTTTGTGTTGCTGTTTTTGCGGCCCATCATCACGTCGACGATTTCCTTGGCCTTGAAAGCCTGTTTGGTGGCCACCACGGTTTCCAGGGCATACTGCATCTCCTCCTTGGCGGGGACCTTGGGTTTGGGGTGCAGGCAGTTGTCGCAGCAGCCGCAGTTCTCTTGGTTGTAGTCCTCGCCGAAATAGCGCAGCAGGTTCAGCCGTCGACAGGCCGACGATTCGGCATAGCTCACTACCTCTTGCACCAGTTGTCCGGCCATCTCCTGCTCGGTGATGTTCTTGTCGGTGAAGAATTTGTAAAGCCGCTCTACGTCGTGTTCGGAGTAGAAGGCTATGCACTTGCCCTCGCCCCCGTCGCGACCCGCGCGGCCGGTTTCTTGGTAGTAGCCTTCGAGACTCTTGGGTATGTCGTGGTGGATGACGAAGCGCACGTCGGGCTTGTCAATGCCCATGCCGAAGGCTATCGTGGCCACTATTACGTCCACCTCTTCCATAAGGAATTTGTCCTGGTTTTCAGCCCGCACCTTGTTGTCGAGCCCCGCATGGTAGGGCAGGGCCTTGATACCGTTGAGGGTGAGCATTTCCGCCAGGTCTTCCACCTTCTTGCGCGTGAGGCAGTAGATGATGCCGCTTTTGCCCTCGTTCTCGCGTATGAATTTGATAATCTCTTTGTGCAGCTCTATGTTGTCGGCGGGCTTGGGACGCACCTCGTAGTAGAGGTTAGGTCGGTTGAAGGACGAGACGAATAGCTGCGCGTTCTCCATGCGCAGGTTCTTAATAATATCCTGCTGCACCTTGGGGGTGGCCGACGCAGTCAGGGTGAGTATGGGAGAGTGGTTGTTTATGTGGTCGATTGCGTCGCGCAGGCGGCGGTACTCGGGACGGAAGTCGTGCCCCCACTCCGAGATGCAGTGCGCCTCGTCGATGGCAAAGAAGGAAATCTCCAGCTGTTGCAGAAACTCGACGGTATCTTCCTTCGACAGCGTCTCGGGCGCCACGTACAGTAGTTTCGTCCCTCCCTGCAGCAGGTCGTCTTTCACCTCCTTGGTTTGAGCCTTCGAGAGCGACGAGTTTAGGAAGTGCGCCACGCAGTCCTGTCCCGAGGTGTAGCGCACGGCGTCCACCTGGTTCTTCATCAGCGCTATCAGTGGCGACACCACTATCGCCGTGCCCTCACTTATCATGGCCGGCAGCTGGTAGCAGAGCGACTTGCCCCCTCCCGTAGGCATGATAACAAAGGTGTCCCGACCCTCCAAAATACTATTGATGATGGCCTCTTGGTCCCCTTTAAAGTTATCAAAACCAAATATTTCTTTTAACTTTCCATGCAAATCTGTCATAATCCAAAAAAAACATGTAATTTTGCAGTCCAAAGTTAGCAAAAAATATTTAAACTACAGAAAAAAATTGACCTTGAAGACTCCTAAAGAAATACAAGACATTGCAAGACACGTCATTGCAGATGAAAAAAAAGCCATTGAAGGACTCGAAAAATACATTGACAACGCCTTTTCCGATGCCGTTCAAACCATTTTTTCGGCCTCTGGGCGCGTTGTTATTACTGGCATAGGAAAGAGCGCCAACATAGCCGCCAAAATCGTTTCCACACTCAACAGCACCGGCACCCCCGCACTCTTCATGCATGCCGCCGACGCCATCCATGGCGACCTTGGCATGCTCCAGCCCCACGACGTCGTCATCTGCATCTCTAAGAGTGGCAACACTCCAGAAATCAAAGTCCTCATTCCCCTCGTGAAAAACTTCGGCAACCGCCTTATCGCCATCGTCGGCAACCCCGATTCTTTCCTTGCCCACGAGGCCGACATTGTCCTTCTCTCCCCCGTGCCTCACGAGGCCTGCCCCAATAACCTCGCCCCCACCAGTAGCACCACCGCCCAGCTTGTCATGGGCGACGCCCTTGCCGTGGCCCTCATCGAGTGCCGCAACTTCTCCGCCCGCGACTTCGCCCGCTTCCACCCTGGAGGTGCCCTCGGCAAACAGCTCTACATGCGCGTTTCTGACCTCTACTGCCAGAACGAAAAACCCCAGGTTGCCCCCACGGCCTCCATCCGCGACACCATTCTCGAAATGACCTCCCGCCGCCTCGGCTGCACCGTCGTTGTCGACCCCCTTCGCCCCGGCACCGTCCTTGGCATCATCACCGACGGCGACCTCCGACGCATGCTCAACGGCGGCGCCCCCCTCGACGGCCTCACCGCCGCCGACATCATGTCGCCCCATCCCAAGACCATCGCCGATAGCGAATACGCCGTCGCCGCCCTCCACCTCATGCGCACCCACAGCATCACCCAGCTCATCGTTACCGATGCCAACGGCTGCTACCTGGGCATCGTCCACCTGCACGACATCCTCCGCGAAGGAATAATATAACCCCTTTCATTTATTAAATCCACTGAACCCATCCCCGCTATATAAAAAATGGAACTCAGAACCGAAAACGTAGTCAAGATATACCGCTCCCGCACTGTGGTTAAAGAGGTGAGCGTCAACGTCCGCCAGGGCGAAATCGTCGGCCTCCTCGGACCCAACGGCGCTGGCAAAACCACCACGTTCTACATGATAGTCGGCATCATCAAGCCCTTCTCCGGCCGCGTCTTCCTCGACGATCGTGAAATAACCAAAATGCCTATGTTCCGCCGTGCCCAGCTCGGCGTCGGCTACCTCGCACAGGAAGCCTCCGTCTTCCGTCAGATGACCGTCGAAAACAACATTATGTCCATTCTCGAATTCCGCTCCGACCTCACCAAGGAGGAGCGCCGCGACAAGTGCGAGTCCCTTATTTCCGAGTTCGGCCTCGACCGCATCCGCCACAGCAAGGGCATACAGCTTTCGGGTGGCGAGCGCCGTCGTACCGAGATTGCCCGCGCCCTGGCCAACGACCCCAAATTCCTCCTCCTCGACGAGCCCTTTGCCGGCGTCGACCCCATTGCCGTGCAGGACATTCAGGACATCGTAGCGCACCTTAAAGACCGCAATATCGGCATTCTCATCACCGACCATAACGTCCACGAAACCCTCAGCATCACCGACCGAGCCTACCTCCTTTACGAAGGCCGAGTCCTCCACCACGGCACCCCCGAGGAGATGGCCGCCGACCCCGACGTGCGTGAGAAATACCTCGGCCGCGACTTCGAGCTCCGCCGCGTCCGCACCAAGTCGCTCGTATAGCCCATTGCCCCTCAAAAAAACTGTCCCCATGCCTCGGCCTCAGCTTCCGAGGACAGTGCATAGCAAGGCCTCCACAGGAGCGGTCCTCCGTCGCCGCGTGGCGAGGATCTTACAGCCAGCCAGATCTAAAAAACTCCCGGCCACTTACGGTTGGTGAAAAAATGCGATTTTCACAACCCCACCCAGTCCCGAATATCCTCCATCAGTTCCCGCTGCCACTCCAAGAGGTTCCAGATGGCATCCTCGCTGAGGACTCCGTGGTGGAGCGTAGAGGGTAGAAGACCCAGGCGGTCGGCCTCACGATCCGATTGCCACTGGTCGCTGCCCAGGTAGGCATCCAGCTGTGCCAAGTCGTCCTGCGTCCCCTTGTAGGACTCCCAGGCCTGCTCCAACTGGCCCAGAGTGCTCTGCGCCCGGTTCAGCCGCTGCTCCATAGCGGCAATGCGTTCAGTCTGTTCCATTACTATATACCTTTTTTAAATAACGTAGGCTGGCTGTTTTTATTGCAGCGCCCGCTGCCACTCTCGCCACTTCCCGCCTTACAGCCCTGCAGCGAATTCGCAAATCAGACATCTGGGGTGGGTAACACACCCAGCGCACCCCCCTTTGCGTCCCTTGCTCGGATAGATTTATCTCTCCCAATGTCCTCAGATAAACCTACACGCAGCCCTCTCACCCTTTGCGTCACCCTCCCTCAGCGTCGAAACTAAGTTTCCTCTGCTTTTTCCAACTCCTCACCCGTTCCTGTCCCTTCTGCGTTTTCCCAACCCGGCCCCAGAATTCTCCTCCAAGCTTGCATATCCTAAAAAAAGCGTACCTTTGCACCTCCGTTTTGTAACAGTACATCTGCTATGGACATAACATTATCAGGTCATTATGGCTATCGGCGCATCCTCCGCTCGGTGCTTCCCAGCATCGGCATGGTGTTGGTTACCTCCGTCTACAGCATTGTCGACGGCTTCTTCGTTTCCAACTTTGCCGGCAAGAGCGGCTTTGCCGCCGTCAACCTCATGATGCCCGCCATCATGCTGCTCGGCAGCCTCGGCCTTATGGTAGGCAGCGGCGGCGGAGCCCTGGTGGCCAAGGTCAAAGGCGAGGGCTACCCCGAGAAAGCCAACCGCATCTTTACCATGCTCGTCCATTTCTGCCTGCAGGTGGGCATCGTCATGGGCCTCCTTTTCGCCCTCTTTGCCCCTACAGTGGCGCGGTGGCTGGGCGCCGACGCAGGCATGATGCACGAATGTGTGGTTTATGGCCGCCTATGCATGATAGGCCTTCCCGGCTTTGTCCTGCAGATGGCTTTCCAGTCGTTCTATATGGCTGCCGAGCGGCCTCAGCTGGGCACCCTCATGTCCGTGGTCAGCGGCGTGATCAACATTCTTCTCGACGCCCTTCTGGTGTGGGGTTTCCGATGGGGCGTGGCCGGCGCCGCCGTAGCCACCTCGGTGGCGCAGCTTGTGGGCGGACTCTATCCTATGCTCTATTTCAGTTCCCGCCGTCCGGGTCGTGGCTCGCTGGCGCTCATGCCCAAAGTGCGCGTCCTGTGGCCCTATATCGGCAAAGCCTGCTCCAACGGATTGAGCGAATATGTGGGCAATATTGCCATGAACATCGTCGGCATCTGCTACAACCTCCAACTCATGCGTTTCCTTGGTCAGGACGGCGTCGCCGCCTATGGCGTAGTGATGTACATTGCCTTCGTCTATGCCGCCATCTTCATCGGCTACAACATCGCCATCACCCCCATCATCGGCTACCATTACGGCGCCCGCAACCTCACCGAGCAGCGCTCCCTCTTTCGCAAGTCGCTTCTCATCATCCTGCTCACCGGCCTTGCCATGACCCTCGCCGCCGAAGTGCTCAGCGGCCCCATGTCGCGCCTCTTTGTGGGCTACGATGCTGCCCTCACTGCCCTCACCGCCAAGGCCATCCGCATCTATATGCTTTGCTTTCTCATCTGCGGCATCAGCATGTTCGTCTCGGCCCTCTTCACCGCCCTGCAGAACGGCGTGGTCAGTGCCGTCGCCTCCTTTGCGCGGTCGCTAGTCTTCGAGCTTGTATGCGTCTGGCTGCTGCCCGCCCTCGTGGGCATCGACGGCATTTGGTGGGCCGTCAACGTGGCCGAAGTGCTTACCCTCGTCCTTTGCATCTTCCTTGTCAGGCGATATGCCGGGCAGCTGCTGTCGCCCAGTCGTTAATGTCCTCCTATCCCTGCCACACTCGTTTTGTAACGGGTGAGAGGAAGGGCAATTTTGGTCGAGAAACGGGCAAAGTGCATCCCTTTTTTTGATTTCAAAATTGGTGTCCTACATAATTTTTTCTTTTCAAAAACAACGTTATAAATAAATCTATACCAATAATTTAAGAATAATCCGCAACCTTCTTTAGGCAACAAAAGAATTTTTTTTCTTGCAATTTCGAAAAATGTTCGTAACTTTGCAGCGCAAAGCACTTTTAAAAACATGGATAAAAAAGACGCCCTCAATACCCTCAGCGAGATTAAAGACCTCATGTCCCGCTCGTCGCGATTCCAAACCATCAGCGGATGGTCCATCGTCATCATCGGCCTCTATGCCAGCATCGTCTCGCTAGGGGCATGGCTGCTTCTGGGCAGCCACGAGCCCTACACCTGGCTTCCGCAGTGGGCTCAGCAGTTCTCGCTCAACACTCCTGCCCACACCCTCGTGGCCGTGTGTGTGGCCGCCGTGCTTGTCGTCGTCTCCTTTCTCACCGTCTGCGTCGGCTCTTATATTAGGACCGTGCGCGTGGGGCACACCTTCGCCTTCGACCAGACCGTCCGCCGCTGCCTCCTCAACTTTTTCGTCCCAGCCGTGGCGGGAGCCCTCTTCTGCGTGGCCATGCTAGCCCAAGGCCACTACGGCCTTACCTCCTCCATCATGCTCATCTTCTACGGGCTGGCCCTTATCAACTGCCACCACTACACCACCTCCTCCATCGCCGCTCTCGGCTATGGCCAGCTCCTCTTGGGTTTGGTCGACTGCTTCGTCGTCCGCCACGCCATCCTCTTCTGGTTCCTCGGCTTCGGCCTCCTGCACATCCTCTACGGCGTCTACACCGTCGTCCGCTCGTCCCACAACCGTTAATCCCCAGCGCCCCATGTTCACCAACCTCGACGGCCTCAACAAAGCCTTTGAAAGCAAAACCCGCCTGGGCATCATGTCGGTCCTTATGGTCAACGACACGGTCGACTTCTCCACTCTCAAGTCGCTCCTAGGCCTCACCGACGGCAACCTGGCCAGCCACACCCGCGCACTGGAGGATATGGGCTACATCCAGTGCCAGAAACGCTTCATCGGCCGCAAACCCAACACCACCTTCCAGGTCACTCAAGCCGGCAGCCAAGCCTTCAAAGCCCACCTCCAGGCCCTCGAAGACCTCATCAAAGGCACCACCGGACAGTAACCCCCTCTATTTTTTTTCACCCATACACTTTGTATCGCAAAGCACTTTTAAGAATATAATACAAACAAAAAAACAATTAGAATTATGGAAAACCACATCTCCACCCCCCAAGTCAGAGAAAGCAGCCTCAACAAGAACGGCCGCATTGCAGTCAAACTGCTCATCATCTTCATCATCAGTCTCGTCATGCTCATCCCGCAGGCCCTCATCATGAACATGATAGACGAGCGCGACAACACCGAAAGCCAGGCCGCCGCCGAAATAGCCGACCTGTGGGGCTCCTCCTGCTGCCTCAAAGGCCCCGTCCTCTTCGTCCCTGGCGACAGTTCCGCCCACAACCTCTACCTCCTGCCCGAGACCTACGACGTGCAGGGCAACATTGCCACCCGCACCCTCTCGCGCGGCATCTTCGACTTCTCCGTCTACGAAGCCCCCCTGCAGCTCTCCGGCACCTTCGTCCTCCCCAAAGAACTCACCGCCGAACAGCTCGGCCATCTCCGGGTCGACCGTGCCCGAATCCTCTTCAGCATCGACGACTTCCGAGCCTACACCGACAACCCCTCCCTCACCTTCGCCTCCGCTCCCGTCCAGCTCTCGGCCGAAGGCTACAAACTAAGCTCCGCCAGCGCCCTCTCCTCCCGCGTCAATATCCAGCCCCTTCTCCAGGGCGGCTCCATCCCCTTCACCCTTACCGTCCCCCTCAAAGGCTCCAACAGCCTCAGCATCGTGCCCGTCGGCCGCACCACCACCGTAGCCCTCACCTCCGACTGCCCCACCCCCAGCTTCGGAGGCGATTACCTCCCAGCCAATCGCAACGTCACCCCCCAAGGCTTCACCGCCGAATGGAAAGTGCTCGGCCTCAACCGCGACTTCCCGCAAATCCTTTCCAGCTCCGCCGCCCTGGGCAACTCCGCGGGTATCGAAGTCAGCCTCCGCGTCCCCGTCGAGCAATACCAGCAAACCACCCGCAGCATCAAATACGCCTACCTCGTCATCCTTCTCACCTTCGCCATCGTCTTCCTGGTCGAAAATCGCCGCCAAACCCCCATCCATCCCGTCCAGTACGCCCTCGTAGGCCTCGCCCTGGTGCTCTTCTACACCCTCCTCCTCTCCTTCTCCGAGCATATTGCCTTCGGTCTCTCTTACCTTATCGCCTCCCTCATGACCATCTCCCTCATCACCCTCTTCATGCGCGCCCTCTTGCGGCAGTGGGGTGGAGCCCTGGCCGTCGGCGGACTCCTGGTGTTGCTCTACCTCTTCATCTACGTCCTCTTGCAGCTCGAAAGCTACGCCCTCCTCGTCGGCAGCCTCGGCATCTTCGCCATCCTCGCTGCGGCCATGTACGCCTCCCGCAAGATAAACTGGTACCAAGCTGGCTAAAACAGCCACAACTAATGTGCAAACAGTGTGCGGAGGCGCTGTCGCCCGCACACTGTTCGCTTTTTCATAATATCATCCATCCCTGCCGGCCGCCCGCAAGGCCGCCGCAGTCTGGGGCAGTATCACCTGAAGATGAGGGTGAACTCGGTACTCTGGGCGGTGCTGTGGTCAAGGTCCAGGGTACCGCCATGCGCCTGCATAATCTGCCGCGAGAGGCTCAGCCCTATCCCGCTGCCCCCGCCCTTGGTGGTATAGAAGGGAATGAAAATCTGCTCCCGGCATTCGGGCGGTATGGCGGAGCCGTCGTTGCGCACCCTTATGAGCGTCTGGCTGTCGTCGTCCAGCTCGGCCGTGACGCTTATGTGTCCCGCCCCCGCCTGCAGGGCGTTGCGGATAAGGTTCACCAGCACCCGGCACAGCTGCCCCTCGTCGGCATAAATAAGCGTGTCGGGGGTGAGCTCGCCGAAAGTGCAGACGGCCCCGTATTCGTCCACCATCTGGCGCGTCAGTTCCATCACCCGCCCCATCAGGTCGCGCACCAGCAGGGGCTTCTTTATGGGTCGGGCCACTCCGGTCAGCTCGCGGTAGTTCTGCACAAACTCTATCAGCTCGCGACTGCTGGCCCCGATCGTCTCAAGGCCCGATGCAATCTCCTCGCGGTGCCCCTCGGCGGGGTCATGAATATAGCGCGTGAGCGTCTCGCTGAGCGATGCAATGGGGCTCACCGTGTTCATAATCTCGTGGGTGAGCACACGGATGAGCTTGTCCCACGACTCCGTCTCGTTCTGCTGCCTCCGCCGGTCCACAATCCACTTGATTCGGTTAAGGGTGCGGTTGAAGCGGCTGCCCTCGTTAAAACGGAAGTTGTACTCCCCGTCCTCGAGGGCATCCAGCATATACTCCACCTTGCGGCGGTCGCTTTCGCGCACTATCAGGGCCGTTGCTACCGCCACCGTGGCGGCAAGAGCTATGGCCGATGCAATGAGTAGGAACATTTAGTAAATATGTGGTTATGAATCAACTATATCCCGTATTTCTTCAACCTCGCATAGAGCGTTGGGCGGCTGATGCCCAGCTCCTTAGCCACTAAGGAGAGGTTGCCTCCGTGGCGGGCAAGGGCGGAGCGGATAGTCTGCTCCTCGGCGGCCTCCAGCGGGGTGGCGGGCAGGTCGTTCCCCACGGCGGACAGCTCCAGGTCGTCGGGCTGCAAGAGGGAACCCTCGCTCATGATGACGGCGCGCTCCACCACATTCTGCAGTTCGCGCACATTGCCGCTCCAGCGGTGGTTCCGCAGCCGCTCCACCGCCGCGGCCGACAGTCCCTTTGCCTGCCTGTGGTAGCGAGAGGCAAAAGTGCTGACAAACTGCTCCGCCAGCGGCCCTATGTCCTCCGTGCGCTCGCGCAGAGGGGGCAGGTGCAGGTGGAACACATTGATGCGGAAATAGAGGTCCTGACGGAAAGTGCCTTGGCGCACCATGGCTTCAAGGTCGCGGTTGGTGGCGCAGATGAGGCGTATGTCCACCGGCACGGCTTTCTCGCTGCCCACGCGCACCACCCTGCGTTCCTGCAGCGCGCGCAGCAACTTGGCTTGAAGGTGCAGCGGCAGGTTGCCTATCTCGTCCAGGAAGAGGGTACCCCCGTCGGCCAGTTCGAATTTGCCCCGGTGGTCGCTGTGGGCGTCGGTGAAGGCTCCTTTCACGTGGCCGAAAAGCTCGCTCTCGAAAAGGCTCTCGGGGATGGCGCCGGCATCGACGCACACCAGCCGCTGGCCGCTGCGCAGGCTGCGGGCATGGATTTCGTGCGCCAGCACGTCCTTGCCCGTGCCGTTCTCGCCGGTGATGAGCACGTTGGCGTCGGTGGGAGCCGCCTTCTCCACCAGCAGCCGCAGCTGTGCCAGCCCCCGGCTGCTGCCCCAGAAGAAAGGCTCGCGGGCTTCGGACACCGCGGCGGCCTCCCCCTTGCCCCCGTCGGTCGCGGCCGAAAGCCTCTTGCGGCAGGCCGCTGCCAGCGTGTCCAGCAGTTTGGCGTTGTCCCAGGGCTTTACTATGAAGTCGAAGGCGCCGCGTTTCATGCCCTCCACCGCCAGGCCAATGTCGGCGTAGGCGGTGAAAAGCACCACCTCGGTGCCCGGCCATCGCCGACGGATTTCGTCGGTCCAGAAAAGGCCCTCGTTGCCGCTGCTGGTGTCGCGGTGGAAGTTCATGTCCAGCAGCACCGCGTCGGGGCCGAGACGCTCCATGGCGGCGGGCAGCGTGACGGGCGAGGGAATGAACTCCACCTGTGCAAAATGGGGCGGTAGCAGCAGCTGCAGCGCCTTGCGAATGCCCAGGTTGTCGTCCACAACCAGTATCTTGCCTTGTCTCTTAGTCATATAGAATGGCGTGTCTAACTTTTTAACTATTAACGTTGCAAAGGCCTTTTTATTGTCCGGAACCGTCTATAGGACAATCCTATAGATTCAACCTCGAAGTGCAACGCTGTTGTGCAAAGATAGCAAGAATTT
>CAMUZR010000024.1 GCA_947165255.1 uncultured Bacteroidales bacterium
GACCTTTTTCCAAACCTGCAAATTTTTTTTTCGCATTTTTCCACATAGGACGGCCGAAGGAAATGTCGGACAGCGGGTTGCGCCCCAAAAAAAAATTTCAATACGGACGGATTATGACAGAAAAACACCCCAAAAAAACAAAAAATCACACCAATTTTTCTCAAAATTCGGGGTCCTACCACTTAGAAAAAGTCAAAATTCGTATATTTATATGAAAATCACTATGTTATTTAATTTTTTCGAGAGTTACAATAATTCAAAAATCAATATAAAATAAAGTATATCAATATTTTAAATAGTAATTAAAAAAACGTGATAATTAATCGAAAGAATATAACCAATCAGTTTCCATATTAGAAAAACGCAATAGCAAATACAAATAAAAAAAGGACGGCCGGTTATCGGTCGTCCTTTTCGATGAGTGGTGCCTTAATTAAAGCAGATCATATTGCTCAGCCAGTGATTCGGCCTGATCAAAAAAGAAAGAAGCCACCTGATTGAAATCCATGTTCAGGTCTTTGCTGAGACCGACACGATCCTTAAAAATGGCCACATTGTACCATTGCAGGCACTGGAAAGATCGATGGAAGTATAGCCGTTGTAACTCCTCTCGGATGGGTTGGTGTCCCACATAGGCTTCTAAAAGCGATAATGCCTTATCAAAACCCGCATTACCATAACAGGCTATATCATAGAAAGGATCATTCATACCGGCATATTCCCAGTCGAGTACATAAAGTCTGTCGCCGTCTACCACTAAATTCGTAGGTTGGTAGTCGCAGTGGCATGGAACCATCTTCACATTGGAATGGATTCGTCTCATCTCATCTAGACGGTTGCGGAGTTCGACATACTCACGAGGGTGGGTAAAGCCCACCTCGCGGCAATAGCGCTCATAATCTGACAGTCTACCAAAAGCATTATAGTCACGAAAGTGCATATCGCTCTCATGAATACGTTTCAAAGCCTTCACTGACATCTCGTTATACGAAAAGACATCCGTATCAGACATGATAACGCCTTCTACGTACTCGGCCAATTTCTCGCCAGAGATAATCTCGACATAAGACGTGGCATTACTAATACCCAGCCTATTAACTTCCTGAATATTGTCCCATTCCTCCACACGGTCAACGAATTTTTCGGCATACTTGCCCGGAACACGGTAAGTGTATTTCTTTCCGCGGGTGGCGACTACGTAGGTGTAATTACTCATGCCGCCCTCCAAACGTTTAACTATGGCAGCATCCTCTGTGTGCATCAAGGCATTCACACGAGCGATAATATATTCTTCAACATTCATAATAAATAATAATATACATTATATAATAGGATTATCCAAAGTGGAATCTATTGGGGAAACCGGCTGTGGACGGTTTCTGTACTGAGTAGGAGTCATACCCGTAAGGCGTTTAAAAAGGTTGGATAAATGTGCCTGAGAGGAAAAATCCAGTTCCTCGGCAATCTGTTGAAATGAAAGAGGCGGCCGCCGATCCAACAAGGTTTTTATGTGGAAAAGCAGCGTCGATTCTACTATAGCCTTAGGCGTAGTGTTGGCCATACGGCGGGTGACCTGCGACAAATAACGGGGGCTCACGCCAATTTGGTCGGCATAGAAATTGACATCGTGGCTATGCGAACAAAGTTGCTCTTGTAAAGTGAGGAACTCCCGATACAATTTCACCGTGCGACCCGACAGCTCCTGTGACATACTCCCTACCGGCAACAAGAGAGAAGTCTTTCGTATGGCATCGTCGAGGGTAGCACCCTGGTTCAAGTATACGGCAATAGCAGAGCAGACTTCATTGCTGCGTCCATGGCTGGCACCAGCCTGGATGACCCGCTCGGCATGGAAGTGGGACGCATCGCCTTGGCGAACCACCAAAAGAGAACATAGAGGCACCAACTGTTCCTGTACCAACCCTATAAGGGCATCATCCATCAACTGCTCTTCCCGTGCCGAACAAACCACTGGTGAATACAATATCCATTTAGGGCAATGGCGCTTGAGGCATTGAACAATCGTAAAGAGCGATGCCGCGTTACGTATCATCCCAATCTTGACCACCTGTGGACCGGCATCATCGGCCACGGCGTCAATCTGTCGCTCAATAACAGGGGCTGGGATGTCATAAAACTCCTGAATTCCCAAAGAGTTCTGCAAAGTGATGCTCGTCACCACCGACATAGCCTCTGCCCCCATCGAAGTGATTGTACGAATGTCAGCCTGTATTCCGGCGCCGCCGGTACTGTCAGAACCTGTTATAGTCAGAATGGGTCTCATTATATTTTTATAATCGTGGCCATAATTAAGAGATAGCTCAGGTCGTCAAACCATTGAACAACTTACCATTGCAGCAACACTCATCTCTTAAAAGGCAATGCAAAATAACAAAGAAAACAGCAAATGGCAAAATAATGTTCCGAAAATTACAAATATTTTCGCAAAGTTACAAATATTCATTCTCTTTCACTTTGGATAAACAACACTTCCACCGCAGCGGGTTCTACAATCATTATCTAATCAGTGCCAATTCTGTTTTTGTCAGGGTAATTCAGCTCATAGTCCTCGTGACTGACCTTGAGTTTGCAGCGCACCAAGAATTCAAAGTGGGAAGAGTTTTTTCATTAGGTCATTTTTATTTTGTATCTTTGCAGCCGATTTGGTCACCCACGTGGGTGTGAAAAGGGAAGCCGGTGAAAGTCCGGCGCAGTCCCGCTGCTGTAAGCTCGAAAACTTGAAGCCCAATCTATTACGTCACTGTGCGCCGCCATAGTCGCACGGGAAGACAGGGCCGAAAGGAGCAAGCCAGAAGACCTGCCAAAATCAATAAAAAATCCGGAATGCTTTCGAGGAAAGGCCGACCGATAGAGAACATTCGACGTTTTTTTGTCTATTCTAGGGCAAAAAATGCGTTTTTGTCTGTTGATTCTGTCATCTCCCTTTACTTTTAAGTTTTTTCGGATACTGAAAGAGGAACGACTTAAATTTTTTTGTTCAATTAATTAAAAAACAGTATCAAAATGCTAAAAAAACTACTAACAATCGGCCTGGTTCTGCTCCTGTGGACAGGAGCAAAAAGCCAGGCAACAATCAGTGAAAGCGACGTGCAGTTCTGGGTCGGCACCGGAACCAACAGCACTCTAGTCTGCATTGGTTGGGACGATGCAACGGCATCGTACACGCCCACCGTCGTAGTATGGGGGGTGCACTGGAACGGCAGCATCCACCTGATAGATGCGTTGGATTCCATCGCCACCTACGACGAGAGGTTCACCTACAACTTCGGTTCGTCCGGGTTCCTGAATTGGGTGCAATACAATGACTCTGACGAGGGTCTGACTCTGACACCGTCAGGCTACAACTGCAACAACTACGGAATGGGCTACGGCAGTGGAACGCTGGGTAGCACCTGGTTAAGAATCAGCACCTCTACGTGTTCCAACTACGACTTCACCAACATTACCAACGTGGTTTACGCGTCGGACCCCAACGCAGTCTACTCCTGCCAGAAAGCACAGTCTCTCAGTGTGGTAAACATCACAGAAACTAGTGCCACAGTAAATATTTTGGACACCACCTATGTAAACGACTACACGGTGATGCTTTACGCTGCCGACTCGCTCGTCGACAGCACCGTGGTCTATACACAGACCCTCTCCTACTTCACTCTCACGGCCAACACCCCCTACATGGTGCAGGTCTTCTCCAACTGTTCCGACGGAACACAGACCAGTGCCCGCACAGCCACTTTCCGCACTCCCTGCGTGTCCGTTGCCCATAGCGATTTGCCCTGGACCGAAGACTTCCAGTCTTACAATGGCCTTTCCTATTCTTCTTCATCGGTCTCTTTTGTCAACCAAGTTTACTGCTGGGATTTGAAAAACCCCTATAGCACCTCCGACCCCTATATCAACAGTTCATCGTCGGTCAACGCAGCAGGAGGCAAGTGCCTTTATGTCAGCAGTCGACCCACGAACCCCACCATTCTGGTGCTTCCCCCATTCGACGACAGCCCCGATGGGTTGCAGCTGAGTTTCGACGTACTGTCGACCTATCGTCACGGCTTCGAGGTAGGCATCATGACCGATATCGCCTTCGACTCCACCTTCACCCCTATCGCCACCTGTCTGCCCGACGGCAGCGGATGGACCCATTTCGATGTCACCTTTGCTGGCTTCACCCAAGGCCGTCTGGCATTGCGATCCAACGACAATGGTCCCGCCTATCTTGACAATGTGACCGTCAGCGAACTGCCCGCGTGTGTGAGACCCTCGCAAGTGTTGGTCTCCAACGTCACAGCCTCGTCGGCCGACATCACCATCACCGACCCCAACGCCTCGAACCACTATATGGTCTATGCCGCTGGCGACAGTGTGGAAATCTATAGCAATAGCCACACCCTCACCAATCTTCTTCCTAACATGCGCTACGAGGTAAGTGTGCGCACACTCTGTGCCGACACCGTCACCGGCACCACCGCGTCGGCATTCCGCACCTCCTGCGGCATCATCTCAGTCCCCTATCACGAAGACTTCAGCCAGTTTGCCGACGTGTCTCGCGGCTTCGGATATGCTGTGGTCGACAGCACATTGCCCTGCTGGGGATTTCTGAAAGCCCGTTCGCTTGACCGGCTCGAAATCTTCCCCCCCTCGCAGAGCAGCACCTATGGCTACGGCGACGACGGCTACACGATGCGTATCTACGGCAACTACAGCAACTCCACCGACATCGTAGTGCTACCCGAATTCGACCAAGACATCAACTCACTCGAGATAAGCTTCATGGCCCGTCCTTCCGAGAATGGTTCCTTCGGTGGGTCGCTTCAAATCGGCTATCTCACCACTCCCAGCGACACCAATTCCTTCGTCAGCGTCTCTAGCTATGCCAGCTCGCAGTTCACCAGTGGTTTCGACCTCTGCACCGGCATTTTCCTCAATGCCCCTACCGGAGCCCGTATCGCCCTGCGCTACCTTCCCTCCGGTGGCTCGGCCAAATCGTGGTACATCGATGAAATTGATGTGCACGAAATGCCTGCCTGTGTCCGTGCTCAGGGCGTCCGTGTGGACAGCATTCTAACCGACGGATTCACCCTCCATGTCGCCGACCCCACCGCTGTCAACCACTACCGCTACTACCTTTCCACCAACGCTATCATCGACAGCGCCGACTTCTACGACACGGTGACCACAATTACAGGCCTCACTGCCTCAACCGACTATGAACTCCAGGTGGTATCTATCTGCGACGACGGCACTCTGACATTGCCGCACACCATTTCCGTTAGCACTCTCTGTGGCCCGGTAACAGAAATACCTTTTGTGGAAAACTTCGACAACTGGACTGCCACACAGTCCGATGGCATGGACCGCTGCTGGAACCGTCTGTACATGAACTCCAGCAGTCGCCTCGTCACCAACAACTACCCCTATTGCGCCACAGGCTCTGCTAATGCCTATACAGGCTTCAAGTCGCTGAAAATGTACTCCAAAGGCATCTCCAACGACATCAAAGAATACTCCGTGGCCTACCTGCCCGAGTTCGAAGCCAACCTCAACACACTCAAAGTGAGTTTCTTCTACAAATACGGCGGCACCACATACAATATTAATAAAGTGCGCATTGCTGTCGGTGTCAGCGACTCCGTGTCCGACACCGCCTCCTTCACCCGTCTGGCAACCCTGACACCCAGCGTCATCGGGTGGAATGAATTCGAGGTCGACCTCAGTGCCTACACCGGCACTGGCCGCCACATCACCATCATGCAGACCAGTACCGGTACCACCGCCATCACCAGCTACATCGACAGCCTTCTGGTCGACACCATCAGCTCTTGCAGCCGTCCGGCCACCCTTGTAGCCTCCAACGTCACTGCCTACGGCGCCACTCTGTCCTGGACCGACCCCAGCCAGGCCGGCAGCTATCTCGTGCGCTGGAGCGACGGAACCACTTCCGACAGTGTCACCGTCAGCAACGACTCCACCTACACTCTCAGCGGCCTCACGCCCAGCACCTCCTACACCGTCGACATCAGCAGCATTTGCTGGGGTCATCCCACCAATGCCCGTTCAACCACCTTTGTCACCAGCTGCGCGCCCATGCCCCTGCCCTGGAGCATGAATTTCGACAACATCACCAGCACCTCCCAACTCTCTTCCTGCTGGAACAGATACTCCGGACGCTACCTCGACACAGCCTCCGTCACCCTATCTGCTTCCACTTCCGGCTGGACGCGTTCGACCACAGCCTTCGACGGCTCATCCCACTTCAAAGTAAATATCTACGGAACCAACTGTAAATACTGGCTGGTCACCCCCGAAATCAACCTCTCCCAGAATGCCACTCTGACATTCGACTACATGCTTACCGACTACAACAACAGCGAGGCTCCAGAGACCACTGGGACCGGATTCGCCGACGACCGTTTCGTCGTCCTCGCCACCACCGATGGCGAAAACTGGACAGCCCTTGCCAAATGGGGCAGCGACTCCAGCCGCGACGACTACCCCCTGTCCGCAGTGACCAATATCGCCTCGCAGGCTTCCATCTCTCTGTCCGCATTCACCGGCCAAAATGTGCGCCTGGCTTTCTACGGCGAGAGCACGGTGAGCGGTGCCGACAACGACCTCCGCATTGACAACCTGCTAGTTTCCGTCGCCACTCCCGACACCACTCAAACGCCCGACGACCCCACAGCCGACACCCTCTGCAGCACAGTCCAAACGCTGCCCTACTCCATCGACTTCTCCGGCTATGTGGACAACCACAGAATCCGTCCCTTCATGGCAGGCGCCGCCAAACCCGATTGCTGGTCGCTTCTCGGCAACGGCACTACCCAATATGTCAGTGCCCCCAACGACTCCTCAGCCACCTATTTCGGCGGCATTGGCTATTCTACCAGCACCAACAGCTTCGGCGCCATTGCGGCCGACAATGCCTACCTGTCCCTCATCGCCAGCCAAATCTATACCGGCTCCGATCCTTCCTATATTGCCGAGGTCAACGCAGTCGGCACACGTCGCTACGCTGTGTTGCCCGCCTTCGACCAACCCCTTTCTCAGACGGTCCTTTCCTTCGACCACCGCACCAACTACATTGGTGCCCAATTGATTGTAGGCTACATTCTAACCGACACCTCTTCCTTTGTCGGCATCGACACCCTGGCCGCTGACAACCGTGTGCTCCATCACGACACCATCGCTTTCAGCCAGTACACCACCATGCCCACCAGTGCCCGTCTGGCCTTCCTGTGGAACGTTACCAGCAGCACCAGCAGCGTGACCGGTCCTGGCTACCGCTACTGCGGCATCGACAATCTCACCGTTGCCCTCTCCGCAGCCGATACCACTACACCGGCCGACACAACCGTGACACCCACCGACCCCGTCGACGCCACCATTGCCTTCTCCGACATTCTTTACTGGGTAGGCTCGGGCAGCGACAGCGCCGTCTTCATCGTCAACTACGCCCAGCCCGACACGGCCTTTGCCTGGGGCTACCTCTTCAACGGCTCCACCACCGCGCAGACCATGGTCAGCGACATCGACGCCGCCGACCCACGTCTCACCGTCACCGGCTCGCCCTCCATGGGTGGCGACATCCGCTTCACGCTCTCGAATGGCGACACCCTCGGCCTCTCGCCGGCTGGCGCTATGGGCTATAACTTCTGGTGGACCAACCTCAATGGCGTCAGCGCCGGCGCAGGTGCGGGTTCCACGCTCCACAACGGCGACGTCTTCAAGTACGGCGACCTCAACTCCGCCATCGGCTGGGACCCCCTGGGAACCTACTACTTGCAAGAAGCCTGGGTGAAAGCCCCCACGCCCGTCTCTGTCCCCGACACCACTGGAACGCCTGAACCGCCTGCCCTTGTCGATGCCACAGTGTCCTTCTCCGACATCACCTGTTGGGCTGGTTCGGGCAGCGACAGCACGGCGCTGATTGTCAGTTTTGCCAATCCCGACACCGCCTTTGCCTGGGGTGTACTCATCAACGCGCAGACCACGGCCGAATCCATGCTCAACGCCGTCCTGGCCGTCGACACCAACCTCTCCATCACCGGCCATCCCGACTGGGGCGACGGTCAAATCCGTTACCGTCTCTCCGACGGCACCATCATCAGCCGCACCGGCACAGAGTGGATTTTCAACATCGACGGCGTCGACTCATGGGGTGACGACACGGTGTGGGCAGGCAGCGTCTTCAAGTTCGGCGACCGTGCCTCCGGCATCCTCACCGGCGAAGATGCTTTCCAGCGTGTCTGGACGGCAGTCCCCACCATTGTCGACTTCTGTACCACCGACACCATCCCAACTCCCGTCGAAGCCACCATCGCCGCCAGTGACATACTCTTCTGGGTGGGCACCGGCTCCAACCAGGCAGTAATGGCCGTCAACTGGGCCGACACCGCCCTCGCATGGGGCTACCGCTTCGACGGCGAAGCCACCGTGGCCGATATGTTAGCCGACATTGCCGCTACCGACCCCCGTTTCAGCTACGTCGGCACCGGCTTCATCTCCGACATTAACTACATCGACACCGCCGCCGGCATGACCGACACCCTGCGCGTCACTCCCGGCAACTACTGGACCAGCTCCAACAACGGAGTAACCGACATGGGTATGGCACAAACGCTTACCAACGGCGACTTTGAAAAATGGGCCGACCCCGCTGCCGGCATTGCCGTCGACAGCACCTACTGGGGCGACGATTGGGGCTGGGGCTACACCTACGTCTTCCCCATGGCCATCCATCCCGTCACCGTCCCCGACACCACCGGCCACTCCTCCGGTCCTGACGACCCCGAACATGGACCTTTCTGCGGACCTGTTGGCACCGAAGGCTGCAACGCCATTGCCGCCGACAGCAGCGCCATCGTGGCCTGGGCCACAGGTGCCGCCATCACGCGCGGTCCCCAAATGATAAGCAACCCCGAGGGTCCTTTGGCCGACTTCGGCACCGAGGCTGACGCCATCGGCCCTGCCTCCACCGCCACCACCGATGCCGTAAGCCTAGGCGACGGCGGCTCGGCACTCCTCACCTTTGCCACTCCCATCCGCAACGGCGAAGGCCCCGACTTTGCCGTGTTCGAGAATTCGTTCGACGACCACTTCCTCGAACTGGCCTTTGTTGAGGTAAGCTCCGACGGCCAGCGCTTCGTCCGCTTCCCCGCCACCAGCCTCACCCAAACCGAGACCCAAACAGGCTCCTCCGGCAGCACCGACCCCACCAGGATAAACAACCTGGCTGGTAAATTCCGCATCGGCTACGGCACCCCCTTCGACCTAGACGAACTCAGCGACAGCACCGGCATCAACCTCGACAGCATTGTCTACGTCCGCATCGTCGACGTCGTCGGTTCCATCGACCCACAATACGCCACCTACGATGCCTTCGGCCATATAGTCAACGACCCCTGGCCTACCAACTTTGGCAGCTGTGGCTTCGACCTGACGGGTGTTGCCGTGCTGAACGAGTATGTGGCGCCCCAGCCCATCGGCATCGAAGAGGCCGAGTTTGCCATTGAGTCGGTATGGCCCAACCCCACTGCCGACCGCGTGAACGTTGCCATCTCCAAGTCAGCCAATGCCCAACTCTTCGACCTCACCGGCCGTCAGTTAGGCACTTATAGCCTCCAGCAGGGCACCAACACCATCGACCTATCCATCTTCCCAGAGGGCGTCTACATGCTTCGCATCGAAGGTACCGCCTGTAAGATTGTCAGAAAACGCTGATGGCGGTCTGCCAGCATTCTATTTCAAAAAAAGAAGCCCTCGGGCTTCTTTTTTTGTTCTCTACAACACCTATCGAAAAGCCATTGTTCCTCTATGCCATGCCGAAGATCTATAGAGGATATATAGAACAACAATCAAAGGAATAGCGAAGCATCGCACAGCTTTGATTTTTTTTAGCGCAAAATAATAAAAGGGCTGAAACGGCCGTTATAGGGTGCAGAAAAATAAAAACAATTATTATGCCACGATTCGAATATCATAACACCCCTGTGCTGCTGCTGACGGGCTATCTGGGCAGCGGCAAGACCACCTTGGTCAACCACATTCTCACCAATAAGAAAGGCATCAAGTTCGCCGTCATAGTCAACGACATAGGCGAGGTGAACATCGATGCCTCGCTTATCCAGCAGGGAGGTGTCGTTGGCAAGAAGGACGAGAGCCTCGTGGCTCTGCAAAACGGCTGCATCTGCTGCACCTTGAAGCTGGACCTCATCGAGCAGCTGACCGAAATCATGCAGCGCGGCACCTTCGACTATATCGTCATCGAGGCCAGCGGCATCTGCGAGCCCGAGCCCATCGCCCGCACCATCTGCTCCATCCCCCGCATGGAGGCCAAATACACCCAGTACGGCATTCCACGGCTCGACTGCGTCGTCACCGTCGTCGACGCCCTGCGGATGCAGAGCGAGTTTGCCAGCGGTGACAAACTGCTGGGCTCCGCCATTGGCGAGGAGGACATCGAAAACCTCATTATCCAGCAGGTGGAATTCTGCAACATTGTCATGCTGAACAAGGTATCAGAAGTGCAGCGCAAAGATGTGGACCGCCTGCGCCAGATCATCATGCAGCTCAACCCCGGAGTGCAGATTATCGAAACCGACTACGCCAACATCGACCTCGACGAGATTTTAGACACCCATTTCTTCAACTACGATCGTGCTTCGGGCTCGGCCGGATGGGTGCGCCAACTGGAACGCCTCACCACCCCCGAGGAGGACGAAGAGGCCAAACGGCCACACCACCACGACGAGGAAGACGAGGAGCATGAGCACCACCATCACCACCACGACGAGGACGAAGATGAGGAGGAGGAACACGGACACCACCACCATCATCACGAGGACGACGAGCACGAACACCACCACCATCACCACCACCACGAGGGAGGCGAGGTGGAGGAATACGGCATCGGCACCTTTGTGTACTACCGCCGTCAGGCCTTCGACATTGACAAGTTCGACCGCTTCGTAAGCGAGCACTGGCCCAAGAGCGTCATCCGAGCCAAGGGCATCTGCTATTTCTCACACGACACCGACATGTCGTATCTCTTCGAGCAGGCCGGCGTACAGGTGGGCCTTAAAGAAGCAGGCCAATGGTATGCCACCATGCCGCAGGACCAGCTCAACTACATGCTGGACACCGACGCAGGCCTTGCCCACGACTGGGACGACCAGTACGGCGACCGCATGGAAAAAATCGTCTTCATCGGCCAGAAGATGGACAAAGAGGCCATCACTCGCGCCCTTGACGAGTGCCTTGTGGATCCCCAATAACAGGCCAGCCCTACGTTGCACTCACCCTGCCCCTTGGGTTGGTAGGCAGCCCAGGAGCGGACGTTTCAGCCCTAAGTTGCGGCCGAGAGTGCCCACCGATGGCCTAGAGAAAGCAGTCGGGACACCTTAGAGAAGAATCTCCGAGGCATCCCGACTGCCGTTTTTATCAAAACGACCCGAAATGACTTTACCAGAGGACGACGTGCACATATTTAATATGCGTCCGCCGGTAGGTGTAAACGATGTGGAGGGTGCCGTCGTCGCCTTGGATGAGGGAGGGGTAGGAATATTCGCCCTCGGCATCTTCGAGGGTGAGGACCTGGGTCCAGTGGCGGCCATCGCGCGACAGGGCCAGCACCAACGGGGTGCGGGGGCCGAACTGGCTGCCGGGGTTGAGCCCGGCGGGGGTGTACACCATGGCATGGAGGCCGTCGGAAAGGGTCATGGCATCGATGCCGGAGTTGTTGCTGGGTATGTCGGTAAGGCGCATGGGGCTCCAGTGGCGGCCTTTGTCGGTGCTGAAGGTTTCGGCCAGGAAGCCATTGCGGGTGCGCATGAGGGCCAAGAGGGTGTCGGGGGACAAGGTGAGGATGGCAGGCTGGATGGCCCGGATGGTGGTGTCGCGCGGCACCTCGACACGATGCCAACGGAGGCCACGGTTGATGGATATTTCGAAATGGGGCTGCCAGTCGGGCTCGTCGCTGGATGGGGCTATCATCATACGTCCAAGGCCAAGGGGCTTGTTCTTGATGGCACCCTGAAGCCCTGAAGGCAGCTGTTGGGGCTGAGACCAGGTGCGGCCGCCGTCGTTGGAGCGCATCAGGTGTCCCACCCACTCGGGAATGTACAGCCCTGTCTTGTAAAAGAGCATGATCTCGCCTTTCTTGCCTGGCACACGGCTGAGCACGGGATTCCAGCAGGGGTGCTGCGTGTGGTCGTCGATGCGGCCTGTGGCAATGCGCTGGGGAGGGGTCCAGGTGGAGGCATTCTTGTCTTTGCGACAGGACCAGATGCTGACATCGGGGCTGCCCTCGTAGGCACCGCCAAAGAAGGCCACGAGAAGGTCGCCTTCGTCGGTCTGGCAGATGGTGGCAGCATGGCAGGAGGGAAATTCGGCCTGCCTATAGAGCAAACCGGAGTCGAGCACTAGGACCCGCGGCAAGGTTTGAGCCGCAAGGGAAAGGGCGGGAAGCAGGAGCAAAAGTGCAAGGGAACGCTTCATCTTCAGCCGTAGATTTCGTTTAACAACATGGCCAGCCGGATGCCGCTGGCATAGAGCTGCCATTCCATCTTAGGGGTGAAATGGTAGGCAAAGTGCCAGCAGTTGCCATCCCAAGCGTGGTAGTAGTCGTATATTTCGTTGGTGAGGGCGTAGTTGTGGCGGAGGAGGTCGGCCTCGGACATTCGAGAGATGACTTTCTTTTGGTCGGCCAGGTGGTTTTCGAGATATTCGGCGTACTCGCTGTAGCTGTAACGGGTGGCCTCGATGAGGCCATCGTCCCATACGCGGTGGAGATTGTAAGGCTGGCTGAACCACTCCAGATAGACTCTGTTGCCCCCCAGGTCGTCGAGATGGGCAGTGTGCATGGGGCAGAAACGGTCGCCCATGAGGTGTATGACAAAGCGCAGGGCATCGACATTGGAGGGGTCTTGGCGCAGCAGGGCCACCAAACTATCCATGGCGCGGAAAAGGTTGCCGCCCACCTTGGGATAGTCGGTGAGGGTGGCGATGAGGACGGAGTCGGAAAGGCCGGCGTCGAAGTCCTGGAAATGCCAGTCGTAGCTTTGGGGATAGATGGTGTCGCTCTTGATTTCATCGGCCCAGTTGGAATAGTAGACTATACCGTGGGGACCCAACACTTTGTCTATATGGCGTCGGGCTCGGGGGGTGAGATTGTCGTAGGCCACTTGGGCTACAACACGATGGCCTATCTTACCCCAGGCAAGGATTTGTTGGGAGGGAAACGATAGCAGCACTAGGAAGAGGCTAAAATGTATTTTACGCATATTTGCTGTGAGAGAGTTTTCGGATGCAAAAATACGTTTTTTTTTGCTTCTAACAAAAAAAAAGAGGCTCCAGCGGAATTGGAGCCTCTTTTTTGATAAGAATGATTAGATGCTAGGACTAGCGCACCACTAGTTTACGAACCACACTGACTTGGTCGGAGATGATACGGACGAAATAGGTGCCTTGGGCCAGGCCTTCGACGTTCATTTCTTTGGCGCAGTCGCCTGAACAGTCGATGGTTTGGCTGCTGACGGTGCGTCCATTCATGTCGACAACTTCGATCTGTACTGACCCATTGACGCCGCTGACGGTGATGGTGGTGGCATCGCTGGTGGGGTTGGGATAGATGCTGAAGGCAATACCATCGCCGATTTCCTCAATGCCGACGGCAAGGGGCGTGGTGAAAGTGACGAGGGATGACCAGTTGCTATGGACCTCTGGAGTGCAGGCAGAGCGGACATAGACATCATATTCGGTCTCGTCATCCAGACCAGTGATGGTGTAGGGATGGGAGCTAACGGTAACGGTGGTGCCATTGCCTTGGTTGAAACCATGGAAGCCATAGGTTATCTGCCACTCGGACTCCTCGCCGCTGACGGCCCAGTCGACAACGGCCGAATGAGAGGTGACCTGAGAGACGGTAACACCGGTCACTGGAGTGCAGGTGGGCGTGGTGAAGTTGATGGTTTCGCTCCAGTCGCTGTAGGTGGTAGCGGAACACATGGACTGAACGGTGACGCCGTAGGTGACGCCAGGCTCGAGGCTGCCGATGGTGGCAGTGTTGCTGTAGACAGTGTCGGAGCTGCTGAAAGAAGGATTGGAAATGCTTACGACATAGGCCACGGCATGGCCGCTGAGGTCGGCATTCCAGTTGAGGGTGACGCTTTGAAAGTCGGCTTCGACCACATTCAGGCCTTCTACCTGATAGCACTCAAGCGTATCGGTTACACAGTTGGTGGTGGCCCAGAAGGAGTAGGAGGTGTCGTTGCAGATGCTGCGGACACGATACTCGTAGCGGGTGTTGGGCTCGAGGTTGGCGAAGGTATAGGTGTGGCTGGTGATGCGGGTAGGTTCGGGCCAAGCCTGGTTGGGAGTGCGGATGGCGACATCGAAACTATTGGCGGGGCTGTTCCAAGTGGCAGCGATGGAAGTGGAGCCGACGTTAGAGTTGGTGAAAACAGGACGTGTGCATGACTCGGTGCCGTATACCACCACGCTGTCGAGCAGGATGCCCAGGCCGAAACCCGAATGGGCCTTGAAACCGACCTGATAGGTGGAAGTGGTGTGGGGCAGCATGACGGTGTCGGCCTGCCAATTGGTGATACTGGTGTTCCAAGAGGCAAGGTAGTGCCATGCGGAGTCGGGATGGACACGGTATACCACGGCCAAGGTGTCTTGGTCTGTTCCCCATGCGGGCTGCGCATGGAAGAAGGTCATCATTACTTCGTCGTCGCTCATGATGTTGAGCATGGGGGATACGAGGGTGGTGGTGTAGCCCAGGTAGCTATTGACGGAGAAACGTGCGTTGTATTCACCTGTGGCTGCGCCGGACATGCCGCCATAGGCGTTGCCGCCACGGCCGACGGTCCAGCCCACGTCGCCGGTTTGGTAGTTCTGCGACCAGCAGGCAATACCGTTCTCGAAATCTTCGACCCAGGGGAAGTTGTTGATAACGCTGTCGCAACCGGTGAGGCAAGTGACCATGGAGGCGAAGCCGGTGTCGGTGGCAGAGCAGATAGGACGGACGTATATGTCGTAGGATGTAGTGGGTGCGAGACCGTTGAGGGTGATGTGGTTGGTGGTGGCCAGGATATGGGTGCCGGTGCCGGCAGCAAAGCCTGTGACGCCGTATTCTACCATCCAGCTAGAGGCGGAACCAGCCGTCCAGTCGACATCGATATTGGAAGCGGAGGCAGAACTGGCTGTGAGGTTTTCAGGAGCCGGACAGGTAATGAGACTCATGCTGATGTTGTCGATGGCGGCGGGAGGATTGGAACCCATGGCCCCGTCGTTGATCCATACGAGAGTGAGGTAGTAGTTGCCCGCATTGAGGCGGATGCTGTTCTGGTCGTACTGCCAGGTGTTGCGAAGGTTGCGTTTGCCGCCGTCCAAAGCGACCCAACCGGTGGGAAGGGTGTTGCTGTAGCGGTTGACCGCGGTGAAGGAGGTGGAGAAGTCGTAGTCCTCGGGTACCAGAGCCACACGCATAAGGTCGTAGCTTCCCTCGCCTTGGCAACGCCAGTCGTAGCTGATGGCATAGGAGCTATCGTAGGGTACCTGTAGATAGGTGATGGCAAAACAGATAGATTGGTTGGTGTTGGTGTAGGCGTTGGTGGAGCCGCCGTCGTTGGTGACGTAGAGGCTGTTGCTGCCACCGTGGTTGACAGCGTTGCCGACGTGCCAGCCGTTGGAGCCTGTGAGCTGATAGATAGTGAAGGTATTGGTGGTGTCCTCAAAGTCGTTGAAGTAAGGCAGGAAATGGGGGTCGGCGGCCAAAGTGGCGAAGTTGCCGGAAAGGAGGTCGCTGGTGCCGTTGGGACAATTGTTCACGACCCAAACATAGTAGGAGGTGACGGCTGAGAGACCCGTGAAGCTATAGGAAGTGGTGGGGACGGTATCGGTGAGGAAGGCATCGGCCAGATTGCTGGTGGTGCTGATAGAGACGATGTAGCTGCCATTGTTGCTGGTGTCGGTCCAGTTGATGGTGGCGGTGGTCATGCCTACAGCGCTGGTGAGGAGGTTGCTCAATTCAGCACATCCGTTGTTGTAGTTGAGTGAGAGGTCGTCGATATAGAAAGAGCCATAGCCTGTGCCATAGGTACGGATGCAGATAAAGTGGCAGGAGTCGGGAGCAGCGCTAAGGTCGATGCGCATGCGCTGCCAGTCGCTTCCAGTGCCGGTGTAGGTAACGGTGTCGATTGGGACGAAGGTGCTTTGATCGTTCTGGTCGCTGAGCACACCAACTTCGGCCTCATAAGTGTAGTAGGATGGCGAGGGACCTAACATGTAGAATTTCAGGATAAGGCTGTCTACGTTGTCCATCTCGGGCAGAGCCAGCCAGCAGTTGGCGTAGGGGTACATACACATACTATTGGATCCACCATCGGTGTGGTTGTAGTAGCTGTAGAGATAGGGGTAGGAAGAGTAGGAGTAGGTGCTTCCACGACTCCAGCACTGCTGCATGGGCGAGCCAGCGGAACTGCTGGCAGTGAAGGTTTCGAAGTCTTCGCTCCAGGGGAAAGTGGAAATAATCTCACAGGAGGTAATGATATGGACCATGTTCATGTCGCTGCGGCCATTGGGGCAGTTGGAGTGGACAAAGATATAGTAGTCGGAGGCAGGGTTAAGCCCATTGAAGGAATGGGTGGTGGAGGTGGTGGTGACAGAATCGAAAGCCGCAGCCTCGTTGTTGGTGGTAGAGATAAAGAGGGTGTAGCTGCCTATGTTGTTGGCATCGACCCAGGAAATGATGGCGCTGTTGGTGCTGACCGAGTCGACCGTGATGTTGCGCACCGAGTCGCAGGGGTTGGGCACATAAAGGGTGAAGTCGTCCATAAAGACGGTATAGCGGCCGGTTTTGGTGGCACGGAAGGCTATACGGTCGCCCAAGCCGTTGTAGCTAATCAGCACGCTCTTCTTTATATAGGTGTAGAGGCTGGTGCAGTTGGAGAGGTCGATGGTGTCGAGTACTTCGAAGGTGGTGTCGCCGACCAGGACGCCCAGCTCAAGTGCTGTGGGCATGTAAGAACTGGTGGTGGCGACATAGAAGTCGAGTGCAAGGCCGTTGATGGTGTCGAAGGCGGGCAGGGCAAAGATTTCAGTGCCGCCGTTTTCTGCCTCCAATTCAAAGTAGACATTGCCGGTGCGGGCATTGCTGCTGTAGTTGTAGCAGCTGGGGAAAGTGCCGCTGCCGCTAGTGCCGGTGGCAGTGCGAACCCAACAGTTGGGCATGTCGCCAGTGTTGTAATCCTCGAAACCTTCGCTCATGGGCAAAGTGCTCCGGAACATGGTGGCGCAGGCCGTGCGAGCGCTGATTGAGGTGTAGGGTACTTCGGAGCCAGCGGGGCAGATGCTCCCCACGCGGAAGTTGTAGAGCGTGTTGGCTGCAAGGCCAGTGATGGTCTCGGTCTGATTGGACGTAGAGGCAACAGCCACGGTCCAGCTGGTGTCGGTGGACAGTTTGTATTCCACCGTCCAGGACGACTCGTTCATACCGGGCACCCAGGCCAGGGTGATGCTGTTGGAGCTGGAACTGGACACCGATACGTTGGGAGCCACACAGCTGGCATCGCCGCAAGGTGCCACGAAAATCACGTTGGGACGGCTGCTGGAGGTACTAAGGCTGGTGATAGGACTGGCGGGGTCGACATTGGTGTTGTCGTTATACTGATAAAGGGTGGTGCCGGAGTTGCCAGAGGTAGTCTGCCAGTAGCTGTTGCTAGACCAGCTGCCTGTATTGTTGTCGATGGTGATGACTATGTTGCTGCTGCCGCTAGGACGCACCCAGGGGTTGTCGAAGAGGAATTCGTTTTCGCCCGTCTGCAATGAGCGGGTAGCAGAGTAGACACGTTTGGTGGAGTCCATGGGAATAGCGGTGCTGCCGGTGAGTTCGTTGCGGCTGGTGCTGTCGATGTAAATGTCGATGGCAAAATTGCCGGACGAAGCATTGGTGGAAATGAATTTAATACCGAAGACGGTGTCCATGCCATGAGTAAAGTCGCTGGCACGGAATAGCATTTGGCAGTAGCTGTAGTTGTAATAGGTGTTGATGGGGTGGGAGGTGGACGTTGAGGTGCTCTCGCCAATCTGGGTGTTGCCGCCTACAAAGCAGGTTGTGGTGAAATAGGTGCCCACAGGGTTGCTCACGTCGGAGGCAGAACAGTTGGCCGCAACGGAAACGTAATAGGTGGTGCGCTGGTTGAGGCCACTGAGGAGGAAGCTTCGGGCGTCGCCAGTAGCAGTGTAAGAAGTGGAGGCGCCTGCAGCAGTGTCGGTCACGGTGATGGTAAAACTATCGGCAGTGGAGATGGTGCCGTAGCTCCAGCTGATTTGGGCTGAGCCACCGGCAATGTCGCTAACTGCAATATCGTAAGGGTCGGTGCAGGTAGGCAGGTCGTAGCAACCCACATTGAGTGCAAAACCATTGGAGCTGTAATAGGAGGCACTTTGGAAATAAATGGTCAGTGGGCCTTCGGTCGAAGCCACATTCAGGCTGTCGTCGCTAGTGAGGTCGCACAACTGGCGGCCGCTAGTGCCCACGCCCTCGTATACCCGCAGATGCGAGACGTAATAAGAGCTGTAATACAGCTGTACGTAGCCACTCAGGGTAACGCCCTGGGTATTATCGGCTGGGTATATTACCAGATAGGTATTCTGGCCGGTGGCATAGTTGCCGAAAAGGCCTCCGTCGTCGGTGATGGTACCGCCGCACATCTGAACGGTGTCGCTATGGTTGGCGGACATTACATACAGATTCGGGCGGGCAGTGATGGGTCCGACCCAATAGCTCTGTTCGCTACCGCAGTCGGCGCGCACGTAAAAATCGTAGGTGACGGTGTCATCCAGTCCGGTTACAGTGCCGTAGGGACTGCTGAAGGTGGCAATGCCGTCGTAGGCAGTGTCAGGGTCCATGCCGGTGGGTCCGTATGCCACCTCCCAGGCCGAAGCCAGCGTGTCAGTCCACGCAAGGTTCATCGTACCGGTAGAAGTGCCGGTGGTATGCAGATTGAAGGGGATTTGGCAGGAACGTACTGTACGGATGGTGATGTCGTCTAAGTATACGGAAGAATAGTTGTAGTTGGGGACAAATTTTCTATAAATAATGTAGCCGCTGTCGGTGGTGGTAAGGTTGCCAAAGGTGACGGTATACTCAGTCCATGTGCTGGTAAGGTTGAAGGTGTCCAGCATCACTGCGTTCTCAGGATGAGCCAAGTCGGTCACATAGCCGACGGCCAACATTACCCCATAGGAGTCGGAGGCTTTTCTGGCCCACAGTTTGGTCTCGAACGAGTTGATGGGGCCGTAGAGGAAGGGAGAAGCAAAAGAAACCGTGTTGCTGTTGCTGCCCATGTTAATAGCTGTGCCGCCGTTGTGGCCGTTGCCCGAAGAGAGGTTGGGGTAGGAACTGTATTGCTCCGTAATGTTCCAGCAGCTGGGGAAACTGCCCTCGTAGCCCTCCATCGTTTCCACGATGGGGAACACGGGCATACCGCAACTGGTGCGGAAACTGAAGGCGACCGCCTCGCTAGTGTCGCTGCCGGTGCAGTTATTGTAGATAAAGCCGGTGTACAGTGTGTTGGCAGCCAAATCGCTGAAACTATAGCTATTGCTGGTAGAGTAATACCAGGTGCTGTCGTTGTTCAGGTAGATGAAGTAGCCGGCGGAAACGGTGGCGGCACCCCAGGTGAGGGTGGCACTGCTGCTGTCGACGGTAGAGGTGACCGAGCCGGGCATGTAGGCGCAACTAGGCGCATTGGTGATAGTCATATCGTCGATAAAAACGGTATAGGTGCCTGTGCCGGAATAAGTGGCACGGAAACCAATGCGGTGGCCCGGACCGCTGTAATCTACCAGATATACCCGGCAGGAATGGTAGCTGCCCGTATAGGTAGACCCCGTGATAGTGTCGACGGGTACAAAGGTCGTGTCCTCCATCACGCCTATTTCCAGCGTGGTGTGGCTGTAGTCGTTAAGAAAATAGATATAGAAGTCTAGCATCAAGTTCGAAGGGTCGGCAAATTCCGGAGTGGCACATAACTCAGTCGCACCCGCACTGCTCTCCAACTCAAAATAATAGTTGCCATTACGCGCGTTCGGACTGTACTGGTAGCAACAGGGAAACACGCTGGCAGCCCCCGACGAACCCGTCAGATAGTTCACCCAGCCGGTAGGCAGGTGGGTGGTGGCGTCAGGACTTTCAAATCCTTCCGTATAGGGCACCGACTGATAGGTCTGTGCCATGGTTGCCATCGGCAGCAACACCGCCGCCAACAGCATTATTTTTTTAAATATAGTATTCATAAAATTATTGTATTTATGGCTTCAATTACTGAACATTGAATTTTAGTGCGGTATTGATTCGGTCGTTATAAAGGCGCACAAGGTAAGTACCCTGGGCCAGACCTTCCACGTCAATCACCATCTCGCAATCGGTCGGGCAGTCCTTCGCAAAGGTCTGCAGGGTGCGGCCGTCCATTGCGACAATGGCTACATTTATACGTCCTTCCATCCCGCTAACGCTGATAGTAGTGCTAGTAGCGGCAGGGTTCGGGTAGACCGAAACGTTCAGTCCATCCGCCTGGTCAATCCCCTGCTGCTCCTCACGGGTGGTAAAATGGACATTCGTATAATCGCTATAGCGGTTGTCGGCGCAAAGGCTGCGCACCTTGGCCACATAATTCGTGTTAGCGTCCAAGCCAGTCAGGGTGGCCTGCGGTGTACCCGACACCTGCATCAGCCCCAGCTCGTCGCCTTCGACAAAACCCGGAAGGCCGTAGACAACCTCCCAATCGGCACCCACATTCGTATTGTCTTCCCATGTGATAACCGCTTCGTGCACCGTGGGGGCAGCGTTCAGGTTACTCACCACAAAGCAACTGCTGGTAGTCACCATCAGGGTGTCGCTCCAAAGCGAAGTGCTCGAAGCGTCGCACATCGAACGTACCGACACGCGGTAGGTCGTGCCCGAACTCAAACCCGTCACCATGTAGCTGTCACTATTGGCAGTAAAGGTACGGTTATAGCCACTGTTGAACACGTGCACCTCCCATGCCGTAGCCGTACCGGTGGCGGTCCAGGCAAAAGTGGCCGTATTGTTAGTAATATCGCTCAGCACCAAATCTTCCGGCTTGCGGCAATGCTCCGAGTCGGTCATGAAGAAAACCGTGTCGGACCAGTCACTATAGCCGTTATAGGCCAGCGAGCAGTCCTGACGAATACGGGCCATATAGCGTGTCTCTGGACGCAGCACGTCATGCAGTGTCAGGTAGCGTCCAGTCACGTTCACCAGCGTCCAGCTGCTCTCGTCCTCTGCCTTGTACTCAAACTCCACGTGTCCGCTGCTGTACTGGTTCCAGTTAAAGGAAGCCGACATGTCGCTCACATTATACACGCGCAGCCGCTGTGGCACCATGCAGTGGTCGTTAAAGGCAAACACCAGGCTGTCAATGGCCAGGAAATTCACGCCCGACGACATGATGGGACAAGTCTTGAAGCAGAAATAACGTCCCGTGTCGGCATAGCGGGCAAAATCCACCGTAAAGCGCGCCATCGTGTCGGGCGAGCAATAGGGGATGGCCAGCAGCGTGTCCAGGGGCACGAAATTAGCGTCGCTCGGATTGGTGGGGTTGGAAGTGATACCCACTATCAGATCCGAATTGTGCGACGGGCTAGTACTCGACTTTCCGGCGCTGAAAGTCACCTGTAGGTGACTAATATCCAGCGACTCCGAGAAAGGATTCTGCAGCACCGCCCAGGTAACGCCCGTGCTGTACAGGTCCAAAATGCAGGTCATGTACCCGTTGTGCACGTTGTACTGGCCAATCGAGGGCTCGTTGGTCCCCTGGAAATGCCAGCAGAAAGGCTCTGTCGGCGGAGTGGTATTGTGGGGGTAGGCCTGGAAATCCTCCCACCAAGGCAGGTTCATAATGCTGTCGCAGGGCTTGTCCTGTGCGCCCGCCACAAAAGGCATAGCCAGCAGTGCTGCCATTAAAACAAACAAATGTACTACTTTACTCATAAAAAACCAATTTAAATTATAACGTATTTTTATACATTCTCATTTTTATACATTCTCACCCCATGCTCACAACATCTTACCCACTGTCAGCCCTTTACACCCTTCGCCCGCCACTCTGCCGACCAAATAAAATTTAGCAAAAGTACATCAATAAAACGATTTAAAAGTTAATTACCCGCCCTTTAACTTTTTTTACCGTTTCCGTGCATTAATTCCGCAAGACCTGTCTCCCAAGTAACCAAAAAGACCCAAAATCATAAAAAACACTAAAAATGCAGAACAAACATAAAAAAAGCATATTTTTACGTACTTTTGTAATCTGGACAGAATTTTTAATTCATTAGTAAAATACTACAACAATGTCATTTACACAAATCTGCATCATCATTCTAAACTTTGCAGGAGCTCTGGCCATCTTTCTTTTCGGCATGAAACTTATGAGCGAAGGCCTTCAGAAATTCGCAGGCAACAAGATGCGCTCCGTTCTGGGCAAAGTCACCGGCAGCCCTGTCCGCGGCATTCTCACCGGCGCCCTCGTCACCACTGCCATCCAGTCCTCCTCCGCCACCACCGTCATGGTCGTTTCCTTCGTCAACGCCGGCCTTCTCACCCTCGCCGGTGCCATCGCCGTCATCATGGGTGCCAACATCGGCACCACCGTCACGGCATGGATCATCACCCTCTTCGGCCTCGGCGAGTCTTCCAGTGCCTTCAGCCTCCCCATGTTCCTAGGGGCCATATCGTTAGTATTCATGTTTCTCAAGCGGGACCGCCTCAAATCCATCGGCGAGTTCGTCATGGGTCTCGCCCTTCTCCTCGTCGGCATGAGTTTCCTCCAGCAGGCCATGCCCAACCTTGAAGAATATCCCAACTTCCTCCAAGCCCTCGCCACCCTCTCCGGCTTCGGCTTCTGGTCCATACTCCTTTTCGTCCTCATCGGCGCACTCCTCACCTGCCTTGTCCAAGCCTCTGCCGCCATGATGGCCATCACCCTCGTCATGTGCTACAACGGCTGGATTGGCTTCGATGCCGCCGTCGCCCTCGTCATGGGACAGAACATCGGCACCACCATCACCGCCAACCTCGCCGCCATGGTGGCCAACGCCAATGGTAAGAAAGCCGCCCGCGCCCACCTCGTCTTCAACCTCATTGGTGTCATCCTCACACTCATTTTCTACCGCCCTGTGCTCAGCGTCATCGCCCGCATCACCGTCGGCATGATGGGCTCCAACCCCTACGACCCCATCACCAGCAGCAACTACAACCCGCAAACCATCCCCATGGCGCTCTCCCTCTTCCACACCTTCTTCAACGTCGTCAACACCCTCATCCTGGCCTTCTTCATCCCTGCCATCATCAAAATCGTCGACTGGATGGTCCCAGAAAAACCCGAAGACGAGGAGGACGTATTCAAACTCAAATATATCTCTGGCAACTGGATGAACACCTCCGAGCTCAACCTGCAGGCCGCCGAGAAGGAAATCGAAGAGTTCTCCAAGCGCGTCCTGCGCATGTTCACCTTCCTGCCCACCCTCCGCACTGCTAAGGACGACGACGAATTCAACGACACCGTCGCCCGCATTTCCAAATACGAGGAAATCACCGACCGCATGGAGATGGAAATATCCAACTACCTCACCCATGTCTCCGTCAACGAACTCTCCGACAAAGGCTCGCAGCGCATAAGCTCCATGCTCCGCATTGTCGACAACCTCGAAAGCATCGGCGACAGCATCTACCAAATTGCCATCACCCGCAAAAACAAACGCGAGACCGAAGTCCACTTCGACCAACACCTCAACGACAACATCGACCACATGACACAACTCGTCTGGAAAGCCCTCGACATCATGGACCAAAACCTCAAAGGCGACTACGACCATGTCGATATGAACAGCGCCAACCAGGCCGAAGAAGCCATCAACAAATACCGCGACGAGCTCCGTGCCGAATACGTGGGCGCCATCCGGTCTGGCAAATACGACTACAACATCGGCAGCCTCTACAGCTCCCTCTTCGCCCTCTACGAAAAAATCGGCGACTACGTCATCAACGTCAGCGAAGCCATCGGCGTCAAATTCAAAGACCAAAAGTAGCCCTACCCTTACCCACCCTTTCGGAGGGACTATTCCATAGAAAAGGGGGCAGCCGTCGTTGCCCCCTTTTCTATATCATCACGTCGGCCGTGCGCCGACCTAGAGGCCTCTACTGCCAGTACAGCCAGCCAATCTCTCCCTCCACCCTTTCCTCAATTGAGTCCTCCAGCGCTGCAAATAGGTCGCGGCCTATCAGGGCCTCCAAGTCGTCCACCGTGCAGGCATACTCTCTCAGCGGGTGGTGCTTTGCGCGGTTGGGCATCACGTACGCAATGGCCGCATAGTCGCTCCCGTTTTTCACCAGCAACGCCTTGAAAAACTCGTCTGGCACCCTCACCCGCGCCTTGCCAATGGTGCCGAACTCGCCCGTGGTGAAAATCGGTCCGCAAACCACCCACACCCTTCCGTACCTCCTGGCCCATTTGCGCACCTGCTTCTCCAGCGTGTTCCAGTCGCCGGCATTGAACTCGTGATTCTGCGGACACACATTCGTAAAGAAATGGCTCTGCCAGTAGGCCGCCTCCGACCAGCGCATATCCGCCTTCGGGGCCATGTGCCCCTTGTCCCAGCCCGAGCGGGAATAGTCCTCGCGCGAAGCCTGCGCACCCTTCACATTCGGGTCGCGGCTGAAATTCGAACTCCGCGTGTCGTAACCCCCATTCAGCTCCTCGGCGGTCAACTCATACGCCACCCAGTTAGGCACCAGCGTGGTCTGGTTATACGACGACGTGAAACCGTCATACTCCAGCACATAGTCTTCCCTCTCCAATGCCGGCAACTCCAGCCTGTCGACTCTAGAGACCGTGTCTTCCACCGTGTCGCCGTGTCCCAGGGCAGGACCGCAGCCGCCAAGCATCAAAGCCGCCAAGACCGCACAAAATGTAATTTCAAAACTCATATACATCCATTCGTTAAAAAGTAGCCAATAGCACCTGCCATCGCTCACCCATCCTTAACGCACAACCCAGCCAAATAGTATGTGTCCCCCATCAGAAAGATTCAGCCTCGGCCCTCACCGCTTAAACGCTTCATACAAAAGCCATATCCAAAGAACCACCGCAAAAAAACACCTGCTGCAGAAACTTCTCAAACCAAAAAAAATAGTATATTTGCATCTATCAAACACCGCCCACAACCTGGGCCCAAACAAAAGCATTTCAAACACTATCAGCATCTTATAAAATGGAAAAGTTCGACTTCAAACTAAAAGAAACCGACTATACACGGCTCTATTCCGAGCAAACCGACTGCAAACGCCATGTGGTGGGAGCCTACGCCAACCTGGCCCTCCACAACATGACCACCGTGGTAAACTCCATCCGCCAGGCCGTAGGCCTCGACACCATAACCGATGACACTATCAAGGACGCATTCTCCGGAGATTCATTCAAGGGGCTCGACGCAGGCAACCAATTGAAGTTGCAAAATAAGCTCTTTCGCCATTTTCCTTTCCTCAGACGCATGAAATTAGAGCAGCACGGGACTCTACACTACTCAAAAGTCATTAACGTAATGAAGGATTTCATTAAACTCATGAGCATCATCCGAGACGACTTTTCGCACTATTGTCCCTATAGCAATAAAAGCCAGCAAACGGAAAACAGCTCAATCAAAAAAAATGCCTCCAAAAAATTAGACGAGATATTCACCAACTCTGTCAGTCAAAACCTCCACACGGCCGAGGAGAACGAGGTGCGCTGCTCTGTCCAGAACAGCAAAACCCAGCAAGACAAAAAAGCGTCAACCCCTCCAGTCAGCATTCCCATGAGCGACAACGCAGGTCTGACCGATGCCGGCATTGTCTTTTTCCTCTGCTGCTTCCTCGAGAAACACTCTGCCTTCGAATTTTTAGAGGAAATCAAATTCACCGAGGGGCTTAACCCAGCCAACGCACTCTACGTCAAAGAAATCCTCTGCATGAACCGCATTCGCATGACCCGCAGCCAAATCGACAGCCAAATGTCCGACACCGCCTTGGCCCTCGACATGATGAACGAACTGCGCAAATGCCCCAAACCTCTCTACGATGTGCTTGACCCCTCTTCGCGCAACTACTTCAAAGACGACGCCAACCTCCAGTGGGAGGAGGACAACCCTACCCAAACCGACTCTCAGTCCCCCGACAGCCATAACATTACCGACCTCCGGGCCAAGTCGGTCCCTCGCAGCACCTTTGTGCGCTGGCAAAACCGTTTCCCCGAAATGGCCCTGTGCTTCATCGACCTCAAAAGGCTTTTCCCAACCATCCGCTTCCAACTGCGCTTGGGCAACTACCGCTATCGCTTCTACACCCACACCGCCCAACAAAGCCTCGACGGACGAGAGCGCCTGCGCATCCTGCAGAAAGAACTGCACGGCTTCGGCCGAATAGATGAAATAGAGCAAACCATCAAAAAAGAATGGGGCCAATATATCGAAAAAAACACCACCGACCCCAAACCCAAGGACCAACCCGACCGCACCCCCTACATCACCCACCAGCGACCCCAGTACAACATCGACCCCGTAAGCCACAGCATCGGCCTTTGCTGGGACTTCCCCGACGAAAAAACATACTACATTCCCGAATTCCCACCCAAAAAGCAAGACGACCACACCCAACAGCAAAAGTGTTCATCTGAAAACCTCGCACCCCAGTGCTATCTGAACACCGACGAACTCCCCGCCCTTCTGTTCTACCAATATATTAAAGAAAAATACCGCCCTGACAAAGGCTCCTCAGCCGAGGATATAATCCAGAAATGCTATATCAACCTGCACACCCTTTTCAGCCAACTGGCCGACAACAAGGCTATTTCCATCAACGAGTTGGACAAATGGGAACTGCGCCCTTCCGATATCCCCGCCAAGATACGTAAACTCATGGAAGGCCACGAACGCAGCGAACAGGAGATAAGAGACTCTCTAAGGAGATCCATCGAGCACCAACTTACACTAATCAAAAAAACGACCAAAAAGCGCATAGCCAAGTACAAAGCCGCCACGGACAAAAAAGAACAAACCGACCAAAAAAACACCCGCTTCCGCCCTCCCATCCTCACCGGTAGGCTGGCACAGCAGCTCATCGACGACATCGTCTGGTGGCTGCCGACCGACAGCCCCTGCCGCAGCAGGCTCACCTCTGAAAAATACAACATCCTCCAAGCCTCCATTGCCCTCTTGGGGCAAAGAACCGACCCATCACAGCAAACAGTCACCATTGACGATTTACGACAAATGATGGAGAGAATAGGCCTGCTGGGGCCTGACGGCCACCCGTTCCTGAGCCAAGTGTTCAAGCAGCCGAACCAATCGGCAGGCATTTTCTACCACAACTACCTGTCTGCCGAGCAAGACCACATCGAAACCTTATGGCAGGACTTCGACCTCAACCTCGACCAGCTCATCAGCCAGGCCCACGCCAAACTCCCCTTCGTCCACATCGACCGCCCCAAATGGAATGTCGACAAGAGCAACAACCTGTCGCAGTTGGCCCAAAAATACCTCACCCACCCCCTGCAGCTCCCCCTTGGCCTATTCGCACAGCCCATTGCCCAATTGCTCCGCGACATAGCCGAGGGCGAAGCAACCGAAACATGGAAACAACTGACCGCCGAAATCGACCGCCTGACGCAGAAGGGACAGCCCTCCACCCTCAAACTCATCGAGCTGTACCACAAAAACATAGAGGAAGACGACTTTCAAAACTTCTACAACTCATCCCCCAATGCAGGCTTCCAGCACCACTACGAACTCTTCAAGAAACTCTATAATGAAAAGGGCCTCTCCGTGGAAGAGGTCTTCAACCTGCTGCGGCGCAAATCCGACTCACCGCAATCCAAGAGCCAATTGGACTGCGACATTCACAAATACGTAAAAAGGCACTGCAAAGACAAATCCGAAGAGTGGGCCGAAGACCCAACCGCCCTCATGCGGAAACAGGCCAAACAGGTGGAGCAGACCGAACACGCCATCCGCCGCTGCCAGATAGAGGACATCGTCATGCTCTATGCCGCCCGCGACATTCTCTCCGCCAAAAACAACCGAACCCCCAACGGCACCGACACCTCTCAGCCCCAAAAATTCAAACTGAAGCATGTGCAGAAAGACGACGAACTACTGGAGCGCACCATCGATTTCGACTGGGTAGTGGACATCGAAGGCAAGCAAAAGACCATTCGGCAGCAGAACATGAAAATGAAAGACTACGGCAAATTCTACAAGTTTGCCAGCGACGGCGAACGGCTTAAATCCCTCCTCGCCCACCTGGGCGGCAACGAATTCCAACGGGCCGACATCGAAGCCGAATACGCCCAATACGACGACTGCCGCAGCCAAGTGTTCCGCTATGTCTACATGCTTGAAAACAAAGCCTACCAACTGTTGGCAAAGCGAAAAGACAACCCTATCGACCTACTGGACGACAAAAACTCAACCCGGGACGTATTCTGGTTTGTGTCAAAAGAAGGAATAAGAAATGAATTCAGGGGATTTAAGGAGAACCTCTTCAACGAATATAAGGCAAACGACCCCGACGCCAAAGCACTCGTCAATGCCATCTGCAACTTCACAGGAACATCCATTGAAGAATGGGACGCAAACCAAGACACCCTTATGAAACAGGTAAAATCCCTGCTGACCAACGAAAAACCGAACGAAAAGGGCGATGAACTAATCCTCCAAGTCAAAGACTACTGCATGAAAAAGAAGATCGCCCGCAAGGCCATACGCAACAACTTCGGCGAACTCATCGAAATTCTCCTCCGTGGCGACGAACCCATCTTCACAAACGACGAGAAATACATCATACAGCACATCCGCAACGCCTTCGGCCACAACCACTACCTGAAGAAGGAAGATGAATACAACACCGTGTTCAGCGGAAAAGAGGCGAAACGCAAACTGCCCGAGGTGGCCAAAACCATCAAAGACTGGATGGGCGAGAAGACCACGAAAGCCATCTCCCTAACACCCGACACCCAACGCGCCCTACCGCCTAAGAGCCAGGCCGCCGAATAGCCGTCCGCCCCTGCCGGGGCAGTTGTCGGCACCCTCAGGCAGGCGCCGCCGGCGCCTGCCTGAGCCTTTTTTTTACCCTATGCCCCACCCTCTTTCCCCTCAGGTGCAGGGGTTCTGCCGAGCACCCTCCGCTTGACGCCGCCACCACTCCATCCTTTCCGGCCTCCACTGCCGCCTTTCCTTCGCTCTTCCTCCGCTATTTGACTTATATTTATTTTGCATTTAGTTTATGGTTTATTTATCTCCGATAAACAAAATACAAACTAAATGCAAACAAAATAGAATAGAATCTCCACCCCAACCCATGGCAAATGGTGGACAAACAGGCTGGGCAAAGAAATGACCGTAAGAGCACTCCCAAGGCTAAGTATATCAACACGTAGGACTGGAAAAAAGGGGTCACAGATGTGTAAAAGTTGGGGGAATGAACTATTTTATATTTTCTAATTTGAGAAAAAATCGTACTTTTGCAATCTGAAACGAGTGACACTCAATCTATTTTCGTCCTCATTGGGACAAGTAGGTTGTAGAAGCCACTTGTTTGAAATGGCATGACAACATCCATTATACAATTGTATGTTAGTGTGTTGTTGTAGAAGCCACTTGTTTGAAATGGCATGACAACACCATAACATATCTCACTTCCCTTAGGAATGTTGTAGAAGCCACTTGTTTGAAATGGCATGACAACTATTTTTTTTGAAAAGAAATTGGTGGATGGTCTGACGGAACCTGAGGGTTCGGAGGGAATTTTTTACCTTACGGATGATTGACTATGGAATGGAGTATCGGTTCCAATCGGCGCGGGACGTGGGCGAATGAGGGATGTCCGGCAGGAGGGTATGAGGGACTAGAGCTATCGCTAGAAGTAGGTATTTTTTTTGTTAATACTAAAAATATTCAAATTTTTTTACTATATTTGCAGCGCTTATTGTTGGTGGGCGTATTCGGCTAAGGCTCTACTCACTAGCATAATAGCAAAGTTTTTAACTATTGGCTCAATAGTGTATTTTTTTGGACAGCAAAACAGTAGATTATTAGTCATACTAAAAATAAATAAAAGTAAATAAAATATTAGTAAATCATTTAAAGCATTTCAACATGGCAGAACAAAAATTCCGTACTGAAAGCGACCTCCTTGGCGAGAAACAGATTCCCGAAGAGGCTTATTATGGTGTTCAAACTCTCCGCGCTGTGGAGAATTTCAAGATTTCCGGCCACATCCTGAGCGATTTCCCCAACTTCATCAAAGGTTTGGCTATCACCAAGAAGGCTGCCGCTATTGCCAACGGCAAGGTGGGTATGATCACCCCCGAGCAGAGCAAGGCTGTGCAGGAAGCTTGCGACGAGCTCCTGGCTGGTAAATATTGGGACCAGTTCCCCGTGGACATGATCCAGGGCGGTGCCGGCACCTCCACCAATATGAACGCTAACGAGGTTATCGCCAATATCGCCCTCGAAAAGATGGGCCACAAACGCGGCGAGTATCAGTACTGCTGGCCCAACGACACCGTGAACGGCTCACAGTCGACCAACGATGCCTACCCCACCGCTATCCACATGGGTATGTATCTGGAGCACCTCGACTTTATCCCCCACCTGGAGAAACTGGCCGAGAGCTTGGAGAAGAAGGCCGAAGAGTTCAAGAACGTCATTAAGATGGGCCGCACCCAGCTGCAGGACGCTGTGCCTATGACCCTGGGCCAGACCTTCGGCGGTTTCGCTGCCACTATCCGCATGGAAATTGAGAACCTGAACCACGCTGCCCAGGAGTTCCTCGTGCACAATATGGGTGCCACCGCTATCGGCACGGGCATTTGCGCATGGCCCGGCTACTCCGAGGCTTGCGACCAGGCCCTCCGCGACATCACCGGTTGGAACTGCCACCTGGCCGACAACCTGATTGAGGCCACCAGCGCTACCACCTGCATGATTCAGTACCACGGCGCCATGAAACGCCTGAGCCTGAAGATTAATAAGATTTGCAACGACCTGCGCCTGATGGGCAGCGGTCCCCGCTGCGGCCTGATGGAGGTGCACCTGCCCGAGCGCCAGCCCGGTTCGAGCATTATGCCCGGTAAGGTCAACCCCGTCATCCCCGAGGTGATGAACCAGATTAACTACAAGGTTATCGGCAACGACACCTGCATCGCCATGGGTGCCGACAATGCCCAGCTGGAGCTGAACGTGATGGAGCCCGTGATGGCCTACACCTTGTTTGAGAGCATCCACCTGCTGATGAACGGTGTGGACACCCTGCGCACCCTCTGCATCGACGGCATCGTGGCCAACGAGAAACGTTGCAAGGAGTTGGTTGAGAACAGCATCGGCATCGTTACCATGCTGAACCCCTACATCGGCTACAAGCAGTCGACCAAGGTGGCTAAGGAAGCTACCCAGACCGGACGCGGCGTGTACGAGCTGGTGCTCGAGCACGGCTACCTGACCAAGGAGCAGCTGGACAAGATTATGCAGCCCGAGAACATGCTGAAACCCGTCTTCGTGGAAGGCGTTCCTTTGAACCACTAATCGTTTGGAAGAAAAAAGAAAAGTTTTAATACTAAGCAAGATAGGATAGAGTTAGACCTATCTGTCTAAATTCCAGGTTTCAGACTGGCATTTCCGTCCCCAGGGCGGAAATGCCAGCGTGGGACTTGGATTTAGTCACTACAAAAACTTAATTACAATCCTCTATGGCAAATATTATTAATATTAAAAAAGGCCTGGACCTGCCCATAGATGGCGCTGCCGAGCTGAGGACTACCGACGCCCGCAGCATTGCCACCTACGCCGTGAAGCCGACCGACTATGTGGGGCTGGTGCCCCGCCTGTTGGTGGCCGAGGGCGACACGGTGAAAGCCGGCGACGCGCTGTTCTGCGACAAGAAGAACGAACGCATCCGCTTCTGCGCTCCCGTGGCAGGCCGCGTAAAGGCCGTGGTGAGGGGCGAGAAACGCCTCTTGCTGGCCGTGGTGGTGGAGAAGGACGAGGGGGCAGAGCCTGCCCCGCTGCCCCAGGCGGAAAACCTGAGAGAGCAGATGCTGCAGTGCGGCCTGTGGACCATGCTGCGCCAACGCCCCTTCGGCACCGTGGCTAACCCCGACGACAAACCCAAGGCCATTGTGGTGAGCTGTTTCGACAGCGCCCCGCTGGCTCCGGACTATGACTACCTGCTGCAGGGTCGCGAGGACGACTTTGCCCACGGTGTGGAGGCCCTGGCCTCGCTGACCGAGGGCAAGCTGCACCTTTGTTTCCGCGACGGACAGAAGCTGATGGCAAAGGTGGCACACACTCAGGCTAAGAATGTGGAGCTGCACATTGTGAACGGCCCCCACCCGGCCGGTAATGTGGGTCCCCAGATTGCACGGCTCTGCCCCATTAACAAGGGCGACGTGGTGTGGACGATGAATCCGCAGGATATTGCCACCCTGGGCCGCCTGACCACAACGGGCGTATACTGCCCGGAACGCGTGGTGGCCGTGGCCGGTCCGCAAATCAAGGCGCCCCACTATTACCGCACCTATATGGGTGCCTGCGTGGAGAGCCTGGTGGCCGGACAGACTAGCAGCAGTAGCTACCCGCGCCTGGAAAGCGCCGAGAGCTTGAGCGGCAACCGCCTGATTAGCGGAAACGTACTCAGCGGCACTCAGATTGACGCAAACGGCTTCGTTGGCGGATATGACAGCCTGCTGAGCATTCTGCCCGAGGGCGACTACTACGACTTTATGGGCTGGCTGATGCCTGGCCTGAAAAAGTTCAGCTTCAGCCGCACTTTCCTGAGCGGTTTCTTCGCCCGCTGCAAGAAGGCACAGGCATTGCTGCCCGAATGCACTAAGCCCGTCTTCGACACTAACACGCACGGCGAGGTTCGCCCGTTGGTGGTGACCGACGATTTCGAGAAGGTGTTCCCCTTCGACATTTACCCGGTGCAGCTTATCAAGGCCTGTATGATTGGCGACATGGAGTTGCAAGAGAATCTGGGCATTTACGAAGTGGAGCCCGAAGACTTTGCCCTGTGCGAATTTATTGACACTTCCAAAACCGATATCCAACCCGTCATCCGCGAGGCCCTGGAGGTTTTGAGAAAGGAGGCTATGTGATGCAAATGAAAGGTTTAAGAGAATTTATCGACAAGATTAAACCCACCTTTAGCGAGGGCGGCAAACTGAGCTGGCTTTCGCAGACCTTTGGCGGGTTTGAGACTTTCGCTTTCACTCCTAATAAGGTGACCAAGCGCGGAAGCCACGTGCGCGACGCCGTGGACCTGAAACGCGCCATGATTACGGTGGTGATTGCCTTGGTGCCCGCCATGCTGTTCGGCATGTGGAACATCGGCTACCAGACTTCCGAGGCCCGCATAGCAATGGGGCTGGAAGGCTTTGGCTGGTGGTACTGCCTGTGGTTTGGCTTCGTGCGTATGCTTCCCATGATTGTGGTGAGCTACGTCGTGGGCTTGGGCATCGAATTCACCTATGCCCAGATACGCGGTCACGAGGTTTATGAGGGCTACCTGGTTTCGGGCTTCATTATCCCGATGATTGTGCCGGTGACCACTCCGCTGTGGCAGCTGGCCCTGGCCGTGGCCTTTGCGGTTATCTTTGCAAAAGAGGTGTTCGGCGGCACGGGTATGAATTTCCTCAACCCCGCCTTGGTGGCACGTGCCTTCCTGTTCTTCAGCTATCCCACCCACATGTCGGGCGACAAGGTGTGGGTTGCTGCCGATATGTGGGGCAGCGACGCCCTGACCGGCGCCACCCCCATGGGCGAGCTGGCCACCGGACTGCACCCCCAGGCTTCGGCTCTTGACATGATTATCGGTACCATCCCAGGCAGCACCTGCGAGACCTCGGTCATTGCCATTGCCCTGGGTGCCATCATCCTGTTGGTGAGCGGTATTGCCAGCTGGCGCACCATGCTGGCCGTCTTTGTGGGCGGCGGTGCTATGGGCCTGCTGTTTAATGCCATCGGCGCCAACGAGTACATGCAGCTGCCTTTCTACTATCACTTCATCATGGGCGGTTTCGCTTTCGGCGCCGTGTTTATGGCTACCGACCCCGTCACCAGCGCCCAGACCAATTGTGGCAAGTGGATTTACGGTATCCTGATTGGTGCTTTCGCCGTGCTGCTGCGCGTGCTGAACCCTGCCTATCCGGAGGGCATGATGCTGAGCATTCTGCTTATGAACTGCTTCGCCCCGCTTATCGACCACTGCATCATCCAGTCCAACGTTAAGAGACGCCAGCGCCGTGCGTTGGCCGAAGGAAAGGAGGTCAAAGCATGAAAAAGTTTAGCAACACTTATATCTTCATCTACTCCGCCATCATCGTGGCCATTGCCGCCGTATTGCTTACTGTGGTGGCCATGAGCCTGAAAGAGAAGCAGAATAATAATATCCGGAACGAGAAAATGCAGGTACTGCTGCAGGCCATAGGCGTGAATTGCTCACGCGACGAGGCCGCGCAGATGTACCAGCAGTATTTCGAGCAGGAGCTGACCGTGGGAACCGACGGCAGTACGATGAGCGTCTATAATATCAAGGACGGAAAGATGGAACAGGGCGAGGTTCGCGCCTTCGACATCAAGCTGAAAGAGCAGCAGACCTTGGAAAAGAGCGGCCAGAAGGGCGCTTTCCCAGTGTATGTCTTCTCTAAGGACGGCAAGAAGGGCTATGTCATCCCCACCCAGGGCAACGGCCTGTGGGGACCCGTCTATAGCAACATTGCACTGGCCGACGACATGAACACCGTGGTCGGCGTCACCTTCAGCCACGACAGCGAGACACCCGGCCTGGGTGCCGAAATCACCACCGAGAAATTCCAGGCTCCGTTTATCGGCAAGCAGATTCTTGACGAGAACGGACAGGTGGTTTCCATTGCCGTGAAGAAAAATGCCGACGCAGCCGCCCTGCACGAGGTTGACGCCATCACTGGCGGCACTATGACCTCCAACGGCGTGGACGAGATGCTGCGCGTTGACCTGATGCGCTATCAGAAATTCATCGATGCCAACCGCGGCGCTGCCCCCGCAGCCCCTGTGGAAGGCGCAGTAGAGAATGCTATTGAAGAGGAGGTAACCAATGAGTAATTTTTCGAAAATATTCACAACTCCGCTGGCCAAGAACAACCCCATCACCGTGCAGGTGCTGGGCATTTGCTCCTGTCTGGCAGTCACCGCTCAACTGAAGCCCGCCGTCGTGATGGCCATTTCGGTCACCGTGGTGGTGGCGCTGTCCAACCTGATTATTTCATGCCTACGCAACACTATACCGCCCCGCGTCCGCATTATCGTGCAGTTGGTGGTGGTGAGCACCCTCGTCATCCTGGTCAACCAGGTGCTGCAGGCTTTCGTCTATGACGTGAGCAAACAGCTGTCGGTGTACGTGGGCCTGATTATTACTAACTGTATCGTTATGGGTCGTTTGGAGGCCTTCGCCATGAGCCGCAAACCAATGGAGTCTGTCATGGACGGCATCGGCAACGGCTTGGGCTACGGCATCATCCTGGTCATCCTGGGCTTTGTTCGCGAACTTTTCGGCAGCGGCACCCTCTGGGGCTACCCTGTTATGGAGAAGCTGGGCATGTACAAGATTGGCTATGAGAACAACGGCCTGGTCATCATGGCTCCCATGGCACTGATTCTGGTGGGTCTGATTATATGGATACAGCGTACCAAGGACAAAGAGCTTCAAGAAGACTAAAGAAACACATACCGTTTAAAAGATAAAAGCAAATATTATGGAATATATAAATATATTTATCAAGTCGATTTTTATCGACAACATGATTTTCGCCTTCTTCCTCGGCATGTGCTCCTATTTGGCCGTCTCGAAGACCGTGAAAACATCCGCTGGCCTGGGCATTGCAGTCACCTTTGTGCTGCTTATTACCGTGCCTGTCAACTACCTGCTGAACAAATACGTATTGCAGGCGGGTGCCCTGACTTGGATTAGTCCCAGTTTGGCCAATGTCGATCTCTCCTTCCTCAGCCTCATCATGTTCATCGCCGTCATTGCCGCCATTGTGCAGATTGTCGAAATGGTGGTAGAGAAATTCTCCCCGGCCCTCTATAACTCGCTGGGTATTTTCCTGCCCCTGATAGCTGTGAACTGCGCTGTGATGGGTGGCTCGCTCTTCATGCAGCAGCGCGACTACAGCAACGTCGGCGAGGTCATCAGTTTCTCACTGGGCAGCGGCATTGGTTGGTTCCTTGCCATCGTCGGCATCGCCGCCATTCGTGAGAAATTGCGCTACTCCCACATCCCCCCCGCACTGAAAGGCGTGGGCATCACCTTTATCATCACCGGCCTCATGGGCCTGGCATTCATGAGCTTCATGGGTATCAAACTTTAAACAACGATTAGAAATGACACAGACTATAATAACCGCATTAGTCGTATTCCTGGTGGTCATCCTAATCCTGGTGGCCCTGCTGCTGTTGCTTCGCGCCAAGCTGATGCCCACAGGCAATGTGACGATTACTATCAACGACGACAAGAAACTTGAGGTGCCCACGGGCAACTCGCTTATCTCTACCCTCTCCGAGCAAAAGATCTTCCTCCCCAGCGCCTGCGGCGGCAAGGGAAGCTGCGGCCAGTGCAAATGCCGTGTGCTCGAAGGCGGCGGCTCCATCCTCCCCACCGAGGTGGGTTTCTTCACCCGCAAACAGATTCAAGACCACTGGCGTCTCGGCTGCCAAGTGAAGGTGAAAGAGGACATGAAGATTGCCGTACCCTCCTCCATCCTCAGCATTAAGAAGTACGAGTGCACCGTTATCAGCAACCGCAACGTGGCCACCTTTATTAAGGAGTTCAAGGTGCAGTTGCCCGCCGGCGAACACATGGACTTCGCACCCGGTTCTTACGCACAGATCGAGATTCCAAAGTTCAGCATCAATTATGCCGACTACGACAAGGACCTCATCACCCCCGAATATCTGCCCGCATGGGAAAAATTCAAGATGTTCGACCTCAAATGCGTCAACACCGAACCCACCATCCGCGCCTACTCCATGGCCAACTATCCGGCCGAAGGCGACGTGTTCATGCTCACCGTGCGTATTGCCACGCCTCCGTTCAAACCGGACCGCTCTGGCTTTATGGAGGTGAACCCGGGTATCGCATCCTCCTACATCTTCAGCCTCAAACCTGGCGACAAGGTCATCATGTCTGGCCCCTACGGCGACTTCCACATCAAGGAGCATCCCGCCGATATGCCCAACAAGCCTGAGATGATTTGGGTCGGCGGCGGCGCCGGTATGGCTCCTCTGCGCGCCCAGATTATGCACATGACCAAGACCCTGCACACCACCGACCGCACGATGCACTATTTCTATGGTGCCCGCGCGCTGAACGAGGTGTTCTATCTGAACGACTTCCTAGGGCTGGAGAAAGAATTCTCCAACTTCAAGTTCCATTTGGCTCTCGACCGTCCCGACCCGGCAGCCGATGCGGCAGGCGTAGCCTACACACCTGGCTTCGTCCACGACGTGATGTACAACACCTATCTAAAGGATCATCCCGCTCCCGAAGATATCGAGTACTACATGTGCGGACCCGGTCCGATGAGTGCCGCCGTGGTGAAGATGCTGGACAATCTTGGCGTTCCTGCCGAAATGATAGCCTACGACGACTTCGGCGGTGGCGGCAAGAAATAGCAGCCTCAAGAATAGGGATTGGCGCTTGAAAACCATTCAAACGCCAATCCCTATTCTAATTCTAACCAACAAAAAAAAAACAAGAAAAATTAATCCTAAATTACTAAATAGATGAATTTACCACAAATCCATTCCATCACCAAGAAGATCCTGGTAGCCATGATAGCTGCCTTCCTCATGATCTTCCTGTTGTTCCATGCCTGCGCCAACCTCTGCATCCTGCGCAACGACGAAGGTGCCTGGTACAACGCTTTCTGTCACTTCATGGGTACGAATCTCTTCATCAAGATTTTCGAAGTCATCCTGCTGGCTTGCTTCCTAATCCACATGTGCCTTACCCTGTGGCTAGTTATCACAAACCGACGTGCCCGTGGCACCGAACGCTACCATCAACCCAGCAAAACCAAGACCCACCCCTTCTCCAAGCTCATGCCCTGGACCGGTGTGCTCATTCTTCTCCTGCTGTTCGTCCACTTCCACGACTTCTACTTTGTAAAATTGGGCTGGATTCCTGGCAACTACATGGTGAAAACCGAAGAACTATTCTCCAAACCCGAACTGAACCAGATGGTGCAGATATGCCAGCAGTACAACATGACCCCAAAAGACTACATCGCTGCCAACGACCAGCAGCTCGAGCAGGTCAAGAGCCAAGGCCAGATTGGCGAAGAGGAACTTGCCGAAATCAACGCCCAGCTCGACAAACTGCGTGAACTTGTTCCCGTAGCCGACGTGGTCATCAGTGCACAGGCCGACAAAAAACTGTCCGAAGACGGCAAATACATTCAGAAACTCTCCTACGACGAGCGCAAAGTCATTAATGCCGTCTATGGCAGAGGCACCGCCGAGCCCGATTTCTACCACATGGCCCGCGTGAAGTTCACCAAACTATACATGGTGCTGATCTACCTTCTGTTCTTCGCCGTGGTCGGTCTTCACCTGCGTCACGGATTCTCCAGCGTCTTCCAGACCCTGGGCCTGAACAACTACAAATACAACAAGGCCATCGAAATCATCGGTATTATCTATGTTTGGGCAGTCTGCTGCATCTTCTCACTGGTAGTCCTTGGCGTGTTCATTCCCTCTCTTTTCTAAGGTCGGATGCATGACCTCTCTATAAACTAATATCAATATTAATAATATGAATCTCGATTCCAAAATACCCGAAGGTCCCCTTTCTGAAAAATGGACCAATTATAAAGCCCACCAAAAACTGGTGAACCCTGCCAACAAGCGCAAGATTAATATCATCGTCGTGGGCACCGGTCTTGCCGGAGCCTCTGCCGCCGCTTCCCTCGGTGCCATGGGTTTCAAAGTAGACATTTTCTGCATCCAGGATTCCCCCCGCCGTGCCCACTCCATCGCTGCACAGGGTGGTATCAATGCTGCCAAAAACTATCAGAACGACGGCGACTCCATTTACCGCCTCTTCTACGACACCATCAAAGGTGGCGACTATCGTGCCCGTGAAGCCAACGTATACCGCTTGGCCGAAGTGAGCAACAATATTATCGACCAATGCGTTGCCCAGGGTGTTCCCTTTGCCCGCGACTACGGCGGAACCCTCGACAACCGTTCTTTTGGCGGCGCTCAGGTCAGCCGAACCTTCTACGCCCGCGGTCAAACCGGCCAGCAGCTCCTGCTCGGTGCCTACGGTGCCCTCAGCCGTGAGATTGCCCGCGGCACCGTCACCCTCCACGAGCGTCACGAAATGATGGACCTCGTCGTCGTCGATGGCCGTGCCCGCGGCATCATCACCCGCAACCTGGTCAACGGCGAAATCGAGCGCTTTGCAGCCCACGCCGTAGTGCTGGCCACCGGTGGCTATGGCAACATCTACTTCCTCAGCACCAATGCCATGAACAGCAACGGCTCCGCCGCTTGGCAGTGCCATAAGAAAGGTGCCCTTTTTGCCAACCCCTGCTACGTACAGATTCACCCCACCTGCATCCCCGTCCATGGCGACTACCAGTCCAAACTGACCCTCATGAGCGAATCGCTACGAAACGACGGACGCATCTGGGTTCCCAAAAAGAAAGAAGACGCCGAAGCCATCCGCGCCAAGAAACTCAAACCCACCGACATCCCCGAGGAAGACCGCGACTACTACCTGGAACGCCGCTATCCCGCCTTCGGTAACCTCGTGCCTCGTGACGTGGCCAGCCGTGCCGCCAAGGAACGTTGCGATGCCGGCTACGGCGTCGGAACCGGCCTGGCCGTCTACCTCGACTTCGCCGATGCCATTCAGCGCCTTGGACGCGATGTGGTCGAACAGCGCTACGGCAACCTCTTCCAGATGTACCAGAAAATCACCGACGACAACCCATACGAAACGCCGATGATGATCTACCCCGCCATCCATTACACCATGGGCGGCATTTGGGTCGACTACGAGCTGCAGACCACCATCCCCGGCCTCTTCGCCGCCGGTGAAGCCAACTTCAGCGACCACGGTGCCAACCGTCTGGGTGCTTCCGCACTCATGCAGGGTCTGGCCGACGGCTACTTCGTTCTCCCCTACACCATGCAGAACTACCTCAGCGACCAGATTTACGTGGGCAAAATAAGCGCCGACACCCCCGAATTCGACAAAGCCGAACAGGATGTCCGCGACCGCATCAACAAACTCTTCGAAGTCGGTCAGAAGGCAGCCCCCGGCACCGCCAAAACCGTCGACCACTTCCACAAGGCCCTCGGCCACATCATGTGGGAATATGTCGGCATGGCCCGCAACACCGAGAGCCTCAACACCGCCAAAAAACTGGTGGCCGAACTGGAAGAAGAGTTCTGGAAAGAGGTATCCATCCCCGGCAAGAACGAAGAGATGAACCCCGAACTGGAGAAAGGCCTACGCCTGGCAGACTACTTCGAGTTGGCCCGCCTGATGATTCAGGATGCCCTCCACCGCGAAGAAAGCTGCGGCGGCCACTTCCGCACCGAGCACCAGACCGAGGACGGCGAAACCCAGCGCGACGACGAGCACTTCATGTACGTGGGTGCCTGGGAGTATCAAGGCCATGATGTCCCCGAAGTCATGAGCAAGGAAGACCTCCACTACGAATACATCCAGATTGCAAAACGTAATTACAAGTAGCCCGTAGTTCGTGCCAAATCACTTTAAACTTCATAAAACAAACTGAAAAATGAATTTCACACTACATATATGGCGTCAGGAGAATGCCCGTGCCAAGGGCCATTTCGAGACCTATAAGGTCGAAAACATCTCCACCGAGTGCTCCTTCCTTGAGATGCTCGACATTCTCAACGAGAAATTGCTCAACGACCACATTGCCCACCCCGTCTGTTTCGACAACGACTGCCGCGAAGGCATCTGCGGCATGTGTGGCCTCTACATCAACGGCCGTCCCCACGGCAACGACGACGGAATCACCACTTGCCAGCTCCACATGCGCAAGTTCAACGACGGCGACGACATCTGGATTGAACCGTGGCGTGCCAAACCCTTCCCCGTCATCCGCGACCTCGTCGTCGACCGCACTGCCTTCGACAAAATCATCCAAAGCGGCGGCTACATCAGCACCACCACCGGCGGTGTGCCCGATGCCAACAGCATCCTCATCCCCAAGCACAAAGCCGACATGGCCATGGACGCTGCTGCCTGCATCGGCTGCGGAGCCTGCGTGGCTGCATGCAAAAATGCAAGTGCCATGCTCTTCGTCGGTGCCAAGGTCAGCCACCTTGCACTCCTGCCCCAAGGACAGATCGAAGCTGCCGATCGTGTGCGCAAAATGATCTGCAAAATGGACGAACTCGGTTTTGGTGCCTGCACCAACACCTACGCCTGCGAGGCCGAGTGCCCCAAGCAAATCAAGCGCCA
>CAMUZR010000025.1 GCA_947165255.1 uncultured Bacteroidales bacterium
AAAAATTCTTGCTATCTTTGCACAACAGCGTTGCACTTCGAGGTTGAATCTATAAGCAAACAATAATTCCGTGGCCATACAATAATTTCGGCCACTCCAAGTTATTACGAAACTATGGACAACAAACGAAAGAAACAATACCTACTCATTTTCACCCTAATCGGTATCATATTAATCATTGACCAGCTTGTCAAGATCATGGTCAAAACCCACATGCATCTCGGCGAGGAAATCCCCCTCATAGGCAACTGGGCCATACTCCATTTCACCGAAAACGAAGGATTCGCCTTCGGCATGCAAATCGGTGGAAGCATCGGCAAAGTCATTCTCTCTCTCTTCCGAATCATTGCTTCCGGTGCCATAATATGGTATCTGCTCCGCCTCATCAAAAAGGGCATTCGCACCTCCCTGGCCGTAGCCATCGCACTTATTTTCGTGGGCGCTGTCGGCAATGTGATTGACAGTTGCTTCTATGGTCTCATCTTCAACGAAAGCTACTACAACGTTGCACAGCTCTTCCCTCCCGAAGGAGGCTATGCCCCATTCTTGCAGGGTCGCGTCGTAGACATGTTCTACTTCCCCATCATCAACTCCACCTGGCCCGACTGGATGCCCATCTGGGGTGGACGGCACTTCATCTTTTTCAGCGCCATTTTCAATGTGGCCGACGCTGCCATCACCATCGGCACCTTCTGGCTCATTATAGACCTAACCTTCTTCGCCCCTAAGAAAAAAGAGGATGAAGAAGAAAAAGACAACGAAACAGCAGGAGCGGAAGTTTAGGCAAAAATACCCCAATAATCATTTTATTTCCCCTAACTAAAAGCCATTATTCAGGTGATATGACACAAGGGAGTGAAAAAATTTAATACTAATAACCAGCAACTTGCACTTTTTTTTAAAAAAAATTTTTGCCAATTCAAAAAAATGTAGTACTTTTGCAATCGATTTCAAGAGAGAAATTGATGGCGTTGTAGCTCAGTTGGTAGAGCAGAGGACTGAAAATCCTTGTGTCACTGGTTCAATTCCAGTCAATGCCACGAAAAAAAGAAAGGGAAGCAATATAATAATTGCTTCCTTTTTTCGTTTATGCATATAGCAGTTATGGAACCTGCGGATTATTTTGTACTAAAGATAAAAACTACATGATTCTACCCATACAAATCAGATTCAACGATGTGGACCAAATGGGGCACATCAACAATGCCGTCATCATGGAATATTTCGACCTTGGCAAGTCGGAATACTTTTCTGCCGTGGGAGTCCCTCCCGAAACTGGCGAATTCACCGTGGTCATCGTTCACCTCGAAGTGGACTTCCTCTCACAGATTCATTTCCACGACCACATCCACATCACCACCCACACCGAAAAAATTGGCAACAAGAGCGTCACCGTCATCCAGCAGGTTGTCAACACCGACACGGGCGACATCTGCGCCTCCTGCCACACCATACTCTCCGGCTACAGCCGCCTCACCCAAGCCAGTGCCCCTATCCCAGACTCTCTGCGCAAATCCATAAAAAAATTCGAAGAAGAAAACAAAGATTAACAATCCAAGCAATATAACAACGCCTTTCTTTCTCAATCACAAACACTATGAAGAATAAAGTTCTAATAGTCTATACCGGCGGCACCATTGGCATGGTTCAGGATGCCAACGGCTCTCTGAAACCCTATCCTATGGGCCATATTTACGACGTCGTTCCCGAACTGCGCAAATGTGCCTACGAGATTGACACCTGCCAAATGGAGAACATCATCGACTCCTCCAACATGACGCCTGCCAACTGGATCGAACTGGCCGAAATCATCGAACGGCAGTACGACGACTATGATGGGTTCGTCATCCTGCATGGAACCGACACCATGGCCTATACGGCCTCCGCCCTCAGCTTCATGTTCAAGAACCTTTCCAAACCCATCATTCTCACTGGTAGCCAGCTCCCCATGGGCGTCCTGCGAACCGATGGACGCGAAAACATCATCTGCGCCCTCGAACTGGCCTCCTGCCACGAAGCCTACATTCCCGAGGTCTGCCTTTTCTTCGAAAACCGCCTCTACCGTGGCAACCGCAGCACCAAGGTCAGTGCCGAAAATTTCGACGCCTTCACCAGCTACAACTATCCCTCTTTGGCCGTTGCCGGCATCCGGTTCAGTTTCAAACCCCACCTCTTCCTTCAAAAGCCCGAATTGCCATTGGAAGTGCGCAAAAACTTCGACCGCAACATTGCCGTCCTCAAACTCTTCCCTGGCATCACCCCCCATGTGGTCGACGCCATTCTCCACACCGAAAATCTCCACGGAGTCATTATCGAGACCTTCGGCTCCGGCAATGCCCCCACCGAGTCCTGGTTCATCAACGCCCTGGAAGACGCCATCAAGCGCGACATTATCATTCTTGACGTCACCCAGTGCAAAGCCGGCTCCGTCATTTTAGACCAATACGAGGCCAGCTGCGACCTCAGCCGCATCGGCGTCATCGGTGGCAACGACATCACCCTAGAAGCCGCCGTCACCAAATTAATGTACCTCCTAGGCACCTATCCCAACGACCACGACCACGTTCGCAAGAGCCTCCAAATCTCGCTCCGTGGCGAAATGACCATCCCTAACCAACCCCTCCGGCATTGAAGAAATATCTCTTTTTTTTACTACTGATTCCCGCCATCGGCGGCTGGGCGCAGGACCGACCTGGCCATCTCAACGATTTTGACAACAAAAAAATCCATTTTGGCATTCAGGTAGGCTACACCCAATCCAAATTCGACCTCCAGTTTTCCGAACAGGACTCAATCCGCCAAAACATTCTCGGCACCACATCTTACTACAGCCCCGGCTTCCATATCAACATCATCGTCCCAGACCTGCGTCTCAACGACTATTTCAACCTCCGCCTGCTACCGGGCATCACCATCATCAGCCGCGACATGTCCTTCGCCTGGTCCGAAGCCTACACCTCCACCCATTGGAAATACGACACCCGGCGCACCGTGGAGTCCGTTTACGGCGAAATACCCATCGAAATCAAGTTCCGAGCCAAACGCTACACCAACTTCCGCCCCTACCTTACTGCCGGCGGCAGTTGGGCCTTTGACTTCGCCTCTCTGCGCAAAAACGAGAACAACAACGATGAGTCCATCATCCGTCTCAACCCTATCGACCTACGCTACAGCGCCGGCGTGGGTCTCGACTTTTTCCTCCGGTACGTAAAATTTGCCATTGAGCTGAAAATGGCCTTTGGACTGATAGACCTCCGCGTCGAGGACGACGACCTCTACACCCAGTCCACCACCCAACTCTTCTCGCGCACCTTCATGCTCTCCTTCACCTTCGAGGGATTCTAACCGTCCGCCATGAAACAGCAACTCGCCATCGACCTCACCCCCCAAGAGTATTGCACCCCGGCGCAGCTCCGTCAGGCCGTGTCACGCAAAAGCGGCATACCTGCGGACGACCTTTTCCACGTAGAGGTACTCCGTCGGAGCCTCGACTCCCGCCACGGCCGCATTCTCTACCATGCCACCGTCGAACTCTATTGCGGCGAAGAATACGTTGCACCCGACTATCGCGGCCACTATCAGGACTGCCACAACAAACCCGCCGTCATAATCGTAGGAGCCGGACCCGCCGGACTCTTCGCAGCCCTCCGCGCCCTCGAGCTGGGACTCAGACCCATTCTTCTAGAACGGGGAAAAACCGTGGACGAGCGCCGGCTGGACATTGCCCAGCTGGCCCGCACCCAGGTGGTCAACCCCAACAGCAACTGGTGCTTTGGCGAGGGCGGTGCCGGCACCTACTCCGATGGCAAGCTCTACACTCGCAGCACCAAGCGCGGCAATGTCGAGGACATCATGCACCGTTTCATCGAGCACGGCGCCGACCCCTCCATTGCCATCGATGCCCACGCCCACATCGGCACCGACAAACTCAGCGGCATCATCGCCAACATGCGCCAGACCATTCTGAATCACGGCGGCCAATACCATTTCTCCACCCAGGTCTGCCAACTGATACTACAGCATTCGGCCGGCGAAACCGTCGTGCAAGGAGTGCGCGACACCCACGGCAACGAATATCTAGGCAAGGCCGTCATCCTGGCCACCGGCCACTCGGCCCGCGACATCTACAGCCTCTTCGACCGCAACGGCTGGCTGCTGGAGGCCAAACCCTTCGCCCTCGGCATTCGCGTCGAGCACCCCCAGCGCCTCATCAACGAAATCCAATACCACATCACTCCCAAAAACCGCTCGCAACTATCCTACCTGCCACCGGCCGCCTACAGCCTCACCACCCAGGTCGAAGGCCACGGCGTGTTCTCCTTCTGCATGTGTCCCGGCGGCGTCATCGTACCCGCTGCCACCGACGGCCAGCAGCAAGTGGTCAACGGCATGAGCAACTCGCATCGCAACTCTCCTTTTGCCAACAGCGGTATTGCCGTCACCGTATCGCCACAGGACGTGCCCCAATATGCCGGCAAAGGGGCGCTGGCACTGCTCCACTTCCAGCAGGACGTGGAGCGCCGCATTTTCGAGGCCGTCGGAGGAAGCATTACCGCCCCCATACAGCGGCTCACCGACTTCTGCCAAGGCCGCCCCAGCCAAAGCAACAACAAAAGCAACTATCTTGGCGCGACCCTCAATGCCCCCCTCTACGAGCTTCTCCCGCCTTTTATCGTCAGAGGGCTCCAGCAGGGCCTTCAGGACTTCGGCCGCAAAATGCGCGGCTTCTATACCGACCAAGCCAGTGTGCTGGCCGTCGAAAGCCGCACCTCCTCCCCCGTCCGCATTCCCCGCGACGCCACCCTCCAGCATCCCCAACTCCGCCACCTCTACCCTTGCGGCGAAGGGGCAGGCTATGCCGGCGGCATTGTTTCCTCCGCCCTCGACGGCATCCGCGCCATCGAATCTATCGCCATCTAACCCAGCATATCTATCCCCCCACCTATCCAGTCTGAATCATGAACTTCGAACTAAAATCCGATTTTGCTCCCATGGGCGACCAGCCCGAAGCCATCCGCCAACTGGTCGACGGCATCCGCAGCGGCCAGCGCGCCCAGGTGCTCCAAGGCGTAACCGGCAGCGGCAAGACCTTCACCATTGCCAACGTCGTGGCCCAGCTCAACCGCCCCACCCTGGTCATGAGCCATAACAAAACCCTGGCCGCTCAGCTCTACGGCGAGTTCAAACAATTCTTTCCAAATAACGCCGTAGAATACTTCGTATCCTACTACGACTACTACCAGCCCGAGGCCTACATCGCCGCCACCAACACCTATATCGAGAAAGACCTGGCCATCAACGACGACCTCGACAAACTGCGCCTGCGCGCCTCGTCGGCCCTGCTCAGCGGCCGCCGCGACGTCATCGTGGTCTGCTCCGTCAGCTGCATCTATGGCATCGGCAACCCCGCCGAGTTCAAGCGCAGCACCATCAATATCAAAGTGGGGCAGCACCTCACCCGCGACAACCTCCTCCTGCTCCTTCTCGACGCCCAATACGTGCGCAACGAAATCGAATTCGTCAACGGCCGGTTCCGTGTCAAAGGCGACACCGTCGACATCTTCCCCTCCTTCGCCGACTTCTGCTTCCGTATCTCCTTCTGGGACGACGAGATTGAGACACTCGAAAGTTTCGACCCCATCAGCGGACAGCGGCTGGAGTCCTTTCAGGACATCACCATCTATCCCGCCAGCAACTTCCTCACCTCCAAAGAAAACATGGCCGATGCCCTCCACCGCATACAAAACGACATGTTCGAGCGGCGCGACTACTTCTACTCCATCGACAAACCCCTCGAAGCCAAACGCCTGGAAGAGCGCGTCAACTACGACCTCGAAATGATTCAGGAGCTGGGCTACTGCAGCGGCATCGAGAACTACTCACGCTATTTCGACGGCCGCAACGAGGGCGAACGCCCCTTCTGCCTCATCGACTACTTCCCCGACGATTTCCTACTCGTCATCGACGAGAGCCACGTCACCATACCCCAGATTGGCGCCATGTACGGCGGCGACCGCTCGCGCAAGAAGTCGCTCGTGGAGTACGGCTTCCGCCTCCCCTCGGCCCTCGACAACCGCCCCCTCACCTACGACGAGTTCTACAACATCACCGGCCAGACCATATACATCAGCGCCACCCCTGCCCAGTACGAACTGCGCGAGGCCGAAGGCGTGGTGGTAGAACAGATCATCCGCCCCACCGGCCTGCTCGACCCCGTGGTAGAGGTGCGCCCCGCCGTCAGCCAGGTCGACGACCTGCTGGACGAGATAGAAAAGACCGTTTACAAAGGCGAGCGCGTCCTTGTCACCACCCTCACCAAGCGCATGGCCGAAGAGATGACCTCCTACCTCATCAACCTAGGCATTCGAAGCAAATACATACACAGCGACGTGGACACCCTGGAGCGCGTAGAAATCATGCGCGACCTGCGCATGGGTGTTTTCGACGTGCTAGTGGGCGTCAACCTTCTGCGCGAGGGACTCGACCTCCCCGAAGTATCGCTCGTCGCCATCCTCGACGCCGACAAAGAAGGCTTCCTGCGCAGCGACCGCGCCCTCATTCAGACCATCGGCCGCGCCGCCCGCAACGTGCACAGCAAGGCCATCCTCTACGGCGACACCATCACCGGCAGCATGCAGCGCGCCATCGACGAGACCAACCGCCACCGCGAAAAGCAAATACGCTACAACCTGGAGCACGGCATCGTCCCCCGCCAGATAGTCAAAAGCGTCGACGCCATCATGGGCTCGACCAGTGTCATCGAGAGGGCCGCCGAGGAGCACCTGGAGGACAAGGCACCCGAAGGCCCCAACATCCCCAACATCGCCGCCTCGCCCTATGCCCTCAACACCCCCTCCCATGGCGGCAAAACCCGCTACAACCCCCACAACAACCAACCCCTGCCCGCCGTGGCCGAGGCCGAAGAATCCGTGGCCAGCGAACCCGACCTCCAGTGGGTCAACAAGACTCAGGCACAGCTGCGCAAAGAAATCCGCGACGCCCAGCGCAAGATGCAGCAAGCCGCCAAAGAGATGGACTTCCTGGCCGCCGCCAAATACCGCGACCAAATACGCTCCATGCAGAAAGCCCTCGAAGACGCCCGCTGAACAGAACCCTCCTACCCATGAAGCACTCCTGGCCCCTATTCCTGACCGTATGCGCTCTTTTCCTTGTCGAAATCTGTAACGAGCTGACCACTACGGGCATGTTTCTCGACGGCATGGTCTATGCCAACCTGGCCGCCAACCTTTCACAGGGCATCGGTTCGCTCTGGCAGCCCTCCCTCTCGCCCTCCTACCATCCCCTCTTCATGGGCCACCCTCCGCTCTCGTTCGGCCTCCTTTCGCTCTGCTACCGGTTCTTCGGCGTCCACATCTGGGTCACCAAAGGCTACTCACTCTTCATGGTCCTCCTCACCGGAGCGCTGACTGCGCGGCTGTGGACCCGGGTGGGCTTCAAATGGCAAACGGCCTGGCTGCCACTGCTGCTATGGATGCTCGTGCCACTGGTGTCGCAGTTTGCCTGCGACAATATGCTGGAAGGCCCTATGGGCGTGTTTGTGCTGGCATCCGTCCTATGTATGACCCATCACCCTGCCAACCGACTGCGACGCATCGGCTGGCACCTACTAGCCGGCTGCTGCCTCAGTCTGGCATTCCTCACCAAAGGCTTTACCGGGCTCTACCCGCTCTGTTTCCCGCTCATCGTATGGCTGGCCGACCGCCTCTTCCTCCCCCGGCAAGAGCGCTACCGTCTCTCTCATGCCCTGGGCCATTGCCTCACCGTCGCCTTTTCCCTGTGTCTGAGCCTACTGCTACTGGGCCTTGCCCAACCGGCCGCAGCCGACTACCTCAAGGCCTACCTTTCCGAACAAATCGTCGGCGGCATACAGGAACAGACGGTATCCAGCCGCTGGTTCATCGTCGTCAAGTTTTTCGAGTCTGGCGCCATCGTATGGCTCCTGGCTGTGGCCGTTCTTGTCATTGAGGCGCTCCGTCAGCACCGCAGCCCACTACGTCTTGTCCCCACCCCCCACCGCCGGACGGCCTTCATATTCCTCCTGCTGGCGCTCTCAGGCGTCCTGCCCATGATGGTCAGCACCAAGCAAAGCAACTTCTACATAATCACCGTCTTCCCTTTTTTTGCCGTGGCCATGGGAGCCTTGCTGAACGATATTGTCCGTCAATGGCTCGGCAACGCAGGTAGGCGGTTCGGCACAGCGGCTGCCGTGCTGGCCGTAGCCCTTTCGCTTGCAGCCATTATGCTGAACGCCGCCAACTGCGGCAAGCCTGGCCGCGACAACACCATGCAGGAGGACATCGGACTGATATGCACCCAATTGGAGCAAGCCGAGAGAGTGGGCATTCCGCCATCGCTCTGCGAACAGTACAGCCTCTTCAACTACGCCTACCGCGCCAAACAGATCGACATGCACACATACGACTTCGACCACCCCAGCGAGCCCCTGCCGCGGCACCTCATCACCTTTGGCGACGTTCCCATCCCCTCCCCCTACAGCGAAGTCCCCCTTGCCACCCACCAGCTGAAACTATTTGAGCGATAGCTCCTTTCGCCTTTTCTCTCCGCATCCTCTCGTCCGCCTCACCTGTCCCTTCCTACCCTCTTCCTTCCCGTTTCCGCCTCCCAATCCACTATGCCTCGCATACTGTTCCTCTATCGTGAAACAAAGAACAAAAGAGGATGTAAGGAGCAACAATCAAGGATACGGCGACCCCTCGGCGCAGCCACATGGAAAAGACAAGCCGCGACGGACTTAACGGCACGGGCAACACGAAGCAACGTCTATTTTCTAGAAAAATACGTTGAAAGAGCGGGTTTTTCCTTTGATAAAAATCGTATTTTTGCAATCGGAAAAATAGTTATCCATTAAAACAAAACACCCAGAATATGAAAAGATACATCCTATTGCTTATTGCAACAGCCCTTGGAGGCCTTTTGGCCGCACAGCCCCACACAGTAAGCAGGGCCTCGGTGCAAAGGTTTGCTCCCACTCCTACCATCGTCGTGCAGGCCCAGCAGTCGGAGAGTTTCTATGTCTACCTCAATGGCAACCTCGTCAACGAGGTGCCGCGCTCACAGGTGACTATTGACCGATTGGACAACGGCTTGCAGGAGGTGATAGTGGTACTCAACCATCCGGCCCGCAAGGCAGTGGCTATGGAGGTCTATGCCGATATGCGGGGCACCACCATTACCGTCGACTACAGCCATCGCAACGACCAGCTCACGCTCACCACCCCGCAGTCGAACCTGCCCCAGCAAGGCCACAAGCCCCGCCGGCACGACCACGGCACCCATGCGCAGGAACAGGAAGTGACGCACTATGTGGTGGTCACTCCCTCCGCCCCCATGATTGAGGAGCCCCAGACCGTTTCGGACGAATGGGTAAGCGAGATGGTCGCACTCCTGAACGGACAGTCGTTCGACAGCGAGAAGAGTTCTACCGCCAAGGGGCTGCTGAACAACGGGTTGCCCTTCACCGCAAGCCAGATTGCCCGCATAGCGGGAACCTTCGATTTCTCCTCGGCCCAGGTAGAATTCCTCAAGGCCGCCTACACCCACTGCATCGACCCCGAGAACTACGAACGCGCCCTTGCCGTCCTCACCTTCAGCAGCGACCGCGAAGCCGTCCGCACCTATATCGAAAGCCTCCGCTAGCCCACAGGGACACCCTTTGCCGTCGAGCCAAAGGCATCCTGGCAAAACGATGGATCCGAGCATTCGTCGGCAACGCGCCAACACATTACCCCATGGGCATCCGCCAAGGCGGACACCCATGGGGTTTTGAAATACAGCACGATAGTTATTTTTCCTCACTTTTTTTCGATTATATTGTATTTTTGCATTTTCTTACGAAAGTCAGGTAAGCAGATGCAAGAAAAGCATTGCGATATTGTCCTTTTAACCGAATTCGCCAATAATTCATACGGGATGATTGAGCATTTTTGCTTTCGCTTGTTGCGTATGCAATTGGCACTTACGCCAACGGCATATCTTCAGGCGTGAGATATGTTCTTTAAACCCCGTTCCCGTATAGGTGTTTGGCGATACCTGGTTAAAGACGGACATGAGTACATAAGTCTCATGCCTTTCTTTATGGTATTCACCGCCCGTTGGGGACTTGGGGCAGCCAAAAACACATTCACACCTATGAACGAAAAGAATTGTAAGAAAAACTACGCATCTCCCACAGTGGAGGTACTGAATGCCCGTGTCGAAGCCGGTTACCAGACTTCAAATCCACAAGGCAATGCCAACACTACCCGCTACAACGAAGGCAGCTGGGACACTCCAAGCGGTAACTCAAATGCACGGTACAATTAACCCTAATTACGTACACGCCATGAAGAAAGTTCTATTCCTTTCTACCCTTATTGCAGCCGTTCTGCTGGCCTCCAGCTGCCAGAAGGAACAGGAGTTGGTCACCCTCGGAGCTGTCATCAGCCAGACGGGCAAGACCTATATCGACGACCGCTACCCCTGCTGGAACAACGGCGACCAGGTGTATGTCAACAACGCCGCCTATCCCATCTCGGCAGCCTCCGGCCCTTCGGCGCAGATTGCCGACGTGGTGTCCGCCGACGGCTACCGAGCCATTTTCCCCGCCTCGTTGGTGCCAGCTAACATGGACATCACCAACAGCAGCAGTATTCCCGTCACCCTGCCCGCTACGCAGGTCTATACCCTCATGGACGGCCACCAGCGCGTAAACGCTCCCATGGGAGCCTATACCGACGGTAGCACACTGCAGTTCTACAACCTCTGCTCCATCATCCACGTGGTTGTCAACAACAACACCGGCGGCGACATGACGCTCGGCGGCCTGAAGATAGAAACTGCCAACGCCTACCTGAGCGGTGCAGGCACAGCCACCGTCAACGGCACCGGCAATGACGGCATCACCCTCTCCTCCGATGCCTCCCACTCCGTCTCCCTCCGCCTGTCGGGAGCCACCAACGTTACCCTTGCTGCGGGAGCCCAGTCCACCTTCGACATCTACGTCCCCGCCTTCCCCACGGACAACGTCACCATTACCCTCACCACCACCAACGGCTACTCCTTCGAGCTCACCAAGAACGGAGTTGCCCTGAACCCCAATATCTACACCACCGTCACCCTCACCGTCACCTCCCTCACCAAAATCCCCCCCGCCAATCTGGTGAATGGAACTACGTTTAAACATGCCATTCCCAGCGGTGTCACTTCCGTGGTTTTCGAATATAATAATGCTTCGACATCGAATACTATACTCTCAACACCCAATTCCCCTATTCCCATTTATGGTATTTTGGAAGGAAGTGTATGGCATGTATGCACTGCCTCCGATTCAATATATGCCAACCCGGACTGTTCAAGTATGTTCGGCAGTAACGGTATGGGTTATTACCTGCGCTCCATTGATTTTGGATCTGGTTTCAACACTTCCAAAGTGACGAATATGAGTTGGATGTTTGCCTATTGCTACTATATCACCAGCCTCGACCTCTCTACATTCAACACTTCCAACGTGACGAATATGAGTCAGATGTTTCAATGTTGCCAATTCAACCTGACAAGCCTTGACCTCTCCAACTTCAACACTACCAACGTGACGAATATGAGTCGGATGTTTTATGATTGCTATCCCCTGACCAGTCTTAACCTTTCAAGCTTTAACACTTCGAACGTGACGAATATGAGTGAAATGTTTGGCTATTGTACCAGTTTGACCAGCCTCAACCTCTCAAACTTCAACACTGCCAATGTGACGAATATGAACGGTATGTTTAGGTATTGCTCCAGCCTAACCAGCCTCAACCTCTCCAACTTCAACACTGCCAACGTGACGGATATGGGTGGTATGTTTTCCTGTTGCAAAAGTCTGACCAGCCTCAACCTCTCCAACTTCAACACTGCCAACGTGACGGATATGAATCGGATGTTTTTCTTGTGCCAAAGCCTGACCGGACTCGACCTTTCCAACTTCAACTCTGCCAATGTGACGAATATGTGGCGTATGTTCAGCGATTGCTCCAGCCTGACGAGCCTTGACCTCTCCAACTTCAACATGAGTCATGTAACTAATAAAGAGGAGATGTGTTATATTTTATCCACTACTTCTGGCTATTGCACCATCACTTGCCCATTGGCAGTGCAAAACGAACTTGAGACCGGGACAAACCTTCCCACCACCGGAGTTACCTTCACTTGGCTAAGACCTACTTCAAAGTGAGGCAACCGTCCTACTACTACTTTTGAATTATGCTCTTGCCGTAGGCACGGCATCTTATAAACCCCACACTAAGCAACCGACGAGCGTAGTGTGGGGTTTTCTGTAGAACTATCCTGCGTGTCGACTACTCGTTACATTCGCACCGCTTTGGTGTGTCTGCTAATTATAGGTACAGTCTTGTAAGCATACCCAAACTGCGCCTAGCTGAAGCCACGGGAGATTTCTTCGGTCGCGACCACCTTCGGCAAAGTGTAAAGGTAATGCTTTACTTTGTTTCGGACACTTTTTAAGGTGGGTTCTATTTATTTGTTTTCGTGTCGCGTCCCTATCGGGACGCATCTGTTTGCCTCAGATAATCACCGCACTACGTACGGTGTTATTCATATCTCACCCCGATGGGGTGATTAATAGAAGTTTCCTTAAGCATTAGGTAGGTATAAAAAAGCAAAACCGGACGTTCCTTGGTGCAGTTTTATAAAAAAAAGCACTCAGGCGTAGCAGATAGGCCTGAGTGCTAATGTTCTTTATGTAGTTTAATGAAGGGTTACTTGGTGGAGATGACCAGGAAGCGGGTCTGCTCCCAGAACTTGGTGGGGTTGAGAATGCGGAGGTAGGAAACCAGCTTGGGGTCGTTTTCGTCCATGACGAGTTCATAGCTGTTCTCGGCATGTTTGGAAACCACGACGGCTCTCTTCATATTGATAGGAATGGTGGTCACCTTGGTGCGGTCGATTTGAGTGAAGCGGTCCAGGGGCATGTCGGTGTTGGTGCCCAGGTGGCGGCCAATGCCGATGAAGCCACCGGCCTTGCTGACGATGCCGGCTTCGTTGAGGTCGTCATAGCTGCCCACAACATAGTAGGCGCGGTTTGCCTCGTTGGTCTGACGCTGGATAAACTGGTCTTTCTCGACATTGGAGGCGGTGAGCTGAGACACATCCTCGTTGAGTTTTTTGATGAGCACCTTGTTGCTTTCGAGTTCGGTCAGCAGCTCGGCAATCTGCGACTCCTGGGCGGCAATGCGCTCTTCTTGGCGGTTGACGAGTTCCTGCAGACGGGTGCTCTCGTTGCCTTCGGATTTAACCTTGGCTTGGAGGTTGGCCAGTTTTTGCTTATTGGCAGCCATGAGGCTTTCGATGTTCTTAATCTGTTCGTTGATTTGGTTTTTGACGTTAGGCTGGCCTTCGATGTTGGCACGGCGGAGTTGCTGGATGGCATTGTAGCGGGAGTTGACCGCTGCCAGGTTCTCTTCAATTTCGTTCAGGGTGGCGAACATGGAATCTAATTCGGCATCCTTAGTGTTGATAATCTGCTTAAGCGAATCGTTGGCCTTGATAGCGGCATCGAGCTCGGGGTTGTTCTGATTGTTGCAGGAGGCAAAAATCACAGCCACGACGGCCAGAGCTAAACCCAATACAATTTTTTTCATTTTTTGCTAGTTTTTAAAAAGTAGGAAGTGTTTTGTTTATGAATTCTTCCCACATTGCATTAATATTATTTTTTAGTTTTCGTACAATATTTTTACTTCTTTACGTTATTGTTAAAAACGGAGAAGGCATTTTTTTATTGCATTTATTCTTAGAAACATTCATAATAAACCTTAAAAATTATGGCAAAATACACAAAAATACTACTTCTTATGACTATTGTTAGCACTGCAGCGCCCGCTTTGGGGCAGACGAACCCCCTGCTGGAGGATTGGAACACACCGCACCAGACGCCTCCGTTCAGCCTGATACGCACAGAGCACTATGCTCCAGCCATGCGGGCCGCCATAAAAGAGGCCGAAGCCAATATTGGCAATATCGTGAAGCAGAAAGAGGCAGCCACATTCGAAAATACCATCGTGGCCTTGCAGACAGCCAGCGAGCGACTGGACCGCATAAGCGGGGTTCTTTTCAACCTGAACGAGTGCAACACCGACTCTGCCATGCAACAGGTTGTGATGGAGCTGACGCCCGAACTCACCCGGTACGAGAACAGCGTGAGCATGAACGAAAAGCTTTTTGCCCGCGTGAAGGCAGTCTATGAGCAGCGGGACAAACTGGAGCTGACCACGGAACAGCGCACCCTGCTGGAGAATACATATAAGGGTTTTGTCCGCAACGGTGTCAACCTATCGGGCCGCGATAAGAAAATCTTTGCCAAAAATAGCGAGCGTTTGGCCGAGTTGTCGCAGAAGATGAACCAGAACGTGTTGGCAGATAATAATAACTACATTCTCCACATTACTAAGGAACGCGACCTGAACGGCCTTCCTGAGAATGTGAAAGCCGCAGCCAGACAGGAAGCCGCCGAACGCGATATGGACGGATGGGTCTTCACTCTGGCATATCCTTCCTTCGGCCCTTTCATCACCTATGCCGACAATCGCGACCTGCGCGAACAGATGTGGCGCGCCTACAACAGCCGGGGCAACCGAGGCAACGAAAACGACAACAACGAGATTATACGTGAGATGACTCTCCTGCGCTATCAGCAGGCAAAACTGCTGGGATACAGCAATTATAGCGAGTATGTGCTGAGTAACCGCATGTGCGAGACACCTGCTCAACTTTCTAAGTTTTTCGACCAGTTGCTGGACGCTTCGATGCCATACGCCATTCAAGACCTGAAGGATGTGAGCAACTACGCCTCACGCCACGGAGCCAAACTGCCCCTGCAGCGTTGGGATTTCTCCTACTGGAGCGAGAAGATGAAGCAGGACAAATACGATTTCGACGAGGAGTTGCTGCGCCCCTACTTCCAGCTGGAGAATGTCCGCCAGGGTATCTTCAATCTCTACGGCCGTCTCTATGGTTTAACTTTCAAGGAGGCCCACGACATTGATATTTATCATCCCGATGTAAAGGTATACGAGGTTTATGACGGCAACCGTTTTATGGCAGTGCTCTACCTTGACATGCACCCAAGAGCCAGCAAGCGTAGCGGTGCCTGGATGACTGAATTCCGCAACCAGAGCAATATCGACGGGAATGAGGTTCGCCCCCTCATTCAGGTGGTGTGCAACTTTTCCAAACCGGTGGGCGACAAGCCTGCACTGCTCAGTTTTGACGAAGTGGAGACCTTCATGCACGAGTTCGGCCACGCAATGCACGGCATGCTCAGCGACTGCACCTACCCCGGCGTGAGCGGCACAAGCGTGAAGCGTGACTTTGTGGAACTTCCCTCTCAGGTGATGGAAAACTGGTGCTATGAGCCTGAATTCCTAAATACTTTTGCCCGCCACTACCAGACGGGCGCCACCATTCCAATGGAATACATTCAGAAAATCCGTGCCGCTGAGAAATACTTGGCCGGATGGCTCTGCGTTCGCCAGTTGAGTTTGGGTCTGGTAGACTTTGCCTTCCACACCATCACCGAGCCCATCGAAGGCCCCATCGAGGTCTTTGAACGCGCCCACATGAAGGAGTTACTTCCCGCAGTACAGGGCACGAACACAAGTACTGCCTTCACGCACATCTTTGCCGGCGGATATGCTTCGGGCTACTATGGGTATAAATGGGCCGAGGTGTTGGATGCCGACGTCTTCTCTAAGTTTAAGCAGAACGGCATTTTCGATAAGACTACGGCCGAAGCCTTCCGAAACGAAGTCCTCAGCAAAGGTGGCACCGAGCATCCTGCCGTCCTCTTCCGCAACTTTATGGGTCGAGACCCAAAAATAGATGCCCTCCTGCAAAGATGCGGCTTTAACAACTAATGCTTCTGGATTCCTGGTCGAATATGTGTCGCCCAGGAATTCTTTATTTACATATTAGATAACAAAATGAACGACATTTACGCAAAACAGATACTAAAGATTTTTGCCAATAGTCCGTTCGACTCTTTCAACTACAAACAAATTGCCTCCAAGGTGGGTGCCCACGACAAGGGCGGCCGCCAGTTGGTAATGGCTACCATGCTGGAACTTGCCGAAAGCAAGATTTTGGTGGAAGATGAGAACGCACGTGGCAAATACAAGATTAACCCTAAGAGCATCAACGACGACCTACTCCCTAAGAACTACATAATTGGCACCATCGACATGAAGAATGGTGGCAAAGCATACGTGATTCCGCAAGAAGAGGGCCGCGAGGATGTGCAAATTTCACCCAACAACACCCACCACGCCCTTCATGGTGATCTGGTAAAGGTTCTCATGTTTCCCAAGAGGAAAATGCACAAACCCGAAGGCCAGGTGGTAGAAATCCTGCAACGGGCTCGTACAAAATTCGTTGGCATTCTGCAGAAGCAAGACCGATTTGCCTTTATGGTCAGCGACAATAAAACCATGGTGGTGGACATTTTCATACCCCTAAACGACCTTTCGGGAGCCCAGGACGGCGAGAAAGTCCTGGTGGAAATGACCGATTGGCCAGAGCGTATGAACAATCCCGTTGGCAAAGTCATCAAACGGTTAGGTCTCCCTGGCGACAACAACGTAGAAATGCAATCCATATTGGCCGAATATGACTTCCCTCTCGATTTCCCATCCGATGTGGAACGCGAAGCCGCACATATTAACCCACCCACCGATAAGGATTATGAAGGGCGCAAAGACTTCCGCAAGACGACCACTTTTACCATCGACCCTGCTGATGCCAAGGATTTCGACGACGCGCTCTCATTCCGCCGAATGAAAAACGGAAACTATGAGGTAGGCGTGCATATTGCAGACGTGAGCCACTACGTACTCCCCGGCTCACGCATCGACCAAGAAGCCTACATCCGCGGCACCAGCGTATACCTTGTGGACCGCACCATTCCCATGTTGCCCGAAAAGCTTTGCAACGGTGTCTGCTCCCTTCGACCGCATGAAGACAAACTCTGCTTCAGCGTAGTCATGGAAATGAACGACAAAGCCGAGGTGTTAAAGACATGGTTTGGCAAGAGCATCATCAACAGCGACATGCGATATGCATACGAGGAAGCACAGATAATAATCGACAGCAACGATGCCTCCGCCGTTCTACCTGAAAGTAACCAGAAAGCCAACAAAGCTACCGGCGAAGCCATCCTTCAGCTTCACCAGTTGGCCACTACCCTCCGCGAACAGCGTTACAAGGATGGGGCAATTAATTTTGACAGTCAGGAGGTAAAATTCCAACTGGATGAGAATGCCAAACCCATTGGTGTCTATATCAAAGAATCAAAAGAAGCCAACTGGCTGATTGAAGAGTTCATGCTACTGGCCAACAAACGAGTGGCCGAACAAGTGGGTAAAAACCAGAAAGAAAAGGACGAGAAGAAGCCTTCGAAGGCCAAAACTTTCGTCTATCGCGTCCACGACGAACCTAACCCAGAGAAATTGAACACTTTTGTCGAGTTCGTATCCAAACTCGGTTTTTCTATGAAGGTCAATTCACGCAAAGCATTGGCCAACAGTTACAACCATCTTTTCGAATCCATTGCCGGCCGTGGAGAGGAATACATGATAGACAATATCGCCATCCGTACCATGGCCAAGGCTTACTACAGCACCGAGAATATCGGTCACTACGGACTAGGCTTCCCCTTTTACACCCACTTTACCTCTCCCATCCGGCGCTACCCCGACCTGATGGTACACCGCCTCTTAGAACGTTACCTCAACGGCGGCTCTTCTGTCAGTGCCGAAGAATATGAAGAGTATTGTAAACATTGTTCCGCAATGGAGAAACGGGCTTCCGATGCCGAACGTGCCAGCATAAAGTACAAGCAGGCAGAATTCCTCAGCGACAAAATCGGACAAGTATTCTCAGCCAATATTTCCGGCGTGAGCAAATGGGGCATATACGCTGAAATCGAAGGCAATAAGTGCGAGGGCATGATTCCCATCGGAAGCCTGCAGGGTGACTATTATATGTTGGACGAGGACAACTACCAGGTCATCGGCCGCCGTTACGGAAAGTGCTACAAACTAGGCGATCCCGTGCAAATACGGGTCAAAGGCGTAGACATGCTCAAGAAACTCATCGACTTCGACCTAGTGGAAGAAGATACTTTCGGCGACCTATCCGCCCCACAGGACCGCCATGGCCGCGCCAAACGAAACGCCCTATCTGCAAAGAAAACGGGAGGCAAGTCCTCTCATAGTCATCAAAAGGATGCCGACAGCAAAGCCGAAGGCAACCCCTCTATGAAAGGTTCAAAAGGGAAAGGGAGGAATCAAAAACCCAAGTCATCCAAAGCTGCCAAAACGACCTCCAAAAGGAAGACCCGCAAGGATACCGAATAACGTCATCCCAAACAGAATAGCACAGCTTCATTCACAACAGAACATCCGTTCCGCCATCACCCCATGCAGAACGGATGTTCTGTTTTTTCCAATCACAATGGGCAGAATTTACAACTCTGCTGAGCCATGGAGATGGGAGTCTTTCAAAGACGGAAAGCATGTTTTTTACGAAAAAGGCTCTAAACGAAAAAAAAATAGTATATTTGCAGCGTCAGCCATCCGATCCCATGTTGGGTAAGAGGGTGGAAGACAAGACATAAACGAAAAGACGCTGAAACGGCGTTTTATCCGCGGCCAACGAATCTCGCAAATTCTAACTTACCGCACGATAAGACAAAGTCGGCGCCTATGGGTGTGATATATACTTTTCTTGTATATAGTCACAGCGTGGGCTCGGCATTGTTTATCCTCGGTAAGTGGGCATGCGAGAGCCTCGTTGGCGGGATAAACGATGAGTTTGATACCCGCGCTTCTTTTTTATATGCCTTTTTTTAGTCAACCAAACATAGATAGCCCTACGGGTATCGGGCAGTTCAGAACCGAAGTGTCCGATGGTATATAACTGGGCAGGAATAAATGACAAACAGAAACAAGCGGGAGTATGACGCTCCTATGGTAGAACTAATCGAAGCCCGCGTCGAAAAGGGCTTCCAGATGAGTGGTGCCGCCACTGACCCGCAGTCACGTGGCACCAACGAGGCACTGACAGCAAGTGACAACAGCTATGGTGGTAACGACTTCGATTAAAAAAGAAAGGAGAATAGAAATGAAAAAAAATTTAGTTTCTCTTGTGTCCTTAGCTCTTCTGGCGGGACTAGTGAGCATGACCTCCTGCAAAAAGGAGAACACCTTAGGCAACGGCACACAGTTTCACGCCACAATGGAGGGCTGCACCATGCAAAATGGCAAGACCACCCTCAACGGCACCGCTCTTGAATGGGTTTCGGGCGACCAAATTGCCGTCTACGGCACCGCTGGTTGCGGCATCTACACTGCCACTCCGCAGAACCCTGCCACGGTGGCAGAGTTTGACAACGTGAGCGGCGAGACGGGCAACGCCCCCTTCCGCGCCTTCTACCCAGCCTCGCTAACCACTGACGGCGTGAACATTACCCTCCCCTCAACGCAGACCTACGTGGATGGCTCTATCAACGAGTTCCCAATGTATGCGGAAAGCAGCAACGAGGAGCTTTCGTTCAAGAACCTCTGCGGTGTTCTGAAACTGCACCTCACCAAGGCGAACACTAGCATTAGCACTATTACCATTACCACCGCTAATGAGATTAACGGCACGTTCAGCGTCAATTACAACGGAGGCGCCCCCGAGCTGGAGCATGTGTCAGGCGGTACTAACACCGCCACTCTCACCTGCACTATCCCGCAGAGCATCGCCGAAGGCAAATATTTCTACATCTACCTGCCCGAAGGCAGCTATACGGGATTGCAGATAGAGATGAACACCAACGACAACCGTTATTGTGTCAAGACCGCCAACACTGCCATTGTCGTCAATCGTAGCCGGTACACGCCTATCACGCTTGGAGCAAACGACTTGGACTTTGTCGAACCTCTTCCCCAAGGCGCATTGCCCGGCCTCTTCACCATCAACGCCAACGGCGACCAAGTGCGTTTCTCACAGGGAAACCTTCAGTATCAAGCCAGCACCAGCACATGGCGTTTTGCAGAGCATCAGTACGACTTTGTGGGAGGAGTGGACCAATATGGCGAACAATTTGGGAATGTGTATGAGGAAGGTGTACAATGTCAAAATAATCTGATATCATCAGCCTATACTGGGTGGATTGATCTTTTCAGTTTTGGATGTAGCGGTTGGAACAACGGCAGTACGACTTTCGCACCAGATAATACTGGTAGCACATACGATATTAACTATTTCCCGTCGGACGGCGAATACTACGATGATAACGGCCAGCGCATATCTCTGACAGGAGAGCATGCTGAAGCCGACTGGGCTTGGCACAATCCCATTCAGAATGGCGGAAACCAAGCCCACATGTGGCGAACCATGACAGAATACGAGTGGGACTATTTACTATTCAACCGCACTGCAAGCACAATAAATGGAGTACAGAACGCCCGTTTCGCCAAAGCTCGTGTGAACGGTGTGGCTGGGTTGATATTATTCCCCGACATTTACACCCAGCCGAGCGATGTGCCTGCGCCAACCACATATTCCATCAATGTCGCTGAAGCGGAGGCCTGGGCATCAAACAGTAGAAGTTACAATTCCTACACCATTGTCCAATGGTCGAAAATGGAAAACAACAGGGCGGTTTTCCTCCCCGGCTCAGGTTGTCGTGGAAACAATCGGAATTTCGAAGGCATCGGATGGTCTGGCTACCAAATGGATCCAAGGAGTACTACCCTGGGCTACTATTGGACTTCAACTATCGGGGATTGGTCTGCATCAGCCCCTGGTGATGGATGCGCTTTACATTTTAGATTTAATGCATTACAGACAACAGGCTCAGTCTGGGTACGTACTTATCCCCTTAGGCGCTGGCACGGCCTTGCAGTTCGTCCTGTTATAGATATGAACTAATAATACACAGGGCTATGCAAGTGCCAATATTTGAACAATATGGTCAATAAAATAGAGCCGCCCTCGCAATGGGGGCGGTTCTTATTTCGGTTTATTTTGCGAAGCCTTATTCGGCAACAACCTCAATGTTGATCTGGGCCTTAATCTCTTTATAGATGTTAATCTGGGCAGTGTGGGTTCCCACCTCTTTCAGTTTGGCACCGTCCACGACAATCTTCTTGCGGTCGACATCGTAGTTGTGCTGTTCCTTCAGAGCCTCAGCAATCTGGTCGCTGGTGATAGAACCAAAAAGGTGTCCATTCTCACCAACCTTAGCAACGAGGCGGACGGTCTTCTCGTTCACGGCAGCCTTTAGGGTCTCGGCTTCCTTGCGGAAGTTTTCCTCTTTACGGGCACGCTGACGCATGTTCTCAGCGTGGACTTTGCGATTGCTAGCGGTAGCGATGATGGCCTTGCCCTGGGGGAGAAGATAGTTGTTGGCGTAGCCGTTCTTAACGTTTACAATATCGTCTTTGTAACCGAGATTGGTCACATCTTCTAAAAGTATAATTTCCATTCTATTCTTTCCTCCATTATTATTTTAAACAATCGGCTACATAGGGCAGCAGAGCCAGGTGGCGAGCGCGCTTGATAGCTTTGGACACTTTCTTCTGATACTTATTGGAAGTACCGGTGATGCGGCGGGGCAGAATCTTGCCCTGCTCGTTGACGAACTTCAGCAGGAAGTCGGCGTCTTTATAATCGATATATTTGATGCCGAGTTTCTTAAAACGGCAGTATTTCTTGCGCTGGGTTTCTACGGCAATCGGGGTCAGATATTTAATTTCAGTTTCGTTAGCCATGATTCTTTAATTTTTAGATTCAATCTATCAATTCTTATTTCACCTCTTCGGCGGCAGCGGGAGTTTCAGCCACGGCAGCCTTCTTAGCGTTGCGTTTCTTCTCGTTGTAAGCGACAGCATACTTGTCGAGGGACACGGTGAGGAAGCGGAGCAGACGCTCGTCACGTTTGTATGCGATTTCGAGGTCGGCAATCACACTGCCCTCTGCGTTGAACTCGATGAGGTAGTAGAATCCAGTGGTTTTCTTTTTAATAGGATAGGCAAGTTTGCGCATACCCCAATTGTTGGTGTAGACGATTTCTGCACCGTGCTCTTTTAAGAAGTTGGTGTACTTCTCTACCGTTTCCTTCATCTGGTCGTCAGACAAAACGGGAGTTACAATGAAAACGGTTTCGTAACGGTTTACCATGTTGTTGATTTAATTTATAAAATGAATAATTACTATAAAGTGTCTATACAAAAAAACTTGAGCCACTTTGCGGACTCGAACCGCAGACCTACGCATTACGAATGCGTTGCTCTACCAACTGAGCTAAAGTGGCATTGCGGTTGTGTTTGATGTAAAAAAGAAATTGGGAAGCGGTTGCCCGCGTGGGAGAGTAGTGGTCGGGGTGAGAAGACTCGAACTTCCGGCCTCCACGTCCCGAACGTGGCGCGCTAGCCAACTGCGCTACACCCCGCAGTAGTGTCCTGGCAGGGACTCGAACCCTGGACCCATTGATTAAGAGTCAATTGCTCTACCAACTGAGCTACCAAGACAACTTAAATGCTTCGAGCTACGAGTATTGGGTACTTCGTGCTTTTGGCTTAGTTATTATTTCAAATTACTCTCTTCGTACTCCGGGTGGGACTTGAACCCACACGCCCTTGCGGGCAAGGGATTTTAAGTCCCTCGTGTCTACCATTCCACCACCAGAGCATTCTAACTACTCTTTTGTGATTAGTTACTGGTCTGACTTGTTAGGTTTGGTGACCTTGGAGCGGAAAACGAGACTCGAACTCGCGACCCCGACCTTGGCAAGGTCGTGCTCTACCAACTGAGCTATTTCCGCAGAAAAACTACCATGAAGAGCGGAAAACGAGACTCGAACTCGCGACCCCGACCTTGGCAAGGTCGTGCTCTACCAACTGAGCTATTTCCGCATTCTGCTTTTCCACTATTTCAAGCACCTCTCTGCCTTCAAAAGCGGGTGCAAAAGTACAAATTTTTTTCCATTCAGCAAAACTTTTTTTGAAGAAAAATCACAACTAACTCATTTCCAAATAAAAATTTTTCTTCGTACAAGTCCCATCTGCCAGCAAAAAACACTTCCCGCAAGTCCCTTTTGAGCATTTTTCACCTATCCTGAGCCCTAATATATCGTCCTAAGCCACATTACCTGTGTAGGTCACTTCTTTGCAACCAGTTTCTTTATCTCATTCAGTTTTAGCAAGGCTTCTATGGGGGTCAGCGTGTCGATGTCAATATCCAACAGTTTATCGCGGATTTCCAGCAAGGTGGGGTCGTCAAGCTGTATGAAACTGAGCTGGTAGCCAGCACCGGCCTTATCCTCCTCCACCCTTTTCTTCGTCTTGGAGGCCTTTGGATTCAAGTCTGATATTTTCTCGCTCTTCGACTCCAGCAGCTCCAGCATACTGTTGGCTCGTTTCAGCACCTGAGGAGGCATGCCTGCCATCCGAGCCACATGGATACCGAAACTATGTTCACTGCCGCCCATTTCCAGCTTGCGCAGGAAGATGACCTTGTTGTTCACCTCGCGCACCGAGATGTGGTAGTTCTGAATACGCTCATACTGGTCTGCCATCTCTATCAACTCATGGTAGTGGGTGGCAAACATCACCTTGGCTCGCGCTTTGGGGTAGTTGTGAAGATACTCCGTGATTGCCCAGGCTATCGATATGCCGTCGTAGGTCGACGTGCCGCGCCCAATCTCGTCCAGCAGCACCAGACTGCGGTCGGAGACATTGTTGAGGATGCTGGCCGTCTCGTTCATCTCCACCATAAAGGTTGACTCACCCGACGAAATATTGTCCGAGGCTCCGACACGAGTGAAAATCTTGTCCACGATGCCGATATGCGCCTCTTTGGCGGGGCAATAGCTGCCTATCTGTGCCATGAGCACTATCAGTGCCGTCTGTCGCAGCAAAGCCGACTTACCCGACATGTTGGGGCCAGTGATGATGATGATTTGTTGCGTGTCGCGATCCAGAAAGACATTGTTACTTACATACTGCTCGCCCAACGGCAGCTGCGTCTCGATGACGGGATGGCGGCCCTCTTTAATATCAATAGTAGTGTCGTCCGACAGCTCTGGGCGGCAATAGTTGTTGGCCAAAGCCACTTCAGCAAACCCTTGCAGACAGTCCAACCGTGCCACAATTTGGGCGTTATACTGTATCGGCTCCAGATAGGCCATCAAGGCGGAGAGCAATTCGGCATACAACTGTGCTTCGAGGGTCAGGATGCGCTCCTCTGCTCCCAGTATCTTCTCTTCGTACTCCTTCAGTTCCGGAGTGATGTAGCGTTCAGCGTTGGTGAGGGTCTGTTTGCGTGTCCACTCCGGCGGCACCTTGTCCTTGTGGGTATTGGTCACCTCAAGATAATAGCCAAAGATGTTGTTGAAGCCCACCTTCAACGAGGGGATACCCGTCCGCTCGCTCTCGCTCCGTTGCAATTCCACCAAGTACTCTTTGCCAGAGCCTGCCAATGAGCGCAACTCGTCCAACTCGCCATTCACCCCGGAGGCAATCACACCTCCCTTCTCCACCTTCACTGGCGGGTCTTCCTGTATCTCTTTGTCAATCCGCTCGTATATGTTCTGGCAGGGATTGAGTTGCTCCGCCATTCTGCGGAAAGCGTCATCATCCACCCTCATGCAGAGCTGCTGTATCTTCGCAATAGCCCCTAACGACCGTTTCAACTGCTGCAGCTCGCGGGGATTGATACGGCCGACAGACACCTTGGAGATAAGTCTCTCCAAGTCCCCCACCTGCTGTATCTGGGGCATCAGCTGCGTGGCCATGTCCCGGTTGCGCACAAGGACGTCCACCACATGCAGTCGGTCCTCAATGGCCACACGCTCCTTCAGCGGCATGACAATCCATCTGCGCAACAAGCGTGAGCCCATGGGCGTCACAGCCTGGTCCATCACGTCGAGCAGCGTCCGCGCATTGTCGTGCGGAGAATAGACCAGCTCCAGATTCCGCACAGTGAACTTGTCCAACCACACATACCTGCCCTCTTCAATACGATTGATGGTGCAGATATGCTGGGTGCGGTCGTGCTGGGTGTCCTGAAGGTAGTAGAGCGCTGCCCCTGCGGCAATCACACCCTCTGTCAGTTCCTCGACCCCGAAGCCCTTCAACGACGTAGTGCCAAATTGTTTCATCAGCAACTCATTGGCAAATTCGCTGGTGAACACCCAGTCGTCAAAGGTATTGGTGTAGTATTTCTCCGTGAAGTGATCCAGAAACCAGTGCAGTTTCTTACGCTGCAACACCACCTCCGAGGGGTGGAAGTTCTGCATCAGCTTGTCGATATAGGCCAAATCCCCCTGCGCCACATAGAACTCACCCGTCGAGACATCGAGGAACGAGATGCCATGGACCTTGTCAGCCAGATGAAGCCCGCAGAGGAAGTTATTCTCCTTGACATCCAGCACCATGTCGTTGTACGACACGCCAGGTGTCACCAGCTCTGTTATGCCTCGTTTCACCAATCCCTTCACCGTTTTGGGGTCTTCCAGCTGCTCACAGATGGCCACTCGCAGCCCAGCTCTCACCAAACGTGGCAGATACTGGTCGACAGCGTGGTAAGGTATCCCCGCCAAATCGGTGTATCCCCCTCCCCCGCTCGCCTTGCGCGTAAGGGTGATACCCAATATCTGCGACGCCTTGCGGGCATCCTCACCGAATGTCTCATAAAAATCTCCCACCCTGAACAGCAACATCGCGTCGGGGAACTTGCGTTTCATCTCGGCGTGCTGCCGCATCAGCGGGGAATCGTTTTCTGCGTTCTTGGCCATATCTGTATCATTACACCATTTAGGCGTATCGTTTAGTAACGCCACCCAAAGCCTTTTATTGCCCCATCCCGCAAAAAAACATTGCTATACCTTACTAATAATAAATCCCACCAGGGCAAAGGCAAGAATCAGTGACGGTGCACAAAACAGCCTCGTCACCAAGGCCACCTGAAAAGGATGGCGCCATTCGTTCACCAGCACCGGTGAGGCGACGGTCCACTCTTCCTTCGGTCGTTCGAGGTCATTTATCTAACATTTCTCTAATATTTGTTCCTCCTACATTGGATAAATAGAACACGAAATGAGGGAAAGGAATACAGCAAGGAGCGAAGATGCAGCGAAGGGAAGGAGAATTGGGGAAAAAAGAAAAAAGAATGCCCCGTACCAGTGAGGTGCAGGGCAAAACGAATCTTGGCGCAACCTGTGCGTCGTTCCGAAGGCCGGGGAGCGCCCACTTGGCATCCTATCGCTCAGATTCCTTCTGGGTGTAGCTTTCGCGGTCGGAAAGGATGTCGTGCAGATTGTTGTAGGCCCAGTCCATCAGCTGCCGCATCACGGGCATGAAGCTCTGGCCCCGCGGCGTGAGTGCATATTCCACTCTTGGGGGCATCTCTGGGTACACCGTGCGACTGACAAGGCCGTCCGCCTCCAGCCCGCGCAGCGTGGAGGTGAGCATCTTCTGCGAGATGTCGGGGTTGGCCTTTTCGATGTCCTTGAAACGCATGGGGCCACCATAGCCGTTCAGCGTGTAGAGCACGGCCAAGGCCCATTTGCTGCTGATTCGTGCAAGGACGTTGCGTATGGGGCATTCAGGAAAAACAGGGTCTTTAATGAAACTTGCATTCATAGGTACTAATCTTTTTCAGCGGATTGACGATGAGCGGTCTGCACATCAGAGAGGATGTCGCCGATAGTCTCTGTAAAGGAGATGAAGCGGCTGAGGCCTTGAACTGACGGGTCGGGATAGTCGGGGTTGAAACGCACCAGCGTCGTGTCGGGGAAAAGGGAGGCCATCTGCTCAAAGGGCAGGCGGATGATGCCGGGAGTGTTGAACCCGATGCCGAACTCCAAGAGGAGCAGTTTGCCGCCGGAAACACGTTTCACAAAGTCAGTGTAGCGTTTAGATTGGCGGTGCCAGCGGTAGTCCTCCACAAAGGTGTCGTCGACACGCAAGTTCATGGCCGCGGGCTGACCGTCGGGCATGCGGGGGATGAGTCCGGTTGGGATGCGGCAGGCCTGAATATGCTGCAGGGCCTCCATCACCCACTCACGATTGCTGACCAGCGTCTTTGGGCTGCCTGTGGCGGGCTGGAAGAGTCCGTAATCCCCCTGCGTGGCGAAGATGCGGTCCGTGTTGTAACCGGAGAGCTCGAATTGCGCATCCGTGTTGGTGGTGACGACGAAGAAGTCCTTGCCCTCCAACAGCCCCAACAATTGCCTATAGAGCGGCGTGCCCCCTGTGCGGTAGCGGCAGAACCAGATGTGCTTTGCCCAGTAGGCCCATTGCTCCTCCTCGCTCTCAAAGGGGTAGAAGGCCGAAGTGTAAAGGTCAGTGAAGCCGTAGCGGCGAATCCAAGCTGCGAACATGCTCTGAAAATCCTCCCCAGCATAATCCAGTCCTGCGGCGGTGGAGAGACCGGAACCTGCGCCCACAATCACAGCGTCCGCCGAGCGAAGAGCGTTGCCAAGGGCTTCAATCCTTTCCCAATAGGAATCTGTACTCTTCATAATCTATTTGTTTAAAGACATCGAACACCACCGTATTAAGTCGATGGTGCGACCCGCCACTGACGAAAAACTGTCGTACCGTACGGACGGCAATCTCGGCAGCGCGGCGATTGGGGAAACGGTATTCGCCCGTGGAGATGCAGTTGAACACGATATTCTCCAACCCACACTGGTCGGCCAGCGCGAGACAGGAGGTGTAGCACGAGGCCAGTTGCTGTTCCTGCTCGGGCGTGGGGATGCCGTCGGGAATGATAGGACCGACCGTGTGGATGACGAACTTGGAGGGCAGATTGTAGCCTTTGGTGATGCGTGCCGAGCCAGTGGGCTCCTCGCCCTGGACTATCGACGCACATTCCAATCGCAACTGGATGCCCGCTGCCGAATGGATGGCGTTGTCGATACAACGGTGCATCGGCACAAAACAGCCCAACATCTGGCTGTTGGCGGCATTGACAATGGCGTCGGCACGTAGGCGGGTAATGTCGCCTTGCCACAGACGGAGGGAGTAGTGCTTGGTCTGTTCGACCAGCTCGGTTTCCGAGAGCTCAACAACGCCCTTGTCGGCCAGTTGCAGCCGCAACTCCTGGTCTTGTTGAGCCAGGAACTGGTCCGACGCCGGCCATGGCGGCCTGATATTCATCAGACTGCGCAGTAGGTGCTGCTTCTCCTCCAAGGTCGGGGGCAACGGGTAATGGAGCCCTTGCTCTTGCAACAGCTCCATTATCAAGCAGTCTATATTCTGCAACCTGTCCATAAAGGCGATTCAGAATTGGTGATCCGTTACCAAGTCAACGGGTCGGAGAGGATGTTGCCGTCGGTCATAGGACTGTCGGCCTCATTGAAGACATCGGCTTTATACTGAATGCAGAGCATGGTGAGGTTCTTGCTGCCGGTGTTTTTTAGAGCACGACGACCGTCGGGGCTGACACGGACGATGGAACCTTCGCTGACCGGGAATTGCTCGCCGTCGACCTGGTAGGTGCCTTCACCTCTCAGTATGAAATAGAGTTCCTCGTGGGTTTTGTGGGTGTGGAGGAAACCGCTGTCCTGGCCCGGAACAAGCGTCTGGAAGGAGAGTTCGCTGCCGGTTGTGCCCAATGCTTGGCCGACAAACACTTTGCCCTGAATGACGTTGGGTCCCATGGGCAACTCGTGCTCAATAATCTGATCGATGGTTCCGACATTGACTGCGGCGTAGTTCTTGCCGCTCTTGATTGTTTCGATTGTTCTCATTGTGTTTGTTGTTTAAATTTCATTGCAAAAGTACAAATTATTTTTCAAACAACAAGCAGCATACAACCAGGTACGTTACTTACCTTTTGGTATGTAACGGCAAAAAGGTTAGCATAGTCCCTGAGTGAATTTAATAATATTTAACGGAAGACGATGCACCGTGCAGCCACAAATACACTGCGAGGGGGCGCTGGAAAAGGCTCTTTTTCAGGTTTGGGAAACTGTTTTTTTATCATGTGGGAATTTCTTTGTATCTTTGCAGTCGGTTTGGTCGCCATACGGGCGTGAAAAGGGAATGCCGTGAAAGTCGGCAACAGTCCCGCTGCTGTAAGTCCTCCATGGCGGTGTTTCAACCACAAAGCCACTGTGTTGCGCCATTGCAACATGGGAAGGCCGGAACACCGCAGGACAAGTCAGAAGACCTGCCAAACCGATATTTAACCGGCTTCGAGGAAAGGCACGTAAATACAAATGAAAAAACAGAAATATCTCATACCATTAATAATACTATTGTGCGGCACGGGGAACTATCTGTCCGCACAAGACACCACCCGACGGGCGGTCACGCTTCCGGCTGTAAGCATCATACAGACCAACACCCGCCCTGAAACCATCAAGGCTCAAACGCCTACACAGGTGACACCGGCTGAAAAAATGGAACAACTGGGCGACGCCCAACTCAGCGACGTACTTCGACGCATGGTTGGCGTAACCCTCAAAGACTATGGTGGCATTGGTGGAATAAAAACGGTCTCGGCTCGTGGGCTTGGCAGCCAATTCAGCACCCTCACTATAGACGGTGTGGCCGTGACCGACTGCCAGAATGGACAGGTGGACCTCGGGCGTTACATGCTTGGAAACAGCAGCTACATCTCACTTTCGAACGGCCAGGTGGACAACTCGCTCAATTCCGCCCGCGCCTACTCTGCGGGCAGCATCATTAATATGGAGACTCATGAGCCCGAGTTTGGCACACGTCCTTTCAATCTGCGGCTTGGACTAGAGGGGGGCTCCTTTGGATTAATCTCCCCCACCCTGTCCTACGAGCAACAACTGGGACGACTGCTCTCCCTCTCTCTCTGGGGCAATTATCTTAGCTCTGAGGGAAACTATCCTTTTACATTATATTATACTCCCGGACGCACAGACAGCTGTTCACACGAGACAAGGAAAAACACCCAAATAAGAATAGGCACTGCCGACGCGAACATCTTCTACCGATTCAACAGCAGCGACAGGCTTCACATCAAAGCCCACTACATGAAGGGGTTCCACGCCCTTCCAGGGCCCGCAACCTACTATACGGTCAAGGGATCGGAACATACCGAAGAGCAGCTTTTCTTCTCTCAAGCACGCTTTCGCCACAAAGGCAGAAAACTCGATTTCCAACTATTGGCAAAATATCAGCAAAGTGAGGATGCCTATATCGACACTGCGGCCTATGGCATCGGAACCGTGCGCAACGACTATCAGCAACAGGAGGCATACCTCTCCCAGACCTTCCGTTACCACACCGGTGATGCATACCGCGACTATTTCAGCCTTAGCTTCTCAGCCGACGAGGCTGCGAACCACCTCCTCAGCAACCTCAGCAACCACAACGACGTGCTACGCTTCTCCGCCTTGGGCGTGCTTTCGGCCGAATATATAGCCCATTTGGTTCCCTCCCTCGACGGTCTGCGTGCCACGGCCAATGTCCTGGGCACATGGATTCAGGATTATGAGCAGGGGATTACTTCCGTACCCTATTCACGCCTTTCTCCCTATGTGGGTCTTAACTGGAACCTGAAGCGGTTCACCTTCCGCTATTTCTTTAAGGAGAACTATAGGGTACCCAACTTCAACGAGCTGTATTACTACACCGTTGGCCACTCACTCCGCCCAGAGAAGGCACTCCAGCACAACGTAGGGGTAACCTATCGCAGTGCCCCTATTCCGCTCAAAGAGGCTGTGGCCGCCTACACCTCTACCGCAGACGTATACTACAACCGTGTTGCCGACAAGATTGTCGCCATTCCCATGCAGAACATGTATCTTTGGTCCATGATAAATATGGGCAAGGTAGAAATCCTCGGTTTTGACCTTACCGCCAATGCAACCCTCCAAACCCATTCCGCTCCCCACACCCGCTTAGACCTCAGTTTGGGCTACTCCTACCAATATGCAGTAGACCGCACCGACTCAACCAGCAAAACCTATGGACACCAAATCCCATACACTCCCCGTCACAGCGGCAATGCCACTCTCACCGCCTCAACGCCATGGGTTGACGTTGGTCTCTCCCTCATGCTTGTCGGTGAGCGGTTCGCCAAACAGCAGAACACCCCTGCATCACGGGTGCCCGGCTATATTGACCAAGGGGTCACGCTCAGCCGTTCCTTCGACATCGGTAGCACTCAACTCAGAGCAAAAATCCAAGTGCTCAATCTCTTCAATGTACAATACGAAGTGGTGAAAAGCTATCCCATGATGGGACGCAACTACCGCTTTGGCCTCACATGGATAATCTGATATATTGAAACTAAAAAATAACAACATGAAACAACACATCATCCCCCTTCTGTTGCTTTCCGTCATCCTTGTCACGGGATGCAAAAAGGAGCCGAAACCCGACACGCCTGTCACACCCGACACAACCTCCACTCCAGCCTATCTCCTCAGCGAAGGCTCATGGGGTGGCAATGATGCCGGAATCAGCCTTGTAGACCTTAACACTGGCAGCATCGTCCTCGACTGGTTCGAAGCAGCCAATGGCCGTGGCATTGGTGACCTTGCACAAGACCTCGTTCACTACGGGAACCGTCTTTATGCCACCGTTTTCACCTCCAACACCCTCGAAGTCATCGACCCTTCAACAGGCCGAAGCATCAAACAGATAGACATGGGCAACCGTGGCCCGCGCTACATTGCCCCTAAGGACGGCAAGATATACGTCTCCTGCTATGACAAAACCATTGTCCGCATCGACACGCTCTCCCTGGCCATCGAGGCCACTTGTCCCCTCAGTGGCATGCAGCCCGAACAGCTCTGCGTCATTGGCAACAACCTCTACGTCTGCAACAGCTGGCAATACGACGCCAACGGCAGCTCCGTCTACGACAGCACCATCTCCGTTGTCAACCTTGCTTCTTTCTCTGAGACTTCCCTCATCACCGTCGGCAGAAACCCTGGCAGAATTAAAGCCATCGACGACCACCGCTTCATTGTCTCCTGCACTGGCGACTACGGCCAACATCCCGCACAGACGCTCATCGTGGACATCAACAGCAACACTCAAACCCCTCTTCCCGTCGCCGCTACCAACTTCGACCTCTATGGAAACACACTTTACTACTACCGCACTTCCTACGATGCACAGTACCTCCCCACCGCATCCATTTACAAGTTAGACCTCAACACCCTTCAGCCCGAGCCAATCCTGCAGAATTTCTGGTCCTCACTGCCTTACGCCTACAGCATCAACGTTCAACCCTCCACTGGCAATCTCTTTGTCTGCAACAGCCCCTACACCTCCAACGCCGACCTCTACATCTTCTCGACCGAAGGCACTCTTCTCCATAAAGTGGAAGGCGGAATCCTCTCCTCAAAAGTTGTCTTCTGACAAAGTTTTTTTGTAATTAAAAAAAAAGTTGTATCTTTGCATGTTCAAAACTATGTCCAAAAACATAGTTAGAACATGCAAAGCTCATTCATTCAGAAACAATAAAAGGTTATAAATGAAAAGGATATTTCTCACCCTCGCCTTGGCAGTCTTCGCTTTCTCAGCCAATGCACAGTTTATTATTAGTGCCAACATCGGCGGTAGCAAATTCTCCGGCGATACCACCATCCACACACAGGTCTCCGTTGCCACCAATTCCGAAACCGACACCACCATCTACCCCGTTGCCAAAACCAACCTGACTGCCGGTCTCAAACTCGGCTACAAATTCGGCAAAGCACAAGTCGGTGTCTCTGGCTCTTATTCCATGTACAACCTCGAAAACCAACCCCTTGACCCAACCGTCATCCCCATGATTAGTTCCCAGTTCCCCACGCGGTGGGCCACCACGGGCTTCATGTCTTCTAAATATGCAACCTTTACCGTTGCCCCCTATTTCCGTTACGACATTCTCACCGCTGGCGATATAGCTCTCTTTGTGGAACTCAACCTTTTCTACACCTCCACCCTCAATCCCGTCATTGAGCAGGCTCATGTTTACAACTACCTCATCGTCAACCCGACTCTTAATGTTCCCTTAGACACAAACAATGTCCCGATTCCACGCACCACCACTCAATTCGGTGCCCGCATCATCCCTGGCATCACATGGCAACTCGCCAAGAACTGCGGCTTTGAACTCTACATGGACTTCCTCTCCCTTGCCTACACCTACACCAAATCCCAGCGCATAGACCTCGCCTGGCAGTTCAACATCAGCGGCGCGGGCGAACTGGAGGGCTACACCTACACTGCCACCACCACCAATTCCAAATCTACCGAAATCAGTGGCGGTCTCACCGGCACCCCGCTCCTCACCGAACAAGGTGTAAACAACTGGGTCCGCGCAGGTTTTTATTTCTCCTTCTAAGCCTTTCTGAATCATGAAAAAAATACTTCTCACCCTTGCCCTTCTCCTCTCTGTCCAGCTGGTTCATGCCCAGTTTGTGGTCAGTGCTCAGTTGGGTGGCGCCTTTTCACAAGGCCATTCCACATTCGAATCCCGCTATGACGGGCCCAGCCCCCTCACTGGTCAGGACACCTCAATCATTGATACTGGCAGTTACTCGCCCAACAAACCCATCTCCTTCTCCATTGGAGCAAAGATTGGCTACCAGATGGGCAAACTCCAATTCGGCATAGCCGGCATGTTCGGCTACTCCCGCACCTCTGGCACCTTCACCATCGAAGAGTTCAACCTCCGCCACCCCACCTTCGATTTCGCCTACCAGCGCCTCACCCCTCCCTACGACAGCCTTACTGGTAATTTCTCGCAATACCGCACCCATTTCTCTATCACCCCCTACCTGCGCTACGAGCTCATCCAGATGGGCGACCTTGCCTTCTTTGCCGAAGTCGACGGCTATTTCAGCAAGGTAAACACCGCCAACCGCCATGAGCGCCTCGACTGGTATCACCGCGAACTCCACCACACCATCGACACCTCATACAACATCCCCGAATCCTCCGTTTCCATTGGTTTCAAGATTCTCCCTGGCCTCAGTTGGCAGCTGTCGCCTAAGTGCTATATAGACCTCTACCTCGACATTCTTGCATTCACTGTCGACTACACCACCCTCTCCAAGACCACCGTCATTGAGGAATACGACTACACCACCACCCCCCGCGTTCTTTCCCGAGTCACGACCTACGAAATGACTGCCCACTCCAACGAGATTGGATTCGCTGTCAATGGGTCTCCCCTCCAATCCAATCGCAACTGGGTGCGTGTAGGCTTCAATTACACGTTCTAACCCCCCCCCGACCTATCAAGCCCTCTTCACCCCTCGCAGTGGTTCTCCTGCTGCTCTTTCCTTTCTTGGCCACAGCCCAGCAGCCCGTGGTCAAGCGGCTTGCTGACTGGACGTCCCCCACCGTACATCTTTCAGGCAGTGCACAAGGGCTTGCCCTCTATCGCAATCACGCCGTCATGCTCCGCCACGGTGGCCAGTGTGTCATTCTCGACCTCTCCCGCCACCGTGCCACCGCTGTCTTCCAACTGGAGGGCAACAGCACCCACTGCAACAACGCCTCCTTTGCCCGGCTCAGACCCTATGGTGACCCCTTCCCACTTCTCTACATCTCCAGCTGCTTTGCTGACAAAGCCTGTCTCGTCACCCGCATCACCCCCACCGGCTCCTCCATCGTCCAGCGCATACTCTATCGCAGCGATGCCTTCCCCATTGCCCAGGATTGGTGCCTCGACTCCGACAGCAACTACCTCTACGCCTTCGGCGGGCGCAAAGGCGGCCCCATGGCGCTCAAAAAATTCCACCTGCCCGGTCTCCACACCCCCGAGGTCATACTCACGGACAGCAATGTCCTGCAAACCATCCCCATCAACTGCGTCCGTGTGGCCCAGGGCAGCAAAATCCATCACGGCTATGCCTATCTCCCCGACGGCGACAGCCCCGGCAACTACTGGCTCCACATCGTCCACCTTGCCTCTGGTCGCGAGGTGCACACCATCGACCTCAACCCCATAGGGCTCGAACCCGAAGGCATCGACATCCAAGGTCCCTGGATCTATGTCAGTTTCCACTCGCCCAATCCCGCCGACAACTGCATCTACCGTTTCCGCAATCCTTTTTAATCCCTCCCGCCCTCCCTGCTCCTCCTTACATCAGCAACGTCTGTGCTGCTGCCGAGGTGCCGTACCCTGCCAGCAGCAGCCCTATCAGATAGGCCAGCGTCTTCAACACTATGACCCACCAAGGCGATGCCTCCTTCGAAGCTGCCGTCAGCCCGTCAATAATGCTCTGGGCCTCCGCTCCCGTCACGTGCTGCTCCCGCAACACCCTCTGGGCTTCACTTACTGCAATTTTGATACTCTCTTTCATTTCATTGTTCTCCTATTTTTATGAGGGAGACAGACATCCTCTGCCTCCCTCCGATTCAACAATAACGCCTTACGGCTCAGTAGTGGGCGACACCAGGTCGTCCAGATTCGGAGTCAGAAACTCCTCCTGCTTCAGACCGCCATAGCTCTGCACTGCGGCCTCAATGGCCTCGGCACTCTGATAGCGGCTCAGCAACGCATTGTTCACCACGAAGAACTGCGTGGACACCTTCGTCCCATCCTTGGTCAGACGGCTGTGAACCACGGCAATGCCACCGTTCACCGAGCCGCCAACGGCCAGCTTGCCATTCTCAACGCCGAAGAAGTTCGCCTCCACCAAGTCGCCCAGCAACGTCAGCTCGTCGTTCACATCCAGCGTCAGCTCAATGGCCTCAATGGTCACACGCGGCAGTCCTGTGGACGCATCCTGGAGTTGATGGGCAACAAACACCGTCAGCTGGTCTCCGTTCTCCCAAGCAGGGTTGTGGTCAACAATTGCCTGGCTGAAGGTCTTCATCGTAGTGCTGGCCCCGATGGTCATGCCGCCCATGCTCAGATCGGTCACTGCCACATTATTCTCACCAAGCTGCACGTCGACACCGGGCAACGAGCCTCGGGTCACCTGATAGCTGGAAACCACGCAACCCCCTTGGCGTGCCTCCTCGGCAGTCAGTGCGACCGAGTTGGCACCGAGGTTGACACTCATAAACTCGTTGAAGTCGCTGCGTCCACGCGCCTTGCTCTCAAAACTGGGGTGAAGTGTGTCTGAAAAGGCACGGTAGAGGTTCACCAGATTAGCCCAAATCACCCTGCGGCGCATTTGACGGCGTGTGCGGGTAGGCACTGCCTGCTTCTCTACCTTCTCTCTGACCACGGTCTTGCCACCCACGCGGGCAAAAGTCAACTGTCCGATACTCCCTCTCAAGCGGGAGATAATACCTGAAAAAATAGCCATAACTTTTCTTCTTCCAGAGCCCGCCCGGTCCTTAGTCGGGTTGTTTAGTGGGCTCCGCATCCCTTGGAAGGCACTCCGCCACCTCTCGGCTTCGCGCGCCAGCCGTCAGCAGCCTCCGTCCCTCCCTCGAAGACGTTGCAAAAGTACCACCATCCCCCGACCTGCAACCCGCTCCCTACCGCACCCTACACCATCTTTCCTCTCCCGCCCCATGTCGTCCCACTCCGTCCCCTCATGTCTCCACCCCCAGCCATAAGAATCACCCAAAAGTCATCCAATACCATTGCTAAAGTCCAAAATATGGCCAATGCCCCCCTGAACAGGGGCAGAGAAACAAGGTGCGTCAGCCTTCCCCTCTTGAGAGGGGCCAGGGGTATGAAAAAAGCAGAAGCCGCATACCCCCGCTTGCAAGTTGATTACAAGTGGTGCGTCAGCCTTCCCCTCTTGAGAGGGGCCAGGGGTATGAAAGAAGCAGGAGCCACATACCCCTGCTTGCAAGTTGATTACAAGTGGCGCGCCAGCCTTCCCCTCTTGAGAGGGGCCAGGGGTATGAAAAAAACAGGAGCCGCATACCCCCGACCCCTTTGAAAAGGGGAGGGCGCGGCGGCGGGTCAGTGCTTACCCAATGGGGACCACCCTACTTGCACGTGGAATACAAGTGGTGCGGCAGCCTTCCCCTCTTGAGAGGGGCCAGGGGTATGAAAAAAACAGAAGAAAACATACCCCCGCCCCCTTTGAAAAGGGGAGGGCGCGGCGGCGGGTCAGTGCTTACCCGATGGAATGCTCCATGAATGCACAATTGATTGCTTCACGTCTGCATGTAGTATACAAGTGGCGCGTCAGCCTTCCCCTCTTGAGAGGGGCCAGGGGTATGAAAAAACCAGAAGAAAACATACCCCCGACCCCTTTGAAAAGGGGAGGGCGCAGCGGCGGGTCAGTGCTTACCCGATGGAATGCTCCATGAATGCACAATTGATTGCTTCACGTCTGCATGTAGTATACAAGTGGCGCGTCAGCCTTCCCCTCTTGAGAGGGGCCAGGGGTATGAAAAAA
>CAMUZR010000026.1 GCA_947165255.1 uncultured Bacteroidales bacterium
CAAGCTAATCAGTTTAACCAGCAAAAATCTGTCAAGCGATTTCAGGAAAACACAGAAGTACGCTGTCCATTCGCTATTTGGTTTGCATTTTGTTTGTATTTAGTTTGCATTTTGTTTATCAAGTAAAAACTAAATACAAATAAAACATAAACAAAATGCAAACAAAATGGCGGCAAAATGCACTGCCAACGGTTCGGTCAGACTTTGCTTAGCCTATCGTTATGGTTGAAGGCAAGATTTCTTTTGATGGGAAAAATATTTTTCATATTTTTGCAGCAAAATCGATATTTGTGTGTCTAAAGGGCGAATGAAAACCGAATTGGTATATATCGTGGAAGGTTGTCAAAAAAAAGATCCAATGGCGCAGAAGCTTCTGTATGAGAAGTTTGCTCCTTCGATGCTCGGCGTTTGTATGCGTTATACGCATTCGCGCGACGAGGCTCAGGATTTATTACATGACGGTTTCATCAAGGTTTTTGAGCGTATTGGCCATCTGCATAATCCCATGGCCGTCTCCTCGTGGATGTATAAAATAATGGTGAACACGTGCCTCAATTATATCACACGCAATAGTCAGTTGCAGTACTATGACATGAGTGACATGGAAAATGGCGAGAACCAGCAGCTGCTTGTCGACGACACACAGATAGAGGAGGATGGCTACACAATGGATGAGATAGTGCATGCGATACAGGAGCTGCCGGATACCTACCGAACGGTTTTCAATATGCGCGAAGTGGAAGAGATGAAGTTCTCGGAGATTGCCGAGACGTTGGGGATGAATGAGTCCTCTATTCGTTCTGTCCTTACCAGAGCCCGCCGAATGTTGAGAAATAAATTGTCGAAAATAAAAAATAATAAGATATGAAAGAAGAACTGAGAAACTACAGCACTCAGCCCGACCCCGAGGTTTGGAATAAGATAAGCAAGACCCTCCGTCGGCAAAATTTCCGCCGTCAGGCTATTGGTGGTTCGATTGGCCTGCTGATTGCCGTGCTGGCCATTGTGGGTGTGGTTTCATGGCCATACGACAGCCCGTCGGTCGCACCGGTTCCTGCCAGCCCACAAATGGCGCAGGCTGTGGATGTTACTGAGCCAGAAGGCTCCGAGGTTGTTGCTTTGGCAGAAGAGGCTGCCCAGGTTCAGAAGGAGCAGTTGCCCGCCGTAGTGCCCACCGCAAACAGCCTGAGTGAGGAAAAAGCCGAACCAGCAGCCGCTGCGACACCTGTAGCCATTGAAACCCCTGTCCCCGCTGCCCCTGTCCAGCCCAAGCAGACCGCTCCGATCGAAAGCAGCGCAAACGTGGTAGTGCCTTCGGTGCCATTGGTGGTTCCGACTGCTGTTCAGGAGGAACCCCAACCGATCGTGGCTGAGAATGATGAGGTGGAGAAAGTTAAATCCACTCCTGCAACTAAAATCGTTACTCCCAACGGCGTTATCGAGGATACGATTCTTTGGGTGCCCAATGCCTTTGCCCCGGCTTCGGACGACCCCCAGATTACTACTTTCCGTGCCCGACTCAATAAGCCGGAGATGAGTTTGACGAACTATCGCATCACCATTTTCAACCGTACTGGGCATCAGGTGTTCCACAGTACCGACATTAATCAGGCGTGGGACGGCACCTATAAGGGTCGGCCACTACCCCAAGCAGGTTATGTCTATGTTATCTACTATGTTGACAAAGACGGCCTGACGCATCAACGTAAAGGCTCTGTGGCGCTGATTAGGTAAGTTGCATGAATTGTGTTTTATACAGAAAAGCCTGTCCGAGAGCGGACAGGCTTTTTTATTGTAAGAACGGACGCGGCGTTATAGGCTGCGGAGCCAGGCGATTTCCTCGGACCAGCGGGTGGGGTCGGGAGTTTCGAGGATGATGGGCATGTCGTCGAAACGGGGGTCGTGCATGAAGCGGGTGAAGAATTCTTTGCCAAGGAAGCCGTTGCCGAGAGTTTCGTGGCGGTCGACGTGCGAACCGGAGTTCTTCTTGCTGTCGTTGAGGTGGATGGCTCGGAGGTATTGGAATCCGATGATGGATTCGAAGTCGTCGAAGCAGAATTGATAGCCCATCTCGGTGCTGATGTCGTAACCGGCGGCAAGGGTGTGGCAGGTGTCGATGCACACCCCGACACGGCTTTTGTCGTCGATGCCGTCGATGATGCGGCGGATGTGTTCGAAGCGCCAGCCGAGGTTAGTGCCTTGTCCGGCAGTGTTCTCAATGACGGCAGTCACCCCTTGGGTCTTGCTGAGGGCTAGGTTCACTTCGCGGGCTATTTGGTCGAGGCATTCCTCTTCGCTTATCTTGTTGAGGTGACTGCCAGGATGGAAGTTGAGCATGGTGAGACCTAGCTGTTCGGCCCGCTGCATTTCGTCGAGGAAGGCGTTGCGGCTCTTTTGTAGGGTTTCTTCGTCGGGAGACCCAAGGTTGATGAGGTAGCTGTCGTGGGGCAGCACCTGCTTGGGGTCGAAGCCGCGCTCGACCAGCAGTGTGCGGAAGGCGTTGATTTCGTCGGTTGCCAATGGTTTGCTTACCCAACTGCGTTGGTTGCGGGTGAAGAGGGCAAAGGCGTTGGCTCCAATCGCCTCGGCATTCAGTATGGCGTTGCACACGCCCCCTGAGGCACTCACATGGGCTCCGATGTATTTTGTCATATGCTGTACAAACTATGTTAATATGCTGGTAAAATGCAAGATATTTTTAAAAATAAAATTTATGATTACTATTATTAAATCAATTATTAGTAGGTGTTTTAGTGTTGTGTAAATTCGATTATTTCTTTTAAGTAGATAGAGCAATCCTAATACTGTAGTTATGATAATCGGAATCAGTGCAGGGAAGTGATAAAAACTCTCAACCCAATTACCCTTTAATAGTGAGATAACTGAACGCTGAAAGCCACAAAAGGGACAATAATATCCTGTTAACTGATGGTATAAACATGGAAATTGGTGGTCTTCAATCCAATTAATGTACGATGTATGTAGAAGTTTTTTCAATTAGAAATAATCTGAAAAAGCAAATGCACTAGTAGAACCTAGGACTAATACTACAACAATCCAATAAAGGATACTAACAGCACCTAAAATTAGCCCAACTATTGAGCAGATTTTACCTGCTTTTAGCATACCTTCTCCATTGTATTTTTCAGGATTTGAGTTATATTCTTTAGTACCATTATTAGCAAGAACCAAACCGATGATTCCTAGAACAAACCCTACAATATAACAACCTGTTATAATAGATAAAATACCAAGCACCATAGATGACACGGCATGTGGTGCATTTTCTTTGTTTTGATAATCAGTCATTTTTGTATTTTTTATTAGTTAATATATAATTGTATGTTCTTCGAATGGGTCTTATTTTAGTAGGAAATTGAGGTTGTCGTCCAGGCCGTACTCTTTGGTGTTCTCCATCTTGGTCTTGAATACTTTCATCTTGTTGGGTTTGCCAATTAGAGAAAGCTTGCCGTCTTCGAGCAGCAGGGCGGTGGCTTCGCGGATGGCGGCCACGGTGGCCTTGGGGTTGACCATAATATATTCTTTTAGGCGGTCGTCGCGGGTTTCGCCACCATGCTTTGGGTCGAAGAAGTCGGTGTAGTGGGGGTTGATTTGGAAGGGGACGAGACCCATGCAGTCGAACGAATCGGGCATGACAATGGGCATGTCGTTGGTGGTGCAGAGGGTGGGGCCAGCCACGTTGCTACCGGCACTCCATCCCATGTAGGGCATACCGTCGAAAGCGCGCTGGCGGATGGCCTGCATGAGGCCGGTGCGCTGCAGCTGGCGGACTAGATGGAAGGTGTTGCCACCGCCCACGGCTACGCAGTCGGTGTCGTAAACTGCATTGATGGGCAGCGCCTTGTGATGAACACTGGTCAGTTTTACGCCAAACTCGGCATATACTTTTGCCACCTTGGCCTCGTAGGCATCGTAGCTTTTGGTGAGGCCGCCTTCGGCCAGGCTGACACCGGCGTAAGGAACGAAAAGTACTTTTTTCACATTGTGCCGACGGCAGAAGTCGGCAATCATGTCCTTGCACCAGCCGAGGTAGGCTTCGCCCCGCATGGTGCTGTTGCTGATGAGTAATAGGTTACGTTTATCCATAATTGTGTTATTTTTGTTACATTGCTTCTGCAAATAGTTCTAATTGTTTATCCATTCTGATTTGTTGTTTTTCTTGGAGTTCGAAGTTGTATACTAGGGCTTCGACCATAGAGTGACGATTTTCAAGATTGCCTCCGTTATGATAGAAATGGTTTTGGGTAGTAATGTTGAATTGACCCCAGTAACGTTGAAGCATCTCATTGGTTCGATATTCGTTGTGATGCCAAGTAGAGAGAATGAATTTTGCGGGAGTGCGCGATAATGCTATAAAAAGTTCGTACTCGTTTTGTTCGGTCCAACCATTGTAGTAATCTACATAACGACCAAAGTATGGAGGGTCACAATATATAATATCGCCAGCTTCAGCTTGTTCAATGGTTTGGAGAAAATTTACATTGTTGAATACCCAGTCTTTTTTACGGATTATTCGAGCGGTTTGTTGTATTTGATTGCATATTTTTGTTATATATGCAGGTGCAAAACGGTCAGGTTTTTTGCAGAAAGGGACGTTCCAGTCACCATGACGGTTGAAACGCATCATACCGTTGAATCCGGCTCGTGAAAGGAATATAAAGTCGTAAGGGCTATGGTCATAATTGAATCGGTCACGTACAAGACGAAAATGTGCGTAGCCATCTTCCTCGGACTCAGATAGCAATTGGCTTTCCTTCTCGAGATAGACACGCATTGAGTTTGGTGTGATTTCCCCACTTTGCACACCTCGGTAGAAATTGATGATGTGGGGGTTTGTGTCGCCTACAATATGAGTGCCTTGCATTGGGGAGTTGAAACCGACCACACCTGTTCCAAAAAACGGCTCAATCCAGCGGGCATTGAAATCTACCCCTGCAGAAAGAACCAAGTCATTAATCCAAGGTACCAATTTGGTTTTGATACCCTGAGATTTAATGGGTGGAACAATGACAGTTGGCATTCTTATTTTTTTTGTATTTTTTTGTGCAAGGTTCGATGTTTTCTCAAGTACTCTTTATATGATGCAAGGTTGTTGTAGTGAGGCTTTCCAATACCTGCTGTTCGGGCATCAGCGGTATTAAAGAAATTCATCCAGTAGTCATCGAATACATCTTCACCCAATTCGGCAAATGGCCCATCCCCATTAACGAGTTTGTCAATATCAACTATTCCTCCAATATTACGTGTGTTGCCGCTTCCAGGTCGGTCATTGGCAATCTTCCACTTAGGTTGTACAAAGAAGATAAACTGTTCAATGACGGATTTAATTATGCTGAGGTCATTTATAGAATAGATGGACTTTTCATTGCTATTGGTAATGCTTTGCTTATACAGTATACCTAATACAAGGTGGCATTTATAGTCATTGTATGGATGGTCTGTGTTCTTGTTAGTATCACGGTTGCGAAAGTACCCCCAGTATGAACCAAGAGTCAGTCCATTTACCTTTTTGTCATCACCATAGTAGCTTGATTTGAAATCAACGGCAAATAAGTTCCCTTCGTAGTCCTTGAATGTTAGGTCTGGGTAATAATTCTGAGCTGAAGGTAGTTCGAGAGTGAGGCCATTACGTTTGGCGAACATATCCAATCTGGGAATAAGAATAATTTCAATTATTTTTGATACTACTTTAGTATCATTGGTAATTGTGTATACATTCCTTTTGATGTCAATAAATCCTTTCACAATCCAATCGCTGTTCTCTGTTTCGAGTAACGATTTGTATTTCGCCACCTCACTGGTGAGTAGCTGTTGGAAGGTTAATGAATCCATATTGTCCTAGATTTGGATTATGTAAGTATGAGTACAGGGCTTATGCGTCGATGGTTGCGTAGGTGGCGTTGCGCTCGATGAACTCACGTCGGGGCGGTACGTCATCGCCCATGAGCATGCTGAATACGCGGTCGGCCGAGGCTGCGTTTTCGATGGTGACCTGTCGCAGCTGGCGGTTCTCAGGATCCATGGTGGTTTCCCACAACTGCTCAGGATTCATCTCGCCTAGACCTTTGTAGCGCTGGACGTGTACTCCCTTGTCGCCTACGGCTTCCATCGCCCGTTCGCGTTCCTCCTCGGTCCAGCAGTAGAAGCTCTTGTTTCCCTTTTTGACCAGATAGAGTGGGGGGGTGGCTAGGTAGACATAGCCGTTCTCGATGAGTTCGGGCATGTAGCGGAAGAAAAAGGTGAGCATGAGTGTGTCGATATGGGCGCCGTCGACATCGGCATCGGTCATGATGATGACTTTATGGTAACGCAGTTTGCTCAGGTTGAGAGCCTGGCTGTCTTCTGGAGTGCCGACGGTGACGCCGAGGGCAGTGTAGATATTGCGTATTTCTTCACTCTCGAATGCCCTGTGGCGCATGGCTTTCTCCACATTGAGAATTTTTCCGCGCAGGGGCAGTATGGCTTGGTAGCGACGGTCACGGCCCTGTTTGGCACTTCCGCCTGCAGAGTCGCCCTCGACGAAGTAGATTTCGCACATGGCAGGATCGCCATCTTGGCAGTCGGCCAGTTTGCCGGGGAGTCCGGCGCTACTGAAAACATTGCCGCGTTGCACCATCTCGCGGGCCTTGCGGGCGGCCTGACGGGCGCGGGCGGCTAGTATGACTTTTTCTACAATGATGCGGGCCTCGTTGGGATGCTCTTCGAGGTAGTTCTCCAACATCTCGCTCACGGCAGAGTCAACGGCGCCGCGAACTTCATTGTTGCCTAGCTTGGTCTTGGTTTGCCCCTCAAACTGGGGCTCGGCCACCTTGACACTGATGATGGCTGTGAGACCCTCGCGGAAATCGTCGCCAGAAATGTCTACTTTGGCTTTTGCCAGCATGCCGCTGCGGTCGGCATAGTTCTTTAGTGTGCGGGTGAGACCGCTGCGGAAGCCAGACAGGTGGGTGCCGCCTTCGTGGGTGTTGATATTGTTGACGTAAGAGTGAATGTTTTCGTTGTAAGTATTGTTGTACTGCATGGCAATTTCGATGGGGATGCCGTTGCGTTCGCCTTCGATATAGATGGCTTCGGGCATGAGGCTCTCGCGATTTTCATCGAGGTAGGCGATAAAGTCGCGCAGGCCTTTCTCGCTATAGAAGTGGTCCTTCTGAAATGAGCCGTCCTCACGAGGACGCTTGTCCTCAATGGTGATGTCGATGCCTTTGTTGAGGTAGGCCAATTCGCGCATGCGTTCCAAGAGCGTGTTGTAGTCGTATTCGGTAGTGGTGAAAATGGTCCCGTCGGGGTGGAATGTGGTGCGGGTGCCTGTTTTGTCGGTGGTGCCCACTTCCTTTACGGGGTAGAGTGGGATGCCCTTGGAGTATTCTTGTTGATAAATTTTACCGTTGCGGTAGACGTTGACTACCATTTTGTCGCTCAGTGCATTGACGCAAGATACGCCTACACCGTGCAGACCTCCGGATACCTTGTAGCTGCCTTTGTCGAACTTGCCGCCGGCGTGCAGGACGGTCATGACTACTTCGAGGGCAGAGCGATGCTCTTTCTCATGCATGTCCACTGGAATGCCGCGACCGTTGTCTTCGACGGTGATGCTGTTGTCTTCATTAATGCTAACGTATATTTTGCTGCAATAGCCTGCCAGGGCTTCGTCGATGGAGTTGTCTACCACCTCGTAGACAAGGTGGTGCAGGCCGCGGAAGTTGACGTCGCCGATGTACATGGCGGGGCGCACACGGACGGCTTCGAGGCCTTCGAGAACGGTGATGTTGCTGGCACTGTAATTGTTCTGAGTCTTTTGTTCTTCGCTCATAGTATGTTTTGTAAATTATAATTCTTTTAAAAATAATTTGCAAAGATACGTTTTTTTCTTAAAATAATGAGTATAAATCTATAAAAAAATATATTTTTGTTCGAATGGCAATTGTTTGATTTTTTATTCGTATATTTGCAAAAGTATATGTTTAAAAGAAGTGTGGCCATACTGCTGGTAATCACACTCTTGGGTGTTACATATGCCCAAGAGTTTAAGTGTGCCGTGTCTGTAAATTATCAGAAACTCCTTAACACGACACAGACCTACGAATCGTCGGATAAGGCTGTTTTTGATAATTTGAAGCAGGCATTGGAGGACTTTATTAATAACCGTAGGTGGACTAACCTTGAGTTTGAGCAGCAGGAAAAAATAGACTGCTCATTCAGTCTGATTCTAACAGAACGTACTTCTGCCACCGATTTCAAAGGGCAGCTTTCCTTTCAGATGCGTCGGCCGGTGTATAATTCCACTTATACCACAGGTTTGTTTAATTATGTTGAGTCGGCATCGGATTTCTCGTTTGTTTATAACGAAAGCCAGCCGCTCGATTTCGACATGAACACGTTCTATAGCAATCTGACTTCGGCAGTTTCGTACTACCTGTATATTATGTTGGGTATGTATTTCGACAGTTTCGCCCCAGAAGGAGGAGAGCAGTTTTATGAAGTGGCCCGCACTATCTGCCAGACAGCGTCCAGCAATGATGGAGCTTACCGTGGGTGGAAGGGCACAGAAAGTCAAAAGGCTCGCTACTGGTTTATGGAGAACCATACCAATTCTGCCTATGCTGGATTGCACACGGTGTATTATCAATATCATCGTTTGGGTTTGGATATGATGACGAAGGATCAGCCCCAGGCGCGGATGAATATCATTGCGGCACTTCAGACCCTGCAGCAGGTGCACAAAACCCGCCCAAACTTGCTTTCTGTCCAGCAGTTTGTAGACGTAAAGATGTCAGAACTGGTTAGTGTGTTTACCCCTGCTCCGGCTGAAGAGCAAAAGCAGGTGTATGATATCATAAAGGACGTCAGCCCGATTAATGTTACAAAGTTGAAAAATTTTAATCAGAGATAATAAACCTTTAAATAAAACATAAATATGACTCAAATTCCCATACAGAAAGAGGTGATCGATAGAATTGCCCAGCAGAACAAAATAGCCAATCCTGGCAAAGCTTCTATCCGCGAGATGCGCAAGATGATTCAGGACGTTGAAAAGGAAACCGATGTCCGCTTTGTGAAGATGGAGATGGGCATCCCCGGCCTCCCCGCCCCGCAGGTTGGTGTTGAGGCCCAGATTGAGGCCCTGCGCAACGGCGTGGCCAGCATCTACCCCGAAATCTACGGCACCGCCGACTTCAAGAAAGAGGCCGCCCGCTTTGTGAAGAACTTCCTCGACATCGACGTCACCCCCGACTGCTGCGTGCCCACCGTGGGTTCCATGCAGGCCGGCTTTGCCAGCTTCCTTACCCTTACCCGCTACGATGCTAAGAAAACCAAAGTCCTCTTTATTGACCCGGGTTTCCCTGTACAGAAGCAACAGTGCCGTGTACTGGGTATACCCATGAAGGCTTTCGACGTATATGAGTATCGTGGTGACAAACTTCGCGACAAGCTCGAAGAGGAACTTCGTGACGGCGACGTGGCCTGCCTCATCTACAGCAGCCCCAACAACCCCGCTTGGTTCTGCTTCACCGAACATGAACTTCAAATCATTGGCGAGATGGCCAACAAATATGGCGTGGTGGTCCTCGAAGACGATGCCTATTTCCTCATGGACTTCCGCAAGGACTACAGCGTCCCCGGCAAGGCCCCGTTCCAGCCCACCGTGGCCAAGTATACCGACCGTTACGTGCTGATGATTTCCGGCTCCAAAAGCTTCAGCTATGCTGGTGAGCGTATCGCCATGATGATTTGCAGCCCCAAACTGTTCAATATGGAGTGCCCCGACCTGGCCCGCTTCTACAGCCAGACGCAACTCGGCCGCGCCCTCATTTTCGGCACCCTCTACTGCCTCAGCTCTGGCACTGCCCACAGCGTACAGTACGCCATGGCCGCCATGCTCAAAGGGGCCAACGACGGCACATTCAACTTCGTCAAAGACATCAAGGAGTACGGTGAGAAGGCCAGCGTGATGAAGAAACTTTTTACCGACAACGGCTTCTACATCGTCTACGACAAAGATATGGGCGAAGACATCGGCGACGGTTTCTACTTCACTTTCTGCTATCCCGGCTTCGACGGCGTCGACCTGCTCAATGAGCTCATCCGCTATGGCATCAGCGCCATCGCACTTGACATTACCGGCAGCCACAAACAGGGCATTCGCGCTTGCGTGGCCCTAGTGCAGCGCGACCAGTTCCCCGACCTTAAGGTCCGTCTGGAGAAATTCCACGCCGACCATCCCGTCAAGTAAGATTGGTTTAGGTAATATAAGGAGGCCCTACCTTTATTGGCAGGGCCTCCTTTTTTATTCAAGATTATTTAAAGGCCTAAATATTGGCGAACATGGTCGAATACGATGTTGGCACGAATGTCGAAAGCCTCACGAGAAGCGTAACCAATGTGCGGTACGCAAATGCAGTTCGGTGCATTCAGTAGTGGGTGGTTGTTGGGCAGCGGTGGCTCATTTTCATATACGTCGAACCCTGCTCCTAAAATCACACATTTTCTTAATGCTTCAGCTACAGCTTCTATGTTACATACGTTTCCCCGTGCTGTGTTGATAAGTAGTGCGCTGGGTTTCATTATCTTCAGTTCGTTGGCACCTATCAAATGCTGAGTTTCGGAAGTGAGGGGCACATGCAGAGTGACTATGTCGCTATCCTTTAGCAGGTGCTCAAGGCTGACATATGAGGCTCCGAGTTCCTTTACATCAGGATGTTCGCTGCGGTTGTAGGCCAGCACTTTGCAGCCGAAAGCCTTCAGTAGGCGAATGACCGCAGTGCCGATGGCACCGGTACCCACCACGCCTACGGTCTTGCCTTTCAACTCACGGCCTAAATAAATGCCGCGACCTTCGCCTCTGCGAATGGCACCATCAAAGTATGTCACTTGACGCAGAAGGTCTAGCATCAGTCCGATGGCCAGTTCGCTCACGGCTGTGGTAGAATAACCGGCGGCATTCTGCACTAGGATATTGTGCGCTTTACAGTAGGCTAAATCTATATGGTCCAGCCCAGTAAAGGCAACTGAAAGGTATTGCAATCTCGGACATTGTTCCAAGACGGAGGTGGGGAGTTTGATGTTAGAGATAATTGCCACTTCGGCCTCGTGCATACGGGTCGCCAAGGTTGCGGCATCTTCTTTGCGGTCCATATAGTAGTCGAAAGAGTGGCCATGGGCAGCATATTCCCTTTTTAGCTTTTCGAATTGCTCTTGGCTTATGCCTAAAGGTTCTACACAAGTGATTTTCATGGTATCTAATAAATGGTTTTACTTCTTTTTTTTCACACTGAAGCCGAAACCTCCAATTTTTTCGCCTAGTCCATAGTACTTGCCGTGCGAATAGGCCAAAGGCTTGGCGTGGTTCAATTGAAAGGCACCTGTACTTTTGTCAATGAGTTTTTCTTCGGCATCAATTGCCACCACGTTGGCCAAGAACATGTCGTGGCTGCCCAGTTTACGTATCTCCACTACCTGGCATTCTATGTTAAGTGGGCTTTCAGATATCAGAGGGGCTTGTACTATTTGTCCTTTTTCAGGGGTGAGGTGCATCTCTTTGAATTTGTCGAAATCGCGTCCACTCCGCACTCCACACCAGTCGGTTGCGCGGGCTAATCCCTCGGTAGTGAGGTTTATGACAAATTCTCCTGTGCGTTTGATAATATCATACGAGTGGCGCTCGTGTCTGACTGAAATATAGCACATGGGCGGGTCACTGCATACAGTGCCCGTCCATGCTATTGTCAGAATGTTATAATTTTCTGGACTGTCTCCGCAACTGACCATTACGGCCGGAAGAGGGTAGATTAATGTTCCAGGTTTAAAAGGAACTTTCATCGAATGCTATTCTTTAAATCTTTTTTCCAATTCGTCAATCCAGTAGCGGAATTGCTTATCGGTTTCGGCTAGGTTGGCCACAGTTTTGCAGGCGTGGAGCACGGTTGCATGGTCCTTGTTTCCGCATTGTAGGCCGATAATGGCCAGTGACGACTTTGTCATTTTCTTGGCAAAATACATGGTCAACTGTCGAGCCTGAACTATCTCGCGCTTGCGGGTACGCGATTGGATACTGTCAATTGGAATATTGAAATAGTCGCATACAACTTTCTGAATGTAGTCGATAGTAACCTCTCGGTTTGTGCTTTTGACGAATTTGTCAACCATCTGACGAGCCAAATCAAGGGTGATGTCGCGACGATTGAGAGAAGATTGGGCCATCAATGAGATGAGGGCACCTTCTAATTCACGAACATTTGTATTTATGTTGTAGGCAATATATTCTATTACTTCTTCAGGCATTTCAACCCCATCGTTTTCCAACTTTTGCTTGAGTATCTTCATGCGTGTTTCCACATCTGGGGGAAGCAGTTCGGCTGCTAAGCCCCATTTCAGTCTCGAGGTCAATCGAGTTTCAAGTCCTTGCAGCTCGCTTGGAGCCTTGTCGCTAGTAATAATCAGCTGCTTGCCAGCCTGATGGAGCGTATTGAAGATATGGAAGAAGGCTTCCTGAGTACGGGTGGCTTTATTTGCCCAGAACTGAATATCGTCCACAATCAGCACGTCCACCATCTCATAGAAATGTACAAAGTCGCTTGTTGTGCCGTTGCGGCCAGCGTCCTGGTATTGTTGCATAAACTGCTCTGAGGTTACGTACAAGACGATTTTATCTGGATGAAGCTCCTTGGTCTTCAGACCGATAGCATTGGCCAGGTGGGTCTTTCCTAAACCCACTCCTCCATGAAGCATCAATGGGTTGAATGCCGTTTTGCCGGGATTTTCAGCTACAGCATATCCGGCTGCGCGAGCCAGACGGTTGCATTCGCCCTCCACAAAGTTATGTAAGGTGTATGACGAACTGAGTTGTGAGTTGATGCGCACCTTCTGAATACCGGGAATGACAAAAGGATTTGGGAATTCGCGGCTCTCGTCACGGTTGAGGTTCATGGGCACCTCGGTGGGTCTATTAATGGTCGACTGTCGTCCCGAAGAGGGAATGCGGGTTGTAATGGGAGAGTCGGAAATACTAGTGTCCATTACTATACTATATTGTAGGCAAGCGTTAGGGCCTAAAGTCAGACGGATGGCGTTTTTCAGTAGTTCGGCGTAGTTCTGTTCCAGCCACTCATAGAAGAACTGGCTTGGCACCTGGATAATGAGCGTAGTCCCGTCAAGCTTCACGGGAACGATGGGCTCAAACCATGTGCTGAACACCTTTTCGTTCTCCTTTCCTGCCAGGTTGTCCTTGATAAAACCTAGGCATTCTTCCCAGACTTGCTGATAATCTTTCTCCATATTAGTTGTTATCTCTTGTTGCTGTTTCTGTATCACTTATGGATTGTTTCTATCCACTCGTTTACAATGCAAAGGTGCAACATTTTTGTCACCTATCTGTGCGTAAAAATATTTTGCATATTTCAATTTTTTTTTGTAAAGCACTTTGGTGTTTTGCCTATCACTTTTATTCCTCTTCTTCCCAAAAATCTGAAAAATAACCCTTTTAATTTCCGTTAACTTTTTTCCGCCCTCGTAATATACGATTTTTCTTCCAATGATGGAGTGTTTTTTCCACTTTTTTTACTTTTTCCGTCACAATTGTTCATATCTCACACAACTCTCTGAAAGCTAATTTTGTATTTGTTGAAAACGTTGTAACTATCAGGTATTCAGTAGTGTGTCCATAATAATCTGATTTTCAAAAAAGATTTGCGACGCCGTATTTTTCTAATTGTTTCGTTTGCAAACGAATGATTTTTTATTCACACTTTTTGGTTGACAATTTTATTTTCTTCACCTCCTGTTCCTCATTAGAAAAAAAGATTAAAACAGATTGTCTTCTTATGTGGAATCGCATTTCTTACGCGATGCATATCCTTTCATCAGGTGACCAGCACTGTCCCTGAGTTGTTCCAAGAGGGCTAATAATCAAAAGCTTCTAAAATACACATGCAATATCCTTTGCATTTTTTCGGGATTGCTTTCGTTGAATTATTAAATATGATATGACCTCCTTGCCTAATTACTACCTGCTTTCATCCAATCAGGAATTATCTTTATTTCGAGCGTATATCACCTGTTTTCCACAAATCTTCTGTTCTTCTTGGGACATGGTTCCAGATACCTGCCTGGCTTTTGTCTCAATCACAGTAAATAATGTTGACTTCAAAATGATGTAACCTTAATTGAAATCGCAGTTAGGAATACCATTATCATGAGTAAACACCAAAATAAAATAACTTCTTGTTTTCCATGTGGTTGGCAAAGTATTTGATTAATTTTAAAGAAAAATATATATAATATTAAAAAAAATGAGTAACTTTGCACCCGATTTTGAAGTTAAAATAATAATAAATATCATCATAAATAACTTAAATTCAAATCAAATGAACAAAGCACATAATTTTAATGCAGGTCCTTGCCCCCTGCCTAAAGAGGCTGTCGAATCCACTATCGCAGCTATCCGCAACTTCGACAACACCGGAGTTGGCCTGATGGAAATCTCTCACCGTACCCCCGGTTGGGAGCGTGTAATGGCTGAGACCCGTCAGCTCTGGCGCGATCTTATGAACATTCCTGAGGAGTATGAGATTCTCTTCCTCGGCGGCGGTGCCAGCACCCTGTTCCTCGATATTCCCGCCAACTTCCTCAACAAGAAGGCTGCCTACCTGCAGACCGGTGTTTGGGCCAAGAAGGCCGTGAAGGAAGCCAAACTCTTCGGACCCGTCGACGTGGTTGCCTCCAGCGAGGATAAGACCTACAGTTACATCCCCAAGAACTTCACCATCCCCACCGATGCCGACTACTTCCACATCACCACGAACAACACCATCTACGGTACTGAGATTAAGTACGACATGGACAGCCCCGTGAAGCTGATTGCCGACATGAGCTCCGACATCATGAGCCGTCCCGTCGACGTGACCAAGTATGCCTGCATCTATGGTGGTGCCCAGAAGAACGTGGGTCCTGCCGGTGTCACCTTCGTCATCGTCCGTAAGGACCTCCTCGGCCAGATTACCGACCGTCAGTACATGAACCCCCTGCCCACCATGGTGGACTTCCGCACCCATGCCGCTGCCGAGGCCAAGAACATTTCCATGTTCAACACTCCTCCCGTGCTCCCCATCTTCGTCATGCATGAGACCCTGAAGTGGGTGAAGTACACCGTTGGCGGTCTGGATATGATGAACGCCTACAACACCAAGAAATCCAACATGCTCTATGAGGAAATCGACCGCAACAGCCTCTTCCGCGGCACCGCTGAGAAGGAAGACCGTTCTATCATGAACCACTGTTTCGTCATGGCTGAGGGTCGTGAGAACCTTCAGGACGAGTTCATGGCCTTCGCCAAGGAGCGTCAGATGGTCGGCATCAAGGGCCACCGCAGCGTGGGTGGTTTCCGTGCCTCCCTCTACAACGCCGTCACCATCGAGGACGTTGAGGCTCTCATCCAGTGCATGCAGGACTTCGAGAAACTCCACAAATAAGAATTAATTAACCACAAGACTCTCTATCCGTCTATTGTCCAATAGAGGTGTAGAGAGTCTTCTTTAAAATCAATCAAACTATAATGAAAGTTTTAGTTGCTACTGAAAAGCCTTTCGCAAAAGTTGCCGTTGACGGCATCCGCGAAGTTGTTGAGAAGAACGGCCACACCTTGGCTCTCCTCGAAAAATATACCTCTGTCGACCAGTTCTACGCTGCCGTTGCCGATGCCGACGCTCTCATCGTCCGCTCCGACAAGGTCACCAAGGAAGTGATTGACCACGCCAAGAACCTCAAGATTGTCGTCCGCGCTGGCGCCGGCTTCGACAACCTCGACCTCGCCGCCTGCACCGCTCGCGGCATCATCGCCATGAACACCCCCGGCCAGAACAGCAACGCTGTTGCCGAGTTGGTCATGGGTCTGCTCGTCTTCACCGTCCGTAATTTCTACAACGGTAAGTCCGGTTCCGAGCTCAAGGGCAAGAAACTGGGTATCCTCGCCTTCGGTAATGTGGGACGCAACGTGGCCCGTATCGCCAACGGCTTCGGCATGGAAGTCTATGCTTACGATGCATTCCTCACCGCCGACCAGATCAACCAGTCCGGCCTGGCCAAGGCTGTCGCCAACCAGGATGCTCTCTTCGAGACCTGCGACATCGTCTCCCTCCACATCCCCGCTACCGCCGAGACCAAGCAGAGCATCAACTACGCTCTGGTCAACAAGATGCACAAGGGTGGCATCCTGATCAACACCGCCCGTAAGGAAGTCATCAACGAGCCCGAACTGCTCAAGCTGATGGCCGAGCGCACCGACATCAAGTACATCACCGACATCATGCCCGATGCCGATGCCGAGTTCAAGGCTTTCGAAGGCCGCTACTTCGCCACGCCCAAAAAGATGGGTGCCCAGACCGAAGAGGCCAACATCAACGCCGGTATTGCCGCTGCCAACCAGATCAGCGATTTCTTCGCTACTGGCAACACCCGTTTCCAGGTGAACAAATAATAATATTGTTTTTGCTCAATAGACAGAAAGGGGAGACGCAAGCCTCCCCTTTTTACTTTCCTAGCCATGATTTGCATCTTCAATCCCGAACACGACCTCTGCCTGGCCAACGGCAATCCCCATTATATGCCGCCCGCCTCGGCCCTCCGTTTTGCACGGCAGAGTGCGGCGTTGATGCAAATACTTTACCCCGAAGCCGAGGCCTGCATCCCTGCGGCGGAGGTTGCAGCTTTGCCTTCCGACCAATGGTCACAGGTTGTCCCCTGGGGGTGGAACTGTGTTCTGAAGGAGCAACTCCAAGCCAGCGGTGTACCCATGGCCTTGCTCCCTTCTGATGACGACCTTTGCCGTTGGCGCAACCTGCAGCACCGCTCCACATGGCTTGCGTTGCAGCCCGACAGCCGTGCCGTCACTTCTGTTTCCGAGGTGGAAAGCCTTCTGGGCGTTCACTCCCAGCTGGTGCTCAAAGCCCCTTGGTCGGGTTCCGGACGAGGAATCCGATGGGTGACCGACGGCTTGAACAAACTTGATGTCAGTTGGCTAGAGAAAGTGGTGCGGCAACAAGGTTGTGTCATTGCCGAGCCCCGCCGACAAGTGGCCGAGGAGTTTGCCCTCGAATATATGGTTTTTGCCGACAAGTTAGCGTTCCGGGGTTTCTCTCTTTTCTCCTCTGCCAACGGGGTGTATCAAGGCAATCTTCTTTTGCCCGATGAGGCCATCCGCCATCGTGTCCGCTTCACCCTTGCTGAGCAGCAAGCGCTGGAAGACTACCTGCATGCCCACCTCGTCGGACAATACCACGGTCCCCTTGGGATTGACTATCTCCACACCACAGACGGCCAAAACCACCTCAGCGAACTCAACCTCCGCCACACCATGGGCATGCTCGCCCACGCCTACCTCGCCCAGCATCCCGAGTCGCAAGGCACCCTATTCCAACCCACAAAGAAATAATATTCTCACCTTGTCAATCGGGTGAGCAACCTTTCCTCATCGTTTTTCATCTTCTTTGAGAACTGATACCCGAACCGATGTACTTGACATTGTCTCATACTCCATCACTTTAGATTTCACGTCAAGCTGTAGCCCGATAGTGTCAAGAATATCCAGCAAAGTGGTTATCTGTGGGTTCCCTTTACCGCGTTCAATGGCCACAAGCGTGTTGACGGCAACCCCCGAAAGCTCCGAAACGGTGCGCTGGTTCACCCCCAGCACCGCCCGCCGCTCCCTGATAATCTGTCCGATTTCCTTCAAGTCCATAATACCAATATAATGCGATTTCCGCTGCAAAAATACAACTATTTCTCCAATCAGCAAAATAAAATCGCAACATATTGCGATTTTCAGAAAAAAAACACAAGGCTTGTGACACACCTTATATTAAGATTATTATCGCACAGACGTTACCATGTTGGATTTTACATCCATTTCTTTATTTCGACTACCAATTGTTTCTCTATTATTCCCTGAGAATCGCAGTATTTAGAAAACTCCGCTTCATTGACAATTGGAATACCTATACCTATTATCTCGCCCCCATCTCCATGCAATTGTCGTGGTGAGGATGGCACAATGGTACTGGTGCTTGACTCCTTTAGTTCTATTGGGTAGAGCAATGCACAATTCCGAGCAGGCAGAACATGCATATAGGTTATCATCTGGAACAAATCCTCTCGGCTGATATTGTCTACTTCTTGGTCTAATTGTTTGTATTTTGCATCCAACACAAACGAGGTTTCTGCAACGTCAGTTTTCCTGTAAAAATCTGGATAGAGACTTTTTCTTTTATTCTTATATAGAAGAATTCCGTTCTCTCCAGTCTTATTCTTTGCATGTGTAATCTCCAGCCTCGCTTTGGTAAATATGGTATTCAAATATTCTTCCCAAAGCCAGGCACCGTCAAACAGAACACCATATATTCTGTCTTTTTCCTGTCCATATTTTAATGCTTCATGTCTGAGAATCTGAAGGCAAATTTTCTGCAATGCAGTGTATTCAGAATAGTATGGATGGGTAACAGGACGCAGGTTAAGATTAATTATTCTATTTCGGTCTTTTGTATTGTATGTCGGGGTGGCTTGAGTCATTGTTATGACGGCATTCTTAGTCCCTTGGTCACAGTTTAATACGCCATTACCCATGGGGTGAGTTTTGATGTATTCTATCGTATGTCGAATCAACTCTGTCACCTCATTGTCATATGTGTGTTCACGTGTCGAGTATGCTACTGTTCCGCGGAAAGGGATGTTTTCCCGAATATGCCGGTTAATATCAATCGGCCCTCGTATATTGGAGTCATTATATTCGAAACGCTTATATTTCTTATAAAGGCCTTGCCGAAGTGCCTTCTTGAGAAAGAATGGAAACAGATATAGTAAGAAGTCAAATATCGGCTGTTGGCTCAATGTGTGTTTAATGTCGAACAGATTGATGGCAAATACCCTCTGTAGCATATAGTGCAGGAAATAGTCTTCGCCATCCGTTTTTGTGAAACGGGAAACAATATCCACTTGGGTATTGTTCACCCCGACAAATCCCATTATATTGCCTGTGGAAATGCAGTCATCATGAAAGCTGATAATCTGACCTTCGCCAACATCATCCCCATAGTAGCCCAAGTCTCTTGGAAAAACCAACAGATTCGGGCATTCATCATTTTTTAAGTTCTTTACTTGAACATTGGCAATTAGTTGCAAATCCTCTCGAGTAGTATCATCTATTTCATCATGCCAATACCTTGAATCAGTTGGTTTACACTCTTGAGTGATCTCTACAGCCTCGTGGTTATCAGTGATACGAAGACGGCTCATGACGGATTACTATCTAACGTTTTGATACCAAAAGCTTCTCCCAAGGATTTTATTTTATCTTCGGCATCTGGCATCCCACGCAGGTACTCAGACAGCAGTCCTTTCAAATGATAGTCCCAAAGTTTGTCATAATCAAATGTGCCATCATCTTTTTGGTAATTAGTTAGTTTCAAAAAGTAACTAGCTCCAATATGGTATGCAGATGATAATCCTTCAATACCCTTCTTGTTTGAATCTTTTTTTTCAGGACATATTGCATCGTTTAGAGCACCCATACGTTTTATTATTTCAGAAATGACTTCGGGTGAGGGTTTAAGGGATTTCCCATTTTCATCTTTGCCCCATGCAGACTCAGAATCAAGCATCTGCTGGCTGTCCTCGGCTGTAATCTCCTTGAAGGCAAATCTACGTCGGAAAGCAAAATCCATACTCTCAACACTGCGGTCAATATCATTCATAGTGCCAATGATATAGACATTCTCTGGTACATAGAAGCCATCGTAGAAAACATCATCCTCCTCAACAAGATTCTGATACTGAGTCTTCACTTTTCCGTCAGTACCACGATACCCTGGGTCGATAGAGAAGAATAGCTCTCCAAATATCTTAGAGATCTCACCTCGGTTTATTTCATCAATAACAAAGACATATTGCTTCTTTTCCGAAATATTGTTTCTTTCTTTGAATGATGGTAAACCATACTTTTCTTGCATATAAGAAACAACTTCATTAATATATTTTTGTAGTCCTCCAGAAGGACGTGCTTTATTACCCATATATGCAGAAAGCACATTCTCCTTTGTTGTTGTGAAGGTATATCCTGATTGAGTACCTTTCGAGATATATTTCAAAGAGTTCTTAGAGGATAATCCATAATCAAATGAGCCGATTTTTGTCAATTTTCCTTTTAATAATTCATCCTGTACATCCTTAATTAATCTGACCCAGATTGAATCGAATTGTTCAATCATATTATTGTCCGACAAATTATTAATTGCACGTTTACAAAAAAGCTTAAAAATACCATCTTGCCTTTCAAATCCTATATGACCATCGTCATCCTTAAAAGGCCTCAATCCTTCCACAAAATCGGTGTAATCGTAACTTGGGTGGAATTGTACAAAATCATACTGATCTTCCATTTTTTTCTTTTCATCATCCGAAGCTTTTTTTTCATCATACTCTTTCCCGAGTATCATTTGTGCCGCAATCAGTTTTGCCAAATAGGTTTTTCCAGTGCCAGGTGCACCTGTTAGAATAATGTTATGGTTTGATAATATGAGATTCTTCAAGTCATTCATAAGTCCTTTATTATGGTTGTTTTTTTGTAAATAATCTCTAAAATATTCATAAGTCTGCCATGGCAATGTTACATTCTCATAATAGCTTCTGTGGGGTTGTAATGAATTAAAAAGAGTGCATATCTGATGGCTTTTGTGAAAATAATCACCTTCAAATTTATATTTTCCTCCACAATAAGTTTCCAAATAATAGCAAAAATTATTCAGATGCATTCCGTTCACAATCGTACACAAAAGCTGAGGCTGCAAACCAGCAATCATTCTGTTAATTGATGCGTATCTATTACCATCATATAAGCTATTTATTTTATTAACAATGGCTTCATATTTATCAAATAATGGTACTGTCTGACTAAGAGCAATATCCTGTAAATCCTTTGAGAAATCACGCCAATGACTTTTTATCAGATCCCTTTGTTCTAATGTAAAATATCCTTGTTTCATACTGGAAATAGGGTTACCATCCAATTGATTGAAATAGACATCAAAAGTATTTTTATCCCATTCACTCCAATCCTTGTTCTGGCTAGCCTCATCTATGAATTTTGGAACCATGTTTTTGTAATTTTCAACCCATGGTTCCCATACCTTAATTTGTTGAATAATGTCATGTAGGTCCATATTTAATATTTTTGCTGTATCAGTTCATAACTATGGTGTTGATTTGGCCACTTTCGAGATGTAAAGATACACTGTTTTTGGAAATCGGTGCATCTTCATCATGCTCCCATAATATTAGTGGTAATTGTCTTTGATTAGTTTTTCTACATTGTAGAGTGGCACGTTCTCCATCCAGTCTTGGTCTTTGTAGGGCAACGTGGAGAATCGCACGCCTTTCAGGTCGGGGTTTCTCTCTATAAAGGTGCGTAGCGACTTGGAGTGGACATTTGCCTCGGCTTTTACCTCGATAGGCAGTATACGCTGTTCTGCCTGCACGATGAAGTCCACCTCCATCTGCGAATCATTGGTTGCGTAATAGTGGATTGGGAGAGCAGAAGGCTTTCTTTTGTCGCGTGTCTCCCATTTCAATAAATTACTATATATCAGTTGACCCATGGTACTATGCTACATTTTTTCGGACGAATCTACATTGCAAATATACACTTTTTTGGACGAATAATGGAATAAAAAATACAATTTTTTGGACGACCAACGGTACAAAAACTACATTTTTTATGACGAATGAAGTGCTGTTGTGACTTTCCCTGGAATTGGTTGACAGATTTGGGATGGTTAAACTGAATCGGTTTACATTGTTTGGTTCATATCCCTGATCTGGTTTACACCGTCATGGATTCGGTTTACACTTTTCGGTTCTTTCGCCTGTTTGGGTTTACAATTACACTGAATCGCTTGATAAACCCCACACTATAAGTGCGGGGATATTGGGAGATTGCCTCTACGAGGCAATTTAAGTCACTAATTCTTATCAAATTCAGAATGAATAACCAATTTCTCTAATTCTCATATTCTTGATATAAAGGACCCACTTTAACCCAAATCGCTCATGGGGGGGGTGTGGCATGACTTCGCAAAGGCAGGCCTTCGCGGGAGGGCTGCTTCATTTTTACGGAACAGGAATGAGTTGATTCGATTTTTTTGTGTATATTTGCATTTTGAATGGACACAACAAGTGATTGGTTGTTTACAAATAAAAAGCGTATTATTAGTATGATACGGGTTTGAATAACCCATTGTTGTCGTGTCAAGTGAGGAGGCTTCCCAACGAGAATGGGGTGTATATACCTGCACATGACATGAGGGCATAAAAACAAGAAAACCACCTATAAACGAATAGAAATTAATGCTTTGAAGACGATATTGTCCTACTTGAAAATCTTTGGGCTTTTGTTGGCCGCCTATCTGCTTTTTGGGGCAGGTGCCTGGCTGATGCCTGATGGCCCGGTGAACCGCCACATTGCCAACACCCTTGCTAAAGGCGACCTGTCCAGCGACCAACCACGTGCGTTTTTGCCGCAACATCAATGCCGCATGGATAATTTCACCGATGCACTTATTCTGAATCAGGCACAAGCCATGTCGACTGAAAATCTTTTCGACGGAGTTTTGCTCATGCCTCGCAAAAGTGCCAACGGTCTTCCCTTCGAGGATCTGAGGGCGTACTCCGACGGCAACCAAGAGATGTACACAATCCATTACGGACGTTACTGGCATGGAAATACTTTTTTGACGCGCTATCTCCTTGTATTCTACGACTATGTTTCGATAAGACTGCTTCTGTATATTGTCTCCTCGCTGCTCTTAGCGTGGTGCATCATGTTGCTGTGGCGCAAAGGGGGATGGCAGACGGCCATGGCTGTGCTATTTGGACTGCTTGTCTCCTACGCTTTCATGATGCAGTTCTCCATACAGTTTGTGCCGGTACTTATTCTGGCTTTGTCGGGTGTGATTGCCTTGGCTCGGTCAGACAAACCAGCCACTAAGCTTTTTTTTGTCATTGGTTCGCTCACCTGCTTTTTCGACCTCCTCACGGCTCCAATGCTCACCCTCGGATTAATGCTGGTGGTGCAAGCCGTCTTTACCCGCGATGAAGTCGAGCCTGTTCCCGCGCAAACGGTCAAAGGCTGGTGGCTGACCATTCGCAGCTCGCTATTGTGGGTGGCAGGCTATACCGCCACCTGGGCATTCAAGTGGATTATTGCCACCCTCCTCACTTCTGAGAATGTCATTGCCGACGGCATCAAGAATGTCGGCAATCGTTCAGGTGTACTACTCGACCATAGCCGTTGGGATGCCGTGACGGCAAACCTCGGCATGCTTCCTTGGCAATTCATCGTCATCGTCCTGCTGCTGTTGGTAATAATGGCAGCTGTCTCTTTCCGTGCGCAAGGATGGAGAAAGGCCGTGCAGCTGTTGCCCATAGCCCTGCTGCCCTGGATGTGGTATTTCTTTGCCGCCAATCACTCTTTCTTGCACAACTGGTTCACCTTCCGTGCCCAGGCTGTCTCCATCGCCGCCCTGCTGCTTGCATTAATGCAGTTCGTAGATTGGAACAAACTAAAAAAGCTGTCGCTTAAAGCTAAGCATTAATGATCATGGAATACAAGGTTGCGGTATTATTGCCAGGCTATAATGAAGAAAAAACCATCTCGGTCGCTTTTCACCGGCTTATGCCTCGACGTGATGGTAACCCAAGACCGCAAACAATATGAGCTACAACTTATCAACTCGTAAGTATCTCCTGCTTGGACATCTTTGCATGGCTGTGCTCTTTGTCATGGCTGTGTTCTTCGCCAACGAGCGTGTGCTGCTTACCGATTCGGCCTACCAGATTTTTTACGACATCAATAACGGTGGCATGCTCATCAACGACAGCCGCTATTCCATGGTTCTCACCCAACTGTTGCCGTGGTTGGCCATACATCTTCATCTGCCGCTTCGGCTGGTGGTCATTTCCTATTCCGTGTCGTTTGTGTTGGTGGGTTACACCTGCTGGCTTGTCACAGCCTATGGCATGAAGCAGCACAACGCCGCCACGCTCATGCTTTTTGTGCTTCTGGCCATCGGCGGCACTTTCCTCCATTGCATCTCCGAGTCGTTCCAACTCATGTTCTATGTCCCTATGCTCTATGCATGGATGTGCAAAGGTGATGATAAAAAAGCTTTCACTTACTACGCAGTCCTAGCGCTCTTCGTGGCCCTGGCATTCTTCATCTATCCCATGTCGGTCTTTTACATTCTCTTTGCCGTCGGCTTTCGTCTGTTCAAAGGTGACAATGCTTTCCGCTTCACGCTTGCCTCCAAACAGATAACCCTCAACCGACCTGCCCTTATTACCCTTGCCTTGCTCGCCCTCTACATCATCCTCTATTGGCTCATCGGACCCAGCGGTCACGATAGCGAGTTCGTTCCCACCTGGGATGCCGTCCGCCAGTCGCTCCTCCATTTCAGCTCCTTGGGCAGCTTTACGGTATTCCGCAACCTCTTCCTCCAGCTCTACCTCGTGCCAATCCTGCTGCTTGCTCTCACTCTTCTCGGCTACATCCGCAGCCGCCGCTGGCTGAAAGCTCTCTTTGTCGGGGGCTATGCGATAGCTTTCTTTGTGTCCAGTTGCATCATCTATCAGGTCAGCGACAGCCTTATCTCGCGCGAGCGCTACTTCATTCCGCTCTTCTTCATTGTCGGCCTTGCCTTCCTCGAAGACGAGCTGCCCAGGTTCACTCTGTGGCAGCAGAGATGCTTCTATGTCGCATTCATCGCACTTATGGCACTATCGTTCGTCCGCATCCACCATTTTGTTCGGCTCTATCAGCCACGCATGGAGGCCATTGCCGAGGTGACGCGTCAAGCCGACACCCAAGGGCAGCACAAGCTCATCGTCACTCGCTCCAATGCCGAACAGCTCTTCCCGTTAGACATTTGGGGTCTCGCCTTCGAAAGCATGCTCTATAGCGCACAGCAGGGGCCTGAACATACCGTCACCATCTACAAGGAAGAAGACGACTTCGACCGCTCCGATGCAAACCTGTATGACAATCCCGACTGCTACATCGCCGTCAATTGGTGGAAACAATGGTGGGTTAAAGAACTCAACCCTCATTATTTCTCCCTTCCAGCGCAGGGCTACAAAGAACTCCTACCCGACACGACTGGCTATCGTTTTGCCGACCTTTGATAGCCTTATCCCAAATTCCAGCACTCAATTAATTCTGGCTATGTCATTTTTTTTTCTTATCTTTGCAGCCGTTTTTATGAGGGAGTAATTGGCGACAAAGGTCGTGAGTGATGTCAACAAATCACTGGTCAGCAATGACTTGGCATCGCTCATAAGCAATGAGACTCATAGGCAGCCCTAGGGCGGTCTATGAGATTTTTTATTATATAAAGGTAATAATGTAACTAAAACGCAAAAAAAGAATACAAATGTCATCGCGAATTCTGTTCTTCGTACTCTTTATGGTCTTCATGGTCGTCATGTTGGCCTTGGACTTGGGGGTCTTCCATAAGAAAGACCATGTCATTAAAATGAAAGAAGCCGCCATCTGGACCGGCATCTGGGTATCTCTTGCCATGCTCTTCGGCGTGCTGCTACTGTTCAAGGCCGAATGGATTCACGGCATCACCTGCATGGAAGACCTGCTCGCCTACGCCAAATCCACTGGCATCGAGCATGTCATTCAACCCTCCATGGAATACGGTGCGGCCCTCGACATCTATCGCAAAGAAGTCTTCGAGCAATACCTGGCCGGTTACTTCCTTGAGGAGTCGCTTTCCATTGACAACATCTTCGTGATGATTATGATTTTCGTCAGTTTTGGCATTGACAAACGCTACTACCATCGCATCCTCTTCTGGGGCATCCTAGGCGCCATCGTCCTCCGCTTCCTTTTCATTTTCCTATTGGGAACACTGGTAGAAAAAGTCTCTTGGATTCTGGCAGTCTTCGGCGTGGTTCTTATCTTCAGCGGCATCAAGATGTTCCGCGACAAAGGCGATGAGAAAATCGACACCGCCAATCATCCTGCCGTCAGGTTTGCCAGCCGTTTCTTCCCCCTCACGCCCAAGGTCGAGGGACACAACTTCTTCACCAAAATCGACGGCCGCACGTACATGACGCCCCTCTTCTTGGTTCTGCTCGTCATCGAATTCTCCGACATCATCTTTGCCGTCGACAGCATCCCCGCCGTCTTCTCCGTCACCACCGACCCATTCATCGTCTATTTCTCCAACATCTTTGCCATCATGGGCTTGCGGTCTCTCTTCTTCCTCTTGAGTGACATCACCGACAAGTTCTGGCTTCTCAAATACGGACTCGGTGCCCTCCTCTGCTTCATCGGCATCAAAATGATCGGACATGAATTCTTCGGGCTGAGCATCAGCACCATGGCCTCACTCATGGTTATCCTCGGCATCCTTGTCTTCTCCATCCTCTTCTCGCTCATCTTCCCCCGCAAGTCCCGTTCGGCTGCCCCTGTCGAATAAGTGTAGCGTTTCCCTGGCATAATGACACTCATCGAAATATTTCTCATTGCCTTAGCCCTCTGCGTCGACAGCCTGGTGGTTTCCACCGCCAGCTCCCTCAAGAGCAAGATGCCTCTGCGGCGGGGGCTTACCATGGCATACGTCTTTGGCTTCTTCCAAGCGCTGTTTCCCTTTCTGGGTGCGCTCCTTGGAGCCGCATTCAAGGCATACGTCGAGGCCGTCGACCATTGGATTGCGTTCTTCTTGCTTCTTTTCGTAGGAGGCCGTATGATATGGGAAGCCTTCCACCCTAATGCCGACGACAAACAACTCGACGTCACCCGTTTCGGCGTCATGTGCCTTCTGGGCATTGCCACCAGCATCGACGCCTTCGTGGTAGGCATTGGATTTGGGCTCAATTACACCATCTCGCAAACCCTTCTCACGATTTTTGTCATAGGAATAGTCACCTTCATGGTCTCGATGGTAGGATGGTTTCTTGGCAATCGCGACATTCCTGTGCCCGAAAAGACCGCCAACGTCCTCGCAGGCATTGCCCTCATCGGGCTCGGCACCTACACCCTCATCGAGCACACCTTGCTCTAGGGGCGTCCTTTACTATCACGTTTGGCCTGATATTCTGCCCATTCCAATCCCAGCCGGGGATGCTCCACCAGTCCTCGCCCAATCATTACGGCTTCCAGCCGGGGAAATCGCCTTTCGATGCGGGCAATATCCTCCACGCTGCGCAAGTCGCCATTGTAGGCCAGCGGCTTATGGCAGCCCGCATAGAAAGTCTCAAAGCACTCCAGGTCCACAGTCCCCTTATAATGCTGCACCCCTAGGCGCGGATGCATGGTTATCAGCACCAGCGGCGACTCGTCCAGCATGGGCAGCAGGCGCAGGCATTCGTCGCCCGCTTCCAGTCCCAGACGCATTTTCACCGAGAAAGCCACTTCCGGCCTGTGTTTCATCTCCTCCAGCATCTCGGCCACCCGCTCGGGGTGGGGGAGGAGTCCGCTCCCGCGGCCGCTATGGTACTGCATCGGGAACGGGCAGCCCATGTTCAGGTCTATCCGCTTCCAACCCATCTGTTGCAGCGTGTCGCACAGCGGTGCCAGCTCCTCCCGGTCTCGGGCAATCACCTGTGGCACGGTGGGCACCCCCCTATTGCGTTCGGGCAGCAAGTCGCGTTTCTCTTTGTCGCGTATGCGGCCATGCTCTAGGCGGGCGAAGGGAGTATAGTATTCCTTCACGCCGCCCACCTGGGCTGAGTGCTTCTGCCTGAAACGCACGTCGGTCACCCCCTGCAGAGGGGCAAAAAGAATTTCCACGGCCATGCTTTTGCTCGCAGCGCTCCGAGGCACAAAGCCTTACCGGAGTTCTGTGATGGCCTCGTCGGTCCAGTTGCGGAAAAAGTCCAGCACCTTCTTACGGTCGTAGCCCTTGCCCTCTTCCAGGTAGGCACTGTTTTGAATGTGCATCACGCTGCCGTCATGTCCCAGGATGACCAGCACCGGATAGCCAAACCGGCCGGGATTGCCCAGTCTCATCAGGGCCTCGGCATTTTTATTTTCCTTCGACGTGTTCACGTGGATGTACACATAGTTCTTTTCAATCAGCTCGGCTATTTCCTTGTCCTCGGTAATGAAGTTTGCAAAACGCAGGCACCAGGGGCACCAGTTGCCGCCCACCTGGCAAATCACCTTGCGGTTGCTCTCGTTGGCCAGGGCTATGGCTTGGTCAATTTGCTGCATACCGTCCAAGGACTCGTCGTACACCTTGTCGTACACCTTCTCCTTCTCTGCCTTCGCCTCTGTCTTGGCGGTGGCCGATTTCTTTCCCTTGTTGGCTACCTTGTTTTGGGCCGTCATAGGCAGTGCCAGTGCCACTGCCATCATGATTAAAATGATTTTTTTCATATTGTTACATATTATTAAAAGCTCTCTCAAGTTGTTCCCGCTGGCTGGGGTCGGCAATGCTTATCAGCAGACGCGCCCGCTCGCGCAGCGATTTTCCGTAAAGGTTCACTGCGCCGTGTTCCGTCACCACCCACTGCGTGAGGGTGCGTGGGGTGACCACGCCTGCCCCAGGGGTCAGGGTAGGCACAATCTTGCTCTTGCCCTTGCCCGTGAGCGAGGGCATGGCAATGATAGGCACGCCCCCATTGCTATAGGTGGCGCCGAGAATGAAGTCAAGCTGTCCGCCGCTGCCCGAGAAAACCTTACTGCCGATGGAGTCGGAACACACCTGGCCCGAAAGGTCTATCTCAATGGCCGAATTGAGGGCCACCACCCTTGGGTTTTGCGCAATCACCATGGGCGAATTGGTGTAGCCCACATCTTTCATCAGCACCTGCTCGTTGTGGTCCACAAAGTCGTACAGGGGCTGATTGCCTTTGAGAAACATGGCCACCAGCTTGCCCGGGTCGGTCTTCTTCAACCGTCCGTTCAGCACCCCTTTCTCCACCAGGGGGATGACGTCGTCGGTGAACATCTCGCTATGCACCCCCAGGTCCTTGTGGTCGCCCAGCTGCGACAGCACTGCCGTGGGTATGTTGCCGATGCCGATTTGGAGCGTGGCCCCATCGGGTATGAGCGCCGCGGCATGGCGGCCAATGGCTATGTCTGTTTCGCTCAGCGGAGCCCTTCCGGCCTCTTTGAGCGGTTGGTCGTGCCGCACCAGCAGCAGGGGCACTTCGCGTCCCTCCAGCACTATGGCGGCGTCGGCGTCGTCCCCGCTATTTTTCAGCTGTAGGACCCCGTCGCCGTAGGTGAAGGGCATGTGGCGGTTCACCTGTGCTATCACTATCCGGGCCCGGGCTATGGCCTCGGGCATATAGTCCACCGAGGTGCCCAGCGACACACGCCCCCGATCGTCGGGCTGGCTCACGGTGAGCATCACCACGTCGCAGCCCAGCGTTCCGCGGCTGATGAAGTGCGGGCATTCGCTCAGCGAGCAGGGAATATAGTCGGCCAGACCGCTCTGGGTGGCCTGGCGCACGTTGCCGCCCACAAAGAACGAGTCCAGCTGGAACACGCCTTTGTATTGTGGCAAAACGTAGTCGGCATAGCCCTCGGTGTAGAAATGGCTGATGCGTATGTCGCGCAGTTCGCCCCGGTCGGCACGGCGCACCAGCGCCTCAATCAAGTGTTCGGGCGCAGCGGCCACGCAAGGCCAGTATAGATAGTCGCCGCTGTGTATGTGGGCGACGGCTTCGTCGGCTGTAGTGTATCTCATGGTTGCAGTTTGTCTTAATCACAAGTGCGCTCGGCCTTGTGCTTTCGGATTGCAAAAGTACGAAAAAAATCCCATATCCGAAAAAAAGAAGTGCCGGACCGGGTCGCTTTCAATCCCCTGCGTCTTCTGCTGCCCCACCCAACCCTTTCTCCCGAAGTGCCCTCGCCCTACCTTCGCCTTGTCCTCTATATATATTCTATAGTTCCTCATTTGTTCTTTGTTTTGTGCATCAAAGAACGTTCCGCCAACCAAGGGGCGAGAAAGGCGTCGATGGCGCAGCTGAGGTGGACGAATGCCGCAGAGATGAGGGATAATAAGAAAGAGCCACCTACCTGCACAGGGTGATGAGTCGGTGCTGCCGCTGCCGCAGTGAATGCAATTCCCAGTTGCCGAAAATTGAGTTGTTGGCTTTTAGTATGTTGTATAATAGTATGATATGTTTTTCTTCACTCGTTGAAAAAAGTTCGGCGAAAGTACCATTAATTTGTTAAAAAACACCTCTTTTCTTGAAAATATTTTGCCCCAATAAAAAAATATTTCTATTTTTGCACCCGATTTTAAGAACATAAAAAAACGTAACAATTAATTCATTATGAAGAAAATTATTTTTGTATTCACCCTTGCTGCAGCCCTCATGGGCACTGCCGCCATGGCTCAGCAGCCCGAACACAACCACCAGAATTGCCCCCACCACAACCAGCAAAAGGTCGACCAACCTCGTCCCGACCAGGCTCCGCAGGCTGTCTCCTGCCAAAGCCTCCCCGGTGACAAGGAGTGCTGCCATAAGGAACAATCCAGCCAGCACCAGTGCCAACATCACGAAGGCCATTGCAACCACGACGCTTTCCGTCCCCACGGCCAAGCCATCATAACCCTTTTTGAGCACTTTGGCGCCACCAACACTGCCGACGGTTGGACCCAGAACGGCTTCCAGATGGAGCGTGCCTATTTTGGCTATAAATACATGTTTGACCCCCACTGGACCGCCACTGTCATTTTTGACGCCTCCGAGGCTGCCACCAATGGCATCGAGCACGTCTTTGTGAAGAACGCTAACGTCCAGTATAAAAACCACCGCTTCACCGCCATCGCCGGTATCATCAACTCCTCACAGGCCGTCCTCGCCGAGAAATACTGGGGCTTGCGCTACGTCGCCCGCTCCATGTACGACCTCTATGGCTATGGCAACACCGCCGACCTCGGCTTCAACCTCAAGTATGATATCGCCCCATGGCTCAGCGCTGACTTCAGCATGCTCAACGGTGAAGGTTTCCGCAAAATCCAGCTCGACAACCATTATCTCTATGGCCTCGGCCTCAATATCAGCCCCATCGAGCACTTCGACATCCGTATCTATGGCGACATCCAGACCCACGACACCAACGCCGTCAGCGTCAGCCGTGGCACCCTCGCCGACACTGCCGTCAACCCCGTCGCCCGTAAAAACGTCCACTTCTTCGCCGGCTACGACCACCGCTACTTCCGCATCGGTGCCGAGTACAATATGCGCTTCGCATGTAACTATCTCCCTGGCGATAACGCCACCGGTCTCTCTGTATATGCCGTAGGCAAAATCAATCCTAAACTCAACCTCTTCTGCCGCTACGACCGTGGTGTGTCCAGCGACAACGACCTCCTCAGCACCGCCTTCCAGTATGCCTACGATGGCCAGAATATTTTCGCCGGTGTCGACTACCGCATCAATAAGCTCGTTGCCGTTTCGCCCGCCATCCAGTACCACATCACCCCTGCCGGTGCCACCTCGCTCTACGCCTACCTCAGCTGCAAAGTCAACCTCTAATAGTCGATTTTATTCAGATTTTTAAACCCAAAGGGCTGACACCCGTCAGCCCTTTTTTCTATTCCCAAATAGCTAAGAAATGAAAAAAACGGTCAATCTCCTTTCCGCCGTGCTCCTTGTGCTGGCCTTCGCAGCCTGCCGTCAGACCGAGCCGCAGCCCGCATTCCAAACCCTCCAAGATTCCAGCGCCTTCCTCCTCACTGCCGACGAGCAGCTCTGGCCGCCTGAGAGTGACACCCTCGGCGTTAGCAACAGCTACTGTCTTGCCTGGCCCGCCGAAGGCCTCCTCTCCCCCGAAGCCGAGCAGGAATTGCTCCTCCTCACTTTCGGCGACAGTGCGGCTACCTCCTTCCAGCAGGCCGCCGATGCCTGGCTGGCCACCACTTGGTTCTATGAAGAGGACGTCCCGCACCTCCACCGCCATCCTGCCGACAGCGTCCCTTCTCGCCTCCCTTCCAACTATGGACACCTACACAGTACTGCCACCTTCGATAGCACCCTTATCCTCTTCACCATCAGTAGTGAAACCGGGGCTGCCTTCGCCGCACACGGTGTCTATGCTACCCGCTACCTCACCGCCGACCGTTCCACAGGCCGCACCGTGCATCTGAATGACCTGGTCGACACTGCCTTGCTGGGTCCCGTCATTGTACGCGCTATTGAAGACCTCGTAGTCAACCGTCCAGTGCAGGAAAGCCTCTTTGACGAGTTCCGCGGCATTCCTTCCATGCCTATGCCGGACGACTTCTTTATCGACTCCGCCCGCACATGTATCACCCTCGTTTACCAGCTTTACAGCATAGCACCCTATGCCTGCGGCATCCAAAGCATCGTCCTCCCCATCTTTTGGCTCTCTAAGCACATTCCGCTCACTCCCTACGCAAAAGAGCTCTTCGGCCCTGAAGCCTACCTGCCCGAAAACTAGAGCCCTTGCTAGGATATTTAGTGTAGTGTACGATGGGTAGTGGCAGTGGACAACCCATCGTACACTGTACACTAAACTTATCACATTGCTCCAACACAATAAATAAACCCCAATCGCGTTATTGAAGAAAATTTAATTCAAACATAGCATGAACTATCGCAATTGGTCCAAATTCTACCTGGTGGCCGCTATTCTCATGGCCGTCCTATACTTACTCACTGTCCTGGTGCGCAACCACTACCTTAATGCCGTGGTCACCCTTGTTAGCACTGCCTGTGGCACCGTCGCCTTCATCGGCCTCAACGAACACAGTCGTCGCAAACCTGCCGGGCAGCGCCTCGACGTGCTTATTAATGTCGTCATCACCCTCGGCCTCGTTTCCACCGTCGCCCTATGTCTCACTCAGTTTGTCGAGAGCCCCCAGCGCGTCAGCCAAGCCCTATCCCAAGGCGACATCCACCAGCTCAGCACTGCCTATTACATCTTTATGCTTATTTACCTCCTCACTGCCCCATTTTACATTCTCTTTGAGGTCATACTCTTCTTCCGTATCCGCAGCAAATGGCCGGGCGGTAAGGACCTTATGCAGCTCTATTTCGTTCTCACCGGACTCTTGGTCATCGTTGTGGGCATCGGCATCGGCATCACCGACGACATCGGCAACGGCCTCGACCTCTACCTTTCCATCGCTTATATACCCTACTATTTTCTCTACTACTTCATTGCCAGCCACTACTGCGCCCGCCGTGCCAAGTCCATTCCCCGAAAGTAGTGGCATATTCATGCGCTCACCCCTTATTATTACATAACTATTACTATAAACCCCATGTACCGTCTCTCCCACACAGCCCTCGTTTCACTCTTGCCACCTGAGCAGGCTCTCTACGTGCGGCGTCCCCTCATCCTGCGTTTTATTTTGAGTGCCTCCATAGTGCTACCTACCCTCTTTTTTTTCTTCTTATCCATCTTTGCTCTAATCAGTTCCTCATACAACTCTTTTTTTTTCGTAAATCTCTTATCCCTTCCTGGGTTCTTCGCCCTTATCGCCAATTTCGAAGACCCTAGAAAACCTCTTCTTGTCATTGGGTCTGCAGGCTTTTTTTCCTCTTCATGTATCAACCTCAGCTGCTACGTAACCTACCGCGACCACCTCGTTGCGTGGGACGAGCTGCGAGGTCTCATCCTTTCTGACGAAGCATCTGATTCAGCCCCCCAGCTGCGCTTCTATTTAGAACACCCCGACGATGCACGTCGCCTCGTTGAACACAGGGTAGACCTTTCTCCCATTCTCTATGGCCGCGGCTATGCAGCCGCTCGTCCTATAATCGACACCATCTGCCGTCAGGCCGGTTATACTTTCATTCTCCGCCGTCCTGACCATCCTGACCTCACAGCCCACCCCTCCGACCGAGTTCGTCCCCCGTGGAAAGTTATCTTCAAATCCCCTCCCGGCGCTAAGCGCACATGGCAATTCTAACCACCCGCCGCCCGACATTTGCTCATGATAAAAAAACTATTCAGACTCCTTTCCTTTCTCCCGCTCCTTATCCCCGTCACAGTCTCTTCGCAGGAACGCCCCTCCACCGTCGTCACCACCCCCTACGACGTTGTCGACCCCTTTGACGGTCTTATTTCCCTCCGCGAGGCAATTGACTATGCTGGTACCGACACCTGTGGCACCTTCATCACATTCAATCTTCCTGCTTCCGACGGCAACACCTTACAGCTGGCCTCATGCCTTCGTTTTGTAGGCATTTCTCGCACGATTGACGGCCGCAACCACGGCCCCAGCGGCGGCACCGTCCGCCTTATTGCCGACAGCGGTCAATTCATCCTCTCGCTTTCCGGCCGTGCAAACCTCACCGTCCAGCACCTCACATTTGCCCAATGCTCCCGTCCCATCCAGTCCGGCGGTGCCGTACTCAACATCCGCGCCACCCTCATCGCCCGCCACTGCCAGTTCGACAGCAACAGCTCAGGATTCAACGGGGGTGCCATTTCCAACCGCGGCAATGCCGCAGGGCCGTCTTACTTCTATGCCTTCGACTGCCTTTTCCGCGGAAATGCCGCCCCTTCCAGCACACTTCATCCCAATAGTGGCGGCGCGGCCGTATACTGCGAGAAGACCCATGCTGAACTCCATGGCTGCACCTTCCAGGCCAACCAAGGCGATTGGGGTGGCGCACTCAAGGTCCGCACCTCATCCCTTCTTATCGACAGCTGTACCTTTCGGGGCAATCGTAGTCCCCATAGGGGTGGTGCTATCGAATCCCAATTCTCCACCCTTGACCTCCGTGGCTGCATTTTCGACAGCAATTTTGTCTCATCCCCGCTCGCACTTCCTTCCGACACTCTCGCCGGCGGTGCCATCTACTCCCTTTCCGACCACATCACCCTCACAGGCTGCTCCTTTACCCACAATAGCGCTCAAGACCACGGCGGCGCCATCTACTACCAAGGTACGCTTGACACTTCCGCTCTCGCCGTCACCCGCACCCAGTTCACTCATAATCAGGCCGCCAGTGGCCACGGCGGCGCCCTCGCTCTCGCTCACTGCCATGGTGGCAGTTGGGCCGTTGTCGCCAGCAATTCCTTCCACTCCAACAGCGCCAACCTCGGCGGTGCCCTTCACTGCATTTGTGACCCCGATTCCGCAGCCTCTACCCTCGTGGCCAACTGTGCTTTCGAGGCCAATCAGGCGCTTTCAGCCAGTGGGGGTGGCGCTCTTTATTGCGCATCACCCCTCCAGCTGTGCAACAGCCTTTTTCTCGACAACCTAGCAGGCGGATTACCCAACGACCTCCATCCCTCTGCTGCCACTTTCAGCCGCCAAAACGTATGGAGCACACTCCCTGACACTTCTTTCGTAAGCACTTCCGACACCATCCTATCCTCCCTTCCGCCTCAATTTCTCCTCGACGTATCTGGTCATCCCATTACCCAGACCGTCGTCATTCGCGGTGTGCCCTATCTAGTCCATCCCATCTTTATCGACTCCTACCTTGCCACCGCAGGCGTTTCCGTATCTGTAGATACCACCCATAAAGCCCTATCCTATTATGACGGCTCCATCTGGCGCCATCTAAACACTAATCAGCCCTCTACGCCCTCTCTCATAGACTCCATCGACCAAATCGGTCATCCTCGCGGTCCCACCCACCTCCCTAAGAGCATAGGAACCATCCAACGCACCACCTACCAAATCGACACCCTTGCCACCTGCCTTCCCGACACCCTTCATTGGCACAATATGCCAACCCTCACCTCTGGCACCTACTATGACACCACGCACCACACCCTTTTCGACACTATCAGTCACCTCCACCTTACGGTTCTCCAGTCCTCCCATCATAATATCGATACCGTCGCACTCCAAAACTTCACCTGGCACGACACCACCTACACAGCCTCCGGCTTATACCTCTTTTCCTACCTCAGCCCAGATAACTGCCCCAGCACTGACACTCTCCGCCTGACCATAATTCACAGCAGCCACAATGTATATGAAATAACCGCCTGCGAAAGCTACCTCTGGTATGGTAGCGTCTACACAACTTCTGGCACCTATACCTATTCCTATACTAACGAACAAGGCGCACCCAGCACCGACACCCTTCACCTCACCATCCATTACGGCACACACAACACCATCGCCGACACCGCCTGCGAGACCTACACATGGAACGGCACAGAATACCAAACCACAGGAGATTACACATACGGCTACACCAATTCCAACAACTGCCCCAGCACCGACACCCTCCACCTAACCATCCATTACGGAACGCATCATGCCCTGACAGATACGGCAACAGACCGCTACACCTGGCACGACAGCACCTATACAGTCTCTGGCACATACGAATACGCCTACCTCAACGAGCAGGATTGCCCCAGTACCGACACCCTGCACCTTACCATCAACTACAGCAGCCATAACGTAGAAGGAACTACCGCCTGCGAAAGCTACACCTGGCATGGGACGACCTATACCACCTCAGGCCAATACACTTATACCTATACGAATGACCAAGGCGCACCCAGCACTGACACCCTCCACCTCACCATCCATTACGGCACACACAACACCATCGCCGACACGGCCTGTGAGACCTACACCTGGCATGGCACAGAATACCTGGCCACAGGGGATTATACATACTACTACACCAATTCCGACAACTGCCCCAGCACAGACACCCTCCACCTCTCCATCCATAACGGCACACATAACACCATCACCGACACGGCCTGTGAGACATACACATGGCACGGCACAGAATACCAAACCACAGGGGATTACACATATAGCTACACCAATTCCGACAACTGCCCTAGTACGGACACCCTCCACCTAACAATCCATTACGGCACACATAACTCCATCACTGACACCGCCTGTGAAGCCTACACATGGCACGGTACAGAATACCAAACCACAGGGAATTACACATACTACTACACCAATTCCGACAACTGCCCCAGCACCGACACCCTCCACCTCACCATCCATTACGGCACACATAACTCC
>CAMUZR010000027.1 GCA_947165255.1 uncultured Bacteroidales bacterium
ATGAAGGCGCTGATGCCCTTGGTGCCGAGGCTCTTGTCGGTCATGGCGATGATGATGAACACGTCGGCATAGCTGCCGTTGGTGATGAAGATCTTGCTGCCGTTGAGCACCCACTCGTCGCCGTCGAGGACAGCGGTGGTCTGCTGGCCGGCGGCATCGGTACCGGCGTTGGGCTCGGTGAGGCCAAAGGCGCCGATCCACTCGCCGCTGGCAAGTTTGGGCAGGTATTTCATTTTCTGCTCCTCAGTGCCGGCCTCCATAATGGGAGCCACGCAGAGGCTGGTGTGGGCTGAAAGGATTACGCCGGTGGTGGCACAGACGCGAGAAAGTTCTTCGACTGCCATACCATACATGATGTTGGTGCCGCCAGCTCCGCCATACTGTGGGGGAACGGGGATACCCATCAGACCAATTTTGGCCATCTTTTTAACCGTCTCCATCGGGAAGCGTTCTTCCTCGTCGACTTCGGCAGCCAGGGGTTTTACCTCTTTCTCTGCAAATTCGCGAATCATCTGCAGGAAGAGCTGTTCTTGTTTCGTGAAACTAAAATCCATATTATTTTCTAGTTTTGAGTTTTGGGGGAGCACCGCGGGGACTCATGTCTGGTCGGCCGCCCACGCTTCCCGACTTCGTTTTTATTTATTTTACTGCAATAGTTTCAATCTCGACCAGAGCGCCCAGGGGCAGGGCCTGCACTGCAAAGGCTGCGCGGGCAGGGCATTCGGTGGTGTAATATTTGGAATAGACCTCGTTCATGGGTTTGAAATATTCCATGCTGGCCAGCAGGCAGGTCGATTTCACTACGTCCTTAAAGGTGTAGCCGGCCTCGTCCAGGATTGCCTTAATGTTCTGCATCACCTGCTCGGTCTGGGCTTCGATGCCTTCGGGAATCTTTCCCGTGGCGGGGTCGATTGGCACCTGACCGGAGATGTAGAGTGTGTTGCCTGACAGAATTGCTTGGCTGTAGGGGCCGATGGCTGCGGGAGCCTTAGGGGTATTAATAACTTTCTTCATAGTGTTATATAATTTATTATTGTTTTTAGTATAAATTGAGTTTGCAAAAATAATATTTTTTTTTCGATTAACACAATATCGTAAAAAAATATCTTAATTTTAATTTTCCCATTTCACTTCAACGCATTCATTACTAATTGTTAACGACTTTTTAAAGACAGGGATGACATTTCTCCGCCACAGTCGTTTTGCAACGCCTTGGGCCAGCCTGCCGCGAGGGCTCTTAGGGAGCCTCCTGCGGTGTCGCAATGTTAAAAAAAAGTGCTCGGAATAAAAAAAATGTATGATTATTCAAAAAATAATGTATTTTTGCACCCTTGAAATTACGAAAGAAAAATAAATAAAAATACACACGATGAAAGATATTTTTGCAAGAATTAAAGAGTCTACTGGCGGTCCCCTGGGCCAATACCGCAAACTGGCAGACGGTTATTTCTATTTTCCCAAACTGGAAGGTGAACTGGGACCCGAAATGATGTTCAACGGCAAAAAAGTGCTTAACTGGAGCCTTAACAACTACTTGGGTCTGGCCAACTACCCCGAGGTGCGCGCCGCCGATGAGGAAGGTGCCCGCCGCTGGGGCCTGGCCTATCCCATGGGCGCCCGCATGATGAGCGGCCACACCGCCCTCCACGAGGAAGTGGAAGCCATGCTCTGCGAATACACCCATAAGAAATACGGCTACCTCCTCAACTTCGGCTACCAAGGCCAAATCAGCATCCTCGACACCATCGTCAGCCTCCGCGACGTCATTGTATACGACAGTGAGGCCCACGCCTGCCTCATCGACGGCTTCCGCGTCACCGGCGCCAAACGTTTCAAATACCAGCACAACGACATCGAGAGCCTCCGTAAACAGCTCACCCAGGCCACCGCTCTGGCCGAGAAACAAGGCGGCGGCATCCTGGTGGCCACCGAAGGCGTCTACGGTATGGAGGGCGACCTCGGTGCCCTCGACAAAATCTGCGCCCTTAAGAAAGAGTTCGACTTCCGCATTCTCATTGACGATGCCCACGGCATGGGCGTCATGGGACCCGAAGGCCGCGGCACCCACACCCACTTCCACTGCGAAGACGATATCGACCTCTACTTCTGTGCCTTTGCCAAAACCATGGCCATCATCGGCGGCTTCATCGGCTGCAACGACCCCGACATCATTACCTATCTCCGCTTCAACATGCGCAGCCAAATCTACGCCAAGAGCCTCCCCATGGCCATCGTCTACGGTGTCAAACGCCGTCTGGAAATAATAAATCAGCACCCCGAATTTCGCGAGAAGCTCTGGGATCTCTCGAACTACCTCCAGCACTCCCTCCAGGCCGAAGGCTTCAACACCGGCGTCACCGAATCGCCCGTCACCCCTGTCTTCTTCCCCGGCGACGTCAACCAGGGCACCAACGTCGTGGTCGACCTCCGCGAAAATTACGGCATCTTCTGCTCCATAGTAGTCTATCCTGTCGTACCCAAAGGGCAAATCATGCTCCGCATCATCCCCACCGCCGCCCACACCAAGGAACAGGCCGACCGCACCATCGCCGTCTTCAAAGAGGTTAAGAAAAAACTCGACGCCGGCGAGTACAACAAACCCATGCCCGACATGCACATACGCAAGTAATGCACCCCGCCTGCCCCAGGAGTTGGAACCAATAAAAACAATATATATTAAGGAATAATAACAAAGAGCATACAAAGTGAAATATAAATTAGTTTGTAAGAAATGCGGCGAAACCATCGGCTCCTTCCGCGAATGGTTTGCCAACGACCAAAAATGCAAGTGTGGTTCCAATTATGCCGAGGTGGTCTACCCCGAAACCCACTACCACAACCTCCCCGACTACTTCAAAGGCGAAGTAAAGAGCCACTTCCAATACTTCGAATACCTCCCCCTCGAACACAGGGAGAACATCGTCTCATGCAACGAGGGCGCCATCCCCATGGAGCGTTGGAAGCACATGGAGCGCACCGCCAAAGAGCAGTACGGCATTGACTGCAAAGTCTACATGTACCGCAACGACCTCAACGGCGGCACCGCCTCCTTCAAAGACGTCAGCGGCTCCCTGGCCGCCTCTGTCATGAAGGAAAACGGCGTTAAAGAATACTGCCTCGCCTCCACCGGCAATGCCGGCACCGCCTATGCCACCTACCTTGCCAAGGCCGGCATCAAATTCACCTGCTTCAGCCCCAACTGGGTCGACGACAAAACTGCCCAAACCATCCGCCAGACTGGACAAACCCTTGTCGTGAGCAAAGGCACCTACGGCGATGCCAAGGCCGAATGCGCCGAGTTCCACAAGCAATCCGGCGTCATGATGTCCTGTGGCAACACCGACCCCATCCGCGTCGAGAGCAAACGCACCATCGTCTTCGAGTGCCTCCGCCAGATGGGCCAGTTGCCCACCGTCTACATGCAGGCCGTCGCAGGCGGCACCAGCCCCATCGCCTTCGAGAAAGGCTTCCGCGACATACGCCCCGACTACCCCCAGTACCACATGCCACGCATGCTGCTGGTCCAGCAGGACGAATGCGACCCCATGGTCACTGCCTGGGAGTGGGCCAAGGAACACAACTTCCCCGTCGACTTCGAGCACCATTACGAAGCCAAGAAAGACTGCCACACCCGCATCGGCATCCTCACCGCCGCCAACCCCGGCAACTATCCCATTGTGGCTCCGCTCGTGCGCAATAGCGGCGGCGACTTCATCCGGGTCGAGGAAGCCTCCCTGCCTCGCTTCGGCCTCCAGATGAAACGCCAGACCGGCGTCCTCATGGGTCCCGCCTCCGTGGTCTGCTATGCCGGCTTCTACCGTGCTCTCGAGCAAGGCCTCATTAAGCAAAACGACGTCGTCCTCCTCAACTGCGGCGAGGGAAGCCTCCGCTCGCAGTGGTTCGTCGACGAGGTGGCCAAATTAGAAAACAAATGATAGATTTCCACAACAAAACAGTTTGGATAACGGGGGCTTCGTCGGGCATCGGCGAAGCCTCTGCTTATCGTTTCGCACAGGCCGGCGCCTCCCTCATCCTCACCGCCCGCCAAGCCGACCGCCTCGGCCAAGTGGCCGACCGATGCAAGGCATTGGGTTCTCCGCGCGCAGCAGTCCTCCCCTTCGACCTCGCCCAGCTCGACCGTCTCGACGGCCTCGCCGCCCAAGCGTGGGACAGCTTCGGCTCCATCGACCTTTTCTTCTGCAACGCCGGCATCAGCCAGCGCGGCACCACCCTCGACACCGACCTCAGCGTCATCCGCCGCGTCGTCGACCTCGACTTCTACGCCCCCGTCGTCCTCACCAAAGCCCTCCTGCCCCGCATGATAGCCCAAGGCGGGGGACAACTGGCCGTCACCACCAGCATCGCCGGGCGTTTCGGATTTCCCATGCGCTGCGCCTATTCCAGTGCCAAACACGCCCTCTACGGCTTCTTCGAAACCCTCCAGGCCGAGTACCATAAAGACAACATCCACGTCACCCTCGTCTGCCCCGGCCGGGTGCAGACCAACATCTCGCTCCACGCCCTCGAAAGCGACGGCCGCGAACATGGCCAGATGGACCCCGGCCAGGCCGGCGGCATCACAGCGGCAAAGGCAGCCGAAAAAATCTTCCGTGCCATCTCCCGCCGCCGTCTAGAAGTCCTCGTCGGCGGCAAAGAGCTCCTCATGGTCCACATCAAGCGCTTCTTCCCAACCCTTTGCGCCACCCTCGCCCGCAACATCAAGGCTACCTAAAAAAAAACCGGGGAACAGAATTTGCATTCCCATTTCCCCGGCCAACTATGAAAAATAAAAAAAATCAAAGTTTCACCTTGTACATTCCCATCAGGCGGAAGAAAAACTTCGGGAAAGGCTTCTTGCGGTCGCGCTTGAGCATGTCGATGGCCACGTGGGGTCTTTTCAGCACCGTCAGTTTGTGGGCCTCCACCAGTTCTATCAGGGTGCCGTCGGGGTCCTCAATATAGGTAAAGTGCCCGCTCGCCTCCCCCATGTCAAAGTGGCCGTCGTCCTTGCAACTGTCCACCGTAAAGGGGTATCCCAGCGCATTGCTGCGTTTCTCCAGCTCGCGCATATTCGTCACGTCAAAACAAATCTGAATAAACCCCGGGTCGCCCCAATAGCGGCCCTCGTAAATCTTGCGGGGCGAACGTTCCAAGGCCTGCACCAGCTCAATCGTGCTGTCGCCATACAGCGGGGCAAAGGCACCTTCGCGCCTTTTCGAGTGGGTCAGCAGCACCCGGCGGTATTCCTGCTCGCCGCCCTTCATAAACTGCAGGTCCTCAAAACGTCCCGTCTTGTCGTACAGCACTTTGTCGTAGCCCAGCAGGTCGCGGTATAGCGCCGCGGTCCTATCCACATCCGTGCAACCTATCATCGCCCCCACAATGCCGCCGCCCAGCGTGTGCTGGTCGATAAAAATACTATCGTCCTGTACCACCTGGAAGTAATTCTTCCACGGGTCCTGCACAAAAAACGTGGCCGTGCCGTCGGGCATCTGTGCCAGCGGCCCCACCTTGTCGTATTTTGCCCGCAGCTGCAGATGGAAAGCCTTGGGGTCGTGGCTCTTAATCTTCGCGGCAAAAATGCCCAAATCGCCCACCTGCACCTCAAAGGCAATCGGCTGCGGCTTCCGCTCCGAATACTGCCAAATCTCAAAACCGCCGCCGCCCTGCAGGTTCACGGCAATACAGGCGTGGCGCTTCTGCGCCTGTCCCCCAGTGTAGGGCAGCATCCGCTCCGCCACCGTGTCGTCCTCCAGAATGCGCACATCCATCTGGAACATGTCGATATACCATTTCCATGCCTCGGCAAAGTTCGTGCAACCGACGCCAACCTGCTGTATTCCTGCGATAATATAATCGTTCTCCATAGTCTTTTTTTAATGAATTCAATCTGCAAAAATACAACTTTTTCTCCACATAACCACATTGCAGCCCAACAAACGCAAAAAAGCCGCCCCCACAATCCTTCCATTTCAAAAAAAACTCGTATCTTTGCAACCGCTTTATGCTGTTCAACTCTATTGAATTCATTATCTTTCTGCCAATAACGTTCCTCATCTATTGGCTCTTGCGGCGGCAGCTCCGTTGGCAGAACGCCTTCGTTGTGGCGGCCTCCTACCTTTTCTACGGCTGGTGGGACTGGCGTTTTCTCCTTCTCATCGCCTTCACCTCCCTCTGCAGCTATTTCTCCGGCCTGCTCCTTGGCCGCCAAACCCACCCTGCCCGCCGCCGGTGGGTCCTCTGGGGCAACATTCTCATCAACCTCCTCATCCTCTGCCTTTTCAAATACTACGACTTCTTCGCCCAATCATTTGCCGACGCCTTTCTCCACGGCCGAGCCGACCGCCTGCTGCTACACCTCGTCCTGCCGGTGGGCATCTCCTTCTACACCTTCCAGGCCCTCTCCTACAGCATCGACGTCTACCGCCGCAGCCTCCCCCCCTCGCGCAACCTGGTCGCCTTCCTGGCCTACGTCAGCTTCTTCCCCCAACTCGTCGCCGGGCCCATCGAGCGCGCCACCAGCCTCCTCCCCCAGTTCCAGCAGCCCCGGCGCTTCTCCCGTCCCCTCGCCGTCGACGGCCTGCGCCAAATGCTCTGGGGCTTCTTCAAAAAAATGGTCCTAGCCGACAGCTGCGCCCTCTACGTCGACCAAATCTTCGCCCACCCCGACTGGTACAACGGCGCCACCCTCCTCCTGGCCGCCGTCCTCTTCACACTCCAAATCTATGGCGACTTCTCCGGCTACAGCGACATTGCCATCGGCTGTGCCAAACTCTTCGGCATCCGCCTCCGCCGCAACTTCGACCTCCCCTACTTCAGCCGCGACATAGCCGAGTTCTGGCGCCGCTGGCACATCTCACTCACCACCTGGTTCCGCGACTACATTTACATCCCCCTCGGCGGCAGCCGCGTCTCCCGCCCCCGCGTCGTCCTCAACACCTTCGTCATTTTCCTCGTCAGCGGCCTCTGGCATGGAGCCAACTGGACCTTCCTCGCCTGGGGAGCCTATCATGCCCTCCTCTTCCTCCCCCTCATCCTCCTGGGCCGCAACCGCCGCCACACCGACGTCGTCGCTGCCGGCCGCCCGCTCCCCTCCCTCCGCGAACTCGGCCAAATGCTCCTCACCTTCTTTCTGGCCGTCATGGGCTGGGTACTCTTCCGTGCCGACAGCATCCGCCAGGCCATCGACTACTACCGCCACATGTTCTCCCACCTTTTCAACGGCGCCCCCATGGTCACCGCCCCCATCGACGCCTGGGTCCTGGGGCTCTCCGTGCTCATACTCCTGCTGGTCGAATGGAGCAACCGCGGCCAGGAGCACGAATTCTCCCGCCAGCCCCGCAGCCTCATTCTCCGCTGGGGACGCTACGTCCTGCTTCTGTTCATGATTGGCGCCTACATGGTCACCAACGAAATGCCCTTTATCTATTTCCAGTTCTAACCCGCCTATGAAACCATTCCTCCGCCGCCTCCTGCTATTCCTTCCCGTGGCCCTTGTGGGCTACGTGCTGCTCCTCTGCCTCTTCGGCGACCTCGGCTGGGTACGCACCGCCGTTACCCGCATGGGCGAAGAGGGACACCTCAACAGCCGTGTCAAAGACATCCGCCACTACCACAACGTCGACATCCTCTTCCTCGGCTCCTCCCACTGCTACCGCACCTTCGACACCCGCTTCTTTGCCGCCCACGGCTACACCAGCTTCAACCTGGGCTCCTCCAACCAAACCCCCGTCCAAACCTACGTCCTCCTAAGCCGCTACCTCGACAGCCTCAACCCCAAGCAAGTCATCTTCGAAGTCCATCCCGACATCATGCGCAACGACGGAGTCGAAAGTGCCGTCAACCTCCTCTGCAACACTCCCCTCACCCCCCAGGCCACCCGCATGGCCTTCTCCCTCCACAACATGAAAGTCTTCAACACCTGGCTCTACGCCGTCTACAGCCAGAAAGTCTGCCACCGTCTCGAGCGATTCCACGAGGACACCCTCATCCGGGCCTACCGCTACATCCCCGGCGGCTTCTGCGAGGTCGACACCAACGAGTTTGTCCGCAAGCGCTATCCCCCCACAACCCTCACCATCGCCCCCCGCCAGCTCCGCGCCCTGCGGCAGTGCATCCAGCTCTTCCGCGACCGCCACATCCCCTACACCCTCGTCGAAATCCAAGACGCCTACCAGCTGCGCCGCAGCTTCACCAACCACCCCTGGTTCGAACAGCAAATGAGCGCCCTCGGCCCCTACCACTACCAAATCCTTCCCATGGTCGACACCGTCCATTTCTTCAACAGCAACCACCTCGACAAACCCGGCATCCAACTCTACAACCAGCACCTCCTCGCCTACCTCGACGCCCATCCCATCACCCCATCCCCACAAAACCCTAAAGAACCCTGAGCCATGAAACTCCTCGGCCTCATGTCCGGCACCTCCCTCGACGGACTCGACATCGCCTACTGCGACATCAGCGACAACCATTTCGACCTCCTAGCCGCCGAAACCTATCCCTACGACGACCAGTGGGTGCAGTGGCTCTCCACCCTCGAGCATGCCACCGCCTACCAGTACGCCCTGGTCAACGTCGAACTGGGCCACCACTTCGGCCGTCTCGTCAACCGCTTCCGCCGCTCCCACCCCGGCCCCGTCGATGCCATTGCCTCCCACGGCCACACCATCTTCCACCAGCCCCAGCTCGGCCTCACCACCCAGATAGGCGACGGCGACGCCCTGGCCGCCGAAACCGGCCTCCCCGTAGTCTTCAACTTCCGCACCCTCGATGTCGCCCTCGGCGGCCAGGGCGCACCCCTCGTCCCCATCGGCGACCGCCTCCTCTTCGGCCGCCACGATGCCTGCCTCAACCTAGGCGGCATTGCCAACATCTCCTACGAAGTCAACCACCCCGCCGCCTCCGCCCGCCCCAAAGGCGCCCCACTACCCCCCACCCCCTTCCGCGAGGCCTACGACATCTGCCCCTGCAACATGGCCCTCAACCACCTGGCCCGCCTTGCCGGCCGGTCCTACGACTCCGACGGCCTCCTTGCCCGCAAAGGCAACATACTCAGCCCCCTCCTCGCCCAGATGGACGCCCTCGACTACTACCGCCAGCCCCTGCCCAAAACCCTCGGCAAAGAATGGTTCGTTGCCAACTTCCTCCCACTCCTCTTTGCCGACGGCATCCCGGTCAACGACCTCCTCTGCACCGTCGTCGAGCACATCGCCCACCAAGTGTCCAACGCTGTCAAAGGGCGCAACATCAACACCATGCTCGTCACCGGCGGCGGTGCCAAAAACAAATACCTCATCGCCCGCCTCCAGGCCCAAATACCCGGCTGCAAAATCACCGTCCCGGCCGACAACATCATCGACTACAAAGAGGCCGTCATCTTCGCCCTCCTGGGCTATCTGCGCCTCGTCGGCAGCCCCAACTGCCTCAGCAGCGTCACCGGTGCCCGCCTCGACGCCTGCGGCGGCAACATCGCCGGGCTGGTCCAGTCCACCACCTCCCACTAAATAATACAAAAACACTTCCTTCCCCCAGCCCTCCTGACGGCTCAGCAGCACCTGCCCCCCGCCTGCCAACCCGCGGTGCATTGCCGCCATGCCACCTGCCGGAGGCCTTCCGATAGACCATAGTTCCTCAGTGCCGCAACGAACAACTATAGAACAACTATAGAAGAACGACAGAGGATGTAGCGCAGCCTGGGCTAAGGCTGAGCCGTGTGTGTGTTCCAGAAAATGCTTGTGTGTTTTCCCGAAATCGCTAGACAGATTTTTTGCCAGCTGAACTGATTAGCTTGTCAAATAATCCAAATGGAGGGCTTTCCTTATTCTATAGATGAGGAAGCGGGGTGGGGCTGGCTGTCGGCCATGAGTTGGACGGCGATGCCGTCGGCCTGGAGGAGGCCGGCGGGGGTGGGACGGAAATGGGTGGGGGTTTCTTGCAGGAGGCCGGCGGCCACAAGGGGGGCGGCGCGGCGCGTGAGTCCCTGGAGGAAGGGGTCGGGGACGAGGACCTTGCTGATGCCCTGGACGGTGCGGAGGGAGGTGATGAGGAGTTCGTTGAAGGCGTCGGTGGGCGAAAGGGTTTCGGACTGGTGGTCGGGGTTGCCGTGGGCGACGGAGAGTATGTAGCGCTGCAGGTGGGCCACGTTCCAACGGCGGCAGGAGCCGTCGAAAGAGTGGGCGGCGGCGCCTAGTCCGAGGTAGGGGGTGCGGTCCCAGTAGCGGCTGTTGTGGCGCGAGGGGAAGCCGGGACGGCAGAAGTTGGATATTTCATATTGCTCGAAGCCGGCCTGGGCAGCCCAACGAAGGAGGGCATGGTAGTGCGAAAGAACGGTGTCCTCGTCGGCCGGGACGACACGGTGCTGGTCCACCTGGCGCTGGAGCATGGTGCCGGGCTCGACGGTGAGTGCATAGGCGGAGAGATGGGTGATGGGGAGCGAGGAGAGCTGGGCGAGGTTGTGCTGCCAGCGGTCGAGGGACTGGTCGGGAAGGCCGTATATGAGGTCGACGCTGAGGTTGTGGAAGCCGGCATCGGCAGCCGCAAGGACGGCCTGACGGGACTGGGCGGCGCTGTGGCGACGGTTGAGCAGACGGAGGTCGTCGTCGGAGAAGGACTGGAGGCCGATGCTGAGGCGGTTGAAAAAATGGAGATTGCGAAGCCCGCGGAGGTATTCGGGGGTGAGGTCCTCGGGGTTGGCTTCGAGGGTGGCTTCCTGAAGCTGGGAGAGGTCGAAGCAGCGGGCAATGGTGACGACAATCTGGCGGAGCTGTCCGAGGGAGAGGATGGAGGGGGTGCCGCCGCCGAAATAGACGGTGCGCAGGGGGTGAGGCTGTTCGGCACAGCGCAGCTCGGCCTCACGGCAGAGGGCGTCGACGTAGTCCTGCCTGCTGCCGGAGGTGACGGCGGAGAAGAAAGCGCAGTAGGTGCATTTGCGATGGCAGAAGGGGATGTGGAGGTAGAGCAAGGGGAAGGAGGGGGCTACTGGAGGGAGGAGTTGAGGAGTTGGTCGGCGGCCTGGTAGGCGCTGATTTTGTTTTCGAGAATGAGGCGGCTGACCTCCTCGATGCGGGCATCCATGCCGGGGGCATTGTAGAAGCGGTCGCGCAGGCCGTTGTCGATGGTTTCGTTGAGGATGCGGAGGTTTTGCTGCTGGCGCTTGCGGTAAAAGTAGCCGTTGGCCTTGGTGAAGGTGACGTATTCCATGACGTTGTTCCAGAGGTCGGTGAGGCCTTCCTGGGTGTAGGCGGAGCAGGTGGTGACCTTGACTTCGAAGCCTGACTCGGGTTTGGGGAAGAGGTGGAGGGCATTGCGGTACTGGGTGGCGGAGAGGTCGGCACGGACGGGGTCGAGGTCGCTCTTGTTGATGGAAATCATGTCGGCCATTTCCATAATGCCGCGCTTGATGCCTTGGAGTTCGTCGCCTTGGTTCATGAGTTGGAGGAGGAGGAAAAAGTCGACCATGGAATGGGCGGCCACCTCGCTCTGTCCAACGCCGACGGTTTCGACAATGACGACGTCGAAGCCGGCGGCCTCGCAAAGGATGATAATCTCGCGGGTCTTGCGGGCGACGCCGCCAAGGGAGCCGGCGGAGGGGCTGGGACGGATGAAGGCATTGGGATCGACGCTGAGTTCTTCCATGCGGGTTTTGTCGCCGAGGATGGAGCCATGGCTGCGCTCGCTGCTGGGGTCGATGGCCAGGACGGCCACTTTGTGGTTGTGGGCGGTGAGGTATTTGCCTAGGGACTCGATGGTGGTGCTCTTGCCGGCACCGGGGACGCCGGTGATGCCTAGGCGGATGGATTTGCCGGAGTGGGGCAGGCAGCGCTCGATGACTTCCTGGGCTTTCTTCTGATGGGCGTAGAGTGAGCTTTCGACTAGGGTGATGGCACGGCTGAGCAGCATGCGGTCGCCGTGGAGGACGCCGGAGACGAGTTCTTCGACAGAGGGTTCGGTGGGTTTCTTGGAACGGAGCTTTTGAAGGAGGGCAAGGTTCACAGTTTCAGCTGGTTTCTGTCCTTCGGCCACACTGAGGGCCGACTCGTAGTCGAAATTGCTATATAATTTGTTGTTTTCGTCGCTCATTTGGGTAGTGTTTTTTATTTTAGGTATAACGTAAAAAATTCATTTATAGTATAGATAAAAAATATTTTTGAAAAAAATTTTGTCATGTCGAGAAAAGTTCGTACTTTTGCAACCGCTTTTGAGAAAGGAAGCACCTTCGAATGGCGGGATAGCTCAGCTGGTTAGAGCGCTGGATTCATAACCCGGAGGTCATCAGTTCAAGTCTGATTCCCGCTACAGTATGACGAAACCTCGGCACAAATGCTGAGGTTTTTTTTTGTTTCTTATGATGGGTTCTACTAATTATGATATTAAGGTTCTGCCCCTACTGGGAGCTATTGGTAACTCATTGATTGACCCACGGCATTGCCATTGGGATTGCTTTATATATGCACTTTCAGGGCGATTTTTCTATAGTATCTTATGTGTAATGGCGCACATGCCGCGTATCGCAGAAAGGCCGAGATGGCGTTGCAGGGCTCCACACTGCGGAAAAAGCCGTTTCACCGGATGGTTTTGGGAGGAATTTAGCCTCTTGGAGGCGGGGTGCGATGCGTAGTGGACTCATTTTTTTTGTCGCCCTAGAATTTTTTTTTTATTTCTTGTAACATTTTGGCCGCCACATACGACTAATCCAGGCAGAAAAAAGGAAAAAATGTCCGAAAAAGAGAAACTGCAACGATTCGACCAGCTGATGCTCCGACACAAGGGGCTGATAGTGAAGGTGTGCCAGATTTACTGCCGCCGAGATGTCGAGATGGCGCACGACCTCTACCAGGACATTGCGGTGGAGATATGGACCCACTTGGACAGTTTTAGGGAGGAGAGCAGCGAGGCCACCTGGCTATGGCGAATAGCGGTGAACACGGCCATTGACAAACTGAGGGCAGAGGAGCGCAGGCCTAAGATGGTACTGGTGGAGAGCCTGCCGGAAGAGGGGACGAAGGAGCGTCCGCAGAGGATGGACGACCTGTACGAGGCTATCGCCCACCTGAAGGCCGAGGACCAACGGCTGGTGGCCGCAAGGCTGGAGGACAGGAGTTATAAGGAGATAGCCGCAGAGACTGGCGAGAACGAGGGGGCACTGAGGGTGAGATATAACCGAATTGTGAACCAATTGAGAAAAATGCTGAAAGGAAAATAGGATATGAAGGAAGATGATTTTTTGAATGAGTACCGCCAAGAGTGGCAGCAGGACGGCAAGGCGATGGAAAAGGCGCTGAGCGACATCACCTTGGAGCAGCTGCACGAGGGCATCGCGCGCCACGAGGCGTCCCGCCGCAGACGCTGGCTGTGGCCGATGGTGAGCGCGGCGGCTTGCGTGGCCCTGCTGGCCACCTTCGGAGTGCGCCTGCTGAGCCCCGAGGCAACAGGGGCACGGCACCCCGCGGTGGCGCAGAATGAGGCGTCACAGCCACCCATAATGATGCCGACGGATACGGTCACCCCTTGGGCCGACGAGCAGGAGGACCTGCCCACAGCAGCCAGAGAGGCTCCGTCAGCACAGCGGCAAAACAACATGGCCATGGCCACAGCGCTGCCCATCCTTACCGAAGAGGCATTGCCTGAGCCAGAGGTGATTGCAAAAGAGGAGAAGGTACCGACTACCGCCCCAGCCTGCCCGAGCAATATGGTGGAGACCAAACGCCTGGTGGCCATCGGGGGGAGCACTGCGAAGCCCCGTGAGCGGGAGACGGAGTTGCTGGTGAACATTGTGCCACCTCCGCGCAACACCTTCCACGAGGCCGTCATAGAGCCACTGCTGGCACTGGTCACACAAGACTTGGAAGACTATTGATTAAAAATGATACTACTATAAAACACATTAACACTTAAAAACATATTAACATGAAAAAACACATTGACATGAAAAAGATTTTTGTAGCCCTGATGGCAGGTCTGATGCTGATGGCAACTGCCTGTAAGAAAGAGGATAATAACGTAACACCGGCCGAGGAACCCACCACGGTGGAGCTGGCCGGAACCCAATGGGTGGGCGTGATTGAGAACGACCCTGAGGAGCTGCACTACGTCAGCGGGGTGCTGATCACCCATGCGGAGTACACCCTTACATTCTCTGACGAGCAAAATGGCACCTTTGCCTACGACATGACCACCCTGTTTGATGGGGATGAATATGATGACCAGGACCTGACCGACATCACCTATACCTTCGACGGCAAGGAGAGCGGCACATTGACGGTGGAGGGAGAGACGATGCCCTTCAGTTACAATGCCACAGACGAAACGCTTGTCATTCCCTTAGACAATGAGAGCGGGACGGAGTTGAACACCGACAAGATTGTGCTGCACCGCAAGTAAGATTGAACGACTGAAACCAAACGAAGAGAACACTATGAAACACATTATCCTTACAGTGCTCCTGCTGGCCGCCACAAGCGTGGCGGCCCAGGAGCCACAAAAAATAGTTCAGCACCTGGACCTGAACCCTGATAAAGAGTTGATGATTACCGTCACAGGCGACTACACCACGGTCATTATTTACCAAGACACGGTGGATTATGTTTCCATTCTCACCCCAGACCGGATCGATACGGTCCACATCACCCAGCCTCTTTTCAGACTGGAAGAAGAGAACTACTCCCCTCATCTTTTTGTGGGCGGATATGGGGCATACACATTCTTTGAGATACACATTAGGACAGAAAAATTATATTTATATAATAGGCTTTACAACCGAGTGTCTATTCTTTCTGCAAAAGGTTACGGACGCCACAAATTGAAGTATAAAGAGTTATCGATACAGACCGACGACTACAGTTTGGTGGAGATAATGTCACCGGTGGAGGCGGAAAATATCAGAATGATAGCAGAAAAGAATTCCCTTATCCGCTACGACTCCTACACGGCAGAGGAATACTCGGAGAACACGAAGGAGAACGCTATTATCTATGGAGGAATGCGCAACGGAGAATCGCTGACATCGAAGCGTCACGTGTTGGATTACAAAACGGAGGGATACAAACCATTCGAACCCAAACGATTGCGCTATCGCCCCGCCCAGCGGATACACCTTAGACTCTCATCGGCCTTTTTGAACGGGGGACTCACGGCCTCATCTGGCCTGGGCTGGAAGGAGGACCAATACGTAGAAGACCATGTCCCCTACCCCGCCATGAAGACCACCCTGGGCAGCCATCAGGTGGAACTGGGCTACGACATCGTCTGCCGCAGGCACTTTGCCATCGGCGTGGGCGTGGGCTACTCCTACAGCCACTATAGGTTCAAAGACCCATACGTGGGCTATATTTTCACCGGCTATGATGGGCATAATTGGATAGACAATGCCTATCTCACCCCAAGGGAACCACAGTATGGCGGAGGCGACTCACTACAGTACTGGAGCACCCATCTGACTACCCACTATATCACCTTTCCCATCACGCTGACCTACTATGCCGACAGCAAGCACCACAAAGGTTTTCACTTGAGCGTGGCCGTGGTGCCGGGCTTTGGACTGGGCCAAGGCAAACTGAACAGCCGATACTGTCAGTGGGAAGAGGACGCTGAGAGGAATATATTAACCGGCAGGGTCATCAACGACCAGCACATAAATTACGGAGGAAAGATAGGCCTGCTCAGTACGTTTGACTACAGGATTACCGTGGGCTGGTCGCGATGGAGCGTGATGGTTCAATTACCAGACCCATCGGGTTTTAGTTTCTCACTTGCTGCCCGTAGCATGATACCTTTCTATCCTTTCCGCTTAGGCGTGATGCTTGACCTTTAACCATGATAAAAAAAGACATAAAAAGAAACGATATGAAAAAAACGCTCATCATAGCCACCCTATTGCTAAGCCTTGCCTGCCAAGGGCAGGAGAAACCCGACTTTTGGCACCGTCCTTTCTGGCACAACTTTACGGTAGGCGCAGAATTCGCCCACACAATGGTTCGGAACTATGAATACCCCAGCGGTATCTTCCGTAACCACCCCAACAATTCGGCCAACCTGGTTGTTTCCTACGACCTGAACCGAGTATGGACATTGAGCGCCTATCTGGGCTACTGCGGTTGTCACTTAAGTTCAGAGCATTGGCGGAGTGAATTATACACTCCAGAATGGGGCACTTCTTCAGAAATTATATTAGAGAATTATCCGGCACTGGCTTTCGGATTAGAAGGAACGCTGCATGTGCTTCCGCTGCTATACCGTGAGACGACTCTGATAGACCTAACCCTGAACGCCCGCGCGGCTAAGAATCCTCAGGACCTGGACTTGGGCGGAGGCATAGGGGTAGGCTACACCCTGCCATGGGGTATCACTCTCTACGGCAAGGCCTACTACGGTTCGTTCAGTTTCCCCATTGGCATGCAGGAAAATGGACTGCACTTTCAATTAGTGTTTGGGGCAAAATACCGTCTATAGCCTTCTTGGCACTGCCGACACCGAATGCTGAGAGAAATCACTACAATTGATGATTCGGAGAATGAGAAAAAAGTTGTATCTTTGCAACTTCGAAAAGTAGTTTGCAAACACACAAAATATGAACGCAATAGGTATTATTATCGGCGTCGCCTCATTCTTCACGATAGGCATTTTTCATCCCATCGTCATCAAGGCGGAGTATTACTTCAGCAAGCGGTGCTGGTGGTGCTTTTTGCTGGTAGGGCTGGGGTGCATTGCCCTTTCACTCTTTCTCGACAATACGGTACTCAGCATCATCGTGAGCGTAGTGGGATTCAGCAGCCTATGGGGCATAAAAGAACTTTTTGAGCAGGAACGGCGGGTGCTTCGCGGCTGGTTTCCTAAGAACCCCAACCGCAAAATTCCCTATCCCACCACTTTTGACGACCCCCGAAAGAAAGCCTGAGTGAAGGCCAAATGAAAGGATGCACGGCAGATAATTGTTTTTATTCGCAATTCTGTGGCTCGCTATTATCTCTTAGAGTGACCTAACCAGGCGATGCCCGCAGAAATCGGTAGGCCGGAATGGTGTCAGACAGCCAGTACGAGACCTCTTAGGTCGATCCCTTGAGCCAATGGAGAGCCCATTTCACCTTCGTTCCCAACCCACTACCTGAGCGAAGGATGAGTGGAGAAAGAGCGGAGTATTAGCGATTCTAATACGATCCTCCTACGATTACTATTGTGGCACTTGTAATTACAAATAAGAAAAAAGCCAAGAGTGATTGCCTTGGCTTTTAAGGGGATGTAAATGTGGGGTAAAACCCTAAAAGTATTAAATGTCGTCTTCAGACTCGGGAACCATCTCGTCCCAATTGATTTGGGTGGGATAGATATTATCGCGGATGATAGTGCCGGGAAATTCGGCGCGAATGTTCTGCAAAAAGACGTATGCCTCCAGACGGGTGCGGAAATCGCCTACTTTGACCTTAAAATTGGGCTCGTCGAAGACCACGTAGGCCTCGACTCCGGGATAGTTCATGTGGATGCGTTCCTTCATGTCGAAGGCACGGTTCTTTGAGGAGGTGCCAGAAAGGGAAGCCACTTGGATGCGGTAGCCAGGGATGGTGCGGACACGTTCGTTGAGTTCGATATGGCGCTTGACTAGCTGGGTAACGGCCACATCGCCTACTATCTGCACCTGACCCCTACTGCGGTTGCCACCCGGTGTGTAACCTTGGGCTTGGCAGAACGAACCTATCAGGGCAACGAGCGCAACTATAAGTAGATTTTTTTTCATACTGGGCAACTAAAAGACTATTTTGCCAGACCGTTCACCTGCTCTGGACGCACAGAGAGGATAGGACGGGTGGATAGCGTCAGCATCTGCTCGGCGTAAGTGCCTAAAATCATGGAGGAAAGGGAGGACTCCTGCTCGGTCATGATGACAATCATGTCGGCATTGATTTCGTCGGCATATTCCAGCGTGGTGATAGTGAGGTTCTTAGGGACAGATACACATTGCGAAACGTGGTTCACCCCGGCTTTTTCAAGATAGTTGTCTACCATATTGACATAGCCGTCGACGATGCCTTTGATGGTCTTATTGTCGCTGGTGTAGAGCCCCAGGACATGCAGCTGCGAGCCGAAAGTCTTTGCGAAGCGGGCAGCATAGGGGATTTTCTGACGGGTGTCGGCACTACTGTCGATAGGCACTACAATATGTTCGAGGGCTTTGTTGAAATTAAAATCCTCACGAATGGTCAAAACAGGGCATTTGCTGTTGGCAATGGTGCTATAAGTATTGCGTCCGATGAAATTTTTCTTAAAACCAGAGAGACCATTGGTACCCACTACCACGAGTTCAGATTCGTCTGCTTCAGCCTGGCGGTTCAATTCTTCAGACACTTTACCCGCCCGGATAACGTAATCCATTTTGACACCTTTAAGCAGATGGGCAACACCTGCATTTCTCCGCTCAATTTCCTCACGGATAGGCGCTTCGTCCTGGTCTTCTTCCTTAACGAAGACGAGTCGTAAGTCCAAACCAGAACGGTTTGCAATGTCTATGGAGAGGTCGACAGCATAAGCCGAACCTGCTGAAAAATCGAAACCAACTAATATATTGCTCATACGTAAAAAAAATATTTTTTATTTGCAAAAATACACATATTTTTCCAATTTTCATCTTTTTTAAAACAAAAAAAATATTAAACAGGGCTGTTAATATCTTTTTATAAGAAAAAAGTATAATAACGCTTGTCGTTTCAAAAAAAAAACGTAACTTTGCAAGATAAAATTATCATAAAAGAATAATAAACAAAACACACATAACACAATGACCAACATGATTTTGACTGCAGTACTGACGCTAGGTATCATTGGTGCCATCTTCGCCATTCTACTGTATTTTGTCGCACAGAAGTTCAAGGTTGTAGAAGATCCGCTCATCGACGAGGTGGCCGAGGTGCTGCCCGGCGCCAACTGTGGCGGATGTGGCAAATCGGGCTGCCGTGCCATGGCAGAAGCCTTTGTAAAGCAGGGCAACATGGAGGGACTCTACTGCCCCGTAGGCGGCGACGAGGTGGCCAAGAAAGTGGCTGCCGTGCTGGGTTGCACCACCGAAGCCACTGAGCCCAAAGTGGCAGTGGTTCGCTGCAACGGCACCTGCTCCAACGCAACCGCTAAAAACAACTATGACGGTCTGAAAGACTGCGCCTTCGCCAATACTGTCTATGCTGGCGAGAGCGGCTGCATGTTCGGCTGCCTTGGCTTTGGCAACTGCGCCAACGCCTGCCAGTTCGGTGCCCTGAGCATCGACCCCGAGACCGGCCTGCCCGTTGTCGACCAAGACAAGTGCACCGCCTGTGGCGCCTGCGTGAAAGCCTGTCCCCGCAGCATTATCGAACTCCGCAAAAAAGGACTGAAGGACCGCCGCGTTTATGTGGCCTGCCGCAACAAAGAGAAAGGCGCCGTCGCCCGCAAGGCTTGCAGCGCTGCCTGCATTGGCTGCGGAAAATGTGCCAAGACCTGCCCCTTCGGTGCCATCACCGTGGAGAACAATCTTGCCTATATTGACTTTAACCTCTGCAAGATGTGCCGCAAGTGCGTGGCCGAATGTCCCACCGGAGCCATCCACGCCGTCAATTTCCCTCCCCTTCCCCCCAAGCCTGCCGCTCCCAAGCCCGAGGCTCCCGTGGCTGAGAAACCCGCCGCTGCCCCCGTGGTCGACAAACCCGCTCCGACTCCTGAACCCGAAAAGGCTACGGCCAACAACCAATAACCTTTAACCCCAATAAAAGGAACAAAACATGAAGACTTTCAAAATGGGTGGTGTACACCCCGAAGAAAATAAAATATCGACCCAGGCCGCCATCGAAGTCATGCCTCTGCCCAAACAGGTGGCCGTGCTGATGAACCAGCACTTGGGCGCCCCTGCCACTCCCATCGTTGCCAAAGGCGACAAAGTGAAGGTGGGACAGTTGATTGCCGAGGCTCAGACCTTCATGTGTGCCAACATTCACTCCCCTGTGAGCGGCACTGTGAACAAGATAGACGTTTGCAAAGACTTCGTCGGTCTGCCCAAGACGGCCATATACATCGACGTCGAAGGCGACGAATGGATGGAGATTATCGACCGCACCCCAGACCTCAAACGCGAATGCAACTTAGAGCCCAAAGAAATTGTGGCCAAACTGAAAGAAATGGGCATCGTGGGACTTGGCGGCGCCACCTTCCCCGCCCACATCAAATACAGCATTCCCGAAGGGAAGAAAGCCGAATACCTCATCATCAACGCAGCCGAATGCGAACCATACCTAACCTCCGACTATCGAGTGATGCTAGAGCATCCTGAGGAGGTATGTGTCGGTGCCAGCATCCTGCGCAAAGCCCTGGGCGTCCCCAACGCCTACATTGGCATCGAGACCAACAAACCCGACGCCATCAAGCTCATGACCGAGACCGCCAAGAAATACGAAGGCATCGTCATCGAACCCTTAAAGGTGAAATACCCGCAGGGAGCAGAAAAACAACTCATCAACGCCATCACAGGGCGCAAGGTACCCAGTGGCAAACTGCCCATCGACGTGGGCTGCGTGGTGAGTAACCTGGGTACTGCCTTCGCCGTTTACGAAGCTATCCAGAAAAACAAACCCCTCATTGAGAACATTCTCACCGTCACCGGAAAGAAACTGCCCAGCCAGCACAACTACCAGTGCCGCATCGGCATCACCTACAACGACATAATTAAGCATGCCCTCGGCGAACTGCCCGAAACCACCGGCAAGGTCATCAGCGGAGGCACCATGATGGGCAAGGCCATCAGCAACCTCGACGCCCCCACCACTAAAGGTGCCAGCAGCGTACTCGTGATGGACGAGGCCGAAGCCCGCCGCAACCCCGAAACCAACTGCATCCGCTGTGGCAAATGCATGCATGCTTGCCCCATGGGGCTGGAGCCATACCTCTTCTCGGCACTGGTAAAGAACAACCGTGTGGAAGAGGCCAAGGAGCACAACATCCTCGACTGTATCGAATGCGGCTGCTGCTACTTCAGCTGTCCCGCCAACAAACCCCTCACCGACGAAATCCGCTTGGGCAAGAACAAAGTTCGCGCCTGGTTGGCCGCTCAGAAGCACTAATCATTATAGAAAACACCTTCATCAGCAAAAATATATTATAATATGAATCTATTAAATATATCTGGTTCCCCGCATGTTCATAGCGACGAATCGACGAAAAAAATCATGTGGCGCGTCAATCTAGCCTTGGTGCCCATGCTGCTCTGCGGCATAGCCTTTTTCGGCCTCAACGCCCTGCTCATCAGTATAGTATCAGTGGTTTGCTGCTGCCTTTTCCAGTGGCTCATCGAGAAATACCTGCTCAAAGTACCCACCACCGTCTGCGACGGCTCTGCCGTAGTGACCGGTCTGCTCCTGGCCTTCAACGTGCCTGCCACCGCCGATATGATTTGGCTCATTGCCATCGGTGCCCTCGTGGCCATCGGAGTGGGCAAAATGACCTTCGGCGGCCTAGGCAAGAACCCCTTCAATCCTGCTTTAGTAGGCCGTGTGTTCCTGCTCATTTCCTTCCCCGTACAAATGACCACCTGGCCCACCGTGGGCAAATGGTTCCCCATGACGCTGGACACCACTTCGGGCGCCACCCCTCTGGGCATTTTCAAAGAGAGCGGCCTGAGCGACATGCCCAGCCTGATGGATGCTTTCCTGGGCCACGTCGGCGGCTCGTTTGGTGAGGTGAGTGCCATCGCCATCCTCATCGGCGCCATCTATCTGCTCTGCCGTAAGGTCATCAGCTGGCATATTCCAGTGGCCTTCATAGGCACCGCCTTCCTCTTCAGCGGCATTCTGTGGCTTTGCAATCCCGAACAATTCCTCAACCCCGTAATGACCATCTTCACCGGCGGTATCATGCTGGGTGCCTGCTTTATGGCCACCGACATGGTAACCTCGCCCATGTCCAAGCTGGCCCAAATCATATTCGGCTGCGGCTGCGGCCTGCTCACCATCATCATCCGTAACTGGGGCGCATACCCCGAAGGTGTCAGCTTCGCCATCCTACTGATGAATGCCGTCACCCCACTACTGAACAGATGGTGCAAACCGGCAAGATTTGCATGCTAGTAACAAAAACGATTAACTATAAAAGATAATCAACTATGGCAAAGAAAGTTCAATCTACATTAACAAATATGCTGGTGGTGCTCACCTGTATCTCGGTGGTGGCAGCACTGGCACTGGCTTTAGTAAGCAACGTGACAGCCGAACCCATCGCCCAAGCCCAGAAGGCTAAGACCGAAGCAGCCATCAAGGCCGTACTTCCCACCTTCGACCAATTGGAAGAAGTAACCATCGACGGAAACACCTACACCAAAGCCGTCGACGCCCAAGGCAACATGGTAGGCATGGCCATCGAGGCCAAGAGCCCCAAAGGCTTTGGCGGCGACCTTGTGGCCATGGTAGGCTTCAATGCCGAAGGAAAAGTATCCGGCTACCAAATCCTGCAGACCGCCGAAACCCCCGGACTGGGAGCCAAGGCCGGCGAGTGGTTCCAAGAGGGCAACAAGGGCAACGTTATTGGCATGGATCCCTCCACACCTCTCTCCGTTAAGAAAGACGGTGGCCAGGTCGACGCCATCAGCGGCTCCACCATCACCTCTCGCGCATTCTGCGAAATCATCAACAACGCATATCAAATCTACCTGAAAGGAGGCAATGAATAATGAAAACTTCTGATATTATCAAAAACGGACTCATCAAAGAAAACCCCACATGGGTACTCGTCCTAGGCATGTGCCCCACGCTGGCCACCACCACCTCCGCCATCAACGGCATGTGCATGGGCCTGGCCACCACCTTTGTGCTCATGATGTCCAACACCGTCATCTCGCTGCTCAAATCCGTCATACCCGACAAAGTACGCATCCCCTCCTTCATCGTCGTCATTGCCACCTTCGTCACCATCGTGCAGCTGGTCATGCAAGGATTCCTGCCCGACCTTTATGAAACCCTCGGCCTCTTCATCCCCCTCATCGTGGTCAACTGCATCGTGTTGGGCCGTGCCGAAGCCTTTGCCTCCAAAAACAATGTGGGCAACTCATTCCTCGACGGCCTCTTCATGGGACTGGGCTTCACCTGGGCGCTCACCCTCATCGGCTTCTTCCGCGAACTGTTGGGCGGCGGTGCTGTGTTTGGGCACAGCATCATCGGCGGCAACGACGGCATGCTGCTATTCATTTTGGCCCCCGGCGGCTTCCTCGTCTTAGGCTATCTGATGGCTTTGGTACGCAAATTTCAGAAAAACTCATAAAAAAAGTTAAAAATAAGGGGTCTAGGGGTAACTAAATCGGACTTACTGGCTCTATTAAATAAAAGAATATAATTCTGCCAACCCGATTGGTAGTCTAGACAAAAAAAAATAATAAAAAAAAGGACTATGAAAAAGATAATTGTATCCACAGTATTAATCATGATGACCTGCCTTGGTTTCAAGGTCAGCGCACAGAATTGTACTGAAATCGTACGCCCCTACCTGGAATTCAGAAACATTCCCCCCTCGGCTTATCCCGAACCAAAATTCGAGTGGCGTTGTCATTTTTCGTACAATACATTCTACCTTTGCGATAGTGTGCCCGAAGGTGCTACAGTCTTTGGCATCCAATCCCTTACCAACCTCATCACTGGGGAGCATCCTGCTGAAAACTACGTGGTCGACCTCGAAGTCTTCAGCTATTGGGCATGGGACTTCTCCAACTTCCAATTTCAGGACCCCAAAAACACCATCTATTTCGACACCCACAACAGCACCAACCGCTATTTGGCCGTCCGAACCTATTCCGATGCCTGCCAACGTGCCGAAGAACAGCTCAACCAGAAATAGTGATTCCCGCCTTGTAATCAATCACCCGACATGAATTGAAGAACATTAAAATAAGATAATATGAAAAAGTTAGCAACAATAATAACACTCCTATGCTTCGGAATCCTGAGCGCCACAGCGCAGGACATGCGGCATATCAGTCTGAATGCCGATTTGAATGGCGACACCGTCGACGGTCCTGGCGCTGGCTTGAGAATCTATGATGACGGAGGAGAAATGCCCTACGGACATGGCTACGACTACAGCTGCGTCGTTCGCTCAACCTGCGACAGTTCCGACACTGCCAAAACTTTCCTCTCTGTGACCATCCTTAGTAATGAAATCGGCCCTTTCGACACCCTTTACATCTACGATGGCCCGGACACCTCCAGTCCGTTGTTAAATAAACTAAACTCCTCATACCAGTTTAGTACGAACCTCACATTCTACACCAGCAAATGGAACATTTCCCGCAGCCTGTGCATTCGTTTCCGTACCGGAATATTACATAGTACCGACACCGTGCCCCATCAAGGATTCGTACTTCACTTCGAATGCAATAAACCCTGCGAAAACGTTGTATCCGTAATTGACAGCCTTTACGAGCGTCTGGACAGTGAAGGTAACATCATCGACACTCGCAAATTAGTACCCGTACCCACCGCCTTCGACTCTGTGTTCAAACAAATATGGGTCCCCGACTCAACCGTAGTGGGCGGTCACTATGAGGACGACAAAGACAGCCTCATCCGCGTCGATACCGTCGGCTGGACCGACGCAATCCTGCTCTGCATGGGTCAGCAAGTGCGTTTCCATGGCCATGGAAAGTACTCTCATCAGCTTGGATACTACGAACCCGACGATGAAACCTCAAATTTTATATGGAGACTTGGCACGCCCGACACCAACGTAGGCATAGGCCACACCGTAATCGACTATGGCGGCTACCGCAACGTAGGCTGCTACGATGTAGTCTTATCAATAATCGACTCCAACGGTTGCAAGAATAAAAACTATGAGACTGTGCAGGTTCGTGTAGCACAAAACCCCATCAAAACCATCTTCGACCTCGCAACCATCTGCAACAACGACTCGCTCATGGTCAACGTAGGTTATGAAGGCGACAACGGAACCCTCACCTTAAAGAAAATCAAATTTGCCGAAGTCGTTACCAAAGTCAACGACAACCGAGTCTTCATCCCCGACGGCCCCAACTGTCCGGGAGACCCCTGCTATAATGCTCCAGTCACTTTCAATGAATTCCCCGATGGCCGCGTAATTCAGTCCGGTAGCGACATCTGCTCCATCTGCGTCAACTACGAACACTCCTACATGGCCGACTACAGTTTGGCCATCACCTGTCCTACGTACGACAAAACCGCAGATCCCCACGTTGGTCGTGCATTCCTGAAATACAAATACGCTTCTGATGCACCCGCAGGATATACCCCCCCACCAGATGCTGCTGGTGGCGGCGGCACCTATACCGGATGCCCCGCTGGCAACCCTCCTGATGGCTGGGACAAACTACCTAGCCGCACTGGCAGCGACTGCGACTCCACTCGTAATCCTTGGGGCGTCGGTTGGAACTATTGCTTCTCCCGCAACCAAGACTATACCCTCGTAACCGGCGAAAGCTGTAACACAATAAATCAAGATAATGCCTGCTTAGGCTCTTACCAATACATCAACTTTCAAGAATTTCAGATTCCTATTATGGCCCCCCCATTCTACAATGCAGGCGAGGATGCCGGTGTGCACCGCATTCAAACAAAAGACTCCAGCAGCCACCCCGATATGGACAAATACTACCTGCCTGCCGACGATTTCAGCACCCTTGTCGGATGTCCCCTCAACGGTGAATGGAACATCGAAATATGCGACTACTATGCTATTGACAACGGATGGGTCTTCAACTGGTCCATGGACCTCTGCAACATCAGTTCTGGTGGCGGCTGCGACTATCAGGTCGGCATCGACTCGGTCGTATGGCGCCCCGACACCAACCGCGCAACCGACTTCTACAACGGTGTTTACAAAGGACTCCGCATCAACAAGAGATGGAACGACAGCACAGCCGCCTACATCTCCTCACCCGACACCAGTGGCGACTTCAATATCATACTTTCCATCTACGACGAGTTTAACTGCCAGTGGGACACCACAACCCATATCTCCACCGTCACCACTCCTCTTCCCTCCTTGGGCAACGACACCATCATCTGCGACGTGGCCACCATCACCCTCGATGCCACCGACAAGTACACCAACGAAAACTATAGCTATCTCTGGGAACCCTTCGGTGAAACCACACCTACTATTGCCACTACCCCCAGCACCAATTCCGACCACACTTATGTCGTAGAAGCCATCCACAGCGAGAAAAACATACGCTGTGTCGCCCGCGACACCATCGTCGTGAAGGTGCTCCCCCAACCCATCCCCAATTTCGACCCCGGCATTTTCCCGATTGAAGGATGCGAACCTCTCACCATCAACATAGTCAATACCACAAAGGATGGCTACAAATACCGCTGGGTCTTCGGCGACGGAACCTACTCCACCCTTAAAGACCCCACCCACTCATACGCAGCCGGCACCTACGACTTCAAATATTATGTCGAAAGCGAGGGCGGATGCAAAGACTCCCTCATCTACCCCGGCCTCGTAACCGTCTTCCCGCAGCCCGACGCACAGTTCTCCTGGGACCCCGTCTACCCCACCGTTCTGCATCCCAGCATCGCCCTCAACAACATCACCACACCTGATGACGGCACCAACATCTACCGTTGGGAAATCCAGTACGACAAGAACAACCCCTACTCCTACCATACCGACATCAACAAAAACCCAAGCTTCACCTGGCAACCGCCCGTCGGCGACGACATATCAGGCAACTACACCATCCGCCTCATAGCCTTCACCAACAACTACGGTCCCAGCGGTAGGAACATCCTCTGCAGCGACACCATCGAGAACACCATTCTTATCATCAACGACCAGATTGAATTCCCCAACATGGTCACCCCCAATTCCGACGGCATCAACGACAAATTCGTCATCAAAAACCTCGTCGAAGGACTTGCCTACCCTGTCAACCAACTCGACATCTACGACAAATGGGGGTCGCGAGTCTTCCATGCCACCAACATCAACAAAGAAGAGGACTTTTGGGACCCCGCTGCCACCAACAGCCCGGCAGGATCTTACTTCTATCGCTTCGTTGGCAAAGGATACAAAGGCAACATAGAGCATAACGGTGTCATCGAAGTGCTCAAATAGGCCTCTGAGCCCAAAAGAAACAGTAATCAAGGGTGCCCTTATGGACACCCTTTTACTGCTATTCTTAGCCCTTCCACTCTCCAACCTTCAAGCCCGTCAGCGCGACACCCTCGGCACCGGCAGCCGCATCTACTTCGTTCAAAACCTAGGCCAGTGGGACAGCCCCTTTCTTTTCAAGGCCGAGATGAACCGTGCAGCCTTCTTCGCCGAATCTGACAGATTCACCTTCGTCATCAAGAGTACCCCCTCCGACGAAACCGGCCACCCCCATCATCATGGCGGCCCGGCCCATGCCTACCGTGTGCTTTTCGAGGGCTGCAACACCCACCCCACTGTCAGCGGGCAGGACATCAGTCCCGAAGAGGGCTACGACAACTACTTTCTCGGCAACCAACCGCACCGATGGGTCACCCATGTGCCCCACCACAAAACCATCCTCTATCAAAACCTCTATCCCGGCATCGACATGGACGTCCGGGTGGCGCAGCATGCCCTCAAAAACAATTTCTACATCAGTCCGGGTGCCAATCCCGCCCTCATCACCATGCGCTATGAGGGAATCGACAAACTCTATCTTTCCTCGGGCAACCTCATCATCCGCACCTCGGTAGGCGAAATCGTCGAGCTCAGCCCCTATGCCTATCAAGACAGCGACACCGGGCAGTGCGAGGTAGACGTCCGTTTCCGCGTCCAAGGCAACCGAGTCAGCTTTCTCGTGGGCGACTACAATCCCACACTCCCACTCGTCATCGACCCCGTCTTGCATTTCTCCACCTACACCGGCTCCTCTGCCGACAACTGGGGCACCACCGCCACCTTCGACTACAAAAAGTGCACCTACACCTCAGGCCTTGTCTTTGCCACAGGGTACCCCGTATCCACAGGTTCCTACGACCAGAGTTTCAACGGCAACGGCGACATCGGCATCTTCAAATTCGACTCCACCGGTTCGCAGCGCATCTTTGCCACCTACCTCGGCGGTTCCTATGCCGACATGCCGCACAGCATGATAGTCAACTCCTTCAACGAACTGGTCATCTTCGGAACCACCGGCTCGCGCGACTTCCCCACCACCCCACAAGCCTACGACACCTCCTTCAACGGAGGCACCGTCCTTCACTACGAAGGAGGCGACTACGTCAATTACCCCAACGGCTCCGACATCTTCGTCAGCCGCTTCTCCAGCGACGGCACCCAGCTACAGGCCTCCACCTACATTGGTGGCAGCGGAAATGACGGCCTCAACTACCGCAACTATTATTCCTACTTAAACATCATGTGCGGCAACGACTCGCTCTACTTCAACTATGGCGACGGCGCTCGTGGCGAAATCATCACCGACGACCTCAACAACATCTACATCGGCTCCACCACCTTCTCCTACAACTTTCCCGTCACCGTTGGCAGCGTCAACATCTATCCTCCTCTGAACCAAAACGGAGTCGTCCTCAAACTCGACTACAACCTGCGCAACATCATCTGGAGCACCTACCTCGGCGGCGACGGCGACGATGCCGTCTACTCCATCGACGTCGACTCCAGCTACAACGTCATCGTATGTGGCGGCACCAACTCCACCAACTTCCCCACCTCGCCCGGTGCCTACCAGTCCACCTATGGCGGAGGCACGGCCGACGGCTTCATCACCAAAATATCCTACACCGGCGACCACATCATCAGCAGCACCTACTACGGCTCCGAAGCCTACGACCAAATCTACTTTGTCCGCACCGGCAAACACGACGAAGTCTTTATCTACGGACAAACCAAGGCCACGGGCAACACCATGATATACAACGCCAACTACAACACCCCTGGTGCCGGCAACCTCCTGACGCGTTTCCACCCCGACCTCACAGGGCGTGTCTGGTCCACCGTCTTCGGCACCCCCCTGGGCCATCCCAACCTCTCCCCCACAGCCTTTGCGGCCGACATCTGCAACCGCGTCTATGCCGTCGGCTGGGGGCGCGACTTTGTGGGCTCCTGCGTCAGCGACTTTGCCCACGGCAGCTGCCATGGCATGGAAACCACCCCCGACGCCTTCCAAAGCACCACCGACGGACAGGACTTCTACATCCTTTCCATCGACAACACCGCCTCCCATCTCGACTATGCCACCTTCTTCGGCGAGAGCTACAACGACGACCACCACGGCGGCGGCGACCACGTCGACGGCGGCACCTCGCGCCTCGACCGCCGCTCCACCCTCTATCAGAGCGTCTGCGCCAGCTGCCACGGAGCCAATGCCTTCCCCACCACCCCCAACGTGTGGTCCGACAACAACGGAAGCACCCTCTGCAACAATGCCGTCTTCCGTTTCACCGTCCATACCGACTTCCCAGTGGCCGAATGCATCGTCCCGCCCGTAGGCTGTGCCCCCTACACCGTCAACTTCCAAAACACCGGCCGCGGCGACAGCTTCCAATGGGACTTCGGCGACGGCACCACCTCCACCGCCGCCAACCCCACCCACACCTACACCGCCGCTGGCAACTACACCGTGCGCCTCATTGCCTTCCTGCAAGACGGATGCAAACCGTCCGACACCACCCATATCAAAATCTGCGTGCTCAACCCCAACCAAGGGCAACACCTGCTATTCCAACCCTGCGAGGGCGAACTCACCCAAATCGGACACCAGCCCATGCTGGGCTGCTCCTACCAGTGGCTCTCCGGCAGCGTGTCCGACTCCACCGTCGCCAACCCTTACGTCACCCAGTCGGGCATCTACATCCTGCGCATCACCTCGCTCGACAGCAGCTGCTCCCAAACCGACACCTTCGAGGTACGCTTCAACGACATCCCCGCCACCCTCGAAGTGCACAACCCCACCTGCCCTGGCTATGCCGACGGCTATGCCCTCGCCCATGTCCCACAGAACCTCCTGGGCCGCGTGCAGCTCCTCTGGGACGGGCAGCCCGGCGACACCCTCCTCTCCTCTCTCAGCGCCGACGGCCGCCAGCACCTGCTCACCATCATCATGGGCAACTGCACCAACACCCACGCCTTCACCATCGTCGACCCGCCCACCCTAGTCTACACCATCGAAGCCGACAGCATCCTCTGCGGCAGCGACTGCGACGGGTGGATACGGCTCACCTACGGCTATCCCGACGGCCCCACCACCGACAGCCTTATAGAAAACCTCTGCGAAGGCCTCCACACCGTCGCCTTTGCCGACAGCGCCGGCTGCCCCTACTCGGCCAGCACCACCATCAAACGCGACACCCTGCTCAGCCACATGAGCGTCTGGGCCGACAGCTACGAAATCTTCCTCTCACAAAGCGTAGGGCTGCACGTCACCCCCCTCCCCGCAGCCACCTACAGCTGGACCGACCCCTCCACCCTCTCGCAGTCCTTCTCGCCCAACCCCGTTGCCACCCCCAACGACTCCGTCACCTACTACGAATGCACCGTAGTGGACAGCCTCGGCTGCAGCTGGCGCGGAGGTCTCTCCATCCACTGCACCGAAGTAGACTGCGGCGCCCCCAACATATTCATCCCCAACACCTTCTCTCCCAACGACGACGGCATCAACGACCGCCTCACCTTCAAAGGCAAATGGGTGCTGGAATTCCATTTGGCCATCTACTCCCGCTGGGGCGAGAAAGTATACGAAACCAACGATATCAACGACAGCTGGGACGGCCGCTACAACGGCAACTGGTGCCTGCCTGGAGTATACACCTACTACTGCCGCATCAAATGCGAGGCCGGACAGCAAAACCTCCTCAAAGGAGACATCACCCTCATCCGATGAAAGACCAATTCGTCATAGCCTGCCTTGCCGACCTCAGTCTCAAAGAGGCAGTCATCACCCATTCCGCCCACCTGGCCCGCATGCTCAACAAAGGGCTCATCCTGCTCTATGTCGAAGACAAAAAATACGGCAACCCCTCCGTGGCCCAAGTCGAGAAAGAAATCCTCAACATCGAAGCCACCCTGCCAGAGGTCAAACCCGCCCATGTGCTCATGAAAGGCAACTTCAAAGAAGTAGTCAACGCACTCCCCACCCTGCTCAACGGCGTAGTGGCCGTGGCGGGCGTCAACCCCAAAGCCCCCGCCGGCTCCCTCACCCACCCCCGCACCCTGCTCCGCCTCTTCAACCAGTGCAAGATAGCCTACCTCACCGTCCAAGCCCCCCTGCACAGCAGCCACGACTACGACCGCGTGGCCTTCGGCATCGACTTCCGCAAAGAGAGCAAAGACAAACTCATCTGGGCCAGCTACTTTGCCCGCTTCAACCACAGCCAGCTCAACATGCTCCACTTCCATTACACCGACGAAGGCCTCCGCAACAAGTGGAACAACAACATACTCTTCATGAACAAACTCTTCAAAAGCCTCGGCGTCACCTACACCGACCACACCGTAAGCGGACGCGCCCTCTTCCCCGAAACCATCATCTGCGACAGCGCTGCCGCCCTGCAGTGCGGCCTGCTCATCAGCGTCACCACCGACACCCGCGACCTCGACGTAGTCGAATGGGTGGCCGGCGTCCAAGAGCACCGCACCATACGCAACTCGGCACAAATGCCCGTCCTCTACATCAACCCCCGCAACGACATCTACGTCCTCTGCGACTAACCCCCACCCCCTCCCCCCATGAAAAAAGCCCTCGTCTACATCGCCGTCGTCATCGCCTGCATCGCCTTCTGCTGCCTTTTCTCCATCCTAGGCACCCAATTCGAAGGAACCCAGAAAGTCAACCCCTGGGCCTTCACCATCGGCATCCTAGTGGTGGCAGCCATCATGGCCCTGGTACACAAATTCACATCCAAAGACCAAGACACAACACCCCCAAACGGCTCTGACAAAGACCATTCGGAACAGCCGTAGGGCGCACCCGCCCGTGGCATCCGGCATAAAAAAAACCGACAAAAAATACCAATTAGATTTTTTTTTGTACTTTTGCAAAGTCAATACAAACAATAATAGTTGCGCCCGACACAAATCAGGGATAGACAAATGAAAAAGATTTACATCATCGTCCTCGCCGCATTCTCCCTCCTGGCCACCAGCTGCATGCACACACTCTACGTCCCAACCGAGGCCACCTTCAAGAATGCCAACGACCAAATAGCCGCCAACCTGAACAAAGACGGCTACCGTCTCACCAACCAATCCTCCGTGGAGAAAAACGAACTGGTAGTATCCGACCAGACCTACAACTCCAAAACCGGCTACAGCAACAAAATTGACAACAACTACGTCAACTACGACAGCTACAGCTTCTCCAACGCCAACGGCGAAACTATCTCCTACTCCACCAAATACGGCTACAAACGCAGCATCAACGGCCAAGTGTACCTGAAAGAAATGAACGTCACCGAATGCAAGGTCAGCAATCCCGACGACTACCAGCAGTACTGCGGCAACACCGGCTCCATCAAGCGCGAGCTGGAATCCTCACGCCGCGATGTGCGCGACCTCAACATCGTCACCACCACCCTGCTCACCTGCGGCGTCATCCTGGGCGTCTCTATCCTCATAGCCCTGGTTTCGGGCGAATAGCCTGACAACAACAGCACACCCCTAAGGGCAGAACCCACCGTGGCTCTGCCCTTTTTTCTTTCACTCCCATCCAAGACCCTTTCGGCAGCCTCTGCCAGTCGCCACCCGCTGCCCACGGCTCCAATTCCCCCTACCCTCCATCCGAAAAAAGAGGCTTTCTTCCACCGTGGTTCGCACAGCCTTATTTGATTGTGGAACGAAGAACCATAGGCGAACCATAGAAGATATATCAAGGAACAAGCGGGGGGACACTGGCGGAGGAAGGTTTGGGGCGAAAAAAACCAGGGATCAGAACGACCCCTGGCAGCAATCAAAACCAATAAAAAAAGCCAATTATTATTGACGTTATTATGTACCGGTATTGCTCACTTTCTTGCATCGGAAAAATAAAAAAAACAGGCCGCAAGATACATTATTACACACCTGTACTTAAAAAATTCATCGGGCAGAAACGGCGTGGCAGCAGGCAGTTGCGACCCGCAGCACCGACGGCCTTAGCGAAACAAACGGCAGAAAAAAAGCAAACCTCGACATGAAATAATTCCAACGCAAAACATACATAATTGCAACAGACGGCACCGCTGCACCCGCCCCTGCCCTCTGCGCCAACCGTCAGAACAAAGTCAGAACCAGCACAACCCTACCCCATGAAAAAAGCCTCGGCCACTCTATTACTAGTCCTCGCACTCACCACCTCGTGCACCTCGCCTAGCGAACGGGCCGAAGCATTGGCCAAGAACTACAACCGCCAGTACGAACTGTTCATGTTCGAATGTCGCGAAGCCATGAACACCTTTGCCAGCGAGTTCGAGGAGAATGTGAGCATCGGCCGCTACGACAGCCGCCGCAGCGCCTTGCACAGCCTGGACAGCCTCCTGCACATCTGCCAGCATGACTACACTGCCCGCCTGAACCCCATCCTGGACGAGTACCGCCGCTACGACAGCAGGCGCTACCGCCTGTTGGGCGAATACCGGCAGCAGTTCGAGCAGACCTTCGACCACCTGCTGCGCCACCGGGCAACGGACAGCACTGCCTTTATGGATTCGCTGATGGGTTCGCCCCGCGTGTGGGGGCTACTGAACAGCATCGGCGACCCCGCGCTGCCCGGCAAGGAGGAGATGGCACGGCAGTTGGTGGGCACACGCGTCTACTGCGCTGGCGACCCGTTTTTTGGCGACAGCTGTTTTGTGCTGGAGGAGGGGAAGGTGACCGTCGAACGCGTCCGCACGGACCAACGGGTCTTCAACAGCCAAACCGGCAATAACAACCTGCCTGTGGAGATAGCCTTCATCCATGGCGGCATGGAATTCAAAGGCACCGTTACGGCCAACTACGAGCTGCACGACGGCGACCTGGACTGGCAGCTGAAGAGCGTGGCCAGCCGCCAGATTGCCTTCCAGCCTAACCACGCCTACGACAGGTATGTGCAAAGCCGGGTGTGCACTGACGGTTCGTGGCTGCAGCGGCTGCACCTCATCAACCGCAGCGACCGCCCCGTGCTGGTGGGCTACTGGGTGAAATATGAGCAAGTGGGCAACCTCATACGCCACAAGAAGGAGTACACGCTGGAGCGCGGCATTGTCAGCATAGGCCCCGCCCCGAACCACAAAATGGTGGTCCATAAAGGAGAATTGAGGCCTTCGGCGGCAGCCGGAGGGGTGGCCTTCGTCATTCCCCAGTGACTTTCATAAATGCAAATGCCCGCGTCAAAATGGCGCGGGCATTTATTGTTTATGGGGGTTAGCGTTTGGTCACTCGGCGCACGGCGGTACCGCTGTCCAGGGTCACCTGCAGGACGTAGGTGCCGGCAGGCAGGTTGGAGAGGTCCAGCCTGACCGAGCTGGGCTTGGCGGGAGCGGCAAAATGCTTGACCAGCCGCCCGGCATAGTCGTACACCGCAATCTGGCGTATGGGCAGTCCGTCGAGGGTGACCTGCCCGCTGGTGGGGTTGGGATAGACCCTGAGCAGCTGGGCCAAGTCGACCTCATCGACTCCATCGGGACGGAGGAGGGTGAGGAAGAGGGTGACCAGGCTGTCGCAGCCCGCCGAGGTTTGGCCTACGTATTCATACTGGCCGCTGGCCGTGTAGGTCTGGCCGTTCCAGGTATAGCTGTGGTCGGCCGTGTCGACTAGGGTGTCGTGTACGCTGTAGTTGATTGTGAGGTGGAGGGTGGCCACGCTGTCGCAGCCGCCGGCGTTTTGTCCGTGGAAGACGGGGCCATCGACCGACTCGTAGTAGGTGGTGCCGTTCCATACGAACTGGTCGCAGGCGGTGCGGTAGTCGTCGACGGTGTCGTTGTGGAAGAGGGACAGATGCAGGTGGACCACACTGTCGCAGCCGTCGGCGTTGGAGGTGACGAAAAGCGGGTCGGAGGTGCTCTGGTAGTAGACGGTGCCGTGCCAGAGGGCGCTGTCGCAGGCCGTGACCTCTTCTACCCTATGTGAACTGTGGTGCAGAGTCAGGTGCAGGGTTACCACGCTGTCGCAGCCCTCGACATTGGTGAGGGTGTAGGTGTCGGTATCGGTGCTGTGGGTGTAGGTGTGGCCGAACCATGTGAGGCTGTCGCAGGCGGTCAGCACCTCGGCGCCGGTGCTGCTGTGGTGGACCTGGAGGTGCAGGTTGACGACGCTGTCGCAGCCCTGGGAAGTGGTGAAGGTGTGGATGGGCACATTGGTGTTGACGGTATAGAAGCCGCCGTGCCAGGTGATGCTGTCGCAGGCCACGAGATTTTCCACCACGGTGTCGAGCTGGCTGACGGTAAGGTGCAGGTGGACCACACTGTCGCAGCCCTGCGCGTTGGTGGTGACGTAGGTGGGCTGGTCGGTACTGGAGGAGTAGGCTGTGCCATGCCAGAGGAAGGTGCCACAGGTGGAGTGCGAATCTACAATATGGCTGCTGTGGTTGACGGTGAGGTGGAGGGTGACGACGCTGTCGCAGCCGTGCGCGTTGGCCATGGAGTAGGTGGGAGTGGAGGTGGAGGCGAAGTAGGGAGTGCCGTGCCAGAGGAGGCTGTCGCAGGCCACCTGGGTGTCGATGCCGGAGGAGCTGCTGTGGAGGGTGAGGTGGAGGGTGATGGTGCTGTCGCAGCCGTACTGGTTTTGGCCGATGAAGGTGGGGGTGTTGGTGCTGGCGGTATAGGTGACGCCATGCCAGAGGAGGCTGTCGCAGGCCTCCTGGGTGTCGATGCCGCTGGAGGCATGGTTGATGGCAAGGTGGAGCATGACGACGCTGTCGCAGCCTTGGGCGTTCTGGGCCACATAGATGGGCGAGTTGGTGGAAGCGGTGTAGGTGGTGCCATGCCAGGTGTAGCTCTCGCAGGCGTTGACCACCTGTATGTTGGAGGTGCTGCTATGGATGGTGAGGTGGAGGGTGTCGACATTGGTGCAGTTGTAGCCCTCGACGTTGTAGTCGTAGGTGTAGGTGCCGCTGGCGGTGTAGAAGGTGCCGTTCCAGAGGTAGGCATCGCAGGCCGAGACGGTGTAGGCGGTGTCGACATGGGTGTTCATGGTGAGGTGGAGGGTGTCGACACTGGGGCAGCCGGCGGAGTTGACATAGTTGAAGAGGTAGGTGGCGGTGCTATCGTAGATGGCGCCGTGCCAGGTGTAGCTGTCGCAGGCGGTGACGTGCTCGGAGAGGTGGCTACTGCGGTTGACGGTGAGGTTGAGCAAGACTAGGCTGTCGCAGCCGTCGACATTGTGGGTGAGGAAGGTGGGGGTGGAGGTGCTGGAGGTGTAGGTGGTGCCGTGCCAGGTGTAGCTGTCGCAGGCGGTGACGGACTCGATGGCCATGTCGCTGTGGTGGATGGTGAGGTGCAGGGTGACCACGCTGTCGCAGCCCGCGGCATTGGTTTCGGTATAGGTGGGGGTGGTGGTGTTGACAATGTAGGTGCTGCCGTGCCAGATGAAGCGGTCGCAGGCGGACTGGGTGTCGATGCCGGTGTTGCTGTAGTTGACGGTGAGGTGGAGGGTGACGGTGCTGTCGCAGCCGACGGCATTGGTGGTG
>CAMUZR010000028.1 GCA_947165255.1 uncultured Bacteroidales bacterium
CACAAGACTTGTGCGGGGCTTTGTAAGATGGTGTTCATAGGCTTTGAGGGTTTTTGCTGGTGGCAGAAAGGCAAAGTCTTGTGGACATTGAAAGGAGTATCTACACCACATTGGTTAATATACTATTTAATAGCAGTACAATCGTAGTATCCTGTCTCTTCATTATAAGTTATTATGACTTCGTACCCATTATCCACCATGTTTCTTGACCAGGCTAAGGCTTTATTTTTATCTTTTGTTGAATATACTACAGTCTCTTTTGAGAAAAGTTGAGCGGTTCTAGTTTCATCAAAGAAACTAACTTGATAGCCTTTTTCTGCAAGTGCAAACATTCGATTAATAAAAAAGATTCGATCGTATTCACTTCTGAGGGTTATACGGGAGCGAACGCCGTTGACTTCGTACTGGTAAATGTAAACGGAATGGACGTTATTGACGACATTGGCTGGCATAGCGGAGTCGATATTGTCCTTTTGGCAGCTGACGGCCATTGTGGAGAGCACTGCGAGGAGTGTCATGAGTTTGATTGTTTTATTGTTCATTTTCAATTGTTTTTAGTGGGGTTCGATTTATCATTGCGTTGAATTGCCAGTCTTCAATTTCTTTTATTTGCCAAGAACTAGAGACGTGAAATATGCAGATGATTTGCTCGGCACGTGAAATTAGCAATAAGTCATTGTTGGTACGGCAGGTGGTGTCCATGGGTAAAGAGTAGTCTTTTTTGGGAGCGAGTCGATTAGAAACAGCATTTTTTCCGTGTCTTTCAATAATTTTATTATTCAATGGCTTTACGCCGAAGTCTTGACTCAACAGCGTCCAGGCGGAGTCGGTGGTGGCTTGAAGAAAGGTGACGTCGATGGAAAGGGTGTCGTTGAGGGGAAAGTCCTTGACGAAGGAGGCCTGGATGCCCGGCACTTGGGCATAGTGCTGGTAGACGGGGCTGCACTGGTTTTCGGGCAGGGTGCGGGGATGGCGTATGCACCACAGGGTGGCCGCCACGATGAGGAGCCCGAGCACAGGAAGGAGATATTTGGGGTGTTTCATACGGAGAGGAATAGGAGTTGCTGTATGTGGTTGGCCACGTCGGCCCGGCTGCCGGCATCGGCTAGTATGGTGTAGCCGTCGCCGACGGGCAGTGTGGCTACGAGGACGAGACAGAGGGTTACGACACCGTTGAGGAAGAGTGTGGAGGAGGGTGTGAGGCGTGGGCGACGGCCGGGGCGATGGACCGGCAGCACCATGCAGGCCAGGAGGAGGGAAGAGAGGGTGAAGAGGGAAAGGAGGATGCTGAAAGAGCGGTCGCCCCGCAGGAGGAGCCACAGGTAGGCACTGAGCCCACCCACGACGGCACTGACTCCGGAGGCGAGCCAGCCTAAGGGAGGTGCCGGCCGCGGCGCAGGGGCGGGCAGCCGGTCGAAGAGGGCGGCCAGGTCGGCGTCGGTGAGGCCGGGCAGCTGCTCGGCCTGTCGGCTGTGGGTCAGCCAGTCTTGCTGCATGGATGCGAGGGGGTTGGGCTGTTTCATGGTTGTGAGGTTTTGGCGTTTAACTTGATGAGTTTTTTTTGGATTTTTTTGAGCCGCCGCCCGATTTGGCGGGTGCTCAGGTGGCGGCTGGCGGCCATCTGGGCGTAGGTCTTTCGGTCGAGGTACTCGGTGATGAGCACTTGCTCATCGGGCGTGAGCTGAGAGATGAGACGGTAGAGTTCTGCCACCCGCGGGTCGGGTTCGGGCTCGGGGATGTCGGGCAGATCGGGCAGGTCGGGCAGGAGGGCGTGGTGGGTCTGGAACTGACGGTCCTGGCGGGTGAGGTTGATGGCGGCGTGGTAGAGTACGCTGTAGACCCAGGACTCTAGGTCGAGCACCTCGGGTCCGGGGGGATGGCTCTGCATGACCAACCAGAGGTGGGTGGTGAGGTCGCAGACCATGGCACGATAGCTGTAGTCGTTGCCCGCACAGAAGAAGTAACTTATCTTTTTGATAAGAGGCTCGTGGGTGTGGTAGAGGGTGATGAATTCCTCTACCGTGGGTTTGTGACTGTTGCCGTGCATACGCCTTCAGTGTTGGTAGGGCAAATGTATTGCCTTTTCTATATAGACACATCTGGGATGCAAAAATCTCGCCCAGATGTGAATATTTATGATTTTTTAACAGATGAGGAGAAAGGAATGATTTGGTTTTCAGTGTTGTGTGTTTTTTGGCGGGGGAGGTTGGCAGTGCGATTATTTTTTTCGGCACAGAGTTTTCAACGCTAAGATAGTTTTTTAGAATGGTTGGCGCGTGAGGTAGGGCCGTAGGGGCAATCCAGGGTGAGGATGGCGGGGTTATTTCAAAAAGAGGGAGAATGGAACAGAGGGTTTTCTTTTGAGGTGGGTTCTATTTATTTGTTTTCGTGTCGCGTCCCTATCGGGACGCATCTGTTTGCCTCAGATAATCACCGCACTACGTACGGTGTTATTCATATCTCACCCCGATGGGGTGATTAATAGAAGTTTCCTTGAGTGAATAGGAACCCCTCTGGTAGATGATTGGGCAAGGTTGTGCCGGCCGCCCTTCTGGGCGGCGCTGCACGGGCCTCCGTGGGCAGCCTCACTCTATCACTAAAATGAAAAAAGGGTTTCCACGGGGATGGAAACCCTTTGGGATGATGGTGGATGGGTCTATTTCACCAGGTTGTAGGTGTCGCTGGCAATAACGTATTCTTCGTCGGTAGTGACCACCACGACAGCCACTTTTGAGTCGGGTGTGGAGAGGATGAGGTCTTCGCCCATGACGTTGTCGTTCTTGGAGAGGTCGACGTGGATGCCGAGGCATTCCATGTTTTCCAGGATGGGGCGGCGCATGAACCAGGCGTTCTCGCCGATGCCGCCGGTGAAGAGGAGGAGGTCGCAGCCTCCCATTTCGGCCATGTAGCCGCCGATGTAGCGCTTGACGCGCTGGGCGAACATGTCGAAGGCGTAGGTGCAGCGCTGGTCGCCTGCGTCGCGGCCAGCACGGATGTCGCGCATGTCCTGCTTGCCACCGCTGATGCCGACGAGGCCGCACTGCTTGTTGAGCATGGTGGAGATGTCTTTCCAGGTCTTGCCGTTCTCGGTGATTTCCTTTTTGATGATGAATTCAATGACGCCGGGGTCGACGTCGCCGGGGCGAGAGCCCATGATGAGGCCTTCGAGGGGTGTCATGCCCATGGTGGTGTCGAAGGATTTGCCCTGCTTGATGGCGGCGATGGAGGCACCGCTGCCGAGGTGGCAGCTGATGATGTTGAGTTGGGTCCAGTCGCGGCCGATCATCTTGGCGGCTTTCTCGGCGACGAAGCGATGGGAGGTGCCGTGGAAGCCATAGCGGCGGACGCCGTATTTCTCATAGTATTCGTAGGGGAGGCCGTAGAGGAAGCTCTTGGGTGGGAGGGTGCTGTGGAAGGCGGTGTCGAAGACGGCGACCTGCGGCACACCGGGGAGGACCTCACGCATGGCGTAGATGCCGGCGAGGTTGCCGGGGGTGTGGAGGGGGGCGAGGTGGGTGAGGGACTTGATGGTGTCGATGACGTGGTCGTCGATGAGGACGCTACGGTCGAAGGCTTCGCCGCCGTGGGCGATACGGTTGCCGACGGCTCCGATTTCCTTGAAGTCTTTGATGACTCCCATTTGGGGGTCGATGAGGGCGTTGAGCACGATCTTGATGCCGGCGGTGTGGTCGGGGATGGGGAGTTGCTCGTAGTGTTTCTGTCCGTTGTACTTGTGGGTGAATTCGCCCATTTCCAGTCCGATGCGCTCGAGGAGGCCTTTGGCCATGACTTGGGCGTTATTGGCCATGTCAACCAGCTGATATTTGATTGACGAGCTGCCGCAATTGAGAACTAAGATTTTCATCGTTCGATATTAAATGTTTGATAGTTATTAATTTCTGCGAGACAAGCCTTGCGACTTGAGTTTTCAAAAGTACGAAAAATTATTCATCCCGCAAGAACTATTTTTCGGTTGCGCCCGCCGCGGCGGGTTTGGGCGGGGGCTGGGGGCACGGGCAGGAGCGGGGCAAGAAGGGGCGTTTTGGTTTTTTTAACATTAGGGCTGCGTGAAGATTGGGCTCCTCAGACGTTTATTGGGTAAAAGTGGACTTTTTTTGTTTCATTAAAATAAAAACACGACATGATGAAAAAGATTGATTTGCTGGCCGCAGGGCTGGCCATGGCAGTGCTCTTGGCAGCCTGCACGGAAAAGGAAGGGGTGTACAACCCTGGGAAGAAAATTGCGAAGGTGTATTCGTCGAGCAGTTATGTGGACGGCTACTATGACGAGTATGCCGACGCTTGGAATTACGACACCACGGCCTATGATAGGTATTTGGCAGAGGAGTGGAAGTGGGACGGCAAGAAGCTGGACCAGATTACTTTCTACGAGGCACAGGCCGCGCCCGACAAATCGGGTGGCGAGGTGGTAAGGTTTGTCTATGACGGCAAGCAGGTGCAGCGCATAGAGGGCGAGGAGGAGTATATGGTGTTCACCTACGATGGCCGCAAGTTGCAGCAGGTGCAGCTGTTCCAGGAGGGCGAGAGCGACCCATGGGAGACGTACACCTTTAAGCACGAAGGGGGCAAAATCACACAAATGGTTATTACCTTTCAGGGGCAGACGTGGGTCAAGCGGGCGACTGCCTGCCGTCGGATGGAATGGGTGTTGCTGGGTCGGGTGCTGCCCCTGCCGCAGGTGGAGAAGGCCGTGTGGGCCCTGCGCAGCCGGGCAGCCCTGGGCGGCGCCAAGGGGGAAGATTCGATTACGATGAATCTGACCTGGACGGGCGACAACGTGACGCAGGTGGACGCCAGTTGGTATCAGGGCGGCTTTGCCGGGGGGCCGGTGAAGTTCTCGGCCAAGTTTGAGTTCGACAGCAAGAATAATCCCTACCAGCACAATTTTATTTCGTTGATAGGCTTGGGAGAGGATGCAGGCAGCAATGCTTTCTTCAATAAGAACAATATCACGCAGGTGACGGAGAGGTATGACCGTGACTTCTACGGCTCGGAGTCGGACGTGACAACGTATGAATACACCTATGACGGTGACTGGCCCCTCACGCAGACAGAGTCGATCATCCGCGGCGGCGACGGGTATAGCTATAGCTATACCAGTATCGACACTCGCTATTTCGAGTATGTGAAGTAATGTACAGTGATAGTTAATAGTTGCGGGGACGGACTATTTACTATTAGCTTTTTAAAGATAGTGCACAATGGAGGTGTGGCTTCATTGTGTACTATTTATTTTTTGTCCACAAATTCGGGAACGAAAAGTCCACAAATTCGGGAATGAAAAGTCCATAAATTCGGGAATGAAAAGTCCACAAATTCGGGAATGAAAAGTCCACAAATTCGGGAACGAAAAGTCCACAAATTCGGGAATTGTGAGAAATAATTTGTTGTAATCCAAAATATTTTCGTATTTTTGCAGCGTGAAAAAATATAGAAAAAAATGAGTGATTATAAAGAACGTATTTTTGACCAATTGCTTAGGAGAAAACTAGAAGGGATGGGAGCCGTGCTGATAGAAGGCCCGAAATGGTGCGGAAAGACCACCACGGCGGAACATCAGGCGGCGAGTGTGCTGTATATGAACGACCCGAAACTATACAAGCGGAACCTGCAGTTGGCCGACCAAGACCCGCAGGCGCTGCTGCAGGGGGAAACGCCGAGGCTGATAGACGAGTGGCAGGAGGCGCCGAAGCTGTGGGACACGGTGCGTTTTGAGGTGGACCATAGGGACGGGGAAGGACAGTTTATACTGACCGGATCGGCTGTCCCGGCGGACATGAGCGAGGTGCACCACAGCGGCACAGGCCGCATAGCGCGGATGCAGATGAGGACGATGAGCCTGTGGGAGTCGGGAGAGTCGACGGGGAGTATCAGCCTGATGTCGCTATTTGCGGGCGTGGCAGACAATGTGCTGACGGCAGACAAGACGCTGCAGGAGGTGGCCTATCTGGTGTGCCGCGGCGGATGGCCACGGGCGGTACTGCAACGGCAGCCGCTGGCCTTGGAGCGAGCATACGACTACCTGAATGCCATAGTGAACTCTGATATATCGCGGGTGGACGGCGTGGAACGCAACGCCGACCGCACCCGACGGCTGATGCGGTCGTATGCCAGATTTCAGGGAGGACAGGTGCCGTTGTCGAAGATTAGAAAGGACTTGACGGCAGGGAACGACGGCTCGTTTGACGAGAAGACCCTGACGTCGTATCTGAACGCCTTGAAGAAGATGTTTGTGATAGAGGACATGCCGTCGTGGAATCCGAATTTGCGGTCGAAGGCGGCCATTAGGACTTCCGATACGCGCTATTATACCGACCCCTCTATCGCGGCTGCGGCTTTGGGCATAGGCCCTAAAGACTTGATGAATGACCTAGAGACTTTTGGTCTGCTGTTTGAGACCATGTGCGTGAGGGATTTGCGGGTGTATGCCCAGGCGGCGGACGGCTGGGTGAGCCACTACCGCGACTCGGATGGGCTGGAATGCGACGCGGTGGTACACCTGCGCAACGGGGCCTACGGCCTGGTGGAGATTAAACTGGGCGGGGACCGCCTGATAGAAGAGGGAGCCAGGACACTGCAGAAGCTGCACAAAAAGTTGGATACCGACCGGATGAAGGAGCCATCGTTTATGGCAGTGGTGGTGGCCACGGGCGACTATGCCTACCGGCGCGGCGACGAGGTGTGGGTGATTCCGATTGGGAGCCTGAAACCATAGGTTGAAGGGTGGATTGTAGTTTTTTCTCGCTATTCCAAAAAAAAGTTGTACTTTTGCACTTTTGAAAATATTATTTTATTATGCAACCACTATTGATTTACAATACGCTTTCGCATCAGAAAGAACTTTTTACCCCGTTGACGCCCGACCATGTGGGCATGTATGTGTGCGGCCCCACCGTCTACGGCGACGGGCATCTAGGTCATGCCCGCCCTGCCATCACCTTCGATGTGCTTTTCCGCTATCTGACACATATCGGCTATAAGGTGCGCTATGTGCGCAACATTACCGATGTGGGGCACTTGGAACACGATGCCGATGAAGGCGAGGACAAGATTGCCAAGAAGGCCCGCCTGGAGCAGCTGGAGCCTATGGAGGTGGCGCAATACTATACGAACCGCTACCATGCCGCCATGGACCGACTGAATGTGCTGCGCCCCAGTATTGAGCCCTTGGCCTCGGGCCATATTATCGAGCAGATTGAGCTGGTGCAGAAGATTATGGATGCCGGCTTTGCATACGAAAGCAATGGCAGCGTGTACTTTGACGTGCGCAAGTACCACGAGCATTTTAAGAATTACGGCCAGCTTTCGGGCCGCGTTATTGACGAGATGCTTTCCACCACCCGCGAGCTGGACGGACAGAGCGAGAAGCGCGACACGGCCGACTTTGCGCTGTGGAAGAAGGCTTCGCCCGAACATATCATGCGCTGGCGCTCGCCTTGGAGCGTGGGTTTCCCGGGCTGGCACACCGAGTGCACGGCCATGGGTACGAAATATCTGGGTGAGTTGTTCGACATACACGGCGGCGGCATGGACTTGATGTTCCCCCATCACGAGAGCGAGATTGCCCAGAAGACGGCCTGCTGCGGCCACGGCCCTTGCAAGTACTGGATGCACAACAACATGATTACCATTAATGGGCAGAAGATGGGCAAATCGCTGGGTAACTTTATCACCCTCGACGAGTTTTTCACGGGCAATCACAAGCTGTTGCAGCAGGCCTACACGCCTATGACTATCCGCTTCTTTATTCTGCAGGCCCACTATCGCAGCACGGTAGACTTCAGCAACGAGGCCCTCATGGCCGCCGAGAAGGGTTATTCCCGCCTGATGCAGGCCTACAAGACGCTACAACGCCTGCAGCCTTCTAAGAGCAGCAGTGTGGACGTGAAGGAGTATCGTCAGAAGTGCTACGATGCCATGAACGACGACCTGAACACCCCCATCGTCATAAGCCATCTCTTCGACATGGCCAAACTCATCAACACCGTCAATGACAGGAAGGCCACCCTCACTCAGGCCGACATTGACGAGTTGAAGGGAGTGATGGATACCTTTGTGTTTGAGGTGATGGGGCTGCGCGACGAGGCCAGCAGCGACAATACCGCCCTCATTGACGGCCTGATGAAGATGATTTTGGACATCCGCGCCACTGCCAAGGCAAATAAGGACTGGGCTACGAGCGACAAGATTCGCGATGCCCTTGGTGCCCTTGGCGTTACGGTGAAGGACGGCAAGGACGGCGCCACGTATGAATTGTAATCGATGCTCATTTTAACGACTTAGTTAATGTATACTTACAAATATCCCCGTCCGGCGGTCACTACTGACTGTGTGATTTTTGGAATAACGCGGGACGGCGAGCGCCGGGTGCTTCTGGTGCAGCGCGGCAATGAGCCATTCAGGGGCATGTGGGCTTTCCCGGGAGGTTTCCTCAATATGGACGAGACGTTGGAGCAGTGTGCCCGTCGAGAGTTGAAAGAGGAAACGGGGCTGGACACCCCTATCCGTTTTGAGGAGTTGAAGAGTTTCAGCACCGTGGACCGAGACCCACGCGGCCGCACTATCAGTGTGGCTTTCGTGGCCGAGGTGCCCCTGTCTGAAGTGAAAGGGGGTGACGATGCTGCCGAAGCCCGATGGTTTCCTCTTGACGAGATTCCGCAGCTGGCCTTTGACCATGGCGAGATGCTGCAGGCGGCTCTCGCAAGGTTGGGTATAGGCAGGTAACAATAAAAATGAGATAACGGCGTTATCATAATCATTATGACGAAGAAAAAAAACACATATTCACTTGGCATTGTCCTTCTGGCCTTAGTGGTGGGTCTGCTTATAGGCGTGATTTCTGCTCCAAAGGTGGACTCTGGCTATTGGCAGAAAAGTGCCGATGAGAGCCTTATGAGTGCTCGGGTGAACGCACTGTTGGACGTGGTGGAGTCAGCCTATGTTGATAGCGTTGACTACGACTCTATCTCCGACCTGATGATGAATGCCATGCTTTCCACGCTCGACCCTCACAGCGCCTATCTTTCGCCTACGGAGTTTGCCAAAGAGGCAGAGATGGTGCGGGGGCAATTTCAAGGTATTGGAGTCACACTTGCTCACCAGGACGACACGGTCTATGCTTCCTCTATTGCTCCAGGCAGCCCGGCTGCCCATGCCGGTGTCCATCCGGGCGACCGTATTATATATGTCGACACTGTTCAGGTTTCGGGGACTGGCATGACGAAAGATATTTCCAATGTCGTGGAGTACATTCGCGGACCCCGTTACAGCACCGTCACGCTGGGTGTCCAGCGCGAGGGATCGTATAAAATCCGCAGGATAAAGATTACCCGCGATGTTATTCAGCATAACTCCATCTTGGCTGCCATCATGTTGGACAAGACGACGGGATATGTCCACGTGGCACGTTTCTCTGAGACTACTTCGAGCGAGTTCCATTCGGCGCTACTGGAGCTTAATCAGCAGGGTATGAAGCACCTGGTGATAGACCTGCGTAGCAACGCCGGCGGGGTGTTCGATGCGGCTATTAACATGGCTGACGAACTGCTTCCCAAAGGCGACCTAATTGTTTACACCCAAGGCGTTCACAGCCGTCGAAGCAATATTTATGCCACAAGTGGCGGCCTTTTTGAGGAGGGGAAGCTCACTATCCTTATTAACGAGCATTCTGCCTCTGCCAGCGAGGTGCTCAGCGGTGCCATTCAGGACAATGACAGAGGCGCCATTATCGGTCACCGTAGCTTTGGTAAGGGATTGGTGCAACATAAATATGACTTGCCTGGCGATGCTGCTGTAATGTTGACTATTGCCCGTTATTATTCGCCTTCGGGGCGTTGCATCCAACGGCCATACGATAAGGGCAGCGACGAGTACTACACTGCGTATCTGAACCGTATATTGAGCGACTATAATGCCGCCGACTCGGTGCTCAATGCCCCCGACACTTCTTCGGAACCGTATCTTACGAAGAATGGCCGCAAGGTGTACGGAGGCGGTGGCATACAGCCGGATGTGTCCTTGCCCTATTTCCGCGACATTCATTTGGTTTATTTTAACAACCTCATCTCTGTCAAGGCTTTCGACCGGGTGCTGCGAGACCAACTCTTCCATCACTACAGCAGCCTTATGAAGCGTTACCCCACCTTTGAGGCCTTCCAGAAGGGATACAAAGTGGACGATGCCACTTTTGAGGCCATTCTTAAAGAGGGCGACAAGGAAGGTTTGACCCGCGACGCCGTGACTCTCAGCAAATATGGATCCGAGATGCGCAATCGCTATCGTGCACTTTTGGCCTACTCGCTTTATGGCGACAATGCTTACTACACTATTTCGCTTCCTTACGACACCGAGCTGAATCAGGCGCTCAAGGCAAAAGTGAAGCTCACAGCCGACTAGTTCCGCACAACCCATTTGACGTTAACAACATTGTAAAATAATAGGTTTCTCTAATTTATGAAACGAATTGCTTTTTCTTTCACCCTAGTGATGCTGTTCTCGACCTTCAGCCTGTCGGCTCAGAAAACCACTCTCAGTGGTACGCTCAAAGGCCTGCCCGAAGGCTACCATGCCGTTATTAGCCAGGTGATAGGCGATAGATTCAAGCCTGTTGACACGCTGCAACTTGACAAGAAGAATGCTTTTAAAGTAACGCTCGATATTTCTGAACCAACCCTCTTCCTGCTTCATATCGATAATGGCGATGGCAACATGTGCCACCTAATGGTTGAGCCCAAGGATCGAATCCAAGCTGATTTCGAATATATCGCGGCAAGCCGTGTCTACAAGATTTCCAATTGCAAGGGCTCTGACAATGTGGTACTATACGCCCAGTTTAACGATATTCTGGCCGGTGCCACAGACCAAATAGCAATGGCAAAGGTGCCCGAACAGGTGGAAGACTTGATTAGAAAGAATAAAGATAAGCTCATGGCCTCCTTTCTGGTCACCTTTTTTGAACAGGACTTCGAGAACCACGCAACCCTATACCAAGAGGTTCGCGACGCTCTCACGCCCAAGTATGCCGAAGTGGTTTACGTGAAACATCTTGCCGAACGTCTCAAGGGCGTTCTGGTTGCCGGCATGGAGGCTCCCGAAATTGTCATGGACGACCCCAATGGTGTCACTCGTCGACTCTCTGACCTGCGTGGCAAAGTGGTGCTGATAGACTTTTGGGCCTCGTGGTGTGGACCATGCCGCAGAGAGAACCCCAATGTGGTGAAACTTTATAAAATGTACCACGACAAGGGTTTTGAAATTTTCAGCGTCTCGCTGGACAAGGACGGCAACGCTTGGCGTAAAGCCATTCAGTCCGACGGGTTGGTGTGGCCCAATCATGTTAGCGACCTCAAGCAGTGGCAGTCGGCTGCTGGAAGGCTCTACGGAATCAATTCCATCCCTGCCACCGTACTGGTAGATGCCGAGGGCAAGATTATCGCGCGCAATTTGCGCGGCTCAGATCTTGAGCGAAAGTTGAAAGAAATTTTCGAATAATATAAAACATTGATATGATTACAACCGACATGATAAAAATGGCGTTGAGCCATGTGAACGATCCCGACCTAGGCCGTAGTCTCATTGAGTTGGGCATGATTGAAAATATTGCCATCGACGGCAAGAAAGTTTCTTTCGACCTTGTGCTGACTACCGCTGGATGTCCCATGAAGAAACGCATGAGCGATGACTGTGTGGAGGCCATCCACGAGTTCGTCGACCATGAGGCCGAAGTCACAGTCAACCTTACTACCCGCGAAGTGAAACAGCCTGACCCTCATGAGATGATGCCCGGAGTGAAAAACTGCATTGTGGTAGCCTCTGGTAAAGGTGGTGTGGGCAAAAGCACCGTGGCAGTCAATCTTGCCATCTCCTTGGCCAAGACGGGTGCCAGTGTAGGCCTTATCGATGCCGATATATACGGACCCTCCATCCCTATTATGTTCAACATCAGTCAGGAGGATGTCTATGGTGAGAATCACGACGGCAAGGCCTATATGACCCCCATTGAGCGTTATGGCATTAAATTAATGTCCATTGGCTTTTTAGTAGACCCCGACAAGGCACTGGCCTGGCGCGGTCCCATGGCTTCTAATGCGCTCAAGCAGCTCGCCACCGAAACATGGTGGGGTGAAATTGACTATCTGGTGGTCGACATGCCTCCCGGAACAGGCGATGTACAACTCTCCCTTGCACAGACTCTCCCCGTCAACGGCGCCATCATCGTCAGTACCCCGCAGCAGGTGGCTTTGGCCGACGTAGTTCGTGGCGTAGAACTCTTCAACAATCCCGCCATCCATATTCCCGTGCTGGGTTTTGTGGAGAATATGTCCTACTTCACCCCGGCCGAACTTCCCAATAACAAGTACTACATCTTTGGCAAAGAGGGCTGCAAACGCCTAGCAGAAGAGATGGGTGTGCCATTGCTGGGCGAAATTCCTTTGGTGCAGAGCATTGCCGAGAGTGGCGATAGCGGCCGTCCCATTTCCCTCCTCTCCGAAGACAACACGCCCGAGAGCCGCGCCTTTATGGAATTGGCCAACAACACCATCCGCGAAATTTGCAAAGTGAACAATAAATAAACCCAATCCAATCAATAGTATGACAGACCAAGAGAAATCCGTAATAGAAGTCCGTGTGCAGAATGCCCTCAGTCAAATACGTCCCTATCTTCAGCAGGACGGAGGCGATGTGGAGTATGTTGATATGACCAACGAAGGAGTTGTCATGGTGCGCCTTACGGGTCACTGCGGCTCCTGCCCCCACGCTCTTCAGACCCTCAAACAGGGCATCGAAACCGCCATCAAACGTGTCATTCCCGAAGTTAAATCGGTTGAGAGAATTTAGTAAGATTAAATCTAAATAGCGTTATGATATACACGAAAACTGGCGACAAAGGCACCACCTCCCTTGTGGGGGGTACCCGGGTGCTCAAATGCGACGACCGTGTCGAGGCCTATGGCACTGTCGACGAGCTCAACTCTCATGTGGGTCTTTTGGCCGAACTGATTCGGCAGGACGAACCTCACTATTTCGACTTTCTCAAACAGGTTCAGCACAATCTTTTCATCGTTCAGACCCTTTTGGCCACCGAGAAGGAATTGCCATACGAACTGCCCAAACTGGCCGACACGGCTGTGACTGAATTAGAACATGCCATCGACCATCTGCAGGAGTCGCTGCCCAAGTTCCGCCATTTCATCATTCCTGGGGGCAACGTGGCCTCCACCCAGTGCCATGTGTGCCGTACCGTCTGCCGTCGGGCCGAGCGGTGTATTGTGCGACTTGCACAACAACAGCCAGTGTCCGAGGAGGTCAGTCGCTATGTCAACCGTCTTTCCGACTTCCTTTTTATCCTTTCGCGCCATCTGGTTGTGGCAAGGGGGCAAGAGGAGTCCTTCTTCGAGTAGGTTTTACCTACACCACCCCATCAAACACGAGCTGCCGACCGTCGCCGACAACTCGTGTTTTTTCATGGAAAATAGTGTGTGAGAGGTGATTATTGTTCCTGTGGGTTTAAAATTTCATAAACGGTTTGTACATATCGGAAAAAAGTGTACTTTTGCAAAAAAATAGAACGTAGTATTAGGTTTTTCGGGTGCTAGTAATAGAATGGTATAGAAATAGTTAACCACGGTATAAAACCACCCGGAGTCTTTCAAAAAAAAGTATTATGTATTGGACACTTGAATTGGCAACAAAGTTAGAGGATGCTCCATGGCCAGCCACAAAAGACGAACTGATTGATTACGCCCAACGCACAGGAGCACCAATGGAGGTTATTGAAAACCTAATGGAGATTGAAGATGAAGGCGATGCTTACGACAGCATTGAGGACCTTTGGCCCGACTATCCCACTAAAGAGGACTTCTTCTTCGAAGAGGACGAATACTAGTAATCCCCAATGAGAATTTCCTTTATCGGCTCGGGCAATGTGGCCACCCACCTTGCCCAGGCCTTTTTTGCCCAAGGGCATTCGGTCGTCCAGGTCTTCTCGCGCGATATTTCTCACGCCCGGCTGTTGGCCGACAGGATGAATGCCGAACCTGTCTGTGATCTTTCCCTGCTCAAAACCACTGCCGATGCCTACATCGTTGCCATTAGCGATGACGCCCTTTTTGATTTGGCTCACTCGCTTCACTTGGAAGGCTCTCTCGTGCTCCATACATCGGGTGCCACCCCTATCCAGGTGCTCAAACCTATCAGCAACCGTTATGGGGTTCTCTGGTCGCCGCAGACCTTCATCCGCCACATGGCAATGGATTATACCCAACTGCCCTTTTGCATCGAAGGAAGCAATGCACAAACCGAGTCCGACATCGAAGAACTGGTAGGTTCGGTATCATCACATATATACCGCACCAGCCTCCGTGGGCGGCAATATCTGCACCTTTCGGCTGTCCTGGTCAACAATTTCACCAACTGCCTTTGTGGCATTGCACAGCAGTTGTGCCGCGAACAGGGTATTCCTTTCGAAATACTCCACCCCATTATAGCCACTACTGCACAGAAGGTCTGTATGGGCGATGTGCGGAATCAAATCACAGGCCCCGCCATCCGAAACGACAGCAAGTCCCTCGACGCCCACCGGCATCTGCTGGCCTCCGACCCACAGTTGCTCCAACTTTACAACGAACTCACCAACCTCATCCAAACGCGTTTCAAAAAAGTATAGTCCCCCTGCCATGATTGACACTCATTGCCACCTCTACGACGATGCCTTTGCCGGCGACCGCGATTCGGCCATCCAAAGGGCTGTGGCCGCCGGAGTGAGCCTCATGCTCCTCCCAGGCATCGATAGCCAGAGCCATGCCTCGCAGGAGGTATTGGAGGCCGAATATCCTGAACTTTTTCGTCAGATGATGGGGCTGCACCCCACCTCTGTCACGGCCGATTTCGAGGCTGAGTTGGCTCTGGTGGAACAAAAACTCTTCCATTCGGGCCATCCCTATGTCGGGGTAGGCGAGATAGGCCTTGACCTTTATTGGGACAAGACTTACCTAGAGGAGCAAAAGGAGGTGCTGCGCCGACAGATGCGGTGGGCTCGGCAATTAGGCCTGCCAGTATGCCTGCATGTACGCAAGGCCTACAATGAACTCTTCGGACTGCTTCGCGACCTCAATTTCGGGACTTACCAAGGGGTTATGCACTGCTTTGGGGGTAGTGTGCAGGAAGCTCGCAAGGCCATTGAGATGGGGTTCCACCTCGGCATTGGCGGCGTGGTGACCTTTAAGAATGCCACCATGGCCGACGTAGTGGCCGCCGTACCCCTCCAAAGCCTCCTGCTAGAGACTGATGCCCCCTATCTGGCTCCTGTGCCCTACCGCGGCAAACGCAACGAGAGTGCCTATATCCCCATCATTGCCGATAAAATAGCCCAAATCAAAGGCATCTCAATCGATGAGGTGGCCGCTGTCACCACGGCTTCAGCCACTCAGCTTTACCATCTTTAGCCCGTCTTCCAAAAACGGCAAAGGAAGAAAATGCCTCTTGAGCATCTCTCACTTTTGCCTAAAATGAGAAGAAAAGTAAGTGCGTCTATCGGGTCAGAATAGTCAGTTTCTTCGTGCTGCATCCAGTAGGTGTAGCCAAGCGAACAAAGTAGTGCCCCGAGGGCAGTGCCGATACGTCTAGTCGGGTGTGGGCGGATGTAAGTCCTGTCTCCATCACTTTACGGCCGGCCATGTCCAGCAGGGTCAGGGTGGCTGGCAGCGATTCTTGCAGGTCTAGGCTGACAACAACTTGTCCCATGGCAGGATTGGGGTAGAGGTTGAACCGAGCGGAGGATGGGGCGGAATCAATGCCTATAGGCAGTGTGTCGGCCTCAAAATAGGCGGTCAGCAGCGTGTCGGATACCACTATCACCTGCCTTTCGGTTTCCCTTATCCCATCGTTCCATTGTACAAAATGGTAGCCCTCATAGGCCGTTGCGGTCAGCAGGGCAGTATCGTTCTCAGCGTACATACCTCCGCCTGTCACCCATCCCATTGTGCTGTCGGCGCTGACTGCCTCAACCGTGAAAAATAGAATAGGCAAGGGCATGAAGTGGGCTAAGAAGGAGGTGTCGCAGGCTACCACCACCTGTCGCACCGGCTGGGTGTCGCCGTCAGACCAGTGAGAGAAATAGAACCCCTCGTTTGCGGTTGCGGTGAGGGTGACCGTGTCGCCCTCAAGGTAGCTGCCGCTGCCAGAAACCGTGCCCATGAGGTCGTCGTTGCTAAGGGCTTCTATTGTGTAATAGGCCATTACCTGAACAGTGGCGGTTTGAGTGTCGGTGCCAAATGGGTTAGCGACTATTAGTCTGACTGTGTCTAGTCCGCTGCGGCTGTAGGTTAGTGTGTATTCGTTGTCACTTACCGAGGCAGTGGCCTGTCCGTTTGCAACCATGGTCGAATGCCATGAAAAGCTGAGGCCGGAGGTGTCACCCGTACGCAGCGTGGCAATGAAGTGGGCGGGGACGCCGACAATAGCCGTATCAGGACTTGCCAGCAATGCTGTGGGCGGCAGTCCTGCGGGTGAGTGGGCAAACACTTCAACGTCGTCAAGAAGTATGCTGTACCAAAGGAAGGTGTTTTGCCAGCGCAGGGCGATATGGGTAGCGCTGTCGGGCACATTGGCAAAGTTCACCGTGTCGCGTCGGCCGCTGCCGGCCACGGCGGGCAGTACCTGAAGGGGTACAAAGGTGGTGTCGGTCATGTAGCCCACGGTGAGGGTGCCATGGAGGACATTCTCGTGCACATGGGTCAATGCGAGGGAGAGGCTGTAGAGGCTTTCGGCAAAGCGGGGCAGCACCAGGTACGCCACTGAGTCCCATCCCTGCTGCGAGCCTGCCATCATGATGGTGGCCGGACTCGTGTATGTGCCGAACGGATTGCCATGAGCAGTCAGCACGTGTGGCGCGTAGTTGTCGTGGCCATCCCATTGATAACTCCAGCATGTGGGCAGAGTGCCGTGGCGGTTGAATACGGTGTCGTGGATGTCTTCGAAATTCTGGGTGAATGGGATCGTGTAGCTATTGCACGCATCCACCATGATGACAACCTGCTGCGTGTCGGCCCCGTAAGTGTTGCTGACGATATAGGTAACGGTGTCCATGCCTCCGCCGAGATAAAAAATGTTGAACTGGGTTCCACTCGTTGAGGTGCGAGCCAAGTCGGCCGCAGCCATGCTGGAGTGCCACGAGTGGGTCAACCCCCGCTGCGAGCAGCGGTTGAGCGCGGCACTTAGCACCACCCGTCCACGGGCGTAGGAGCTACTCGGCGCAGTGAGGACTGCCTGTGGAGGCAGGTCGTTGTAGGCGATACGCACGCTGTCGAGTTGGTTGCCTGTCGAGTAGGCACTGAAGAATCCCACATGGATGCGCTGTCCGGCGAAGGCGGCCAAACTGAACCTGTGAGAGCCCGGAGTGCCTGTATCGCCCGAAAACAGGGTAGTGCCAAAGTCGGCGGGCTCGAAATGGCCGCTGCCGTTGGCTACATACACCCACATGTTGTTGCCTGTGTGATGCCATGAGATGTAGAGGTCGGTGGTGTCGTCGGGAATGTCGATAGCCGGTGTCACCAACCAACTTCGGTAAGCATTGGAAGCCATAAAGTGGTTGCTGCTGTCGCCAGCCCAATACCATGGAGTGCCATAGGCGGTGCGCACTTCGTTGCTGCTGTTAGAGGTAAAGCCACTCCAGCAGGAGAGAGCCGTGCTATCCTCAAAGTCGGCCACGAAGGGCAGGCTGTAGGCAGGGCAGTTGTGGATAGGCACGATAGCTGTTGCCGTGTCGCTGCCATAGCTATTGGAAACAATCAGTGTCACCGTGTCAATGCCCTCAGTCATATAGGTGATGTTAAGCACTGTGTCGTGGGCTGCGAAAGTGGCCATGCTGTCGGCCGCCATAGTGGAGAGCCACGTGAAAGTCATCCCAGCCGTGTCGCCTTCTATCAGGTGGGCTATATAGCGATTGCTGTCCAAGCGGTCCAACCTTAGCGGGTTGTCCAGCGTTATCATCGGCGCTGCGGTGCTGCGCACCTCCACCTGGTCTATCACCACACAGTCGTAGTAGTAATCGAGTGCTCCGTGGGAAGGTATGTTTTGAAAACGGAAGCGTATAGTCTGTCCGGCGTATGGGGCCAGCGACACGCGGTATTGCCGCCAGGGACCGTAGTAGAGTGTGTCGGTGAATACAAGGTAGGGACCAAATCCAGGACGCTCAGTGCTATCGATTGGGGCGATGAAGAGGCTGAAAACATTGTGGGTGTATGTGTCGGTACTGGGAGTGCGCATCCACCAAATCAGTTCGGGCATAGGCAATTTGTCTGCTGTCGGCACCGCTATGGGCTGAGATGCTATGAAGTAGGTCCCGTTGCTGGAGCGCAGCACTTTTGACCCCTCGTAGCATGCTGGGATGGTGGGGGTGCTGTAGCCACTGTGGGTTGTCCAGTTACCGTTGCCGCCTGTTGGGTACCAACAATCCAACCCGTGTTCAAAGTCCTCCTTCCAGGGGAATTCCGTCACCGTGGTGCAGTCGCGCACATCCACCACCTCCTGCGTGGTGTCGCTGCCGTGCATGTTGGTGGCAATGCAGGTGATTGTGTCGGTGCCATAGTGGGTGTAGACAAGGTTCAGCTGAGAACCGTTAGCACTGAGGGTGGCCATGCTGTCGGCCGCCATGGTGGAGTGCCAACTATAGGTAATCCCCGTTTCCGAACCCTCAATCAGCTCGGCCATCACGGTTGTGGAATCGAAGGCAAAGGCTCGCTCTGGGGCATCCAGCAGGATGAAGGGTGACGTAGTCTGCTCCACGCGCACATTGTCAATCAGCACATGCTGCCCGTTAGGCCCCAAACCGGTTGTCAAAAAGGCTATCCGCACCTGCATTCCAGCAAAAGCATAGAGCGAGAGCCCCCTGGGTGTGAATTGGCTGAAGCGCTCAGTCTCGGTACGTAGGATAGTGAAGAAATCGGCTGTGTCCACCAAATCCAATGAGTCGCCCGGAGAATAGGCGGCCACGCGCACCTGTATCTTTCCGCAGGCTCCCGAATTGTTGGACGAGGTCTTGTAGTCGTACATCAGCCGCAGGCCGTCGCCGTTGGTGGGCAGCTGGATGGGGGGTGTCACCATCCAGTCGTTGCTGGTGCAGGTGCTGAAATTGACTCTCATGTGGGTGCCTTCGAGGTGCCAGTGGGCACCTGCATTGGCATCTAAATCCAGCATGGTCCAGCAGCCAAGGTAGTAGTTGGTGCTGAAATCCTCGCCCCATGGGGCGGCGTAGTGGTAGCAATAGTCAGGGTCGTATTCAATCTGATACCAGCGCCACTGCTCGGGGAAACTGAGGGTGTCGTTCAGCCGGTTGGTGCTGCCCACAAAGGTGAGGCTGTCCGTGTCCACGTCGATGAAGGCCACGTCGTCGTTGCTGCCCACAAAGCCCATCTGATAGCCGCTATAGAGGCTGATGTTGGGCTGAGCGCCATAGACGATACATACCGCCTGGGTGGCTTCGTGCAGCTGTATCTGAATGAGGGCGTAGTCGAAAGCAGGGTAGCGGAAGTCCATCACCTTGGCCCTCAGTTCCACCACCAGCACTCGGCTGCCCGTGTCGCCTACCACCTGGCTGCGGGCATAGCTGGCCGAGTCAATCTGTATGCTGCTGTAGCCCACCAGGCCAACCACCCCGGGCGCAACCCGGTTTTTGTCCGAGCCCAAGGGGTATTGCAGCGACTCGTTGGGCAGCAGGCTGTTGCCGAAGCGCAGATAGCCAAATTTACTGACAGAGAAACGGGTCTGCTCCACGCCCGCATAGGTGAAAGGAAAACCGATGTCATGTGCCGTGGAGCGGGTGCCGTTCAGAGCTAGGAGGTCTTGCGCAGTGCTGTCGAGGGCAATCCAGCGTGTCGAGTCCACGCCGGTACTGAAGGTGTAGGCAACATGGAGCCGCTCTGCATTGGCACCCAGAGACAGCATCAAAAAAGCTGCCATCAGGGCAAAACGCCTTAAAACAGTTGGAAATAATGGATGTTTCATCTCGTTAAACGGTTTAATATCTTAAAATACAAAATAATTCTTTTCATTTGTACTAGTTGCAGATGGCCTCAAAATGTTACAAAACCCCTATGATTTTTAAAATTATTTAACACTCCGTTGCCGCCAACCAGGTGCCCCACCAAGTCGGCCCAGCTCCCCAATTTCTGCGCTTTTTATTTTGCAATTGATTTACATTTATCCCTTAGTTAGTTTATCTATGATAAACAAAACATAAACAAAATAAAAACTAAATGCAAAATAAAAGGCAAATGAAGAGCGAAGCATGGGGAGGAGTGAGTGAGCGAACAGGAAGGGAATGAAAAACGGCAAAGCAGGGTCGGAGGGACCGTGCTTTGCCGTTTTGAGGAGGTATCAAATAGTAGGTATAGGCGTCGTGGTGGCACCTTAGGAGTAGGTTGCTAGAAGGCCCAGCCGAGTTTTACCCCCCAGGTGGTCATGCCCCAGAAAGCGGCGCTGTTGCCGGGATTGCTGATGTTGTGGTAGGGACCGTCAATCCAGAGAGGGATGCAGAAACCGAAGAAGGGGGCGGCTACAAAGCCGTGCTTTGTGACGAACTGCTCGCCAAAAATGAGCGCAAGGCTTAGGTCGTTCTCGTGGAAGGTGTAGCGCTCGGTGATGAGGTTCCAGCCCTCATTTCCGCGGGGAACGTCGTAGGTGCTCCACTGGTGGACAAAGGATAGGCGTCCTTTGACGAAGAAACTGAGAGGTGGAAGGCCGCCAGCGTTGGCTATAGCGCGGTTTTTGGCTCCGTTAGCCAGATAGATTTTGTAGCCCAGGGTGGCCACGCAGCCGGGGCGGGTGGCGGGGCCTAAGTTGCTTGCATGCCATTCGTTCCAACGGAAGCCCTGGCCACCCAGTTCCACTTCCAGCGACGAGTGGTGGGGTAGGGTGTGCTCGTAGGTCAGCAGGAAGGCATCGCCCAGAAAGGTGGTAGGGCTGGTGGTGATGGAGTTGTGGCGCAGCCGGGGCATTTCGGTTTCCTGGGCGCTGAGGGTGCAAGCAAGGAGCATTGCGGCAAGCAGGATGAGGAGGTTTCTTTTCATGGTCGAGGGGTATTAGTCATTATAGTTATGATAAACGTTGAGCGGCATGCCTGGGTAGAGCACTAGCTGTTTGTAGTTGCCGTGCCATTGGCCTTGGAAGAGGGTGTCCTGCCGATAGAAGATAAAGAAATGCGGGAATTCGAACTTGAATTTGCGTTCGTTGTCGGCTATCTCCTGTTCGATGTCGAAGTTCCACCAGGCGGCGGCGAAACGGCCCTGGCCGTCGGTGACGGCGTGGGCGAGGGTGTCGGTGAGGACGATGCCGTAGGTGCTGTCCTGATAGGCAATCCTGTAGTCGAGGAACCACAGGGTGTCGTCCACGATGGGGGTGGCGAGGGTGCTGTCGGTGTAGAGGGTGCCGGTGATTTGGGTGGTGTATTCGCTCCGCTCACAGGCGCAGAACAGCAACAGGGCCAAGCTAAGGATTAAAGGTGTGTGTTTCATGTTTTAGATGTTTTTTTTAAAAATAAACGTTTTAGTGGGGCAGAATATTCGGGTGGATGTAAAAAAAATTGCCTGTCGATATCGGGCAGGCAAGTTTTGAAAGGGTTTAGTTCTGCGAAAACTCTTTGATACGTTGCTCTTCGCTGCGGCGGCAGACGAGGATTTGACCGCCTTTCTCTGAGACGATGTAGCCGTCCAGCCCTTGCAGTACCACCTTGCGGGCGTCTTCGGTATGCACCACGCAGTTGCTGCACTCGTAGAGGTGTACATTGCCTACCACGCCGTTGCCTTGGGGGTCGTGGCTGAGTTTGTCGTGGAGCGAGGCCCAGTTGCCAAGGTCGCTCCAGCCGAAGTCGGCGGGAAGGGTGTAGACTTTTCCTTGGGCGGCGGCGGGTTCCATGACGGCGTAGTCGATGGATATTTTCTCGCAGTTGGGGAAGATGCGCTGCACGTCGGCGGGGGTGGTCATGCGGTTCATGTCGTCGGCCAGCTGGGGTTTGTAGGTCTGGATGGCATCGGTGATGGTGGAGACGTTCCACACGAAGATGCCTGCATTCCACAGGTAGCCGCCGGTGGCTAGGTACTGCTCGGCGGTGGCGCGGTCGGGCTTCTCCTTGAAGGCTTCGACGGGTAGGATTTCGCCCTGGGGGGTGCCTGAGGGGCTGGCTTTGATGTAGCCGTAGCCTGTTTCGGGGCGGCTGGGCTTGATGCCGATGGTGACAATGGCGCTGCTTTTGGCGGTGAAGTCAAGTGCGCCCGCAATCACGCGGCGGAACTCTTCGGGGTTCATTACGACGGCGTCGGCAGGGGTGACCACCACGTTGGCTTCGGGGTCTTCCTGACGGATGCGCCAGCAGGCCCAGGCTATGCAGGGGGCTGTGTTGCGGGCGGCGGGTTCGGCCAGGATGTGGGCGGCGGGCAGGTCGGGGAGCTGCTGCCGCACGATGTCGACGTAGGCGGCATTGGTCACCACCCAGAAGTTTTCCATGGCACAGAGTCCTTTAAAGCGGTCGACGGTGAGTTGTATGAGTGTGCGGCCGCAGCCCAGGATGTCGATGAACTGCTTGGGGTATTCGGGGGTGCTCAGGGGCCAGAAACGGCTCCCGATGCCTCCGGCCATGATGACTACTTGGTTGTGCATATTAAATGAATTAGATGGTTAGTAGTAATTGTTGGGCGGTAGATGGAATACCGTGCTTAGAATTGCCTTAGTTGCGGTAGCCGATGACGTGGCGGACCTCCTCGATGGTGCGGCGGGCGCTCTCGCGAGCTTTCTCCTTGCCTTGGTCCATCACGCGGCGCAGGTAGTTCTCGTCGGCGGAGATTTCTTCAATTCTAAGGCGGAAGGGCTCGCAGAAATTGACCATGTCCTCGGCCAGCTGTTTCTTCATATCGCCGTAACGTATCTGGCAGCGGTTGTAGAGGTCGTCGAAATATTCCACTGTGTCGGGCGAGGATACCACTTTCAGGAGGGTGAAGAGGTTTTCGATTTCTGCCGGCTTGGTCTGGTTCATCTCGGTGGGACCGTTGTCGGTCTTGGCGCGCATGATTTTCTTGCGGATGGATTTTGGGTCTTCGTTGAGGAAGATGGCATTGCCCTCACCTTCGCTCTTGCCCATCTTGCCGCTGCCGTCCAGCCCGGGGATTTTGATAAGTTCGTGACCGAAGTTGTAAGCCTGGGGAAGGGGGAAGACTTCGTGTTTGTACATATTGTTGAACCGCTGGGCAAAGGTGCGTGTCATTTCGAGGTGCTGCTCTTGATCTTTGCCCACGGGCACTTTGGTGGCTTTGTGGATGAGGATGTCGGCGGCCATGAGGGTGGGGTAGGTGAGTAGGCCGGCATTGACGTTGTTGGGATTCTGGCGCACCTTGTCTTTGAAACTAGTGACACGCTCCAACTCACCCAGGTAGGCGTTCATGTTGAAGAAGAGATAGAGCTCGATGGTTTCGGGCAGGTCGCTCTGCAGGTAGATGGTGGACTTGTCGGGGTCGAGGCCGCAGGCGATGTACTGGATGAGTATTTGGCGGGCATTGCCGTAGAGGTCGTCCGGGGTGGGGTGTGTGGTGAGGGAGTGGTAGTCGGCTACGAAGAAGAAGCAGTCGTGCTCGTCCTGCATGCGGACGAAGTTGCGCAGGGCACCAAAGTAGTTGCCCAGGTGGATGTTGCCTGTGGGGCGAATGCCGCTGCAGACGATTTCGCGTTTTGTGGTATCTGTCATAGTTGGTTGTCTTTCAAATGTCTAATCTGTAAGGAGGCAGCTGGGAGGAGAGTAGCCTCCTATGTTTAAATAAAATGCAAAGGTACGAAAAAAATATAGATAATCAATAAAATAGGAGATAAAAAAATAAGGTCGACTGTTGGGTCGACCTTATTTTTTGTCCAGTTGTGTCGTGATTATTCAGCAACAACTTCTTCAGCAACAGCCTCGACGGCCTCAGTGGCCATGCTGTCAACAGGAGTCTCTTCAACCATCTCTTCGACGACGGGAGTGTCAACGACTTGCTCTTCAGCGGGGGTGTTGTTGCAAGCTGCGAAAGCGAACATGCCAGCGACAGCCATAAGGAACATTACTTTTTTCATTTCTCAATTTTTTTTTAAAGTTATCTATACTAAGTTATTAAAATTTTTTTTCTTCTTTTTTCGTCCCCTTTGTGGTTCGAAATCGGGTGCAAAAGTAACACATTTTCTACGACTAAAAAGAAAAAAAATGTCAAAAAAACTTAACGCGTTCACAAAATGTTAAAATTCAAAATGTTAAAATGGCGTTTTTTTTGACATTTTCTTCTGTTTTCCCCCTGAATCTCAGTATTTTTGGTCGGGAAATCATAGAATTTTGGTCTGTTTTTGTACCATTTTTAGGGCAGTGGTACTAGGCCGTTGAAGCCCATAAATGCCATGGCGAGGATGCCGGCGGTGACCAATGCGATGGGAACGCCCTTCATGCCCTTGGGCACACCGGTGAGCTCCATCTGCTCACGGATGCCGGCAAAGATGACGATGGCCAGTGCAAAGCCCACAGCAATGCTGGCCGCATAGATGACACTCTCCAGAAGGTTCATGTGTTTCTGCACTACCAAAATGGCGACACCCAGCACGGCGCAGTTGGTGGTAATCAGGGGCAGAAAGACTCCCAACGTCTGATAGAGGGCTGGGGCAATTTTCTTGAGCACGATTTCCACCATTTGCACTAGGCCGGCGATGACCAAGATGTAGGCGATGGTCTGAAGGTACTCTAGGTTGAAGGGAATCAGCACGTATGTGTTGATGAGCCAGGTGACAAGGGTGGCCAGCAGCATCACGAAGAAGACTGCGCCGCTCATGCCGATGGAACTCTTTACGTCTTTGGAAACGCCCAGGAAGGGGCAGATGCCGAGAAATTGCGCCAGCACGACGTTGTTGACGAAGATGGCACCTATAATCAGAGCAAAAATATTGATACCCATGATATTGTTATTTAATTAATATTTCTATAATTCTTTTAATTCAAATTGCAAAGATACATAAAATTTTCGGATTAAAACACATACGGATAAAAATATTTTGATAGGCCGTCAGCGAAAGGCATAGTGTAAGCCGCCTTTTCCGCCTTTTTCAATATACTAAGTCACCCATTTATTATATGGAAAAAGAAAGTTCTTTAGTTATGTACAGGCAGTGTGTGATGTTCGGATAGCCATGTAGTGGTCACTATCGCCCCCTCCTTTTATAGCTTCCTTTCACGTCACGGATGAATCAGCAGGATGAGTTGGCCAAGCAGAGGAAGAGGGTGTAGTCGAAGGTAAGGGGAAGTTCAATGCTGGGCAGGGTCGCGCGGGACGAAGCAGAGGTTGCTGACTGTCATGACGGCCAGCATGATGATGAGAAGGATGCCGATGCCCAAGAGGTTGCCGTTGCCACGAGGATGGAGTGGTACGTAGCGTGTCCAGTGTTGGGTGGAAGGGTCGAAGACTTCAAGGGCATAGACGCGCACGGTTGAGTTGGGGTTGTCGATGATGCGCTGCCTGTCGCGCTCGCGAATCCAGAGGCGAAGCGGGTCGCCCGAATTGTAGTTGCAGGGGAAGGGGATGTCGACTAGGAAGGTGGTGGGTTGCAGGTAGAGGGTGACCTCGCGGTAGCTACGGTTGACGAACAAAAAAGAGAGGGGGAAGATTCCGCGGTCACTGATCGAATTCTTCCCGTAAGGCTCGTGTCCCTCCACGCTGACTAGGTCGGTGTGTTGCATGGGTTGGAAATACAGCAGTAGACAGGCTCCGGCCACTAGGGCCACTATCATCTCGGCCAGCCAGCGATGAGGGGAGGAAGGTTGACGGGTTATCATGAATAGTTAAGGTGTATTGGTTAATTGTACATTCTACACTATTTGGCTTGCAGAACGTCGCCATGGTCGTTCACTATTTGGCGGTAGAACCAGTCGGGGTAGGGGGGCTGCTGCGGAAAGCGAACAACGCCCGTGGGGGTGGTTTCGATGGTGCCGTCGGGGGTGAGGTACTTGATGTTGCCGTCGATGTAGCGGGTGAGCAGCTGCTGGTCTAAGCGGTTCCACCCCTCCATCATCTCGGCGGACAGCTTGTGGCTGAGCTCGGTGAGCTCGGCGTGGGTAGCAAGGTCGTTCAGCCAACCCACGCGGGAGATGAAATACTCCTCGTAGGACTTCTGGAAGGAGCGCACGTCCTGAATCATGGCATCGTAACGCAAGTAGCAGAAATTGCTTACACGGTTGAAGAGCCAGAAGGCAGCGGTGGGTGAGTACTGGCTCATGGAGCCGTTGCCCTCGCGGAAACAGAGGGGGACGCTGTCGATGCAGCAGAACATAGGGCAGTAGCAGGTGCTGTAGGTGTCATCGACACCAAACCAGATGATGCCGCCCACGGGATTAGGCAGCCAGTGGCGGCTTTGGGCCACGAAGCTGAAGCCGGTCTGCTGGGTGCTGATGGCGCGCTCGTGAATATACTGCTTTCCGTCTACCGTGAAGTCCATGGGACGCCAGCGGTAAGGGCAGTGGAAAGGCCCGGCCCCGACGTCCTGTGTCATGTCCATGGGAGTGCCTTCAAAGTGGTCGCGCATCAGTTCCATCACTTCGTGAACGCTGATTTTATGGTCGGGCTTTATCCACAGTGGCAGACGCTCGGCGTTAGGGTCGCCCATGGCAAAGGCTTCATATTGCTTCATGCCGTCGGCCACGCGGTTGAAGAAGGCATAGACACGTGCTTCGCAGGCACGAAGGCCAGAAAAGGTGAGGGGGTTGTAGGTGTCGGCAAAGCTGAAGTCGGCATTGGTGTGCTTGGGCTTTCCGACGTATGCGGCATAGCCGTGCTTTTGGGCAAAGGTGATGACGTCATGGCTGTAGATACATTCCACTTCGGGGTTCTCGATAAGTTCTAAGTGGCGGCTGCTGATGGCTGGGTGGGGTCCTTTCTTACTCCAGCGAGCGGGCTCCTGGGGGAAGGTGGTGATGCGGGCCTGGTTGGCATGGGCGCAGACGTAGCCTTCGGGTATGCGGCGGGCCACCCATACGGCTCCCTTTTCTGCGCCTTTGCTGGTGATCTCGAAGAGCCACACCTCGGAGGGATCGCTGAGGGAGAAACTCTCTCCCCCGTCGGCATAGCCGTAGGTTTCCACAAGGTCTGCCATGATGCGGATGGCCTCACGGCAGTTGCGGGCGCGCTGCAGTGCAAGGTAGATCAGGTTGCCGTAGTCGATGCCCGCGGCGTTGCCCTTGCTGAGGGGCTCAATGCCGCCCCATGTGGTTTCGCCCATGGCAAACTGGTGCTCGTTGATGAAGCCCACAACGCGGTAAGTGAATGGAACCTGCGGAATGTCAATTTGGTGGCGGAGGCTGCCGTAGTTGTATAGGCTGAGCATTTCACCCGCTGGGTGGGGGCCACCAGGGTGAAAACGCAGCTGGCCATAGCGGGTGTGGCTGTCGGCGGCGTATGTTATCATGGTGCTGCCGTCGGCGGTGGCTCCACGGGTGAGGAGAAAATTGGTGCAGGCGTGGCCGGTGGTGAAATGCAGGCCAAAGAGCACTAGCAGAAGGACAGAGAGGGTCGTTTTCTTCATATAAAAATTGTTTTTATTCTTCTTTTATATTATAAATGTCAATAATTTTGCAAAAATACGCATTTTTTTCCACAAATGAGTTTTCATACGTTGCAATCCATAAAAAGTTACTCCATGAAGGCAACCTTTCGGTCGTATATTGCAAAAAAACATGACTTTGTGTACTTCTAAACCATAGTTTTTTCATGTGTAACACTTTGTGTTAATATCACAAACAAGCGAAATTCTGTAGTTTTTTCATTCGTCCGTTTATAAATCAAAAATTTTTATGTAAATTTGCAACTCCAAAATAAGGAAAGACATGGAACTTAAAGAATCTCTAAAGAACTTAGTTTTCGACAAGAGCGACCTTAAACAGCGGGTTTTTGCAGCCACCAAAGAAACTTTCGAACTCTTTCGCACTATCACGCGAGAGTTGATTTCCACCTTCCAAGAGGTGAACCGCAGCGAAGGGCGCAATGTGGCATTTGAGTTTACCGACCATGGCGACTTCGAATTCGAAGTGAAGTTTGCGGGCGACGTACTGGTGTTCGACATGCACACCAACGTCTTTGAGTTCTCTCGCGACCACCAGGTGATGAAGTCGCAGTATATCCGCGAAGATTCCCGCCGTTCCTATTGCGGTGTCATTCGTATCTACAACTTCCTTGCCGACTCCTTTACCTACCACCGCGACCAAGACCTAGGTTATATGATTGGCCGAGTGTTTGTTAACTGCGAAAAACACTACTTCATCGAGGGCAAACGCGAGTTGGGAATGTTATACAATAATTTCAATATTGCACTGATTAACAGCGAGTCAGTGCAAAGCATAGTGGAGAGCGCTATCGAATATACCACCAATTTTGATTTATTAACACCTCCATACGACGAAGTGAAGATGGTTTCAGTGGGTGAAATGAGGTCCGATTATGATAAAAAATCAATGGCAACAGGTAAGCGCTTAGGTTTTCGCTTTCAGGCAGATACGGATTAATCTGAACTCTTTTTCACAATTATTAGTGAAAAAATATTTTGCCAATTCAAAAAAAGTTGGTAATTTTGCAACCGCTTTTGAGAGACAAGAGAGCGCAAAAATGGTCCGTTCGTCTAGCTGGCCCAGGACGTAAGATTTTCATTCTTAAAATCGCGGGTTCGAATCCCGCACGGACTACAACTAAAAAATGATTTATTAAAGAATATGGCACATCACAAGTCTGCAAAAAAAAGAATTCGTTCTAACGAAAAGAGAAGAGTTGAGAATCGTTACTACGCCAAGACCATGCGCAATGCTCTGCGTGATTTCCGCGCACTTGAGGACAAGAACGTAGCCACCGAGAGACTGCCCAAGATGGTTTCCATCATCGACAAATTGGCCAAACGTTCTGTCATCCATAAGAACAAAGCCGCCAACTTGAAATCCAAGCTGATGAAGCAGGTGAATGCAATGTAATTTGATTCCATAGAATAATAAAAAGCCGAGGCAAGCGCCTCGGCTTTTTTTTGGCTCTTGCCTCCGGCCAAAGGCCGGTGACCCGTCATCCTTTCGCTGTCAGCCATTTCGACTGTAAAAAGACTTCCCTTATCTCCAAAGAGGAGAATCGGCACGTTATTATCTTTCGATAAATTGAAAATCAGAATATTACGGTTTTCATTTTGCCAAATGTTGATAACTCGTTTTCCGCTGAACCAAAACTTATGTGTAATTTAGCAATCTCAAAAATAATCTGCCCATCGCGGTAAATAATTATATAATACAAAATTAGAAAGGAAAGCACCCATGTCATCTGATATGTTTTTAGATTTTGGCGATGATAATCAGCATCTTAAGCCTAAGGAGTATACCCAATATACTCCCCAGGAGATTATGAAATCCTCAATAGAATACTTTGGCGGCGACGAACTTGCAGCAAATGTGTGGATGAACAAATACGCCCTCCGCGAGGATAACAAAATCTATGAGCTGAACCCCGACATGATGCACCACCGTCTGGCAGCCGAGTTCGCCCGTATTGAGCAGAACTACCCCAACCCCATGTCCGAAGAGACCATCTATGAGTTGCTCAAGGACTTCAAATACATCATCCCGCAAGGCAGCCCCATGTCCGGCATCGGCAACAACTTTCAGGTGGTGTCCCTTTCCAACTGCTTTGTCATCGGCAACAGCGGCCCCAGCGACTCCTATGGCGGCATCATGAAAATCGACCAGGAGCAGGTGCAGCTGATGAAGCGTCGCGGCGGCGTTGGACACGACCTCTCGCACATCCGCCCTGCTGGCAGCCCTGTCAAAAACAGTGCCCTCACTTCCACCGGCATCGTCCCCTTCATGGAGCGCTACAGCAACACCACCCGCGAGGTGGCGCAGGGCGGCCGCCGTGGTGCCCTCATGCTAACAATCAACATCAAGCACCCCAATGCCGAGCAATTCATCGATGCCAAACTTGAGCAGGGCAAGATTACCGGTGCCAATATTTCTGTCAAAATAACCGACGAGTTTATGCAGTGTGTCCGCAGCGGCCAACCCTTTGTCCAGCAGTACCCCATCGACTCGCCCAATCCCATCTTCACCCAGGAGATAGACGCCCGCGCCCTCTGGAACAAAATCATCCACAACGCATGGGCCTCGGCCGAGCCCGGCGTGATGTTCTGGGACACCATCATTCGTGAAAGTGTGCCAGACTGTTATGCTGACTTCGGCTACCGCACCGTTTCCACGAATCCCTGCGGTGAAATACCTCTCTGCCCATACGACAGCTGCCGACTCATCGCCTGCAACCTGTATAGTTACGTCAAAAACCCCTTCACCCCCCAGGCCACTTTCGACTTCGCCCTCTTCCGCGACCACATTATGAAGGGTCAGCGCCTCATGGACGACCTAATCGACCTCGAACTGGAGAAAATCAATCAAATTCTCACCAAGATAGACAACGACCCCGAAGGCGAGGACATCAAAGGCGTGGAGCGCAACCTGTGGCTCAATATCAAGATGAAGTGTCTAGAAGGCCGTCGCACTGGCTTCGGCATCACTGCCGAGGGCGACATGCTGGCCGCCATGGGTCTGCGCTATGGCACCGACGAGGCCACCGAGTTCTCCGTCAGCGTCCACCGTGCTTTGGCCTGCGCAGCCTACGGCTCTTCGGTCATTATGGCCAAGGAGCGTGGCAGCTTCCCCCTCTACGATGCCAACCGCGAGAAACTCAACCCCTTCATACAGCGTCTGGCCGATGCCGACCCCGAAATGTATGCCCAGATGGTTCAGTATGGCCGCCGCAACATCGCCCTCCTCACCATCGCACCCACCGGCACCGTCAGCATCTGCACCCAGACCACCTCGGGCATCGAACCCGTCTTCCTAGTCAGCTACAAACGCCGCAAAAAAATCAACCCCAACGACAAGGACTCCTCCAAACACAAAATCATCAAGGACGAGAGCGGCGATTTCTTCGAAGAATACAACGTGCTGCACCCCAAGTTCATCGACTGGCTGAAGATAAACAAAGGGTACACCATGGACCAAATCAACGCACTCGACGACAGCGAACTCGACTCGCTTGTCGAGCAGTCGCCCTACTATAAAGCCACTTCGGCCGACATCGACTGGGTGAACAAGGTCAAGATGCAAGGCGCCATCCAAAAGTGGGTGGACCATTCCATCAGCGTCACCGTCAACATCCCCAAGGAAACCACCGAGCAAATAGTAAGCACCATCTATATGACCGCCTGGGAGTCGGGCTGCAAGGGCTGCACCATCTATCGCGAGGGCTCACGCAACGGCGTCCTCGTTTCCAAGAGCGAGGCCAACAAAAACGAAACCCCGTTTGCCGAAAACAGAGCGCCCAAGCGTCCCAAAAAATTAGAGGCCGAGGTGGTCCGCTTCCGCAACGACCGCGAAGACTGGATTGCCGTGGTGGGCATGTACGAAGGTCGCCCTTACGAAATTTTCACCGGTAAGGCCGACAACTTCGTGCTGCCCAAGTGGGTGGAGAAAGGCTATGTCATCCGTGTGAAAGAGCCCGGACAGGAACACGCCCGCTACGACTTCCAATTCCTCGACCAGGACGGCTACCATGTTACCATCGAGGGGCTCTCGCGCATGTTCAATAAAGAATATTGGAACTATGCCAAACTCATCAGCGGCATCCTGCGCCACGGCATGCCCATACCCAATGTGGTAGACCTCATCGGCAAACTCAATTTCGACGTCGACAGCATCACCACCTGGTCCAACGGCGTTGCCCGCGCCCTCAAACGTTTCATCAAAGACGGTACCGAAACCGACGAACTCTGCCCCGACTGCGGCTCCAAAATCATCTACACCGGCGGCTGCAAAAACTGCCCCAACTGCGGATGGAGCAAATGCTCATAATCAAGGACATTACTTACATTTGATATCCAGAAAAGGCCCCTCCGTTTGGGGCCTTTTTCTTTTTGCCCTTTCGGGCATCCACAGCCCCCCCACCCATTCGGGTACCTCTCCCGCCCCACAAATCTTAAAAAAGTGTTTTTCTCAGCAGAAAAATTTGGAAAGTTCGCAAATTATAGTATTTTTGCAGCGAAAATAAATATCAATACAATATGAAAGAAAATAATACTAATGCTACAGCCACGGCTGTAAAGAAAGGCGGCAACTGGTCCGACCTCTACAAGAAAGAGGACTGGCTGGCCGTGTGGATTGGCTTTGTCGTCATCATTTTGGGAACACTCGACGTCCTTTTGGGATGGGACTTCTTCTCCGCGCTGAAGTTCAAGACCTACACCCTCTGGGAAACCCTCACTCCCGAACAGCTCGAAAGTGGCAAGTATGCCACCCTGGGCGCCCAGCTGACGGGCGAGTTCTTCGGCAAGCTAGTGCTCACCGGCGTGTTGCTCACCCTCCTCTTTGGCATCGGCGTCAAACTCATGGGCGAGAAAGTCGGCAAGTTCATCCCGGCCTTCCTCGTGCTCTACCTCATCGCCATCATCGTGCGCCTCATCAGTGCCGAGTACACGCTCAACCGCTATCTCGAATGGGCATTCTGGGCTCTCTTCGTAGGCCTGCTCATCTCCAACACCATCCGTGTGCCCGATTGGCTAAAACCCGCCGTCAAAACCGAGTTCTACATCAAAACCGGTCTTGTCATCATGGGTTTCTCCGTCCTATTCTCCAACATCGCCAAATTCGGTCTCTACGGTCTCGGCATCGCCTGGATTGTCACCCCCATTGTCATCATCTTCATGTGGCAGTTCGGCACCCGTGTGCTCAAGATTGACAACAAGCCCCTCGTCATGACCCTGTCCTCCGCCACCAGCGTCTGCGGCACCTCCGCCGCCATCGCCACCGGCGCCGCTTGCAAGGCCAAGAAAGAGGACCTCTCCCTGGCTGTGTCCATCTCCATCATCTTCACCATCCTCATGATGGTTTTCGAACCCATGATCATCCGTGCCTGCGGCATGTCGCCCCTGATGGGTGGCTCGCTCATCGGTGGCACTGTCGACAGCACCGGCGCCGTCGTCGTGGCCGGCACCGCCCTCGGCCCTGAGGCCCAGCAGGCTGCCGTCCTGGTCAAGTCCATCCAGAACATCCTCATCGGCTTCATCGCCTTCTTCGTGGCCATCTTCTTCGCCACCCGGGTCGACAACACCGAGCGCCGCTCCGTGGGTGCCAACGAGATTTGGATTCGTTTCCCCAAATTCATCATCGGCTTTTTCGTAGCCTCGCTGGTTGCCTCCTTCATCATCACTCCCGCCTTCGGCTCCGACCAGGTAGGCGCCATCAACAAACTTCTCGACCAGTACAAGAACTGGGCCTTCGTCCTGGCCTTCACCAGCATCGGCCTCGACACCCACTTCAAGACCATCGTCAAGCAGATGCACGGCGGCAAGGTGCTGTGGCTCTATGTCATCGGCCAGACCTTCAACATCCTGCTCACCCTCTTTGCCGTGTGGCTGCTCCTCTCGGGCGTCATCTTCCCCATCCCTACGCTCACCGTCTAAACTGACCTATGTCCAAACGTGGTAGCAAAATAATGCGTGTCGTCACCTGGTGCATGGGCATCCTGGTGCTCCTCTGTGCGCTCTACATTATGGCAAACGGGTTGGGTCTGGTGGACAGCCTCGACTTTGGGGCCGGCGCCTACTATTATGCCGACATCCCCGCCTTCGAGCGTTTTGTCAACAACGAGGCCTACCGTTCGCCCGTCCCCATGTGGGTCTGCATCGTTCTTTTCCTTGCCTGGGGATGGCTCATGTACCGTCTCTGGGTCTGGCTCGAAATGCGCAACCAGCGTCACGACCGCCACAGCGACCACGCCGAATAGGCTCTTCCATATCGCGCCGCAGGACCAAGCCCTGCGGCGCTTTTTTTTCTTCTCCGCCCCCTTCGGGGACCTAAATTCCAGTTACAAGTGCAACACTAAGTAGAAAAAAAGAGTACCAA
>CAMUZR010000029.1 GCA_947165255.1 uncultured Bacteroidales bacterium
TGTTCGTGGAAAAGTAGGTCGCCGCCAATCTTTTTAAGGGGAACCGTCTGTGGTTCCCCTTTTTTTGTTTATATAGATGTTGTGCTCTGTTGGATGGCTCTTTTAATATCAAAATTTTGTGTGAGTAGTTATCTATTATGATTGAGGCATTCTTTAGAGTAGAATCCTTAATTATCGGTATTTTTTGTTTGTTTTCCTTTTATTCAAAAAAAAAGTTGTATCTTTGCAGCATGAAAATTAATCCGATTTATAAGGTTCGCAAGGTTGCGGGCGAGAATATTATTCTTTTACAAGGTAAGAATAGTGGCGACATGACTAGAGTTGTTGCCTTTAATGCTTCGGCTTTATTAATGTGGGATTCGCTTCAGGGTAAAGACTTTACTGTTGACGATGCCGTAAAAGTATTGCTTGACAACTATGAGGTTGAGGAGTCTGTTGCTCGTGCTGATGCCGAGAAATGGGTTGCTACCATAAAAGAAAACGGTCTTCTCTTAGCTGAATAATTTCATATTATTATGGCTGATTCAGTTACCTATTCCATTGCAAAACACCTTATATGTGTTGAAGGTGATAAAGAATGTTCGGTTCTTCGCGACATGCCGGGTTTTCCTGTGTTCGTTGTAAATAATGTCGAACCCGAATGGAAGATTGTCTTTGGATGTAATATTCCCAAACCCAGCGAATGGACTATTCTTTATCATTACAGTTTTGAAATAGGAGCGTTATCCTCAACTTTGGCTAAGGTTGGTGACACCTACTATTTTGAAATGGAACCTTATGGTGAAAATTCGGTTCCATTGCTTATGCGGTATCAAATGGGTAGTCCTATTCTGGAGGCCACGGTTTGCGTAGATCCGATGATGCTTCGATTTGCCTTGTGGACTGCAGTGGGCATGCTTTCCTGTTCGAGTAATATGGTGCTGATTCATTCATCTTGTGTGGTGCATCAGGGTAAAGCCGTGCTTTGCCTAGGTGAGTCAGGAACCGGAAAGAGCACGCACACGCGCTTATGGCTTAAATACATTCCCGATACATTCCTGTTGAATGACGACAGCCCTGTGTTAGCTTTTGAGAATGGCGAAGCTGTGGTTTATGGTTCTCCTTGGAGTGGTAAGACCCATCACTATCACCAGTTGCGTTTCCCGCTGGCTGCAGCCATGCGTCTTTCGCAAGCTCCATACAATAAGATACATCGTTTGAATATTATTGAGGCATTCTCTTCTATCCATCCTTCCTGCCCTCCCGCATTAGCCCAGGATGAAAAGTTTCAGGATATGATGGTAAACATGCTTTCTGATGTTCTTTCGGTGACTCCTGTTTTCCATTTGGAATGCCTTCCCGATGAAGCAGCTGCGTGGACCAGCCACGACGCTATTTTCGGTCCGATTAAGTAGTTTTTATTTTTGGGAATTTTATATTGAAAACAATACAGATTTCTCTGCCCAATAGCCTCGACAATTTTATCTTGGTTGAGATGTGTGAACGCCTTAAAGCAGGTCACACAGTTACTATGCTATTTGGTGGTCACAGTATGCTGCCCCTTATAAACGGTGAGGGCGATACCATCCAGTTGCGCCCTCTAGCTGCAGAGGAAATATGTATTCCTGGCGAGGTGTATTTGTTTCAGCATGAAGGCCATTTTATCATTCACCGCCTTATGCGCATTGAAGATGGAGTCCTTGTCTTCAGAGGCGACAATTGCTATGCCTTTGAGCATGAAACGCGTGATAATGTCCTTGCGAAGCTTATTTCCATAGAAAAAGCAGATGGCACTATTGTTGATTGCGAGACGGACGAGTGGCGCAATCTTTCGCGCAAGGTGCTACGTCGTCGACAATTAAAAAATACTGTCATTCGTTACACCAACCAGGGTGCCCGTAAAAAATGGGCAGTACTGTATTTTGTACTATTGGCAGTTTTGATGTGGGCACCGCTGAATGGACTGGCTCCGATTCTTAGCAATTTCATTTTTGGACTCCGGTTTGACCATTTCCCCCATGGCATAGTCTTCATTCTCTGTCCGTTTTTTCTGGCAGATTGGTTAGACAAACGGTGGCTATGGGTACTGATAGTGGCTTTGTCGGTAGGCCTTTTCACCGAGTTTGTACAATACTTACTACCCTATCGCGGTTTTGATGTCAATGACTTAATAGCCAATTGTGTTGGAAACACCCTCGGTTGGCTTGCAATACTTCCCTTTATGATTCGTCACCGCAAGATTGTGAAAACCCAAGTGTCAAAGCGGAGGCAGTAATTTTATCAATTGATTTTACATCACTTTACAGTTATGAACGACACACTTGTTATCACCCCGACTTATAACGAAAAAGAAAATATCGAGAATATTATTCGCAAAGTCTTCTCGTTAAATAAGGCTTTTGATATGCTCATTATAGAGGACAATTCCCCTGATGGCACAGCCGACATAGTCAAAAGGCTTATGCAAGAGTTTCCCGATCGCCTTTTCATTAAAGAACGTAAAGGTAAGTTAGGTTTAGGGACAGCCTATCTGGACGGTTTCCGTTGGGGATTGGAGCATGGCTACGAATATATGATTGAAATGGATGCCGATTTCTCCCACAATCCCGACGACCTGCCCCGTCTTTACGAAGCCTGTTCCACAGGCAAGGGTGATGTCGTTGTTGGCTCCCGTTATGTGGGTGGCAAAATCAGTGTTGTCAATTGGCCAATGGGTCGCCTCATGATGTCCTATTACGCCTCAAAATATGTCCGCACTATTACAGGCATGAAAGTAATGGATGCCACCGCCGGCTTTGTCTGTTATAGCCGTCGAGTGCTTGAGAAAATCAAATTCGATAAGGTGAAATTTGTAGGGTACGCATTCCAAATCGAGATGAAATACACTGCCACCCGCCTCGGTTTCAATATTTACGAAGTCCCCATCATTTTCACCGACAGAGTTTTGGGCACGTCCAAGATGAGCATGAAGATTTTCAAAGAAGCTTTCTTCGGAGTATTCAATCTTAGATTACGCAATTGGAAAAATTATTGATTTCAAATTATATGAAAAAGATTTTCTTTTTGGCTTTTACGCTGACTCTCTCAGTCAGCGTTTTTTCTCAGGATAAGATGCTTAGTTCCAAGCAGCTTATGTCCTACAATCTCTATCCCCAGTCCCCCATGAGGGCACTTCAATTCGTTGGCAAGGGTAACCAAATTGCCTATATTCAAGACACTGTTCTTTACACAGGACAGCCAGGCAAGGCCAAGCCCTGTATTACACTTTCTCAGCTCAACAAGGTAATGCTGGCTTCTGGCAGGGAGTCGTTGCGCTATATTCCTAATGTCAAATTCATTAGTGCTAAAGAGATTCAGTTCAACGCTCAGGGGACAGTCCTGCGCTACAGCCTCTCAAAAAAGACCTTGACCAAGGTGGCCGATTATCCTACTGAGGAGGCTGAAAACCTCGACATGGAACCCACTACATTCAAATCGGCATACACGGCCAACAACAATCTTTACATCTATGAAAATGGCAACGTTCACGCCATTGAAAGTTCCGACCAAGACATCGTTTATGGCCAGTCGGTGCATCGTAACGAATTTGGCATCAACAAAGGCACCTTTTGGTCCCCGGAAGGCTCCTATCTGGCCTTCTACCGTATGGACCAATCTATGGTAACCGACTATCCTCTGGTCAACACCACTGCCCGCATTGCTCGCGAGCAGCCTTTCAAATACCCCATGGCTGGCATGAAGAGCCACGAGGTTACCGTGGGCATCTACAACACCGCCAATGATTCAATTCTTTATCTTGACACCCGTCGCGACGAGAGTATTGCCGAGCGCGAAAATTACCTTACAAATCTAGCCTGGGATCCAAACGAAGAGTATCTCTACATTGCCAAAATAAACCGCGATCAAAACCACATGTGGCTTGAGCGGTACGATGTCTCAGACGGCGAGTTCGACACCGTTCTTTTCGAGGAAACCAATGCCCGCTACACCGAGCCCTGCGACCCTATGATTTTCGTCCCCAATCATCCCGACCAATTCCTCTGGTTCAGTCTCCGTGATGGCTACAAGCACCTATACCTTTACAATACCGATGGCCAGCTTCTCAAACAGGTGACTTCAGGCAAATACGAAGTTGAAGAATTTATCGGTTTCGACGCCAAAGCAGAAAACATTTTCATCTATGCTAATCGTGAGTCTGCCACAGGCCGTGCCGCCTACAAAGTCAACCTCAAAAACGGCCAAATGACGCTTCTCACTCCTGCCAAGGGCACCCATAGAGTGGTTGTCAATGAGGCAGGCACCGCATTAATTGATATTTTCAATAGTGTCGACAACCCAGGCACCGCTCAAGTCCTCGATGTCAAAGGTAATGTTCTTTCCAACCTCTATCAGCTCGAAAATCCTCTTGCCGACTATGCCATGCCTGGCATTCAGATGGGTTCCATCAAAGCCGCCGATGGCGTTACCGACCTTTACTATCGCCTCATTACCCCTCCCAACATGAAAAAGGGTGAAAAGTACCCCACTTTAGTTTACGTCTATGGAGGCCCCCACAGCCAGTTAGTAACCGACTTCTGGCTTGGCGGCGGAAATCTCTATTTTCTTTATTTGGCTCAGCAAGGCTATGTCGTCTTCACCGTCGACAATCGTGGCACCGACAACCGCGGATTTGAATTCGAGAGCTGCACCCATCGCCATTTGGGCGAAATCGAAATGGCCGACCAGTTGGAAGGTGTCAAATTTCTCCAATCCCTTCCCTACGTCGACAAGGATCGTATGGGTGTTGAAGGGTGGAGTTTTGGTGGCTTCATGACCATTACAATGAAACTGGCCCATCCCGAAATCTTCAAAGTGGGTTGTGCCGGTGGCCCTGTCATCGACTGGAAATGGTATGAAGTCATGTATGGCGAGCGTTATATGGACACTCCTCAGGAAAACCCCGAAGGCTATGCCAACAATTCCCTTCTTGCCAAGGCCAAAGACCTAGAAGGTCGCCTCCTCGTCATCCATGGGGCAGAGGACAACACTGTCGTATGGCAGAATAGTATCGAATTCATCGACGCCTGCATCAAGGCTGGCAAACAGGTCGACTATTTCGTCTATCCCCATCACGAGCATAACGTCCGCGGAATCGACCGCATCCACCTTTACGAAAAAATGTTCGACTACTACGAAACCTTTTTAAAGTAGAAGCAATAATCTCAAACCTAAAGCCGGGCGCATGACGAAATAAACTGCGTCCGGCTTTTTCTTTATATAGGAACGGCACACAGAGGTTCCCTTTTTTTCAAAAAGCCAGAAAGATATTAGGAAACACTTAAGAAAGCAAAATAAGGCTCAACTACTACGGCACGGGGTCGTACCCGCTCCCCCCCCAGGGATTACAGCGAAGTATGCGCTTAAATGCAAGCCAACCGCCTTTGAACGGGCCATACTTCTTTATGGCCTCCACCGCATATTGCGAACAGGTAGGGGTATAGCGGCAGGCGGCAGGGGTTAGTGGCGAAATGCAGTGGCGATAAAACCAAAGTAGAGCCAGCAGCACCTTCGACAGCAGGGCGCAAATCAGCCTCCAGAGCTGGTACACCCCACGGCTGGCCATATCCCATATTTGGCGCAAAGCGTTCATGGCTTTTGCCCGTTCAGCTGTTTGTTTAGGAGTGAAGTCAATTGTGAGGTCAGTTTGTCAAACTTGTGATACAGCACTTCGTAGTCGAAAATCTCATTATGCACATAGTTTACGGCCAGAAGCAGGGCTGCGTCGTGCTCTTCAAGGGGCTGATATATCAAATGCTTGTGCAGTCGGTAGCACTCTCTAGTCAACCTCTTCACCCGGTTCCTGTCCACTGCGTGGTGGAAATATTTTTTCGAAGTCGCAATCAAAACTTGTGCCGGAACCGGATAAGGGAGCGAATCCTTCGAACACACCTTCCAGCGGACGCTGTAAGGAAACACCATCAATCGATGGCCTGTGCGAAACAAGTCCTCCATAAGTTTCTCGCTGCACAAGTGCTCCTTTTTTCCGAAAGTGTAGTTTTCTCGCTCCATAGTGCTATTAGGGCCCGTCTGTATTCATCTCAGCGGGCCCTTATTTTCTTATGTTTTTTTATTCTGCTTTGGCAGTCGTCTTAGCTACTGCTTTTGTGTCATTTCCTATGGCCTCGGCTTCTTTTGCAGCCTTGGCGGCCAGTCGTTCTGCGCGGCGGGCAGCGGCCTGCGCCTTGCGCTCTTCCTGCAGTTGCTTATATTTGGCCTTATTGGCAAACACCGACTTCGGCTTCTTTGTCGCCCCGGTCGTAGTGGTGGTGCGGCTGGCGTGGCTATCCTTTTTAGTAGAGGTGGGACGGGATATGACCACGTCATCCTGCCCCTTCCCGTTAATGTAATTCTCAATGGCCATGGCCATCGAAGGCGAAGTCTTGGTGGGGGCTGCAATAGTCAGTTTTATACCGGCGGCCTTAAGGGCAGCATGTGTCGAAGTACCGAATGCAGCAATATTCAGGTTCATGTCGGCTGCATCAGGATAATTCTTCAACAGTGAGCGCACGCCAATCGGCGAGAATAGGCAGACAATGTCGTAATCCTTCAGGTTGAATTTGCTCAGGTCCTTCGGAACCGAAGTGTACATAGTAGCCTTTGTGTATTTAAATTTATTCTTATCCAGCAGCTTGGTATATTCTGTCTGCTTCTCGTCACTGCATGGGAAGAGGAATTTCTCATCGCGGTGCTTGCCCAGAATCTCAATGAGGTCGGCAAAGTACTGCGTTCCAAAGAAAATCTTGCGCTTGCGGTACTGAATGTAGTTCTGCAGGTAGAGGGCGATAGCCTCAGAGGTGCAGAAATACTTCATCGTGTCGGGAATCACCTCGCGCAGCTCTTTCGCTAGGCGGAAAAAGTGGTCTATCGAGTTTTTACTATTGAAAATAATGGCAGTGTATTCGGACAGGTGGATGCGGCTTTTGCGAAATTCCGATACGGTCAGTCCTACGACATCAAAGAATTTGTAGAAAGTAATGTCTACTCCGTATTTATTAACCAAATTCTTATAGGGTGATTTCTCCAAATCAGCAGGCTCGGGCTGCGAAACAAGGATCTTTTTGACTTTCATGTAATCTTTATCTATTTACACAATTCTCTGTCTATAACGAAGTTGTAATCTTAATAATTATCACAATGGGTACAATTTCAAGAATGCAAAGATAGTAAAATAAATAGAATTTAGAAGTTTTTGCGAGTGTTAAAATTATTTGCATTCCCCTTATGAAGCGCACCAAAACCAGCAGCCCAATCATGCCCAACATTATGTACAGAAAGGTTTTCCCCACCTCTCCCGTGAAGCACACAAAAAACGCCATCGAAGCCCCCACAATGGCATACAGCAGGTGGAAAATATAATTACTCGAAAGGTACACATTCACCGGCTCGCTGTTGCCGAAAGCGTTGCCCACCAATCGGAAAATGCCGTTGCGCGTAAAGTACACCGCATAGCATCCCACCAGCAGCAGGGCGTAACTCAGCACATCGGTCAAGAACTTGCTGTTGTGGGGCATAAACGAGTAGTACCCCACCAGTGACAGGGGTATCATCATGATAAGGGCTATCGGTGCCTGCGAAGTAGGGTGGGTCAGGTTGGCGTCGCGCAGCAGCCGGTCAAGTGCGCGGTGGTCAATGGCTGAGTGCAACAGGTCGACCAGACTAATCTGTTTATGCCGTAAATAATTGCATATTAAGAAAATCGAAATAACGATAATGCCGAAATACCAGCCTGGGGCGTCGTGGTGCTGAATGCTTCTATCATGGCTGCTCGTTACCTGCAGTTCGTGGTGTGTGAAAAGGCTTCTGTGCAGCACTGGTTCTTTCGCTACCAAAGGGGTGAAAATCGTATCGTAGGCGCACACTATCGACTGCACCTCTGCGGCTGAGGTGGCCGAGTCTGTCGTTAGCGCCGTCGAGTCGGCGATGGGGGCAAAGGCTGGCAATGTGTCTATTTGCAGCATAGGGTTACTTCGTTACTATCAGTTTTCTCACTTGGCTGCCGGCTCTGTCGTGCAGCACCAAAGTGTAAATCCCAAAACGTAAATGGTGGGTCAAATATTGTGTCGCCTCGCAGTTATCTTCAATTTTTATTTCGTCCACCCTTCGCCCATAGGTGTCATATATCGTCAGCCGTCGTCCGTAGGGCCTTGCCCCGTGTTTAAGGGTTACGGCGCCGACTGCCGGATTGGGACTTATCGTAAAGCGCTCCGCCACGTTTCTCCCTCCGGCTATGCCAACCCTCACGCTGTCGGCCACGCCGTGCCCATAGGGCTGGCTCCACCAAGCCAGTGGCAGCCTAATGTCGTCCACATGGGCGCAGTCGTCCCGTTCGCTTCTCGAAGCGTCCTTCTGGTATATCCACTGCAGCGTGTGCTTCCCGGCAGGCAGTGCGCGGGCGTAGTATTGCCAGCCGCTGTTGCCGCTCCAGTAACCGCGTCTGCGGCCGTCCAGGAAGAAGTAAAGCCAGTCGCTTCCCTCGCTCGAAACGAGGTAGTAGAACGTCACGCTGTCGTCCGCCAAGGTCTCAATTTCGAGCGTCAGGGTGGACCGTTGCGCGTCGCCTATTGTGGCCGACCGGGCGCTGTAACGTCCGCCATGCACCGTCGTGCTGTCAATCTGCCATGGATTGAGGGTGGTCCACTGCCAGGGGTAGTTGCTAAAATCGCCACTCTCAAAGTCCTCCATATTGTTATGGGCTAGCAGCCAGCCGCCGTAGCTCTCCTGCCAGCGGTCTTTCCTCACCGCCAGCTCCACGTGGAGGCGCTCCTCCGTACTGGCTGTCGTATAGTGAGCGGTCAGTTGGTCCGTGTCCAGGCTTGTGGCCACAGGCAGCTGATTAATAGTCAGCATGGCGCTGTCTGCCATGGCCGCCAACGTTGCCAGCAACGTGCATTTCTCTCCGGGCACAAATTTCCTCATCGGCCTTCCCTCCTCATCCAGCAGTTGCAGCCCTGTCAGCCGGGGTCTGCGGTCGTCCATCTCCAATGCCACGGGCAGCAGTGCATAAGCCTCCTCCCGTTCGTCCCGAAGGGTCAACAGGCCTTTCAACACAGGCAGCGCCCCAATCGAGTAGTCGCCCAGGGGCAGGCTCAGCGTAGTGTCTTCACTTGGAGCCAGTGTCGGCAGGGGCAGGAGGTCAATTACCGCATCCAGGGCGGCTCCCAAACTTCTGTCCGTGCTGTCTTGCGTCAGTGTCAGTCGGTGTCCGGCGGCAGTGTCGGCGCCCACGTTCTGCAGGGTCAGCTCTATGCGGCTCCCGTCGGCGCTTGCCGCGGCGTTTGTCACCGCCAATCGGCCTCGGTTGGGTACGTTTATGGGGAGAACCATCTGTCTAAAAATACGTTCGGGCCGGGTGGCCGTCAGCGTCAGGCTGTCGCCCGCCAACCCTTGGGTCAGAGCCAAGGAGCCCCGTCCTTCCGAGTCGGTGAGCACGGTGCCCAGCAAGGTGCCTCCTTGGGTAGCGCTGATGCGGCTCCAAGGCTGGCTCTCCACATGCAGGAGCGTCATGCCTGCCACAATGCTGTCGCCCACTGCCAGGTAAAGGCTGTCGGTGCTGCCCATCGTCAGGGTCATAGACGGGTCGCCCAGCAGGCAGTAGGTTTCCCAGTAGAAAGCGTCGTATGGCGACCCAACCAATGTCACCGCGCTGCATCCTGCATAAATCAGCGCTCCCAGCGAAACCGCGTCGGGGTCGAGGCGGCTGCCCGTCAGCAGGCCGTCGAACGCACCCGGGCGTCCGCTTTCAAAGGTCGGGTGCAGCGTTGGGGGGTATTTGGCCCCCACGGCCCAGTAGTAGTCCTCGTCCCAGAGGGTCTCGTTGGTGGCGCCTATCACGCCCACGGCGCCCCCCTCGGCCTTGCGCAGCAGCCGCTCGCCGAAGCAGGTGGCGCTGAAGGCATTGCTCAGACAGCAGTTGTTGACAAAAACCGTCGGCACCGCATTGGGCAGGGTGTCCAACGTGGCGTATGTCACCGCCGGGCTGTTCCACCCTTGGGCAGTGCAGTGGGCGGTGTAGTTCACCAAAGCGTTGGCCTTGTCCAGCGCCTTCACCAGGGTGTCCTGTTGCCCGCCCGACGACGGATTGTAGAAGCAGACCGTGTCCAGTTCGGGTCGGAATTCGGCCGTCAGGTTGGCCAGGTAGTGCACCTGCCCGTTCGTGGTGGTGGGAGCGTTGTCGCGGCTCTCGTTCCCGGCCGTCAGCAGCACTCGTTCTGCCGCGGCCCACCGCCCCTGCTCGTAAGCAATGATTTTGGCCACCACGTCGGCCAGTTGCCCGCTGTCGGCCACCGAAAGCCGTCCCACCAGGGCTTCGGGCACATAGTCGCCCGTGTACTCGCCATAGTAGAGGTCGGTCACGCTGCTGCTCAGCCCGCCCGGGGTGTATCTTCCGGGGCATGCCTGCAGGCGGTCCACGTCGCCCACCAGCAGCACATATTTTTGGGCTGGGCGCAGCGGGGTGCTCCCCTCGTAGCGCTGCCGCAGGGCTGAGCGGATGCTGTCGCTCTCGCGGGTGGACATCACCAGGGTCTCTACACGAAAACCCTCCTGCCGCTTCCATGCTATCAGTGGCTGTATGGCCGTCAGCAAGTCCTCGCGCGTCACCACCACATAGGTGCCAGCCGTGGGGTCGGGTAGGGGGGTGGCGCTCTTGCGCAGCAGAGCGGGGGCAGCGGAAGTGCGGTCGGCCGGGGTCACCGGTGTGCCCGACTTGGTCACACTCCCTTGCCCCATTGCCGTTTGGCCGGCAAGGGCCAGTAGTGCCACCACCAGCAGGGTGGCTGTCTTGTGTGGTTTCATAATCAACTGCAAAAGTAGCAAAAAAAAACGATATAAAGAAAAAAACAACTCAACGGCCGCCTCCGTTTGCCCTGCCTATCCTCCCCCGTTGCAGTCGTGCGCACCGTCCCTCCGCGAGCCACCCTTTCCCTCGCCAAGCCATAACAGCTGACTCCAAGTCCGCCCCCATTCTGCCTAAGGCGTTGCGCTTCTTCTGCAGTTCTTTGTTGCCTGTAACCAAAGAACGATAGACGAGCTACAGGCGAACGATAGAGGATAGGGCGAAGCCTCGGCGGCCCTTATATAGGCCGCCCCTGTCACTTTCGTCGCGAACGCAAAATGCCACATCTCGTGCGGACTATATTTAATATGTTGTTTCATTGGTGGTTAAGAATATTTTTTCGTTATTGTGGTGTGAATTCGTTTTTTTTGTGTATATTTGCAACTTCAAATTGAGCAATAATAAAAACGTATTAATATGAAAAAATCAATTCGCTTGTTACTGTTGATGGCAATGTCCCTTATGCCTTTCATTGCCAGCGCTCAGGTGTATGTTAGCGACTACGCTTTTTCGTACTATCCGGGCTCTTTTAGTTCCATTGCCTCCTCCGGCACCCGCCTCACCGCCGCCGAGGATGACGACGTGTCCGCAGCCGTTTCACTGCCCTTCACCTTCCCCTTCGGCCAGGAGAGCTGCACCCAGGTCATGGTTGCGTCCAACGGTCAGATAGGCATCGGCAATGTCGATCCTACCTCCTCCGGCTATCAGATCCACGGCGATGACATGAGCATCATAGTCCCCCTGGGGCTCGACCTCATACTCGACTCATCCAGCGGTGCCACTGGAAAAATATACTATGAATCCTTCGGCACCACCCCCAACCAGTATACCGTCATTGAGTACAACCAAGTGCAGCCCTATAGCTACATGTCTAGCAATTCTTACACCTTTCAGGTTGTCCTCTATGAAAGCGGCGACATTGAATTTAAGTACGACTCCTCTACCGTGGCCAACACCTTTCAGCCCTACGTCTTCCTGCACGAACTCGGAGTCAACCGCACCATAGGCATTTCGGGCTCTTGGGCAGCGCCCTCCGTAGCCTACACCGCCGTCCCTATCACCCTCAGCCCCACGAACAAACCCGCTCCGGGTCTCACCCTTTCTTTCATCCGTCCCGAAGACCCCTCCTGCCTCCGTCCGCTCAACTTTGCTTGCGTGTCCCCGGCTCCGGCCGACCAGGTGACCTTTGCTTGGACTCCCGCGCCTTCCACCGCGGCGTGGGAATTCCGTTGGGACACCGTGGGCACCCATGTCGACAGCATGCGCAATGTCTTCCCCCTCCTCAGCGACACATTCTTTGTCTGCTCCACGATGGTTTCTGGTGGCCGCTACGATGTCTACGTCCGCACCGACTGCGGCTCCGACTATAGTTTTTGGCAAGGACCCCTCACCGTCACCGCAGGTTCTTATAATATGCCTGTCAGCGGCGTGAGCCATATTTACGCTTGCGAAGGCACCCTCTATGACAACGGCGGCGCCACCGCCAACTACAGCAGCGGCTGCGACGCCACCCTCGTGGTCCATCCTACCGACCCCGATTCCATTGTGGTCCTTTCGGGCACCCTCAGCGCCCGCACTAATTATGACTACCTCTATATTTACGACGGCGAAGGCACCACTGGCACCCTTCTCTATCGCGGCACCGGCCTTAACCAGATTGTACCCCAGATACGTTCTTCTCTGGGTCCGCTCACGCTCAAGTTCCAGTCGAGCACCAGCAGCATTACCTATGCCGGTTTCGCGCTTCATGTATCTTGCCAGCGGGCTCCCCTTTGCCGCTATGTCAGCAGCGTCGATGTTGACCACGTGGCCGGCGGCTCGGCTTTCCTCAGTTGGGAAGTGCGGGGCGTGGTTCCCGAACCTTCCTTCTACCAGGTGGTTCTATTTAACGACGATGACCCCACCGCCCTCCCCTTCACCGATACCACTACCGCCCATGACTACTTCTTCTCCTACCTCAATCCCACCACACATTACCGTGCCACCGTCTTCAGTGTCTGCAACGGCGACACCGTCCGGGGCGACACCGTAGCCTTCTATACTCGCTGCCGTGCGGGTGGCACCAGCGAAGTTTCCGGCACGGGCACCACCACTACCTATCTGCCTGCCTACTCTTCCTGGGGCAACACCTTCAGCCAGAGCATCTATACCGCCGCCGAACTTACGGCTATGGGTCTCACCGCCGGCCCCATCATGGGCATTACCTACAACTGGAGTTCCGGTGGCTCCTATGAGAAAGAGCTGGTCATTTTCCTTGGCCATACCACTAACTCCACCTTCACCTCTTTCGCCCCCCTCACTGGCAGCATGACCCAGGTCTACTCCGGCATCCGTCCCACCACCCACGTGGGCGTCACCGAGTACCTATTTTCCACCCCGTTCGTATGGGACGGCGTGTCCAATCTGGTGCTCTCCTCATTCGTCAACCAACCTTCGGGCTCCAACCACACCTCCTCAGGCTTCTACGGCTATTCCACCAATGCCGGTGCCACCCGAAGCATCTATAGCTACCGCGACAACTCCCCCTACACCGTCGCAGGCCTAACCACCATCACCAGCACCCGCAGCACCAGCTCCTATCGCCCCAATGTTTCTTTCATTACCCCCTGCGACAGTCTTGCCACCTGCGTCTCTCCCAACGTCTTTGTTTCGCGGGTGCTCTCCGACACTGTTGAGCTCCGCTGGGCTGCTGGCGGGAGCGAACTTGCCTGGGATGTTGCCTTCCGTGCCGACGACGACACCGCCTGGACCACTGTGGCTACCTTTACTTCGGCCACTACCCACACTTTCGGCGGACTCACCCCGCAGACCCACTACCTCTTCCGCATCATTCCTGAATGCGGCGGCGACAGCGTCTTTACCATAACCGAGGCCACCACCACCTGTGTCCCCGTCGGTTCGCTTCCTTTCACCGAAAACTTCGAAAACTTCGAAGCCCCCTCAACCATCGGCAGTCCCATAACACAATGCTGGTTCCGCGGCACCAACTACACCTACACCAGCTATCCTTACCTCAACACTTCGCGCGGCCACAGCGGCACCAAGTCGCTCTACTTCTATAGCTCCGGCTCCTACTACTCCTACCTCGCACTCCCCGCCATAGACTACCCCATCGACACCCTCCAAGTCAGTTTCGCCGCCTACGTCACTTATGCAGGCTACTCCCTGCAGGTAGGCGTTATGACCGACCCCGAAGATTACCTCACCTTCACCCCCCTCGCCGTCGTCACTCCCTCTACAGTCAACACTTGGGAAATGTTCGAAGTGCCCCTCAGTGGCTATACGGGTCCCGCCCGCTACATAGCCCTGGCCGCCGGCCCAAGCAGCTATCCCTACGTCGACGATATTGAAGTCAGCCTCATCCCCAATTGTCCCCGTCCCACCGGAGTCAGCGTCGTCCGCGCCACTACTACCACCGCCACTGTGCACTGGAGCGCTCCCAGCGCCACCTATTTCCAAATCGAATACGGTCCCACCGGTTTCGCCCACGGCACCGGTACCTTAGTCACCAGTTCGCTCGACAGCGTCAACCTCTACGGTCTTTTCCACTCCACTTCTTATGACGTTTATATCCGCGGCCTCTGCTCCGCCACCGACACTTCCAACTGGTCCTTCGTCACCTCCTTCAGCACCCTTTGCGGCATTATAGACTCCCTCCCATACAGCCAGAACTTCTCCGCCTGGGGCTCCGGTACCGGCGCCCGCCCCAACTGCTGGGCCATGGGCGGCTACAGCAGCTACCCCTACATCGTCGACATTACCGACGACCTCGGCCAAGTCCTCGGCCACTCTCTCTACATGTATTCCTATAGTTCCAACCCCACCTACGCCTCCCTCCCCGAGCTCGACAGCATATCCTACCCCATTAACATGGTACAGACCGTCTTCCGTGCCTGGACCAACAATACAGAGTACACCTCCTACTCCCACCAGCTGCTAGTAGGCCTCTGCACTGTCGCCGGCGACCTCTCCACCTTCACCGCCATCGACACCTTCCAACTCACCGCCAACCCCATGACCTACGAAGTCGCCTTCGACACCGCCGCCGGCCTGGGCAAATACGTCACCTTCGTCTCTCAAATCCGCCCCTCGACCGACCCCAACTACACCGTCTATTACAACATAGTATACATCGACAGCATCGCCCTTGAGCTCATCCCCGACTGCCAGAGCCCCAACCGCCTCCAAGGCACACCGCTCTCCAGCAGTTCGGCCATCCTTTCCTGGAACGAGCGCAATACTCCTCTGGGCGTACAAATCGAATACGGCCCCAACGGATTCCTCCTCGGCACCGGCACTCGCGTTTCAGTCGCCTCCAGCCCCTATACTGCCACTGGCCTCAACCCTGCCACCACCTATCAATTCTACGTCCGCAGCATCTGCGGCCTAGCCGACACCTCGCAGTGGTCGCTCACTCCCGGCATCTTCACCACCCGCCAAAACCCCGCCCAAGTCCCCTACTTCTATGACTTCGAATCTGGCGACGAGTGGAACAACTGGCAGACCTGCAGCAACTCCACCATCAACTGGTATCGCGACACCGCCGCCGGCAACGGCACCAACGGCTACAACGCCCCTGGCCATTTCGCCATGTTCATCTCGCCCGACTCCGGCGCCACCTACGCCACCCGCAACACCGAAGTAGTCAACGCCTCCGCCTACCGCGACATTGACTTTGGCACCGTCGACTCCAGCTACCTCCTCTCGTTCCGTGCTAAAGCCGGCGGCACCACCAGCGCAGGCTACGATGGCCTCATGGTCTTCCTTGTCGACCCCGACATTCCCGTCACCCCGCCTTCGGGCAACCTCGAGTCGCCCTGGGGCAACATCAATAACATGACCTACCTCGCCTTCGTCCGCCTTAGCACCAACTGGAACACCTACACCGCCGTCCTCGATACCCTCACCGGCGTCCACCGTCTGGCCTTCTACTGGTTCAACCAAAATACCGCCTCCCTAGGCACCTTCGTCGGAGGCCCTGGCGCCATCGACGATATCAGCATCACCCATGTCGCCTGCCCGCGCCCGGTTGGCATCCATGCCACCCACCGCACCATGGCCTCTGCCACCGTCACCTGGCATGGTCCCGAAGCGGCCGACTACCGTGTCACCTGCCGCACACGCACCGGCATGATCGTAGCCTCCGAGCTGGTCCACACCAACAGCATATCCTTCAGCGGTCTCGAACCTGCCACCACCTACAGCGTCTATGTCCGCCGCCTCTGCAGCCCCACCGACAGCTCCACCCTCTCCGCTGGCGGCAGCTTCACCACCCTGGTATGCAACAACTCCAGCATCGACACCATCGGCAATCCCGCCACCACCACCACTTCCACCACCCTGCCCCTGGCCACCTACTACTCCTACTCCTACACCCAGTCTATCATCCCGTCCAGCCAAATACCCCACGGGGGCGAAATCTCCTCCATCAACCTCTACTACTCCTCTGCCACAGCCCTCACCAGCAAAACCAACTGCACCATCTACCTAGGCCACACCACCCGCACCTCCTTCACCGACCCCGACCAATTCGTCGACCCCTCAACCCTACAGGCAGTCTACACCGGCTCGCTCAACTGCACCCAAGGCTGGAACACCTTCTTTTTCGAGACCCCCTTCGCCTATAATGGCAGCAGCAACCTCATCGTTGCCATCGACGACAACAGCGGCAACTTCAACAACAGCGCCACCTTCCTCGTCAGCCCCACCTCTGCCATCACCTCCCTCGCCTACTACTCCGACGCCGTCAACCCCGACCCCACCTCCGCCAGCCTTGCTGCCTTCACCGGCAACAAAAACGTCTACTCGCTAGTTCCCCTCATGTCCTTCCAAACCTGCCCTCCCAACGCCTGCCCCACTCCCCTCGTCCGCCAGCCCCTCGTCCGTTCCTCCAGCGTCACGCTCCGCTGGTTCAACACCTCCCACCAATACCAAGTCGGCTATCGTCGCGCCTCCACCAGCAGCTGGACCGTCTCGGCCCTCACCACCCAAGACACCTTCCACGTCCTCCACAACCTCTTCCCCAACACCGACTACGTCTACCGTGTCCGCCAGTACTGCGACTCCACCGGCGTGTCCAACTGGTACGAAGGCACCTTCAACACCGGCGACATCCCCTGCCTCTCCCCCATGGGACTTGAAGTCACCTCCGTCACCAACAACAAAGCCTCCTTCAACTGGGACCCCGAAGAAAACAACGTAAGCTACCGCCTGCACGTCTTCAACACCGCCTTTGACCGCGTCATCAACCGTTACGTCCACACCGCCACCGTCACCGGCCTCGAACCCAACGTCACCTACTACGCCGCCGTACAAGCCGAGTGCCAAGACTTCGACGACCCCAGCGAGTGGAGCGACACCATCCGTTTCACCACCGACTTCTGCCCCGACGTAACCAACCTCACCTACAGCAACCTCCAAGGCAACAGCGTCGACCTTGACTGGACCGAAGGCGGCCGAGCCGAACAATGGGAAATCCAGTACGGTCCCATCGGATTCTCCGAAGGCAGCGGTATCACGGTCGTAGTCGACCACCACCCCTACACCCTCACTGGGCTCACCGGCGAAACCGAGTACGACATCTACGTCCGTGCCATCTGTGGCGAAAACTTCTACAGCGAGCACTGGTCCAACCGCATCACCATCGAAACCCCCTACAGCGGCCTCTCCCCCGTTGCCGACGACCCCCGCCTCCAGCTCTACCCCAACCCTGCCGCCTCCAGCGTCACCCTCGTCCTCACCCAGACGGGCGGCCCCGTCCTCGTCACCCTCCTCGACCTCACCGGGCGTGAAGTGCGCCGCCTTGCCGTCCCCGATGCCGCCGCCCAACCCACCCTGCAGCTCAACCTCGACGGAGTAGCGGCCGGCGCCTATTTCGTGCAAGTCACCGCCAGCTCCATCAACACCATCCGCAAACTCATTGTCAACCCCTAATCCCCCTCAACACAAGTAGGCCAACCCCCTACGACCCATTCACACAAGACCGTCCACGTGGCGGTCTTTTTTTTGTCATCAACAACCTTACTATTCGCTGCGGATAAAAGCAGCCAGAGTTCGTTCTAAACGCCATTCCAATTCCCAGTGCGGAGTGCTTTATCCGGAGAGGGGCGGGAGCCGGCCGCACGACGGGTTCCCCGTCCTTTCTCTTTCCTCCCTCCCGTCGCGCCTTTACCTTCGCGCCCAGGATTGTGCCTACCTCCAGTACATCCTCGCTACATCCCCTTTTCATCCTCTATCGTTCTTTGCTTCTTGGCATCAAAGAACTGCCAGCGACACATAGGCCGTTAACGGAGCCGATAGGAAAGGGTGGGGGAGGGTTGCCAAGGGGGACTTTGCTGGACGCCCTTGCGGTGCAAAGACTATGCCCGTGTGGCCTCCGTGCGGTTTTCTTGGCTCAAAAATCGGTCTTTTTTTTGATAATTGAAAAAAAAATTGTAATTTTGGCTACCTTTTTTGAAAAGAATGAAAGGTTGGAGTGGATGTTCAATCGTATGATTGCCAATTGAGAACGATGTGACGTTAGGTTCAAGGAAAAATAGCGAAGAAATATAAAAAACAACTTTATTATTAATTAAAACAGTTTTCTAATGAGTAAATTTGTACAAAGATTGTTGCTCTTGGCGGCGATGATGGTCGTGCCGTGGGTGACAAAAGCACAAAGCCTCAGTGACTACACACTGACGGTGGACACGACGACGTTTACGTCGATTGTGTCGACAGGCACGTCCGTGTCGTTTTCAACTTTAGACGACGGCTACGGCACCCTGAGTATGCCTTTCGCTTTCCCCTTTGGTGAAAGCGTGATAGGCGCAGGCACAACGATAAGTCTGAGTGCCAACGGATTTATCGATTTTGCCAGTAGTACATCGGGAACAACGGCTTCCTACACCTCGTTGACCAAGCAGACGATTAACCCCATCTTGGCACAGGATGGCCACATGCAGCGCCACACGGGTGCCGGCACCTACTATCAGGTGGACACCACCGGCGGCGTGAGCTGCCTGACCATCGAGTACCACCTGTTGGGCTCCTATTCGTCTCCTTACGGGTTGTATTCCTACCAGGTGAAGCTGTTCCAGAACGGCAACATTGAGTTTGTCTACGATTCGGTGAACGAGGCCGGCACGAGCCGTACCCTGCGCACCTGGCTCTGGGACGGACTGTCAGACGACCTGGTGAGCCTGAGCGGTCCTTGGGCCAGCCCCACCATCAGCACCACTATCGCTCAGCGTCCCAATACACCCACTCCGTCACACGGTTTGCGTTACACTTTTACCCGTCCGGTGGTCACCTGCCCCAAACCGGGCGAGCTTACTTTCTTTGGCATAGCCGACGACACTGCCTCGGTTAGTTTTGTTGAGAGGGGAACGGCCACCAGCTGGGTGCTGGAGTACGACTCCCTGCCGTTTGTGCCCGGCACGGGCAGCGGCACGGTGGTTTACCTGAGCGACACTGTCTACCAGTTCACAGGTCTTATGCCCAAGACTACTTATTATGTATATGTGCAGGCCGATTGCGGCGGCGACACCAGCCTCAACCGCTTTGGCATGTTCAAGACTCCCTGTGAGTACTTTCCTCACGACTCTCTCCCCTATACACAGAGTTTCGAGGGCTGGGTCACCGGCTCTACCGGCAGCCCCGATAGCTGGGTATTGGGCGACCCCTGCTGGTTCTACGGTACCAATTACATTGGCAGCTACCACTACCCCTACGTATCCACTTCCTATGCCCATTCCGGCAGCAGTGCGATGTATATGTATAAGGACGGCAGCAGCTACTATTCTTATTTGTGCCTCCCCCTGTTTGAAGACCCCATCAACACGCTTGATTTCTCATGCTGGATTTACAACGGAAGTTACAGCACCTCCACCTACGGTGTGCAGTTGGGCGTGATGACGGATATGATGGATGCGTCCACCTTCAACCTCATTGAGACCCTCTATCCCACCGCTACGAGCCAGTGGCAGAAGAAAGAGGTCGACCTGAGTTCCTATACTGGCCCCAATGGCTACCTTACCCTTTTTGTGCCCACCACGGCAAGCTACTGCTACGCCTACATTGACGACATTACGGTGCGCGAGCATCTCAATTGCACCTCACCGTCTAACTTGACGATGATTTCCTCCGTTGCGGCCGACAGCGTGGTCGTGGGATGGAATGGCGACGGCACGGCCTACTATTATGATATATGCTACGGCCAGCAGGGTTTCAACCCCGACACCCTGAGTTTGGACAGTATCATCACCGGCATCTCGGACAGTGTGTACACCCTTACCACACTTATGGGCGGAATGACCTACGACCTTTACGTTCGGGCCGATTGCGGTTCGGAGCAGAGCTACTGGACGGGTCCCCTGACGGTCACCCCCGGTATCATTATTATGAATGCCAACGGCACCGACTCTCTCTATGCCTGCGGCGCAGTGATATATGACGACGGCGGTCCCAGCGGCAACTACAGCAGTAACTGCAACTCCACGCTCTATCTCTATCCCTCCGACAGCACCAAGGCGCTGGTGATTTCGGGTGTGTCCTACACCGAGAGCTCCTACGACTATTTGCGCATTTACGAGGGCTACGGCACTTCGGGCACGGTTATTTTCGACGACTACGGCGTCAGTGCCACCCAGACCTTCGGCCCCTACGAGACCGAGGGCGGCCCGGTTACCATTGTCTTCCACTCCGACGGAAGCGTCCAGTATTCCGGTTTCCAAATCAATGCCACCTGCATACAGATGTCCTCCTGCCCACGGCCTACCAACTTCGCAGCCTTGTCCCTCCAGGCAGACAGTGTGGTTGTTGGGTGGGATTCCAACGACGTGGTCAGCAGCTTTGAAGTATGCTATGGCCAAACTGGCTTCGACCCCGACACGGTGAGCTCAGACAGCATTGTCACTGGCATTTACGATAACTTCTACACCTTCACCTCGCTGAGTGCGGGCTATACTTACGATATGTATGTGCGCGCCGACTGCGACACAGGCTACAGCAATTGGGTGGGACCCATCAGCGTCACCCCCGGCATCTTTTTCATGCCTACCTCTGGCACCGACACCATCGTGGCCTGCGGCGGCATCCTCTACGACGACGGCGGCCTCAGCGGCGACTACAGCAACAGCTGCAACGGCGCTGTGGTGCTGAGACCCTCCAGCCCCGACTCTGTGATTGTGGTTTGGGGTACCCAGAATAGCGAAAGTAATTACGACGTCCTGAGCATCTACGACGGCGAAGGCACGTTGGGCACCCCCCTCTATAACCAGAGCGGTTCGAACCTGACTGTCCCGCGCACCATTTCTTCTACCGGATCCTTGACGGTTCAGTTTACATCCGACGGCAGTGTGCCATATTCCGGCTTTGAGCTCCACGTGGGCTGCATTGCCCGTCCTAATTGCGCCGTTATTGATGCGGTTGCTGCCAATGACGTGGCCGGCACTTCGGCCATGATAGAGTGGCATTATAACGAAGGTTCGGACAGCCTCAGCCATTTCGAGGTCGAATATGAAGTGGGCGGATCGCTCGTGAGCGACGTCACTCCGAATTCGTGGTATCTGGTGAGCGGCTTGGAGCCGGGTGCGTCACATGTGTTCCGTGTGCGTTCCTACTGTGCCGAAAATAACGGCTACGGCAACTGGGACAGCGTGGTATTTTTGACCGGCTGTCTGTCGGGCGGCGACGTGAACATTGGCACCACAGGCAGCGAGATGGAATATGGTCCCACCTATAGCTGCTATGAGTATGCCTACAGCCAGTCCATCTATCCCTCCTCGGTTATTGGCGATGCCAACACTTTCAACGGCATTTCGTGGTATGTGGAAACCACTATGAATACTACCCGCAGCCTTACCGTCTATATGGGCACCACCACGCAGAGCAGCTTCTCCTCCGAGAATGCCGTTGTGCCGCTCAGCAGCCTCACGCAGGTGGCTACCGGTACGATCGACTGCAGCACCACGGGATGGAAGCGCCTCAACTTTACGACTCCCTTTGTCTACGATGGAACGGGCAACTTGGTGATTGCTGTGGACGACAACACGGGTTCTTACGAGTGCACCGTTGGCTGGCGCGGTACGTCTACCACCAGCGCCGCTACCCTATGCTGGTATCAGGACGGTACCGACGTGACTCCTTCCAACCCCACCAGTGCAGATAATTATGAGATGGAGAACTATTATCCCACCATTAGGCTCTCTGGCATCTGCGACTCCGCTGCCACCTGTGTGGCTCCCAACCTGTTTGTGGTTGGCGTAGACACCAGCAGTGCCGACCTGCTGTGGGCTCCGGGCTATGATGAGACCTCTTGGATAGTAGAATACAAGGCCGCCAGCGATTCGGCATGGACCACTGCTATCAACGGCACCACTAGTACCAACTATACCATCACCGGTCTGCAGCCTGTAACTACCTATCAGTTCCGCGTGGGTTCAATCTGTTCCGACACGGTCGTTTATGCTATGGCCATGGTTACCACTACATGCGTACCCTTCAATGTTCCGTTCTATGAGAACTTCGAGTCCTGGGCTACCGGTTCCAACGGCACCACGCCCATGTGCTGGAACCGTATGAATGATTATTCTTCTGATAATTATCCTTATATCTCCACCAGCTATGCCTACAGCGGTTCCAAATCGATGTATATGTACTCGTCTAATTCCAGTTATTCAATGTTGGTGCTGCCCGAGTTTGTTCCTGCGGTTGACAGCCTGCAGATAAGCTTTGCGCTGATGCGTAGCAACACTAGTTACAGCCACACTGTGCATGTGGGTGTGATGACCGACCCGAATGATCCCACTACCTTTACCACTGTTGCAACGGTTTCGCCCCTTTCGGTCTACAGATGGGAGAACTTCGAGATTCCGTTGAACGAGTACGAGGGCACGGGCCGCTTCATCGCACTGCTCTCACCCGAAGGCGAATATAGCTATCCCTATCTGGACGACATTGAGGTGACCTACATACCTACTTGCCGCCGCGTCTTTGATGTCAACGCTACCGATATTACCCAAACTTCTGCCACCATCCACTGGACCGACAGCAACAACGCCGGCGACTACGAGATTGAGTACGGCCTGTACGGCTTCGCTCCCGGCACGGGAACGTTGCTTACCTCCAATGTCGATTCCGTGGCTCTGTCTGGTCTTACGGCCACCACGCGCTACGATGTCTATGTCCGCTCTATCTGCATTGCGGGCGATACTAGCAACTGGTCTTTCTGCTACTCCTTCTCCACGGCCTGCGGCGACATGTTGGTGCCGTACCATGAGAACTTTGATTCCTATATTCCCAGCTCGTCGGGCGAGTTTTCCGCCTGCTGGACCAAGGGTTCTTCCTATAACTCTACCTATCCCTATCTGAGTACTTCCTACCATTCTTCGGGTAGCAATTCGCTCTATATGTATTCTAGCGGCACTACGTATACTTACGCTGCCACTCCGCGTTCCGCTGTACCAGTGGACAGCCTGCAGGTGAGCATGAACGTCTACCGCACCAGTTCCACCGCCACCTATGGTGAAGTCAAGGTGGGTGTGATGACCGACCCGACCGACTGGTCTACCTTTACCCTCATCGAGACTATCCAGCCCTCTTCGCTTTCGGTTTGGACTCCCTTTACGGTCTATCTGAACACTTATACCGACACCGGACGCTACATCGCTGTGGCCACCCAGAACTCGGGCTACGATGCCGTCTACATTGACGACTTCGCAGTGGATTACCTGCCTTCCTGCCTGCCTCCTTCGCAGTTTGCGGCTCTGTTGGGTAACCACGATGCTACCATTTCTTGGAACGGCAATGCGGCGTCTTATGAGGTGAGAGTGGGCCTCGCCGGTTTCAACCCCGACACGGCCTCGGTCACCATCGTCACGGCCGACTCTGTCGTCCTCACCGGACTCGACTCCAACACTGCATACGATATTTATGTGAGGGGTCTCTGCGACGTGGACGACACCAGCGAAATGGGCAACTTCAGTTTCACCACTCTGAGGTCTACCCCGGTGAGTACCTATCCCTATATCTGCACTTTCGCCGACCCGGCAATTGCCAATGGATGGGAAATCCTCAACGGCACCCAGACTAACCAGTGGCACATCGGTAGTGCAACTTTCAACGGCACTTCCGATAGCATGGCCATGTACATTTCCAACGACAACGGCACGAGCAACAGCTATAGCATTTCTTCTACGTCCAACGTCTATGCCTACCGCACTTTCAACATGCCGGCAGGTGAATACACTATCAGTTACGACTGGAAGAACTACGGCGAGAGCTGCTGCGACTACCTGCGTGTGTGCCTGGTGCCCGTCTCGGTCGAATTCACTGCTGGCAACGCCGGTAGTTTCGGCACCACCACCCAGCCCTCCGGCTCCATAGTGCTGAACAGTTCGTACAATTTGGTGTCCAACTGGACCAACCGCTCGGTTGACGTCACCCTCTCTGAGGCGGGAGTCTACAACCTGGTGTTCTTCTGGCACAACGATGGCAGCGTGGGAACCAATCCTCCGGGCGCTGTGGACAATGTCGAAGTGTGGCGCAATACTTGCCCCGCACCTGTCAATATCCATGCTTCCTCCAGCAGCACCTCCAGTATTGAAGTGGACTGGACCGACTTAGTGCCCGCCACGGGCTATATCGTCGAGTACGGCCTACATGGCTTCAACCGTGGCACGGGTACGGTCGTCAACACGACTACCCACCCCGTCACCGTCACTGGGCTTGACACGCTCACGGAGTACGACTTCTACGTGCAGTCCATCTGCACAGATGGCGACACTGGACGCTGGCGCATGGAGCAGCTGACTACTTCATTCTGCGACAACGCCATGACTACCTCCATTGGCAGCACCTCTTCTACTAGCACTTCATACAACTACCCTGTGAACAACTTCTACCGCTACACCCTCTCCGAAACCATCATCGACAGTGCCGAGCTGAACGGAGCGCAAGATCTGGCGGCTATTAGCTACTATTATGATTACGCCACTCCCACTACCGACAAGACCAACTGCACCATTTACCTGCAGCCGACTACTAAGAGTGTCTTTACCAGTTCGACCGACATGGTGGCCCTCGATACCACCACGGCCGTCCGGGTCTACACCGGTCCGCTCAACTGCTCGCAGGGCTGGAACATGTTCCTATTCGACACCACTTATAGCTATGATGGCACTGGCAACCTGTTGGTCATCGTGGATGACAACTCCTACGACTATAACGGCAGCAGCTATGTCTTCAAGGTGCAATCCTGCACGGGCTACAAGACCATTACTTTCTATAGCGACTCCTACAATCCCGACGTAATGTCGCCCTCTGGTTTTTCAGGCAGTACCACTTACTACACAAGCCGCGCTGTGATGCGCCTGACTTCGTGCAACGGAGTTTCCTGCCCGAAGCCTGTCATCACCTCGGTGACTCACGGTTACGACTCGGCCACTATCGCGTGGTATGGCACTGGCAGCACCTACCAGGTCAATATCAAGGAGGTTTCTGCCCTTAACTGGACTGACCCCGACATAACCGTCACAGGCAATACCTACACATTCACTGGCCTGAGCGCAGCTACGAACTATATGTTCCGTGTGCGTCAGGATTGCACGGCCGACAGCATCGGCTACGGTGATTGGGCACAAGGCGGTGTTCTGACCGACAGCCTGCCCTGCCTGCCTCCGACTGACCTCACTGTGAGTGATATCACTAATGCCAATGGCACCTTCAGCTGGACTACGATAGGGTTTGAAAGCCAGTGGGATCTCCACGTGTGGAACCTTGGTGGCCTTGACACCATCTACCGTGTCTCTTCTAACCCCGTCACGGTGGGCGGCTACACTGCCGGCGTCACCTATAATGCTGCCATCCGGGCCATCTGCGGCTCGCAGGAGCTGGAAGGGGAGTGGAGCGACACTATTCAGTTCGCCACCCTCACCTGCCCCGACGTCACCGGTCTGAGCACCTCCGGCGTCACCGAGAGCAGCGTCACCCTCAACTGGACCGCTGACCCGATGGCCCAGAGCTGGCTCATCGAGTACGGCTTCCAGGGCTTCGCCCAGGGCACCGGTATCAGCGTCACTACCACTACCAACAGCTACATCGCCACTGGCCTCGACGACGAGACCGCCTACGACTTCTACGTCAAGGCCGTCTGCGGCACCGACTGGAACAGCGAGGGCTGGACGCACGTGAGCGCCACCACGCTTGAAGCCCAGGATCCCACCTACACCGTCACCGTCAGCGCCAGCGACCCGTCGATGGGCACTGTCAGCGGCGGCGGCACCTACCGTGCCGGTGAGACCTGCACCGTTACCGCCACGCCCAATGCCGGCTTCGAGTTCGTCAACTGGAGCAACGGCGAGACGGCCAACCCCTACAGCTTCACCGTCGTGAGCAACATCACCCTGCAGGCCATCTTTGCTCCGCTGGAAGGCATCGACGACATCAACGGCGGCGCCGCCTGCAGCATCTACCCGAACCCCACCAGTTCCTCCACCACCATCAGCGTTGAGGGAGTGAGCGGCGAGGTACGCATCAGCGTGGTCGACATGAGCGGCCGCACCGTCCGCACCGAGACCCTCGAGTGCAGCGGCGACTGCCAGAAGACCATGGAAGTGGAAGGCCTAGCCCAAGGCACCTACTTCGTGCGCATCACTGCCGACGCAGTCAACTTGGTGCGTAAGCTCGTGGTGAAATAACATTTTAACATACCGAATATTAATTCGGAGTAGGACGGGAGCCAGTTGCAAGACTGGCTCCCGTTTTTTTTTTACCTGCCCGAATTCATAAATTGTGTAGCCACCCTTATTAATTTCTTAGAGATTCTTCCGTCATCGTTTTTCATTAAAGTGGAGTTTGCGCCCCACCCTTTTTCGGACTGCATTGCAACTACAACCTTTCTTTCCTGCTCAGTAGTTTAGCAGGTGGGATTCTGTTCCGAGTTTTCCTTTTTTGGGCAAATCAATCCATCTTTCTTATGTAGTAAAGCATCGTGTCCCATTTAGGTGAAAATTTCCTTCGTATTCATTAGTTCTGGCAACTTTTTTTGGGAATATTCATTTTTTCTAGTTATTTTTGACATCCAATTAATTGTCATTTTATGCGAAAATAAATTCTTATAAATATATGGAAAAGAATTATTTATATAATAAGACGCGAACATTTGTTACTTTAAAGAAATCAAAAATATATTAAAAATATCACCTTTTTATTCATTTAATTTAATTAGTTATGTTCAATTTTTTACGTAAGCTGCTCCTCATGGTGACGATACTACTCGTTCCATGGGTGGGCCAGTCGCAAGAACTAGGCGACTACCAGCTGACGGTCGACACAACGACGTTCACTTCGATTGTGTCGACAGGTTCGTCCGTCTCTTTCTCAAGCACGGACGACGGCTACGGTTCAGTTAACCTCCCTTTCGACTTCCCCTTTGGCGAAAGCTTGGTGACGTCGGGTAGTTCCCTTTGCGTCGGCTCCAACGGTTATCTGTTCCTGACGGGCACGTATTCGTCCACCACGGCCACCTGGACCGGAACGGAATACCGTGTCATCAACCCTATCCTGGGGCAAGACGGACACATCGGACGTTACTCCACCAGCGGTGCCTACTACCAGTTAGACACCACCGATGACGGCGTCCAGTGTCTCACCATTGAGTACCACCTGCTGAGCCTTTTCAGTTCGCCCTACGGTGTCTACTCCAACCAGGTGAAGTTGTACGAAAACGGCAACATCGAAATCGTTTTCGACAGCGTCAACCTCGATGGCTACAGCAACCCCACGCTCCGCACCTTTTTTTGGGACGGACCTAACAACGACTTGCTCTACTTCTCTGGCCCTTGGGCCAATCCCTCACTGACCTCCACTGCCACCACTCGTCCCACCAGCGCTTTGCCGGTTCACGGTCTGCGCTACACTCTTTCCCGCCCAGTCTTAACATGCCCCAAGCCGCGAAACATCACTTTTGCTAACTTGAGCACCAGCTCGGTCGATGTACATTGGACCGAGGTTGGCGATGCTACCTCATGGACGGTAGAGTACGACACAGTGCTCTTTGTACCCGGCACCACTGGCAACGCCTTCACGGTGACGGAAGACTCCGTCTCGCTCACCGACTTGGAACCGGGCGCGACATATTATTTCGCCATCCACTCCGAATGTAGTGGCGGCGACACCAGCTTCAATCTCTTGGGGCAGGTGACGATCCCATCGGCCGAACCTGTGAGCGAATACCCCTGGACCTGCAATTTCCGCGGCGAGGGAGCCCTCGGCTGGGAACTGCTCAACGATGGGCAGACCAACCAATGGCACATAGGTGCCGCAGCCGGCTATGAAGGCACTGGCGACAGCGCCCTCTATATCTCTAACGACAACGGTGTCAGCCACTCCTACACTATCACCGCCCTATCCAATTCCTATGCTACCCGCACCCTGAATATGGAGGCAGGCCAGTACGGCATACAGTTCGACTACAGGTCCTATGGCGAGAGTTGCTGCGACTACATGTACGCTTTCCTCATCCCCGCTGACCAGACACCTACGCCTGGTATCATTTCCACTAGCGGCACTGGATGGATCACTCTTATGAGCCAGACCAACATGGTTTCTTCCTGGCAGACCAATCAAAGCGTGATTGTCATTCCTGCCGCAGGCTCATACAAACTGACGTTCTTATGGCACAACGACGGCAGTGTGGGTACCGACCCCCCCGCCGCAATCGATAATATTCTAGTGACCCAAATCAGCTGTCCGCAGCCCACGCAAGTGGTGTGCACCACCGCAGTGGACACCCTCTCTTTCTCGTGGCAACCAGGCGGAACCGAGACCAGCTGGCTTTGCGTTCTTAATGGCGACACCACTCAAGTGGCCACCACCACTATTGTATATCCCGACCTCAACCCTGCCTCCCCCTACACCTTCTGTGTGGCCGCAGTGTGTGAGGACACCAGTTTCTTCACCTGCGGCACATACCGCACAGATTGTTCTGAGTTCATCGTTCTGCCTTACTTCGAAAACTTTGAGGGCTACGAGCAGAACGCCGTTCCCCAATGCTGGGAAACAGGCGGCTATAGCCCATACCCCTACGTCTCCACTTATGGCGGCAGCAATGCCCTTTATGGCTACCTCTATGAGAGCGGTGGCACCAACTCGGCTCTCTATATGTCCCTGCCCGGTGTTGACACCCTCGAAAATCCGGTGAACACCCTGCAGCTTTATTTCGACGCCATGAAGACCACCTCCAGTTCTGGAATCAGCTATTCGTTCGACATCGAGGTGGGCGTATGTGGTGTGCAGGGCGACATGAGCACCTTTGTGCCCGTCGACACTGTGCGCAGCATTCCATACAACAACAACAGCATGACTTCCTACGAGGTGAGCCTTTCCAGCTATTCCGACACTGGGCGCTTTGTCACCCTGCGGGTGCGCCCCAGCAGTCCCACCTCTTATGCTTATGTCTATGTGGCATTGGACAACGTCATGTTGGCTCCCGCTCCCACCTGTCAGCGTGTGCTCGACCTGCATCTTGACTACGCCACCCACGACTCTGTCTACCTTTCTTGGCGCGACACCAACAGCATTGCCAACGGCTTCTACGTGGAATATGGCCCTCATGGCTTTGCCCACGGTTCCGAGAACAGCACCGTCGTTTATGTGTCCGACACCACGGTTGCCATTGGCGGCTTGGATGCCGACACCTATTATGATTTCTACGTGGCTACCGACTGCGGCAGCGACGACACCAGCTATTGGCGCGACCTGACCATCCATACCGACTGCATACCCATCGACAGCCTGCCCTTCGTCTATGGCTTCGAGAGTCAGTTCAACTCCTGCTGGACCAAAGGCAGCAGCTACGACATCGCCTATCCTCAGATTATTGGCAGCGGCTGTCTCTCGCCCTATAGTTTGAACATGTACAACTACGCCTATGACGGCGCCCACTGCTTTGCCGCCATGCCCCCCTTCAACCACCAGTTGGACAGCCTCCAGGTGAAGTTCCGCATTCGCCGCAACAGCAGCTACAGCTATTCTTACTATGACTTCAGCATCCAAGTGGGTGTCATGACCAACCCCAACGACATTAGCACCTTTGAGCCGGTCGGAGTCTACGAGGCCAGCAGCTATACCGACTGGGATACAGTCACCTGCTTCCTCTCCGACTACCACGGCAACGGACGCTACATTGCTTTCAAAGACAATGGCGACGGCACACGATACTACACCTATGTCCTCATCGACGATATCGAAATCGACTACCTGCCCAATTGCGGTTCCGTCGAAAATGTCGAAGTGGTCACCACTCCCTACAACGCCCTCATCACCTGGACCCCCAGCAGTGTGGGTGAATATAACGGAGCACAGGTAGGCATTCAGGACACCGCCACCGGCAACTGGACCTACTACACCGTTTCCGGTACCGATGTCACCATCCACGGCCTCACCCCTGAGACCTACTACAACTACGTCATTGTGGGCACCTGCTCTGAAGACGACGCCATTCCCATCGGCGGAGGCTTCCTCACGGCCATCCTCCGCTGCGGCAGCATGGTCGAAGGCACTGGCGACACTGTCGTTGTCGGCACCGGCTCTTCTCAAACCACGGGTGTCCCCGTCACCAGTGCGTGGGGCAACTCCTTCTGCCAGAGTATCTTTACCGCTGCCGAACTCAACGCTTTAGGCATCGACTCTGGTACGTTCAACGGCATCGACTACACCTGGACCAATAACAGCTCCTATTCAAAAGAGTTCACCATCTTCATGGGTACCACCAGCCAGTCCACTGCCAATGGCACCACCCCCATCAGCCCTGCCACCCATATTCAGGTCTATCACGGCGACCATGTCCTCGGCACTTCGGGCACGGTGCACTACGACTTTGATGCCCCCTTCAACTGGAACGGTACCGACAACCTGGTCATCACCACCTTCATGAACCAGCCCACCGGCGCTAGCCACTCATCCTCCAGCTTCTACGGTCTGAGCACCGACTGCGGCACCGACCGCACGGTCTACGGCTATCAGGACGGCACCCAGTTCACAACCACCGCTTATTCCTCCGGCTATTTCAACAGTAGCTCCTATCGTCCCACCATCACCCTCTATTCTGGCATCTGCGAATCTTTGGAGACCTGCGTGGCCCCGAATCCTATGGTCACTTCCACCACGCCCACCTCTGCCACCCTCCATTGGGCTCCTGGCAATGAGGAAACCAGCTGGAGCGTCTACTATGCTCCTAATGGCTCCACCAACTTCACCTATGCCGGCACTGCCACCACCAACACCTTTACCGTCAACGGTCTGCAGCAAGGCACCAACTATCAGTTCCAGGTCACTGCCCTCTGTGGCGACGACTCCAACAGCGCCTTCTGCGATGGCATCACCCAGTGCGCCATGATTACCTCATTCCCCTACTTTGAGGACTTCAACAACTGGCCCACGAACTCCATTCCTAACTGCTGGAATCGCGACGGCAGCTACAGCACCTACCCCTATATCAGCACTGGCTACAACGCCTCTGGTTCGGGTGGTTCGGTCTATTTCTATCTCTATAACAACGGCAGCAACTATTGCCGCCTGACCGCTCCTGAGGTAGACACCACCGCCATGCCCATCCGCAACCTCCAGCTCTACTTCCAGGCGCTGCAAAGCTATAGCGGCTACAACAACGATATAGAGATTGGCGTTATGGTTGACCCATACAACATGAGCACCTTCCGCCCCATCGACACCGTCTCCTTGGTAGGCACTAATACCGGGCAATGGTACGATTTTGAAGTTCCGCTCGACAGCTATACCCTCCCAGCCGACACCGGCACCTTCATCACCCTCCGTGCCATCACCACCAGCAGCTATACCTATTCTTACGTCGACGACTTCACCATCGAACCCATCCCCTCCTGTCAGCGTCCCGACTCGCTCGTGCTCGACTCTGTCAGCGAGACTTCCTTCACCTGCCACTGGCACGACCGTTCCGGGTCTTCCCAATGGATAGTCGAGTGGGGTCCCCGCGGCTTCACACCCGGCACCGGCAACATGGTCCCCGTCACTTCTAACCCTGTCACCATCACCGGTGTGCCCACCTCCTTCAACGGCGACTTCTACGTCTACTCTGTCTGCAGCGTCGGCGACACCAGTCCCGCCAGCCGCCACTGCTGCCTCTTCGACACCCGTCAGGTGCCCGCCACCCTGCCTTACCATTACAACTTCGAGGACAGCACCGAGTGGGCCAACTGGCAGACCAACAGCAACCACCCCACCGCCAACTGGTATCGTGGCACAGCCCAAGTCTACGACAGCAACTACGCCATGTACATTTCTAACGACGGCGGCCTCACCTTCGGCACCGACAACAACGCCATCGTCAATGCCTCTGTCTACCGCGACATTGACTTCGGCTCTGTCGACAGCTCCTACGAAATGACCTTCCGCTACTGGGTAGGCGGCGACCGCGAGGGACGCTATGACGGCCTCATGGCCTTCCTAGTCGACCCCGGCCAGCCTGTCGTTGCATCCACTGCTGCCATCACCACCCCGTGGGGCAGCGTCAACGAACTCTACCGCATTGCCGACGCCCGCCGCGACACCAACTGGGCCGAATACCGTGCCTCCTTCGACACCATCAGCGGTGTCCACCGCGTGGCCTTCTTCTGGCTCAACCAAAGCCGTGCAGCCTACTTCGACTGGGGTCCTGCTGCCATCGACGACATCCACATCGATTACAGCCCCTGCCCCCGTCCGCTCAATCTCGACACCACCAACCTCACTTCTGTCACTGCCAGCCTCCACTGGGACGGTCCCACCGTTGCCCAGTACCGTGTGGCCTACCGTGTCTATGGTAATGCACCCAGTACCAATCAGTTCGTCACCTGCAGCACCAACAGCATCACCCTCCGTGGCCTTTCGCCCATGACCGAATATGTTGCTTGGGTGCAGAAGATTTGTGGCGACGACACCAGCATCTTCAGCGACGGCATCCGTTTCCAGACCAGACTGTGCGAGAATTCAACCTACGCATATAACTACCCGCGTCCTGGCAGTTATTCAACTACTAACTACTTCCCCGGCTACGCCACCTATAACTATAGCTTCTCCGAGGTTATCATCGACAGCGCCGACCTGGCTGCCAGCGGCCTCACCGCCGACATGCCCATCTCGGCCTTCATGTACAACCCCACCACCACCACCGCCAACACCTACCACACCAATTGCGACATCTACATGGCCAACACCTCTCTCGACAACCTCAATACCGACTTTATCCCCATCGACTCCACCTTTGTGCAGGTGGCCTCGGCTTTGGATCTCAGCTTCACCGACGTAGGTTGGCAGGTGCGTGGCTTTGACTCCACCTTCACCTGGGACGGACACAGCAACGTCGTCTTCGCAGTCCATCGCCAGCACGGCACCTGGACTTCAGCCACCTCGTTTGAGTCGCATACCGGTCGTTCAGGACAGGGTCGCTACATCTATCAGGACAGCGGTCCTTACAGCGTCACCTCCATCTCCGGTGGTTACACCACCAACAACGTAGCCAACTACGTCTTCATTTCCTGCGGTCCCAGTGGTCCCACTTGTAATGAGCCCACCGTCACCTCTGTCACCCACGACTACCACAGCGCCACCGTCACCTGGACGGGCGACGGCACCGACTACGAGGTCAATATCAAAGAATCCTCCGCTCTCGACTGGCCTGCCACCGACATCCCTGTCACCGGAACCAGCTACACCTTCACCGGCCTCCTGCCCGAGACCGACTACATCTTCCGCCTGCGCCAGCACTGCGTTGAGGACAGCGCCTACAGCGACTGGGTAATCAGCGGCTTCACCACCGACGACCTGCCCTGCTTCGCACCCGACAGCCTCACCGTCAGCGGCCTCACCAACGCCCAGGGTACCTTCTCATGGAACCCCGTAGGCAATGAAACCCACTGGGACATCCACGTCTGGTTCACCGGCGGCCTCGACAGCATCTACCGCGTCGCTTCCAACCCCGTCACCGTGGGTGGCTATACGGCCGGCGTCACCTACAACGCCACCATCCGTGCCGTCTGCGGCGACGAACTCC
>CAMUZR010000030.1 GCA_947165255.1 uncultured Bacteroidales bacterium
AGGCTATCACAAGGATTGAAACAAGTAAATATGCACATAGCAGTCTTCTGCGGCTCGTCGCTGCCGAACAACAAGGAAATCGTTGAGGCCGCCGCGTCTCAACAAAACCACGCCGAGAAATTGATGCATAACAAATAAAATAAAAGGTATATGAAAAAAGCACATCCGAGAAAGAAATCGACCAAAAGGTATATGAAAAAAGCACATCCGAGGAAGAAATCGACCAAAAGGTATATGAAAAAAGCACATCCGAGGAAGAAATCGACCAAGAAGAAAAGCAATATAAAGAAAGTTATCTTGATACTCGCCGTGCTGTGTGGCATCGTCGTTTCGATAGCCAAATGCGAGAGGGGGCTTTTCGACCACGACAATGCTATGACTGTCAAGGCCGTCATCACCGACGTGAGGCCATTCTACGGCGGAGGATACGGGTCTAAATACAAAGCTGTCTATGAATACTCTGTGAATGGAGGCACCTACAATAGTTCGGACCAGATTGACTATGACACCTACAAGAGACTGAAAATTGGCGACACCGTGTCTGTATTGGTAAACAACAAAGATTACAACGAAACGGAGCTGCTGCTTGAGCAAGACAAAATACTTAAATTTCATATCGATTTTTAATTCACTTAATATTTCACCAATAAAAATAATGTATATTGAACTTTCCGCACAGATTCCCGACGTCACCGTCGGCCGCGCGTTCAACGCGCCCCATTACGAGTACATGACCACCTTCGGCAAGCGCACCACCAAGCTGCCCGTCGACCACGAGCTCTGGCGCCGTGCCAGTGTTTAACACGAATTGCCACGAATTATCCATTAATTATTTAAGGTATGAATATCATAAGGCATAAGGAAATAATCTATTCTATTATCGGTGCAGCAATGGAAGTCCACCGTGTGCTTGGAGGCGGACTTCTGGAGCCTATATACAACGAGGCTCTTTATCTAGAACTTCTAGAAAGAGGAATCAACTGCGAGCGAGAGAAACAAATCCCCTGCTTCTACAAAAACCATCAACTTGAAAAGCATTATCAAATGGATTTAGTAGTGGAAGACGTGATTGTGGAGCTAAAGTCGGTAAGCGAATTGATACCAGCACACCGTGAGCAGTTATTCAATTATCTGCGTCTGACGCGAATGCCAATGGGGTTGCTGATAAACTATGGCCAACCAAGCTTGCAAGGAGAACGATATGCGTATTTCAAGGATGACAATGAATGTGTACTTGTCGACCGAGATATGAATCTGGTGTACTAATAATTAATGGATAATTATATGGCAATTCGTGTTAAAAGAAACCGACCGCCGCGTAGCCTGCCGAGGCGTGAAAACGTACCCCTGCATATATGCGGGGTCACGAATCGGCCCCGCAAACGCACCCTGCATCGATGCGAGGCCAGTTTTCGACCGGAAAGCGCGCTCCGCATATATGCGAGGTCTATTTTCAACTGGAAAGTGCTCCCCGCATATATGCGAGGCCGATTTTCGCCCCGAAAGTCCACCCCGCATAATGCGCGGCGAAAATGACTGAATGAAACAACAAAATGAAGTAAAACAATAAACACAGACAGACAATGAAGAAGATATTTTTGCTCGGCGCTATGGCGTGCGCCATCGGAATGATGACCGCCTGCAAGAGCGGTGGTGAGTATGACAATTACGAGCCCCAGAAAAAAGATGGGAAATGGGGATTGGTTGACACAAATGGATTATTTGTAGTAGAACCAATATGGGATGGGATTGGATTTTATGGCGATGGGATTTGGCCCGTGGAAAGAAATGGTAAGTGTGGGGCTATAAATACGAAAGGAGAGGTTGTTGTGGATTTAGAATATGAACAAGTAGGCCAATTTGTGGATGGAGTGGCCCCTGTCAAGCATAATAATCACTGGGGTTATGTGGACAAAAAAGGTAAATTGGTCATTCCTTTGATCTATGATAGTGCTCAGATTTTTTGCAATGGAGTAGGATTCAGTGGTCATACAGGAATAGTGTGGGCAGGGGGCGAAATGTTAGGTATTAGAAAAGATGGAACAACTTTTCCATTGAAATAAAAAGACAATGAACGTAAGGCTGCCATCCTTCGCTCCACAATGAGCGAAACATCCAGTGAATGTTTCGCGGGGCATACCAGCGGACGGCAATGAAAACAGAAACCACACAATGAACATAGCAGTCTTCTGCGGGGAGTCGCTCCCAAACTCGGTGGAAATGCAGAAATGAAACAACGGATTGAAAACACTTAACCCATAAAAAACAATGAAGAGGTTATTGCCGGCATACTTGATGATTATGGCATTTGGATATGTGGAGGCACAGACTTCGTATGTTCCATACTACACAAAGACCATTGATGCCTTTACTAAAATGGCAGAAAACAATTATGTTCAGGCAGTTGAACGCTATGAAGAGGCGTTTTCCAATTACTATCCTTTCCCCGAGGACCTTGCCAATCTGCGCGACTGCTATTTAGCGTTAGAAGATACTGCCGATGCAGTTAATTGTGTCAAGCGTATGGTTGCGTGCGGATGGCAATTGTATGAAACTTATCCAGTAATAGGCTTTCGCTCATTGGAAAACAGAATTGGAGCGTTCGACTCAGTACGAATTGTCTATATAACCAGTATTTACCCAACATTACGCCAAAACTATTTGCAACAAATCGACCCCACCGAAAATGCCTATCTTGAACGGATTGTCCAGAACGAAATCTTCTGTCAGGAAATAAGGGATGGGAGATTTGGCGAAGACGAATGGCTGAATGCGGTATTTGCACAGAATGCATTAGACCTTTGTTCCTTGCTTAAGAACAAGAAATTGAACAGGAGAAATGTTGACGTGTGGAATAACCAATTACTACAGATTGCCTTGGTTCATTGCGCGAAAGCATTGGGGTTGAACGAATATGGGAGAGATACGATATACACCGATATGATGGATTTGTTGAAGAAAGAGGTGCTTAAAGGTAATTTACATCCCGATGTATATGCCAGTGTCTATGACATAGTTTATTGGTTTAACAACAATAAATCATACTATGGAAGGCAATTGTCCTTTGACCCGGAAACAGGGAAGCATTTCTGCGTCGAGATAGAGGATGTGAGTAACGTTGATAAGCGACGTGCCGAGATTGGACTCCCGTCAGTTCGGTTTTTTTGTAAGAAATACAATATCACGCCACCTGCCAATTACTAATACAATCACAACGGCTGCCATCCTTGCGGGCGGCAGCCCTGCAACGCCACCCCGCACCCGTGCGCGGTGAAAATGCACGAACGAAACAAAAAATGAAGTAAAACAATAAACACAGACAGACAATGAAGAGAATAATGATACTTTGGGCGGTGCTTTCCCTTGGCCTTGGTGCTTTTGCACAGCCGGCAGAGCCAGCCTATCCAGATGACGGAGAACTCTTCCGGCAGCTCGGATTTCCAGAATTGCGAGAAAACCGTAAAGGGAACGAAAGTATTCTTTTACGTGATGATAGTACAGTTTTTTCCGATGTCGATGTGGACCCGCAATATCCTGGAGGTATAGATTCCGTCTATGAATGGATTTCCCGCAATTTCGATTACAGCGGAATGGGGGATTGTTGTGCAATTGGGCGTGTAATTGTTTCTTTTATTGTGGAAACCGATGGATCTATTACAGATATAGTCAAACTACGCGACATTGGCTGCAGGATTGCAGATAGAGTTGTGAACGCCGTAAGCATTATGCCAAAATGGATTCCAGGTAAATTAAATGATAAAGCGGTGCGAGTACGATACGTTTTGGCCTATTCTTTTTTCATCAGATAGCACCCCCAAAACGGCTGCCGTCCTCTCGAGCTATGGCCACCGACCGTAGCAGTGGTAACGGCAATAAGCAACAGAAACAATAAACACAGACATAATGGAAACAATTGCTATAGTTTTCGGCGTGATATGGCTTGTCTCAGGGTGGTACATCAGTTATACAGTGAACCATTACTACGACAAACTATGGTACTTCCCATTTGATATTGTGAGAATGATTATCCGCAATTGGCACATAGGCGAGGTCGCGTCTCTCCGAGACGCACCCGATGTGTTGACTATCAGTCACCGCACTGCGCTCCGCTTGTACGGTGTTATAAATATTAAGCCTCTTCGAGGCTTCTTTACGGCAAATGCGGATAATCATTTTGTGAGATATTGGAAAATGTGCAGAATAAGGATATTATGCGCAACGATACTTGCCATTAGCGCTGTTAGTAGCTGCGATAGTATGAATACATCTAACTGTGTCAATGGCTGCAATAATGATTTCAGAGAAGCAAAGGTGATTAAAAGTGCCACTTTCGGGCCGGAAGATACTCCTGAAATCATAGATTCGGCATTGAAAGCTGCAGGTTTGCCTATGCATATCGAATGGGACAACGATGGATCGCCGAGCCTTGCCTTAGACGGAATGAATTATTATATATCTGACAGCATTAGTTACATTTGCCAAGCAAAAGAAATCATTTTCAACGATGAACCATGGCTCTGTATCATATACACTGAGGATGTAACTGGGCAATATTGGCAGATGATGGGACCCAAAAGAGAGAGGTTCTTGTGGTACGAGACGGCCCTCATCAGTCCACAAGCCGAACCTTATCAGATGGCCGACCATGAAATCACCATTCATGGTAGCGATGTCGATTACGATGCCATTGTGGTCCGCTACCTCTATAGCGAGAGATTGGACACGATACGTTATACTCAGGTTATAGATTGAACATACCAATAGATGGCCATAGAACTACAATGAAAAACGGCTGCCGTCCTTGCGTATTATGCCTTTGGCCATAAGGGAGGTGACTGCATCAGTTATGGCTAGAAGAAATGAAAACGAAAGATGGCTTTTATTCTTTTAGAAGATAGTAACAATCGGCCAGTCACTCTTTAGATATAAGCAGATAAGGAAACGTCCATGGGGACAGTCCTTGCCGCTGCTCTTCAAATACCCGGTCGAGAAGCTGCCTTAATTTGAAGAAATGATATAACAAAAAATAAAGGGTGCTTGACACACCCTTTATTTATTATTTGCGGAATTAATACATATCGCCTAGCGTGAGGCGAGATCTGTTTAGTACATACCGCCCATGCCGCCCATACCGGGGTTGCCAGCGGGCATCGGGGGTTCGGGTTCCTTGATGTCGCACATAACACACTCGGTTGTCAGGAGCATACCGGCGATGCTGGCAGCGTTCTGCAGGGCCACGCGGGTAACCTTGGCGGGGTCGATAACGCCGCTCTTGTAGAGATTTTCGTAGTTCTCGGTGCGGGCGTTGTAGCCGTAGTCGCCCTTGCCGTTCTTCACCTCGTTGACCACGACGGAGCCTTCCAGACCGGCGTTCTCAACAATCATGCGCAGAGGCTCTTCGATGGCGCGGCGGATAATCTCCACGCCAAGCTTCTCGTCCTCGTTGGCGGGTTTGACGTTGTTGAGCTTCTCAGCAGCACGGATCAGTGCGGTGCCACCGCCGGGGATGATACCCTCTTCGACAGCTGCACGGGTAGCATGCAGAGCGTCGTCGAAGCGGTCTTTCTTCTCTTTCATCTCAACCTCGCTGGCTGCGCCAACATAGATGACTGCCACGCCACCTGCCAATTTGGCAAGACGCTCCTGCAGTTTCTCGCGGTCGTAGTCGCTGGTGGTCTTCTCAATCTGAACCTTAATCTGGTTGACACGAGCCTTAATCATCTCGGGGTCGCCAGCACCGTTCACGATAGTGGTGTTGTCCTTGTCGATGGTAATCTTGTCGCAGGTGCCAAGCATATCGATGGTAGCATCTTCAAGCTTGTAGCCCTTCTCTTCGCTAATGACGGTGCCACCGGTGAGGATGGCTATGTCTTCGAGCATCTCCTTACGACGGTCGCCAAAGCCGGGAGCCTTCACGGCAACCACTTTCAGGCCGCCACGCAGACGGTTGACTACGAGGGTAGCCATGGCCTCGGTCTCAACATCCTCAGCAATGATAAGGAGAGGACGACCCTGTTTAGCAACGGGTTCGAGAATGGGCAGAAGCGACTGGAGAGAGCTAATCTTCTTGTCGTAAATCATCACCAACGGGTTGTCGTAGGTGCACTCCATCTTGTCAGTATCGGTGACAAAATAGGGGCTGATGTAGCCGCGGTCGAACTGCATACCTTCGACCACCTTCACGCTGGTCTCGATGCCCTTGGCCTCTTCGATAGTGATAACGCCGTCCTTAGAGACCTTTTCCATAGCCTCGGCAATGATGTCGCCAATCTGAGTGTCGTTGTTGGCGCTGATGGTGGCCACCTGACGAATCTTCTCAATGTCGCCGCCCACTTCCTGAGCATTAGCCTTGATGTCCTCAACAATGGTGGCAACGGCCTTGTCGATACCGCGTTTGAGGTCCATGGGGTTGGCACCGGCGGTGACGTTCTTCAGACCAGTGTTGACAATAGCCTGAGCCAGAACGGTAGCGGTAGTGGTGCCGTCGCCAGCCTGGTCGTTGGTTTTAGAGGCCACCTCTTTCACCATCTGGGCACCCATGTTCTCGATGCTGTTTTCCAGCTCCACCTCCTTAGCAACGGTCACACCGTCCTTGGTCACCTGGGGAGCACCAAATTTCTTGTCGATAACAACATTGCGGCCTTTAGGACCGAGGGTTACCTTTACTGCATTTGCCAGTGCGTCAACACCTTTGCGAAGCTGTTCGCGAGCGTCATTATTGAAAACTATTTCTTTTGCCATAGTTGAATTCTGTTTAAAAAGTTAATTACAATCCTTAATACTGATAACGATTAGATGATGGCGTAAATATCGCCTTCTTTCATAATCATATACTTAGTGCCGTCAATGTCAACTTCGGTGCCGCTATATTTGCCGTAGAGCACTTCATCGCCCACCTTCACGGTCATCTCATGATCCTTAGTGCCGGGACCCACGGAAACAACTTTACCTTTTTGGGGTTTCTCCTTGGCGGTGTCGGGAATAATAATTCCTGCTGCAGTTTTTTGCTCTGCCTCGTCGGGCAGGACCAGTACGCGGTCAGCTAATGGTTTAATGTTCATAATTTATAATTTTTTAGTTTGTTAATCTTATTTTATCACGTCCTTACTTATTTCTTTTTTCTATAATTATTTTGACGCAACGAGCATAAGAATATCATAAACCGTGCCAAAACATAAGCACAGCAAGAGTGACTTATGCCACAATGACAAATTGACAGACACGAAATAAAAAGACAATCTCTACGTTATGAAAACAAAAAGGACACATGCTAATATCTGACATTACCGAATATCTTGACAGCCAGACACACCCCGAATACCAAGAAGACTACGACAACTCCGGATTCCTGCTGGGCGACCCCATGCAGCAGTGCACTGGCATTCTCATAGCGCTCGACCTAACAGATGCCGTCGTATGCGAAGCCCTGGTGCGCAAAGCCAATCTAATCGTCACCCACCATCCCTTTATCTTCAGTGGATTAAAACGAATCATTCCCACCGATACGGTTGGACGGCTTATCTTCAGTCTTATCGAAAAAGGCATAGCCGTCTACGCCGCCCACACCAATCTCGACAACCTTCCCAACGGTGTCAACGGCATCCTCTCCCAAGTGCTTGGGCTGACAGAATGTCACATTCTGCGTCCCCTTGTCGGCCAGCCTTCGCCCGAAGTAGGAGCCGGCATGGTGGGGCTCCTCCCCTACCCTCTGCCCACCGAAGCCTTCCTCCAGCAGGTCAAAATGTCGCTCGGCCTGCCCTTCTTGCGCCTGAGCGAAATAGCCAACCCTGTGGTCAGCCGTGTTGCCGTCTGCGGCGGAGCCGGCAACTTCCTCATCGAAGACGCCATTGCCCAAAAAGCCGACCTATACCTAACTGGCGATCTGAAATACCACGACTTCCAGCGCGCCCAAGAGCGAATCACCCTCGTCGACATCGGCCACTTCGAGAGCGAACAATTCAGTAAACAATTAATTTATTCCATTATATCAAAAAAATTTAGTAATTTTGCATGTTTTATTAGTGAGCGAGGCCGAAGCTTCGTATATTACATCTAACTGTCTAATAAGAAAATATATAAATACACATTTCAAACAATGCCCAAGAAAGTCACCACACCCGAAGTCGCCGAGATGCCCGTAGAGGCCACTCGCCCCACCTTAGAAGTCGACGAAGCCATCGAGCGTCGTCTGGTTGCACTGTACACCCTTCAGCTTGTCGATTCCGAAATCGACAAAATCAAAATCATCCGTGGCGAACTGCCCCAGGCCATCCAAGACCTCGAAGACGAACTGGCCGGCCTGCAAACCCGCATCGATAACTTCCAGGCCAGCATCGCCGAGCAGAATGACAACATAGTCAAACGCAACAACGAAATTGCCGAACACAAAGCCCTTATCGCCAAATACGAAAAACAGCAGGACAACGTCCGCAACAACCGTGAGTTCGAGGCCATCAACAAAGAAATCGAATTCCAAAACCTCGAAATTCAACTCTGCGAACGCCGTAACCGCGACTCCAACAGCAAAATCAAAGAGCTCGAACAGCACATCTCAGCCGCCCAGCTACTTATCGACGGCCGCAAACAAGAACTCGACTCCAAAAAAGCCGAACTCGACGGCATTATAGAAGACACCAAGAAAGACGAAGTCCGCTTCCTGCAGAAATCCGCCGAGATGGAGCAATACATCGACGACTACTACCTCACCGGCTACAAGCGCATCCGCAACCAAGCCCGCAACGGCCTTGCCGTCGTCACCATCGAACGTGATGCCTGCGGTGGCTGCTTCAGCAAAATCCCTCCCCAGCGTCAGAGCGAAATCAAGATGCACAAGAAGGTAATCGTCTGCGAGTACTGCGGCCGCATTCTGGTCGACGACGACATTGCCCAAAAAGCCCAAGCCCATCTCGAAAAATAAACAGCACAACAGCCTAATCTAATTACAAACCATGATTCATTACATCAATCCCGACGAAAGACTCACGATTGCCCGCGTAAAGGAAATCGTTGACAATAACATGACCATCGCCCTCAGCGACGAGGCAAAACGCCGCATCCAGAAATGCCGCGACTATCTCAACAAAAAAATGGAAACCCAGAAAGAGCCCATTTACGGCGTCACCACCGGCTTTGGCTCCCTCTGCAATATCTCCATCAGCAAAGAGCAACTCAGCCAGCTGCAGAAGAACCTCGTCATGAGCCACGCCTGCGGCGTAGGCGACGAAGTGCCCCAAGAAGTGGTCAAACTCATGCTCCTTCTCAAAGCCCAAAACTTCTGCTTCGGCTATAGTGGAGCACAGCTGCAAACCGTCCAGCGTCTCATCGACTGCTACAACAACGACGTCCTTCCTGTCGTCTATCAGCAAGGCAGCCTCGGTGCCAGTGGCGACCTCTGCCCCCTGGCCAACCTCATGCTCCCTGCCATCCTCGGACTGGGCGATGTCTACTTCAAAGGCCGTCGCTGCGACGTCAAAGAGGTCTATGCCAAATTCGGCTGGCAGCCCATCGAGCTTCAGAGCAAAGAAGGCCTCGCCCTCCTCAACGGCACCCAATTCATGAGCAGCTATGCCACCTGGTGCATCCTTAAAGCCCAGCGCCTCAGCAAGCAGGCCGACATGCTCCTTGCCCTTAGCCTCGATGCCTTCGACGGCCGTATCGAGCCCTTCTACGAGAGCCTCCACATGGTACGCCCCCACAAAGGCCAGCTAGAGACAGCCGCCGCCGTACGCAAATACACCGAAGGCAGCCAGATCATCGCCCGCCACAAAGAGCACGTCCAGGATCCCTACAGCTTCCGTTGCGCACCCCAGGTCCACGGTGCTGCCAAAGACACCATCGCCTACGTCGCCTCCGTCATCGAGACCGAAATCAACTCCACCACCGACAACCCCATCGTCCTCCCCGACGAAGACATGGTCATCAGCGGCGGACACTTCCACGGTGAGCCCTTGGCCATGGTGCTCGACTTCCTGGCCATCGCCGTAGCCGAACTGGGCAGCATCAGCGAACGCCGCACCTACCAGCTCATCGATGCCAAACGCGACCTCCCCAGCTTCCTTGTGGCCAAACCCGGTCTCAACAGCGGATTCATGATTCCACAATATGCCGCAGCCTCCATCGTCAGCCAAAGCAAACAACTCTGCACCCCCTGCAGCGTCGACAGCATTCCCAGCAGCCAGAACCAGGAAGACCTCGTCAGCATGGGCGGCAATGCTGCCACCAAGTGCTACCGCGTCATGGAAAACACTGAGCGCGTCATGGCCATCGAACTCTTCGATGCCGCACAGGCCCTCGACTTCCGCCACGAGGATGGTCTCAAGAGCAGCCCCTTCATCGAGAAACTCGTCGCCGACTACCGCAAATGCGTCAACTTCGTCGACATTGACCAAATCATGTACAAACACATCCACGCCAGCGTTAAATTCCTGCAAGAGATGAAAATCGACTAGACATACCGTCCAGTTTCCATAAATAAAAAAAGACGCCCACTCTGCTGGGTGTCTTTTTTTTTAGACCAAATGGACAAAGAGTATGCTTGAATCTATCAAAGGGTCCGATCCTACCGTTACTTTGACAAAGCCGAAGCACATAACCAATAACAATACTACTACAGCAGGTATGGCAAAAACAAGTCATCTATAATAACAGCACTATCGACCATCGCATTCTCTAAAAAGAAACTAAGTTTTTAGTTCCGGAACAACCAATTTTTTGTTTACTTTTACTACATGTTTTATTTGCTGTTCATTTAATCGACAAAAATAAAATGCAAACTAAATACAAATTAAATGCAAACTAAAAGGCGAAGGAAGAGACAAGGAAGCGGGGTGGTTGAGAGCGGTGATGAAGGGGCAAGAATGGAAAGGTGGGGGTGTCTGAATATACGAGGTGGGGCGTTGTGGCGAATGTGTGGAATTGTTGGTGGGAAGGGAAAGGGATGACTGCGTGAAGGGTTCGTATTGTTAGGTGTGGGGCGGGGCGAGTAAAGAAAAAGGCTGCGCCGGATGGACCAGCGCAGCCTTTATGGGGTGTCAACCGTTATTGGACTACATGGATTTGATAGTGTACTGCCCCCAGATGTAGGAGGCTTTGTAGGCGTCGAAAGCCTGACGGGTGACGGTGATGGGTATTTCGCGGCCGAAGGCAGGCTCGGAGGCGCAGGCGGGGAGCGGCGGAACCGTGCCGAGGAAGATGACCGAATTGAGCTTGGCATAGCCGGCAAAGGCGCCGCAGCCAAGGGTGGTGATGTTGGCAGGGATGAGATAGTCGGTGACGGAGGAGCAGTTTTCGAAACAGCCTTCGGGTATTTCTGTCAGGCCATGGGATATGACAAAATGGCGCACATTGACGCAGTCTTTAAAGGCGTAGGCACCTAATTGCCAGACGGAGTTGGGCATGACCACATCGATGAGCGAGGTACAGTCCTCAAAGGCACGGTCGCCGATGGAGGTGAGGGTCTTGGGCATTTCGATGAAACGCAAGTCGGTGCAGTGGGCAAAGGCGGCATGGCCAATGTAGAACATGGTGGTGGGCAGTTCCATGCCTTGGACACGGATGCAGTTGGAAAAACAGCCGTCGCCTATGCCAGTGACTACGTAGTTTTCGCCGTTGTAGCGGACGGTTCGAGGCACTTTGACGAATCCGCCGAGGAGTTCGGGGTACTCTTCCTGATACCACACGTTGACTTCGCCGAAGTCGACAATCTTATAATAAAGAACCTGTCCAGAGGAGCAGACGGCCGAGAAATCGGCTTTGCTGTCGTCCTGTTGGGCACGGAGGGGTGTCAGACCCATCAGGACAATGGTAATGAGAAGAAGAATCTTTTTCATGACTATTAGTATTTTTTTATTATTTCGTTGATTTGTTTTATTTGCTAGTGGGCGGTGAGCCAGTCGGGTCCCACGTCGATGCTCACTTCTATGGGAATGGAAAGGGGGAGGGCGTTGACCATAGCCTCCTTCACTATTTGGCGCACCTGTTCTTCCTCGGGTTTGAAACAGTCGAAAACCAGTTCGTCGTGTACCTGCAAAATCATCTTGGATTTGAGGCCGAGGTGCTGGAACTGCCGGAAGATGTTGATCATGGCAATCTTTATCATGTCGGCCGAGGTGCCTTGGATGGGCATGTTGACGGCATTGCGCTCGGCAAAGTTGCGGGCAGATGCGTTGCGTGAGTTGATGTCGGCCAGATAGCGGCGACGGCCGAGGAGGGTCTGGGCATAGCCGTGCTCATGGGCAAAGGCTATGTTGGTGTCGATATAATGCTTTATGTCGGGGTACTGTGCGAAGTACTCGTCGATGAGGGCGGCAGCCTCTTTGCGCGGAATGCCCAACTGCTCGCCAAGGCCGAAGGCGCTGATGCCGTATACAATGCCGAAGTTGACCGACTTGGCATTGCGGCGGAGGTCTTTGGATACCTCTTCGATGGGCAGTTTGTATATCTTGGCTGCAGTGGCGGCATGGATGTCGTAGTGATTGGCAAAGGCCTCAATCATGTGGCGGTCGTTGGCAAGAGAGGCTATGATGCGCAGTTCGATTTGAGAGTAGTCGGCGGCCAGCAAGATGTAGTCGTCGTTACGGGCAACGAAAGCTTTGCGAATCTCGCGTCCGCGCTCGGTGCGAATGGGTATGTTCTGCAGGTTGGGGTTGCTGCTGGAGAGTCGGCCGGTGGCGGTGACAGTTTGGTTGTATACGGTGTGGAGGCGATGGGTGGCGGGATTGATAAGTTTGGGAAAGCTGTCGAGGTAGGTGCCGATGAGTTTGTTGAGGGAACGGAATTCGAGTATTTTGTCGATGATGGGATGCTTGTCCTTGAGTTTGAGAAGGACGTCCTCGGCTGTGGAGTATTGCTTGGTAGCGGTGCGTGGGGGCTTGTCGGTTACCTTGAGTTTCTCGTAGAGGACTTCGCCTAGCTGTTTGGGCGAAGAGATGTTGAAGGGGCCTCCGGCAAGGTCGAAGATTTCTTTTTCGAGAGCGTCACGTTCGAGTGATAGTCGGCCAGAGTATTCTTTCAGAGCGTCGACATCGATGCGCACACCTTCTTCTTCCATACTTATAAGCACGTCGACAAGAGGGAGTTCGACTTCGGAATAGAGGTGGTTGAGACCCGCGTCGGTCATTTGAGCGGCCAAGAGTGGGTAGACCTGCCACATGATGGCGGCGGACTGGAGGGCATCGGCGGGTTCGTAGCCCACGGTGCCGATGGCGATGCTCTCGAGTGTGTGGCGGGCCTCGGCATCGATGAGGTAATGGGCCAACTGAAGGTCGAAGACTTCACCTGCAAGTTCTATGTCCAATTCGCGAAGCATGTATTTGAGTGCCTTGAGGTCGTAACAGAGTTTCAACGTGGAGGCATTCTGGAGCAACTGACGCAGTCGGGCAACATCGATGTCGCCCACGAGAGAGGAATAAACCTCGTCGGCGCTGAAGGCCAGAACGATGGTGGGGCCAGTGACGTATATGGCCACATCGCCGGAGTCGGGGAACTGGGATAGGCGGGTGATTTCGACGGAGCGTTTCTCGTCGACTACAGGGGTGTTGAAGAGCGACGGCTGGTCGAAGAGGGTGGGCTGTGCCTCCGGCTGCTTGGCAGCAGCCTTAGTCTTGGCGGCTGCGGGCTTGGCAGCGGCAAAACGCTGTGCCTCGGCCGGGTCGGAGACGGAGAGGTCGGTGTAGAGGCGCTTGGCCAGGTTGCGGAATTCCAACTCGGCAAGAAGGGATTGCAGCTGTTGGTAGTTAGGCTTACGTACCCGGAGCGATTCCTCATCCAGGGCGATAGGGGCATCTAGGGATATGGTGGCCAGGAGTTTGCTGAAGATGGCCTGCTGTCCGTGTGTCCTGACAAGGTTGCGTATTTTGTCGTTCTTAATCTCGTCGCAGTGTTCTACCATTGCCTCGACAGAGCCGAACTGGTCGATGAGTTTTTTGGCTGTTTTTTCACCCACGCCGGGGATGCCGGGGATGTTGTCGGAGGCATCGCCCCAGAGTCCCAGAAGGTCTTTGACCTGCTCGCAGCGGCTGACACCGAATTTTTCCTTTATTTCATCCACGCCCATGACTTGGTCGGGTTTGCCCATGCGTCCGAAACGGTACATGCGCACATGGTCGGTGACCAGCTGTCCGAAATCCTTGTCGGGGGTGACCATCACTACCTCGTCGAAGCCCTGTTCTTCGGCCCAGGCGGAGGCGGTGCCGATGACGTCGTCGGCTTCGTAGCCCTCGCAAGTGAGAATGGGAATATTGAAGGCCTCGATAATCTGTTTGACGTATGGCAGACCCACCTGTATGGCCTCGGGCATGGCTTCGCGGTTGGCCTTATACTCAGGATACATCTCATGACGGAAGGTGGGCTTGGGCAGGTCAAAGGCTACGGCCATGTGTGTGGGTTTGAGTTTTTTGATGAGGTCGTACATGGTGGTGGTGAACCCCAGGACGGCAGAGGTGTTCATGCCCTTGGAGTTCATCCTGTTGGAGCCGTTGAGTGCAAAATAGGCACGGTAAACCATGGCCATGCCGTCTAACAGAACCAGTTTTTTCATTGGTCGAGAGGGTCGGAGGTGAGTTCGTCGTATTCTTTGCGGTTGCGGAGAATGTCGCAGGCCAAGTAAACGGCACGACGGAACGACTGCTCGCTGGCCTTGTCGTGACCGGCAATGTCGAAAGCCGTGCCGTGGGCTGGAGAGGTGCGGACGTAGGGCAATCCGGCAGTGAAGTTTACACCATCGGTGAAAGACATGAGTTTGAATGGGATAAGACCCTGGTCATGATAGAGGGCTAGGACTCCGTCGAACTTGTTGAAGTCGCCATTGCCAAAGAAACCGTCGGAAGGATAGGGACCATAGGCAAGCACTCCTTTGGACTGCACTTCATCTATGACGGGCTTCACCACCGAGTTGTCTTGAGTGCCAATTACACCATTGTCGCCGGCATGGGGGTCGAGAGCCAGGACGGCAATCTTGGGCATGGGGATGCCGAAATCGCGCTTGAGCGACTCGTTCATGAGCATGATTTTGTCGAAAAGGAGGTTGTGAGTGATGGCACCGGGGACGTCTTTTAGGGCAAGATGGTTGGTGACAATGCCAATGCGGATGCGGTCGCACACCATTATCATAAGGCTGCTGCAGCCGAACTGGTGGGAGAGGTATTCGGTGTGGCCCGGGAAGTCGAAGTCTGGCGACTGGATGTTCTTCTTGCTGATGGGAGCCGTTACCAGAACGTCGATGTCACCCTTCTTGAGGTCCTCGCAGGCACGGTTGAGCGAGAGGCGCGACTGAGCACCGGCAATGTCGGTAAGTTTGCCCACATCAAGTTTGATTTCATCGCTGGTGAGGTTGACCACATTGAAGCGGTGGTCGCCTGCTTCATGGGCATCATGAATGGCATTGAAGGCAATGTCCTGATGGAGATGGAGGAGTTTTTTGTGATAAGAGGCCACCTTGGTGGAGCCGTAGAGGATGGGGGTGCATACGTCAAACATACGGTTGTCGCTAAAAGTCTTTAGGATGACCTCGTAGCTGATGCCGTTGATATCGCCCTGGGTAATGCCCAGACGGATGCGGTTATTGTTGTTTTTTTCTTCCATGTGTTGTATTTGTTATAAGAGGCCAAGGCTGAAGGCGATGGCTGAAAAGGGTGATGCTTATTGATTGTTTTTGGTCATTTCGTATGTCTGCATAAAGGCATAGAGAAGGCGGATGCCGTAGCCAGAGGCGCCTGGGGCATAGTAGTCCTGCTGCTTGGAGAAGAAGGCCACACCGGCAATGTCGAGATGGATGTAGGGAGTTTTCTGAGCGAAACGGGCTAGGAACTTGCCGGCGGTAATGGCACCTGCCTGGGCTATGCCGCAGTTCTTTATGTCGGCCACGTCGGATTTGATGAGTTCGTCGTACTCGCTCCAAAATGGGAACTCTGCGATGCGCTCATAGACTTGGTTGCCCATGATTTTGAGCAGATTGAACGGATTGTCGGCATTTTGCTGCATGGCAGCGATGCCGTAGGTGCCAATGGCACGGACGGCAGCACCGGTGAGGGTGGCTGCGTCGATAAGCAGTTCGGGGTCGTAGTTGGCAACGGCATAGGCAATGGCATCGGCCAGGATGAGGCGGCCTTCGGCATCGGTATTGACTACTTCGACGGTGGTGCCGTCATACATGGTCAGCACGTCGTCGGCAGCATAGGCATTGAAGCCGGGACGATTGTCGGTCATGGGAAGGAGGGCCACCAGATGCACCGGTAGTTGGTTTTCGGCAGCTGCAAAAAGAACGGAAGCCATGGTGGCAGCCCCGGCCATGTCGGATTTCATCTCGCGCATGTAGTCGTCGGGTTTGATGTTGAGGCCGCCAGTGTCGTACATGACTCCTTTGCCAACCAGAGCCACGGGCTTTTGATTGACAGCATCGGCGGGACTGTACTCTAACACAACGAAACGGGGCTCGTCGACACTGCCTTTGTTTACGCCTAAAAGGCCTCCCATGCGAAGCGCTTCGATTTTTTTCTTGTCGAAGACGGTGCATTTCACTTGCAGGTCTTTGGCGATATCTTCCAACTCGGAGGCAAACTCTTCGGCATTGAGGTCGGCAACAGGGAGGTTGACCCACTCACGACACCAGAAAATCCGGTTCCATAGACGAAGGCTGCGGTCCAGTTCGTCCTGGGTAAGGAAGGTGGAGTCAACGGCAGCCGACTCGATGTGTGCAGGGGATTTGGCCTTATACCTATCGAAACTGTAATCGGAAAGCATCATGCCTTCCATAAAGGCTACTACCTCTTCGGGAATAACGCCGTCGCCGGTAATGCCTACGGAGGTTTGCTTTTCGTCCTTCAGCATGGAGACCACTTTATGGGCACTGCGGCGAAGCTTTTCCTGACTCTCGCTGGCCAATTTTTCGGCATTGAAGTTGACTACGTAGAGGTGATAGGGCAAGCGGTCGAAAACCACAATGGAATACTCGTCCTCTTTGCGACGTTTTTTCAGATGGTCGATTTCTTTTTTGTTGAGCGGCAGGTTGCGGTCGGCGACTTCGTTGCCATAAAGGAAAATCACATTGCCCGCATATTCTTTTGGGGTTATCTGTTCGAGTGTAAAACGCATAAGGGTTGTTGTTTAGGAGTTATGAGGCACGTGGAGGTAAGTTACTATTACACATGCTTAATTAATATGATTACTTTATTATTATTTTTTAGCATATCCAATGTCTGGTAGAATTTGTCGCGCGAGGGAACATCCATCCAGGCGGTGGGTTCGTCGAAGATGAGCACTGGGGCATCGCTGTAGAGCTGCCTAGCGAGGGCTATACGCTGCCATTGGCCCATGCTGAGTTCCTCGCCTCCATCGAACATTCGGCCAAGGGGTGTCTGATATCCTTTGGGAAGCTTGGCAATTATTTTGTCTGCCCCGGCCAGCTCGGCCGCATATCGTGCGCGCTCGGGGTCGGGGTTGTCGATGTCGCCAAACTCGATGTTTTCCTCGGCCGTACAGTAGAAACGCACATAGTCTTGAAAGATGGCACCAATGCCATGACGGAGCTGGGGAAGGTCGTATTCTTTGATATTCACTCCGTTGACCAATACGGCTCCTTGGTCGGTGTCGTAAAGTCGAAGCAGAAGTTTCAGAAGGGTGGTTTTGCCAAAACCATTCTCGCCTTCAATCTGGGTCACTTGACCAGCCTTGGCGGAGAGGTTGAAATGGCTCAGCACGTCGCGCTCCATTTTGGGATAGCGGAAGGTAATGTCGCGAAATTCAACCGTATCGACTCTTTGTGGGAAAGGCTTGGGATTCTTGGGAGAGACGATGGTGGGTTGGAGGTCGAGGAATTCGAACAGATTGCCAACGAAGAGACGGTTGTCGTAAAGACCCGAAATGGCAGAGACCAGACTGGTGAGTGCTGCCTGACCACGGCGGAAGGCCTCGAAGAGCATGACAAATGCGCCCACGGTGATGGCTCCGCTGGTTGCACTGATGATGAGGAAGAGCGTGACAAAGAATAGTGCAGCGGTTTCTACAATGGCACAAATGGAGTCGTATACAGCCAGTTTGCGAGAGATGTGCAGCAGTCTCTTTACTAGTTCTTTGCGTATCTTTACAAATCGGCTTCTGAAATAAGGAGCAAGGCCGAAAGTGCGCATTTCTTTGGCATAGTCGCGTCCACCCAGAAGGGCGGTGTAATACATGGTTCGGCGGTAATTCTGCGTGTTGTTACGTCGGAAGGCATATATCTGGCGCGATTTGATAATACGTACTATGAAAGAAGGCACCACGGCCACGACCATCACCACGATTATCCAAGGGGAGGCAGCGGTGAGCATGATGACGATACCCGAAATAGTTATCAGCGCCCCGAAAAGGCTCATGAAACCATTTAACACTTGAAGTGGACGGTAAGAGGCCTCTTGCTGGGCACGGTGATAGGTGTCGTGGTATTCGGGGTTATCAAAATAAGACATGTCTAATTGGGCCGACTGCTTCTGCATTCGGTCGCTAAGGTAGTCAATCAGACGCTGCGACATAATGTCGGTGTTGACGGTGCTAAGTACGTTTACCAGTCGGTTGAGTAGAAAGAGCAGGCAGAAGGTGCCCAGAAGTGTATAGGTGTTGAACTGATGGCCTAGAATGACCTGGTCGGTGCCATTGGTGACAGAATCGACCATAAACTTTAGGATATAGAGGCTGAGGAGTGGCAGAACGCTCTGCACGACCACGTAGAAGATGCGCAACCAGAAAGATTTCTGTTCGCACATCCTAATCATATTAAGAGCCTTGAAGAGTTGTTTCATAGGAATACGATTTTTTTCACCACATTACGACCGATGGCTTCATTTATTTTGTCGGCCAATGAGGAGCGTTTGTAAAAGAGTTCTTGCTTTAGAGCGGCCGAGGGAATGGAAAGTGAAAGTGTGCCGTGGCTGAATTTGGCCGAATAGGTGAGTCGGTTGATGAAATCGCCCACCACTCGGCTGTAGGCGCTCTTCACCTCAATCTCGTTGGCAGTGTCGTCCATGTCCAACTGATGGTAGGCCTTGCGAAGCAGTTCCTGAAGCGTATGTTCGTTGCTATACATGGGCGGCATTGGTATTTTCTGTTAATGTCAGAGTTCCTGATGTGACTTGGAAAATCTTGTGCTCGACGTTCGGTATCTCGGCAAAGATGTTTTCCACACGCCCCGGTTGGGTATCGGTGAGAAAGACCTGGCCGAAACGGTCGGTGCCTACGAGATGAATCAGCTGGGTCACACGGAGCATGTCTAGCTTGTCGAAAATGTCGTCAAGCAAAAGAATGGGTTTCTGTCCGCACCGTTGGAAAATATATTCAAACTGAGCCAGTTTCAACGCCAGCACAAAGGTCTTCTGCTGACCTTGTGAACCAAATTTCTTAATGTTGAAATCGCCGATAGACAGCTCCAGGTCGTCTTTGTGAGGTCCGACCGTTGTGAAGAGGGCATACTTGTCGTTCTGACGGGCTTCAGCCAGTTGTTGAGGAAGAGGGGTCTCAGACCGGCTGATATATTTCAAAATGGCTTCTTCTGAGCTGTTGGATATCCACGAGTAATATTCCGAGAAAAGGGGTAAGAATTCCTTCAGAAAAGCATTTCGCACCTCATAAAGTACTTCTCCATGGCGGACTAACTGATCGTCCCAGATGCTGATAGAGGGCTCGTCCCATTGACGGTCCTCGTAGAATTGTTTTAACAACCTGTTGCGCTGGTCGAGTGCCTTCTGATACTGGAGAAGGTGTTCCAAGTAGCCCTTGTCAGTTTGCGAGATGACTCCGTCGACAAATTTTCGGCGCACCTCGCTGCCTCCCATGATTATATTTTGGTCATTAGGAGAAATGATAACGAGGGGTATTTTCCCAATATGCTCACCGAAAGTCTTGTATGGCTTCTTATTCCATCGCAACTGTTTTGACTGTCCTTTTTTTTGTACACAGGACACGTGCACAAGATCTTCTCCAAACTGATAGCTACCATGAATGGCGAAAAAGTCTTCGCCCTGACGGATATTCTGACTATCTATTGAATTGAAGTAGCTTTTACAGAAAGATAGATAATAGATGGCATCCAATAGATTGGTCTTTCCAACTCCGTTATTGCCCACAAGACAGTTGATGTTGGAGCAGAAGTCCACATCCAGGTCTCCATAGGTTTTAAAGTTGTTCAGTTTAAAATTCGTCAGGTACATACCAGTTACAATTGGGAGTTAATGATAGCATGAGCCACGGCTTCCATCAGCCAGCGGGGAGTGCTGGTGGCTCCTGTGATGCCCACTCGTTCCACCTGGTCGAACCATGTGGTTTGCAATTCGTCGACGTCTGAAATCAGCCGGGTGTTAGGTTGAACCTTTTTGCAGTACTCGTATAGGTAGTGTCCATTGGAACTTCCTTTGCCGCTCACAAAAAGTACCACATCCACACTGTGGGCAAACTCGACCAATTCGGCGGCCCGGTTGGCAACACGGTTGCAAATAGTGTTGTAGGCTATGAAATGAGAGTCGGGCACCTCACCTATGGTCTGCGATATTTTGGTTTCAATATTTTTAATAAGGAGTGAAAAATCCTCCTTACTTTTTGTAGTCTGCGAGTAAAGTCGCATCGGTCTCGAAAAGTCGATTCCGCCCAAGTCGTCGGGCGAACTCACTACAATGGCCGTGTTGTCTGTCTGGCCACAAAGTCCGATCACCTCGGCATGGCCCGGCTTTCCGAATATTATCACCTGTCCGACCGGTTTCAAAGCCCGCATCTCGTCGTACCCTTTTCGAATACGTTGCTGCAGTGCCAACACTATAGGGCAGGTGGCATCAATAAGCCTTATGCCCAACCTCTCCGCCTCCTTGTATGTGGCAGGTGGCTCGCCATGTGCCCGTATTAGCACCTTCTTACCTTGCAGCCGCGGCAACTGCCCGTGGTCTATCACCTGCAGTCCCTTTTCATTCAAACGATGCACCTCGGCATTGTTGTGAACTATGTCGCCAAGACAATAGAGGGTCTCGTTGTGCGAAAGCTGCTCCTCGGCCGTACCGATAGCCTTCACCACCCCGAAACAAAAACCTGCTTTATCGTCTATTTTTATCTGCATTGCTAAAGAATGGCTATAATACTAACTTAGGCATTGATTTTCCAAACTGGAAGTCTCCAACACCTCGTCATACTCCTCGGGCGTAAGGTCGTTAAAGAAAAAGTAGACTGGGTTCACCTTATTACCGTTCTGGATAACCTCATAATGAAGATGGTATCCCGACGCCAAACCTGATCGGCCCACCCTGCCTATCATGTCGCCTCGTTTCACTTTCTGGCCAGGAACGACGGACACTTCTGACAAATGTCCATAAAGTGTTTGAAAACCGTAGCCATGGTTCAGCACAACGGCAACCCCATATCCGCCCAGATTTGCTCCACGTCCTGCCAACTGAACAGTACCGTTACCCGTGGCATAGACCGGTGTTCCCAGCTGGGCTGTCAGGTCTATGCCCGTATGCATCCGGCGGTAATGGAGGATAGGATGGTAGCGCATACCGAATCCCGAAACAATCTTACACTGATTCTTTCTTATCGGCATTATGGCCGGCATAGTGGCCATGCGCTGCTCCTTAGTTCCGGCCATCTTATAGATTTCGTCCAACGAAACAGACTGGGCATAAAGACGCTGTTCCAACGAGTCAACCCTAAGCTTGGTGCTAATAATCAGTTTGCTGCAAGCCCGTCCTTCAAGTTTGCTATAGTCTTGCGGCACAGGCCTCCTTTTGTTCTCGTTCACAGGTGAAGCGCCAAAAATAGTCCTGTACACAGCACTGTCACGGTCCTCAATGTCAGACAAGACCCTATTGCACCTGTCCATGCTTTGGTTCAGCGAGGCCAGTGCCCGGCGATACTGACTAATGTCGGCCTCCAGCATCCTTTCCTTCGGGGAATCAATCAGCTGGAAAGCCAACACCGTAAAAATAACTCCTAAGACAATCCCAAGCAAAACCGTAGAAGAAATACGTTTCAATCGGTCACGCAAAGTAGCTTCCACCTTCTCATACGAGAGGGTGTGGGGATTAAAACGGTAAATATACTTCTTCTTCATCCGGGCAGGCAATCCAGTGCTTAGAGCTTCTTATATTCGTTCAGAGCAGTAACAAAATGTTTCAGCGCCTTCATGTCGCGAACATAAAAACGCGTCTTGAGTTCTGGCATATACAACTCACCCACAACACGTTCGCGTAAACGGCTCTCTTTCTCCATCTCATTGGAGGCCACCGTGTCCTTGCTTACAAGCAGTCCGCTTCCGAAATCGTCATAATTGCGGTGATGGTGGTGAGAAGAAGTGGAGGTGGAATCATCGTCATTATCGGCATAACTCGTCAACACCATGCTGGAAATCATATCATACGGCACCTCACGGAATAGGAAGGTAATCTCATTCAAATCATACAGGTCGAAATCCACGCCATCCCTAGAAACAATCATGAAATCGGGATAGAGGAAAAAGCGCTGTCCAATGCTGTCACGCATGAGCGGTGTCATCAAGGGTGCTTGGATAAAGTCAAAAATACCCATGTCGAAATAGACCTGCACAAAAGCGCTGTCCAACTTGTCCGCTGCCTCTCTCGAATGCCAGATACGGTGGCTTGCAGCCAATTCGGTAAACGGAATTACAACATCTGCAAAACGATTGTAACGCTCTTCGCTACAAAGGTTTGGAACCGACAACTGAATGTCGCGAACATCGTGTCCCAGTCGGGCAATTCTCGACTTATAGCTCGACATAACATGGCTCTGATACGAAGTCAATTTATGGCGGCGATGCCCTAAATCTTTAATACCCTGAATAATGCGCTCTCCCATTTCTGCCTCTTTTGCGAGAGGTAGAACATTCACATAGGACTCCAGCACCTGCGCTTTTTTCTCATTCTTAGTCTCTTTCAAGGCACGATTAGCTCGGTCGATCTCTCTATCAAAATCAAATTCATTGCCTCGCACCATATCCCAGTAACTAGGAATCAGCCTTCCTCGTGCTGCTTTGCAATAGCTTTTATAGGAATGGCTCGAACTGTTACGAATAAAAAAACCTGTGCCGGGGCCACTTATCTCTACATACTGCCCTGACTTGTACGAAGACTCGTAATGTCCTCGAATGCCAAAAAGAGTTGGAGTGTAATGATTCGAAACCCAAATCTTCAGACCCTTGGCAACTGCCACTCGTTTCTTAGGGAAAAGTTTCATGTTGGTATCGATTTTATATATGAACAAATGAGTTTAACAACTAACCATGGATAGCGCATCCGTATGCGGCCTCAATAGCCTCCATCACAGCTTCGCTCATAGTGGGATGGGGATGGACGGCACCTACCACTTGTTTCGCCGTCAGGCCGTTCTCGCGCGCGACTACAATTCCGGCAATCATTTCCGTTACGTTGTCTCCGCACATATGGCAACCCAGGATTTCGTCTGTATTCTTATCGATAATCATTTTCACAAAACCGTCGGTGTTCCCGGCAGCCGTGGCCTTACCGCTGGCCTTGAAGAAGAACTTGCCAACCAAAATCTCCTTACCGGCCTCCAAGGCCTTCTTTTCAGTCAGGCCGACACTGGCCACTTCAGGAGTAACATAGGTGCAACCCGGAATATTGCTGTAGTTAACCAGTTTGGGCTGCTGACCAGCAATGTGCTCCACGCAGCAAATGGCTTCGGCGCTGGCCACATGGGCCAAAGCGGGACCGTGCACCACGTCGCCAATGGCATAATAGCCCGGCACGTTCGTCTGATAATAATCGTCAACCACAATCTTGGTACGCTCCACCTCAATACCGGTCTCTTCCAGGCCGAGGTTCTCCAGATTGGTAATAACACCCACGGCACTCAGCACCACATCGCAGTCCACCTGCACCTCGGTATTTTTCTTCATGTCTTTAATCGTCACATGGCACACATCGCCTTCCACCTCCACCTTGTCCACGCTCGCGCTGGCCATCACCTTCATTCCCATCTTACGGAAACTGCGGCTGATTTGGGCTGCCGTGTCCTCGTCTTCGTTCGGGAGAATCTGTGGCATGAATTCCACCAAAGTCACCTGCACGCCAATGCTCTGATAGAAGAAAGCAAACTCACTTCCGATAGCGCCGCTGCCGCATACCACCATGCTCTTCGGCTTGAAAGGCAGCGTGAGGGCCTCGCGGTACCCGATGATGTGCTTGCCGTCCTGTGGCATGCTGGACATCACCTTGCTGCGGGCACCTGTGGCAATGATGATATGCTTTGCCTCGTATTCGGTCACGTTCCCTTCGGCATCGGTCACCTCCACCTTGTGGGCAGGCTTCACTTTGCCAGTTCCCATCAACACGTCAACATTATTCTTCTTCAGTAGGAACTGCACACCTTTGCTCATAGTCTCGGCCACGCCGCGACTACGTTGGACCATGGCGGCGAGGTCTGCCTCCACTGGCTGGGCGGCTACGCCATAGTTCGCCGCATGTGAAATATAGTTAAACACCTGGGCACTCTTAAGCAAGGCCTTGGTAGGTATACAACCCCAGTTCAAACAAATGCCACCAAGATTTTCACGTTCCACAACGGCAGCTTTCATTCCCAGTTGCGATGCCTTTACGGCCGCCACGTAGCCACCAGGGCCACTTCCGATAACGATGAGATCGTAATTCATATCTTTCTGTATTAATATATTATATTTATTCTTATTAAAATCTTACAACAAAAATCAATTTTGCAAAAATACACTTTTTTTTCAAAATAAAAATAGTTAAAAAGCCCCTCAGGCAATATTTTTCAACATTTTTCACCCAGAAAGCACTTTTTTTTAAAATCACAAAAAATATTTCATACAAACCACAAAAAATGTGTATTTTTGCAAATTGCATTAGCACACACCCAACATGCCCAAAAGAATCGTCATAGCATTCTTGCTTTTCAACGTTCTATTAGTTGAGGCTCAGAGCATAAGGTTGACCCCCTATCAGTCCTCCACCGCCCTCTACCTCGATGCCGAACGCCTCTACAATTTCAATCTGTACGAGCGTTCCCGCTTCGAATTAGGCCTTACCTGGGTGGTTCCGAATGAAACTTCCCCCAATGCAAAATACTTTTTAGGCCAGTGGACCTTCCGTGGCTACGGAGCCTACAGCCTTGGCGACAAAGACTTCAAATTCGGCGGCAGCGCCCAACTCCGTCTCTCCAACAAAAGCCAAACCCGCATCGGACTCCGCGCCTACAAAGACCTCGACCGGGCCGCCTCCCGCCGCCTCTCCGCCTACCGCATGCTCTCCCCCACCCTCAACACCGGCTATGTATCCTCGCGTTATGTGGGCGTCCGTGGTGCCGAGCTGTGGCTCAACTCCTCCCCCGCACCCCGGTTCTCCTACACTCTCACCGCCCGCCAAACGTGGGAAGACTATCGTTTCAATGCCTCCGGCCTCCTCTTCCCCACCCTTCATCCCCTACAGCAGGCCCCAGTCCGAATGTTCACCGAACTCACCGCCCAGCTGCGCTGGAATTTTGGGCTCACCGTCCATGCCAGCGCGGGTCATGTCGACGACACCGCCCTTTCCTATTACCTCCGCACACTCCTCCAGTACAGCACCCCCAAGGCCATGAACGGCTTTGCCATCTTTGCCCAACTCGGCTTTGCCACCAACGGCACTCCCTACAGCCGCATGTTCGACGTTTCAGGCACATCCAACGCGCTCTATTTTTTCAAAAACACCTTCCTCACCGTCGCACCCAACACCTTCACCACTAATATTTTCACCCATCTCTGCCTTTCCTACACTGTCCCTTTGCCACTCTGGGAACTCTCGTGGTCCTCACCCCACCCCTTTTTGCAACTTAACGTCCTCTGGGGCCACCTTTTCGGCCAAAACGACTCCGGACACCTCACATGGGAAGGACTACCTCTCCAATCTCCATACCTTGGCCTTCTCGAACCCTCCACCGGCTTCAATGGTCTCATCCACTGGGGCCTACTCGACATGGGCTTCGGCGTTGCCTACCAACTCTGCCCGCCCTCAGCACCCTATTTTGCCGACGACCCCGCCAAAAATATCGCATTCACCATCGTAGCCGACTTCATCCTCGACAAATACAATCAATAATTCCTGCAAATGAAAAAAATCGTCCTCATAGCAATCCTCTTCTCCCTCGTGCCGCTCCTTCATGCGCAAAAGTATGAGATGACCTTCCAGCTACCTGCCGCCTCCGACAGCATCCTCTATCTCGGTCAGCATTATCGCGACCGTTTCACACCCCTCGACAGCGCCGTCCGCGGCCCAGACAACACTTACCGCTTTGCGGGCAAACGCAAGTTCGAAACCGGCATGTACGCCCTCTTCAACAAAGAGGCCAAGAAGGCTCTTTTCGAATTCACCATCGACGGCAGCCAACGCTTTTCCGTCCGTACCGACTCCGCCTTCTCCGTTCTCAACCCCAAAACCGACATCTCCGGATCTCACGCCATGCAACAGATGTACACCTACATCAACCGCATCAACCAGGCCAAAAAGCAAGCCAAGGAAATCGAACAGCGCAAGAAGTCTTCCGAGCCTAAAGCAAAGGCTCAGGCAAACGAAGATATGGAATTGCTTTCCAAAGAAATAATAGAATACGAAAACTCCACTATCCGTGCCAATCAAAAGTATCGTTTCTTCCACCTTCTCGGCATGTTCAAAGACCCCGAAGTACCCGAATCAGTCGAGGACAAAGCCGTCTACTTCCGCACTCACTATTGGGACGGTGTCGACTTCTCCGACCACTCCCTCGTCCGCACCCCCGACCTGTTCAACAAAATGAACTACTACTTCTTCGGAATACTTTACCGTGCCGATTTCGACACCATTTGCCGTTATGCCGACATGGTTCTGCATAAAATTGAGAACGATACTCTTATGCTACGCTACTTCATGGACTACATTATGCCCCGCTACTATCGTTCCACCAAAAACATCGGATGGGATGCCACCTGGTGCTACCTGGTTCGCAACTACTATCTCAAGGGCAAGTGCAGCTGGGCACCCCAAAGCGAAATAACCAACAAACGCCAAACCTGCGAATTTCTCGAAAAATCCCTCATCGGAGCCCGCGGAGCCGAGCTCTTCATGGCCGACACCAACCAGTCGACCAACCCACAGGACTGGATTTCCTCCCATCGGTTCCCCACGCGCTACGTCATCCTCTGGTTCTGGGACCCCGACTGCCACCACTGCCAGCAGCAAACTCCCGAACTCAAACATCTCTATGACTCCCTTTGCGCTGCCGGAAACAAGCGCTTCGAAGTCTATGCCGTGGGCTACGATGCCGACATTGAAAAATGGAAGCGATACGTCCGCCAATATCAGCTCGACTGGGTCAACGTGGGCGGCACCAACGTCAACATCGACTACCAAGAGGCCTACAATGTCCACGGCACTCCCACCATGATAATCCTCAACGAGGAACGCCGCATCATCATGAACAAGGTCCTACCAACCAAATCCATACTCACCTTCCTCGACCATTACGAATCGCTCCATCCCCTCCCCCAGCACCACCAGCCTGCTCCGCCCAAGCGGTAGCGCCCTCCCTCACCTAGAACTTATATTGTACACATAATATATTATTAACCAACAAAAACCTTTAATATCATGAGAAAACATATCGTAGCCGGAAACTGGAAAATGAACAAAACCTTCGAAGAGGCCGACGAACTCATCAACGACATCAAAGACCAGCTTGAAGAAATCACCCTCGATCGCAACACCCAGGTTATCATCTGCCCGCCCTTCCCCTTCCTAGAGATGGCAACAGACTATAGCGAAGAGTCCTACTTCGCCGTTGGAGCCCAAAATGTCAGCGACCAGGAAAGCGGCGCCTACACCGGCGAGGTTTCCGCCGCCATGCTCGAATCCATGGAGCTTGAATACTGCATTGTCGGCCACAGCGAACGCCGTGCCTACTACCACGAGACCGACGAAATCGTCGCCCGCAAAGTCGACCAACTGCTCAAACACGGCATCAGCCCCATCGTCTGCTGCGGCGAAGTGCTCGAAGAGCGCGAAGCCAACCGCCAGTTCGAAGTGGTGAAGAAGCAAATAACCGACGGCTTGTTCCACCTCACCGCCGAACAGTTTGCCAACATCATCATCGCCTACGAACCCGTCTGGGCTATCGGCACCGGCAAGACCGCCACTCCCGAACAGGCACAGGAAATCCATGCCTTCATCCGCGGCCTTATCGCCGAGAAGTATGGGCAGGCAGTAGCCGACGAAACCAGCATCCTCTATGGCGGCAGCTGCAAACCCGGCAACGCCAAAGAACTCTTTGCCAACCCCGACGTCGACGGCGGCCTCATCGGCGGCGCATCGCTCAAAGCCAACGACTTTATCGGCATCGCCACTGCCTTCTAAGCCTTTAGCCGTTAATGTCTTTCGAGCGTTTCATAGCGCAACGGTTTCTTCCAAAGGACCGGAACTCCTACTCCGGTCCTTTGGTTAACATTGCCACCTTCAGCATCGCCCTAGGCGTACTGGTGATGGTCATGGCCGTCAGCATATTGCGCGGTTTCCAAGCCGAAATCCGTCAAAAAGTAGTCGGCTTCGGCTCCCATATCGTTGTCACCACCTACTCCACCGGCAATGCCTACGAGCAGACGCCCATCTCTACCGAGCGTCCCGAAGTGGGACGCATTCTGGGCACCCCGGGCGTCCGCCACCTCAACTTCTTTGCCAGCAAAGGAGGCATGGTCAAGACCGAAGACCAAATCCACGGCATCATCTTCAAAGGGGTCGACCAGGGCTACGACTCCACCTTCTTTGCCTCCAACCTCGTAGAGGGCCGCCTTTTCGCCTTTCCCCAGGACCGTGCGTCCAACGAAATCATCCTCTCGAAAACCGTCGCCAACAAACTGCATCTGAGCCTTGGCGACAAGGTGCGCACCTATTTCTGGCAAGGCGACAGCCCCCGTGCCCGCGCCTTTGAGGTGTGCGGCATCTACAATACCGACCTCTCCGAGTTCGACGAACACTATGTGGTGGGCGACCTCCGCCAGGTACAGCGCCTCAACGACTGGGACAGCACCCAGGTGGACGGCTACGAACTGCTAGTGGACGACTTTGGCCGACTCGACCAAGTGGCTTCCGCCGTCATCGGACAGCTAGGCTACGACCTCACCATGGCCACCATCGTGGAGCAAAATCCGGCCCTCTTCTCGTGGCTCGACCTGCTCGACAGCAACATCGTGCTCATCATAGCCATCATGATGCTCGTCTGCACCGTTTCCATCGTATCGGCCCTGCTAATCATGATTTTCGAAAAAACCTCCACCATTGGAGTGCTCAAAGCCCTGGGCACCACCAATGCCGGCATCCGCAAGATATTCCTTATCAAGTCGGCCTCCATCATCGGCAAGGGCATTCTCCTAGGCGACGCCCTGGCGTGGCTACTGGCATGGCTGCAACACCGTTTCAGCATCGTTCGCCTCGACAGCGCCAGCTATTCCATGGACACCGTGCCGGTGGACCTGAACGGATGGATATTCCTGACCATCAGCGCCGGGACCCTCTTCGTATGCCTTCTTGCCCTGTTGCTCCCCACGGCCTACATCTCCCGCATCGAACCGGCCAAAACCATCAAATTCGATTAGACCGCCACAGGCATAAGAAATAACGGCGGCCCGCTGACGCGGGCCGCCGTTTCCATTATCATTCAGTATGCCTGCCGTTAGTTCATCAGGCGGCTCTCGCCCCACTGATACTGGGGGTAGGCCTTCTGCAGGTCGGCTGCGGCACCGGCCACGTCCGAACCGCCGCTGGTGGCAAAGACATTGACCACCTTGCCGGTGAAATCGTGAGCCTCGATGAAGGTATTGACAATCGTGGGTGCGGTGTACCACCAGATGGGGAAACCAATCCACACCGTGTCGTACTGGGCCATGTTGGCGCAGGGCTCCTTGATGGCCGGGCGCGAAGTCTTGTCGGCCATCTCGACCGACGAGCGGGACTGCTTGTCCTGCCAGTTGAGGTCGGCCTCGGTGTAAGGCTGTTCGGCCGCAATCTCAAAGAGGTCGGCATTCATCTCCGCGGCCATCTGCTCGGCCACGGCCTTGGTGGTTCCAGTGGCCGAGAAATAGGCCACTAAGGTCTTTTTAGCGTCGTTTTCCATGGTTTGATCCTCGTTGTTTTGAGTGTTTTTTTGTGCACAGGCGGTCCATAGCAGGCTGCCAGCCACAAGCATTAATAAGAAACGTTTCATATATTTTTACTTTTGAAATTTGGCTGCAAAGTTACACATTATTTTTTAAATCGTTAAAAAAAAATTCATTGCGCCCAGCCCATGCTCCATGCCGATGGCCGAAAAGCCCCTTGCTTGCTTTCTTTTCCATTCATTGCCACCTTCCCGCACCTTTGTTACCCTGCGGTTCCACTATTCCATTTCCCGACATTCTTTTAATCTGGAACAGTTCTTCGACTGGAGAACGAAGAACAATAGAGCATCTATAGAACATAAACCAAGGATGAACTGGAGCCACGGTGGAGCCTACAAGAAAAGACCGCGGAGCCTGTCCACTTGCTGTAGGGCAGACTCCGCGACCTGATGGCGGTGAGCTTTGTGCAGATGCTATTTGCCGAAGACCTCCTTGGCGCGGTCCATCTTACTGGGAATATCCACGCTGAAGGGGCAGCGGCTGAGGCAGGAGCCGCAGTGGGTGCACTCGCCCGCATGGTGGGGCAGGGCATCGTACTGGGCTTGCAGCTCGGCGCTCATGCCTTCGCGCTCGGCCTTGTCCAGCAGTTCGTTCACCTTGGCAATGGGAATGCCCACCGAGCAGGGCGAGCAGTGGTTGCAATAGGTGCAGGAGCCGCCCGCGACGGAGGCCGTCTCGGACTTGCCCACGGAGGTGTAGTCCTTCTCGGCTTCGGTGGCCTGCAGCCAGTGCAGGTCGGCCTGGAGTTCTTGCAGGTTGTCGACGCCTAAGATGCAGGTGCTGATGCAGGGTTTGGCCAGGCAGTAGGCAATGCACTGCTCAGGGGTGTAGGCCACGCCCAGGGGTGAGGCCTTGGCATCGAGCAGACGGCCGCCACCGCCGAAGGTTTTCATGACGGTGATGCCGATATGGTGGGTGGCGCAGTAGTCGTAGAGTTCGACACGCACGGGGTCGATGCCGCCCTGCAGGTTTTCCATGGCGCCCTCGTCCCAGGGGATGGCGCCGCCGCGCAGACGGTCGAAAGCGGGATTGAGCGAGAACATGATGACCTCTATCCAGCCGCTCTTGGCAGCACGAAGGGCTACCTCGGCGTTGTGGCTGCTGACGCCGATGTGCTTGATTTTCCCCTCTTTCTTCAGCTGCATGACATATTCGAGGAAGGGGCTGCCCTCCAGCTCGTCCCACTCGGAGTGGCTGTCGGTGATGTGTATCATGCCCACCTCTATATGGTCGGTGTGCAGGCGGGTGAGGAGGTCTTCAAAGCCTTGTTTGGCCTCGGCCACATCGCGGGTACGGGTGTGTTGGCCGTCTTTGAAGATGGTGCCGATGTGGCCCTGGATAATCATTTCGTCGCGGCGGCCCTGGAGGGCATAGCCGATGTTGGAACGGGTCTTGGGGTTGGCGTCGTAGATGTCGATGTAGTTCATGCCGCTGTCTAGAGCCAGGGTCATGAGTTCCAGCGAGGCAGCGCTGTCCAACTTTTCGAATCCGCCGCATCCGATGCTGATTTCGCTGACCATGAGGCCGGTGTTGCCCAGGGGTCGGTATTTCATACTGGTGGGCTTGGTCTGCTGCTTGCAGCCCACGAGGCTGAGGGCGGCACAGAGCGCAAGAAGGGTGAAGAATCGGATTTGTTTCATAAATAAATCAATATTGTTCTTAGGATTAATAAATTACACTTGTCGCCCCATGTCGTAGGCCTCTTGGTAGGCAGGAAGGCTGACGATGGTTCCCTTTTCGTTGGCGCCGCCGCCATAGACGCGCCCTCTGACGGTCATGCCCTCGAAGCAGTCGACAAAGCCCTGAAGGGCATCCATGGCACGATCCAGCTGGGCATGGTCCTCGTCCATGGCGGTGACAAGGTAGTAGACCTCTTTGTTGCGTAGATGGCCGTAGAGGGGGTTCATGCGGTCGAGGAAGGTTTTCATTTGACCGGTGATGCTGTAGTAGTAGACGGGGGTGGCGAAGCAGATGACGTCGGCATCGAGCACCCAGGGCAGCAGCGCGTTGGCATCGTCGTTCTGGATGCAGGATTTTTTGTCGGGCAGACAGGCCAGGCAGCCATGGCAGAAGCCCATCTTGAGTTGGCGCAGGTAGACGGTCTGCACCTTGTGTCCGGCCTCGGTGGCACCCTTGGCAAACTGGGCTGCCAGCATGTCGCTATTGCCGCCCACGCGGGGACTGCCGCAGATGATGATTACTTTCTTCATGTCGTGTTATTTCTTGTTTACGAAGGGTTTGAGACCCTTGGCGGCATCGGCGGCAGTAATGCGTTTGCCACCGTTGTCGAGGTCGATGAGGACATATACGTCGTGACCCATGCCCAGTTCCTTCATGTAGCTGAGCTGGCGCAGGCCGTGGCGGCTTTCGATGCGCTCAACCAGGTCGTGGTGTTCGGCTTCGGTCATGGCATAGACAATGTCGATGCAGGCTTGGTCGACGGCCAGGATGTCGGTGGAAGAAAGGATGCCCACATTGGGGGTGACGACGGGGGCGGCGTTGACGCCCTCGCAGTCGCAGGAAACGGACATGTTGCGCATGACGTTAACATAGCAGATGTTCTTGCCAAAGTGGTCGATGGTGGCCTTGGTGCTTTCGGTCATGCGTTCCATGAACTCCTCGGTGGCAATGTCCCACTGGTTGTCCTGGTTGGGGGTGGTGTGGATCCATGCCTTGCCGATGCGGCCGTCGGCACAGCCAATGCCGATGTTCTTGTTGCTGCCGCCGAAACCGCCCTGGGTGTGCCCTTTGAAATGGGTGAGGGCCACGAGGCTGTTGTAGTTGTTGATGTGGCTGCCCATGCTCATGCGGGTGAACCATTTGCCGCCCACGACAGGCAGGGTGACGGTGTCCTCTTCGTCCATGATGTCGACGGGTGCGAAGGTCCAGCCGTTGACCTTGAGGGTTTGGCGATGCTGCTCGGTGGTGTAGCGGTCGCCTTCGTAGTAGGTGTTGGTTTCAACGATGGTACCGCCCTTGAGGTCTTTCTGCATGAGGGCTTTGACCCACTCGCGCGGGATGATGTTGGGGCCGTTCTGCTCACCGGTGTGGAGCTTGACGGCCACCTTGCCGGTGATGTTGCCGTTGACTTGCTCGTAGGCTTTAATGAGGCCGGCGGCGGAGAGGTCGCGGGTGAAATAGACCACGGCGGTGTCGCCGGTGCGCTGGTCCATGGGGACATACTTGTCGCCATCGGTACCGGGTACGGGTTTGGTGTTCATAGAATCTGTGTTTTCTGTGGGTTGGGCATTGTTGCCACAAGCTGCAAAGAGGAGGCCAAAGGCCACTGCTGAAAGAAATTTAGTGTAGTTCATTTTCTAATTATTTGAATAATAAATAAAATGCAAAGATAGTATTTTTTTTTCAAATAGACGACAAATGATACGCAAAAAGTCATAAAAACCACTGTTTAACACGGATTGTACGGCCGATGCTTTCACTGGTTTCGACCTCTTTCCTGCTTTCTCTTCCATAGTTAGACCGCCTAAATTCCAGTTACAAGTGCAACACTGAGTAGAAAAAAAGAGTACCAAAATTTGGTACTCTCAGGTAAAATGACTACTTTTG
>CAMUZR010000031.1 GCA_947165255.1 uncultured Bacteroidales bacterium
TTGGCCACCCTGCCTACCATGGCTCGGCAACTTAACTTCCCTCAGTGCCGCTTGGCGCCCCCCTTCTCGGCCACTCTGCCCACCGCCATACTCCGCCCTTTGTCATACTAAAGGAAACTTCTATTAATCACCCCATCGGGGTGAGATATGAATAACACCGTACGTAGTGCGGTGATTATCTGAGGCAAACAGATGCGTCCCGATAGGGACGCGACACGAAAACAAATAAATAGAACCCACCTAAAGTTTGACAAGTAATCTCGGGTGCAATTCGCTTATGCTGGAAGAATCGTCAAAAACGGCCTGAAAGGGCAAAAGCGTGATTCTTTTGCCCTTTCAGGGCGTTGACGGCATGTCCTCGAATACCCAGGACGACGCCCTGGGCTATTCGCCTTACGGCCTTTCAGGCCGCAGCCATCCGCACACATAGAGTCCCTGCCTTGCCCAAACCTCATGCGGTAACGGGAATAGGTTGATACGGTCTTCCAATCACCCCATCGGGGTGAGATATGAATAACACCGTACGTAGTGCGGTGATTATCTGAGGCAAACAGATGCGTCCCGATAGGGACGCGACACGAAAACAAATAAATAGAACCCACCTAAAGTTTGACAAGTAATCTCGGGTGCAATTCGCTTATGCTGGAAGAATCGTCAAAAACGGCCTGAAAGGGCAAAAGCGTGATTCTTTTGCCCTTTCAGGGCGTTGACGGCATGTCCTCGAATACCCAGGACGACGCCCTGGGCTATTCGCCTTACGGCCTTTCAGGCCGCAGCCATCCGCACACATAGAGTCCCTGCCTTGCCCAAACCTCATGCGGCAATGGGACTAGGTCGATACGTCCTGACAAGCCTTTGTATCTTATATTTAGTTTGCTTTTTATTTGCATTTAGTTTTTCTTCGATAAACAAAATGCAAACTAAATACAAACTAAATGCAAACAAAATGGCGAAGGAAAAGGGCCTCGACCCATGGGGCGGGAGGATGCTGGGGAGGCAGGGCGCGGCGGGGCGGAGGGGCATTGGACCCGCTCGGTGCCAGGCGGAGGGACGGAAAAGGGTAGGGCGGGATGTGGCAAAAGCGCCCACCGAGGGGGGTGGGCGGCGCATGGTGGAGGCTGGGAGATGGGGGTGTCGGCGGGGTGGCGGGGCGGAGGGGGTTAGGCCGTGGGGTAGTGCACTTCGTAGCGCTCGCCGTCGGAGGCTATGAGGGTGTTGGGGAAGACGGCCTGGGCCTCGGCCAGCAGTTTATCGGGCTCTTTGAAACGGGCGCTGATGTGGGTGAGGAGGAGTTGCCCGGCCTCGGCCTTGAGGGCCAGGGTGGCGGCCTGCACGGTGGTGCAATGTAGTTTTTCGGCTGCCACGGAGGCAAAGGAGCTGTCGAAGGTGCTTTCGAGGCAGAGGAGGTCCACCTGGTGGATGTAGGGCAGGAAGCTCTCGGTGTAGCCGGTGTCGGTGCAGTAGGCGTAGCGGCGGGCGGGGTTGTTGCCGCGGGGTTTTTCCTGGATGAGGTAGCCGTAGGTGGGGACGGAGTGGAGCAGGGGGAAGGCAGAGACGAGGCAGCGTTCGTTTTCGAACACTTGCAGGCAGCCCTCGGTATGGCTGAGCTCGTGGTAGCACACCGGGAAGTCGAGATGGCTGCCGGCGACGGTCATGAAGAGTTCCATGGCCTGGGCGATGCCGGCGGGCGCAAAGATGTCCACCGGGGTTTGGCGGCCGCAGAGGTGCATGGTGCTGAGCAGGCCGGGCAGGCCGAAGAAGTGGTCGCCGTGGAGGTGGGTGAGGAAGATGGTGCCCACGGACTGGAGTTTCTGATGGTAGATGCGCATTTGGGTTTGGGAGTTCTCGCCGCAGTCGAGCATGAGGCGGGTGCCGTTGATGTTGACTACCTGCCCGCTGCAGTGGCGGGCGACGGTGGGCAGCGCTGCTCCGGAACCGAGTATGGTGGTGTAGAAGTTCACTTGGAGGCGGTCTTTAGCTGTTTGTTGACTTTGGATTTGCTGATTGTGGGGCGGCTGGCTCTCCTTTGGGTGGGCGCAAGGGGCAGGCCTGGCGACGAAGGAGGGGAGGGGGATGCCCTATGGGTGCTTTGGGTGGTGGGAGGGGTTGCGGCCGAAGGGTTTCTTAGTTGGCGTAGTAGATGATGGCACCGCTGGTGGGGTCGAAGAGGGCTTTGAATTTCTTGTGGGGCAGGTCGATGACGGGGCCGTACTGGGCCACGGGCAGGGTGACCTGGTAGTCGAAGAGTTCGCAGCTGAGGTTCATCTGAGCCTGAGAGGGCAGGCGGTACTTGAAATTGCGGTAGCCGCGGGAGAAGAAACCGGGTTTTTGCTCGCGGGAGAATTGGCGCACCTTCTGGAGCGACTTGTCGGGGCGCAGGGTGCAGGTGACGGGCAGGGCGTCGTAGTCGTCTTCCTCGCAGATGCCCTCGGCACGGCTGAAGTAGAAGAGGACGGTCTGCTGGAGGGTGTCGCTGGCCTTGGTGGCAGGCTGGGGCTGAAGGAAGAAGTGGACGGTTTCGACCACGGGTTTGCCGATGAACTGGGCCAGGAGCACGGCCTCTTTCTCCTCGATTTGTCGCAGCATCTGCTCTTTGCCCTCGGGGGTGTAGCGGTCGGAGACAGTGATTTCGGCCCGCTGGTCTTCGAGTTCGGCAATTTCGGAGGCGGCGGCCTGAGCGCGCTGGCGCATGGAACGGGGGGCTTTCTTGGTGGAGGTGCCGGTGGGACGGCCGGGCTGGTCGCCTTTGACGTAGAAGGTGTCGGTGCGGTCGTAGAGGTTATAGGTAGGCAGCATCTTGTCGGCCGTGGCGTTGTGCAGCACCAGCTTGGCGTCGGTGGCGGTCACCTGGTCGGCGGGTTGGTCGCTGCCCAGCTGGGCGGCGGCCTCCTGCGGGGTCATGCCCACGGAGCGCAGCAGGTGGCGGTTGTCGACCTGCACGGCGATGCCGGAGGGGTTGACGTAGTAGTAGTTGTTGGGGTCGGCGGTGACGGTGTAGGAGGTGGCGACGTTCTTGATGCGGTAGGGCTTTTCGACGTCGAAGTTGTCCAGCGCCAGCATTTCGGAGGCGAATTCGCTGTAGACGGCGTCGGAGAGGTCGTAGTACTGGTAGGTGACGTCGACGCATATTTGGGTCATGGGCAGGGCATAGTAGAGGCCGCCGCCGTTGTGCTGGCTGTTGTTGCTTACGGGGGTGACGGTGTAGCAGCTGCTGAGGAGCAGCGCACTGGCCAGGGCGAGGAGTAGGTTCTTCTTTATCATAATGTTATGTTATATTCAGTTGTTTTGCTGTGCGGGGGAGGGGCTCTTTGCGCGGGCCAGCATCAGGCCGAGGAAGGTGAGCAGGCCGTTGAGCAGCAGTATTTCAAAGCCGAAGTGGTAGCCCGTCCACAGGGGCATGTATATTTTCAGGAGGTAGCAAATGACGGGCGAGAGCACGGCTATGACGGGCACCCAGGCGTCGCGCACCCGCCAGCGGGTGAAGAGGCCGAAGGTGTAGAGGCCCAAGAGGGGGCCGTAGGTGAAGCCGGCAATGTCGAAGAGGGTGTCGATGAGCGACTGGTTGTGGAAGGGGCGGAAGGCCATGATGACCACTAGGTAGAGCAGGGCAAAGCCCACATGGACCCATCGGCGTATGCGCAGTTCGTTGCGGCCGCGGTTGGGTTGGGCGCTGTCCTTTTTGTTGCCGAAGCCCAGGAAGTTGTAGCAGAAGGTGGTGGTGAGGGCCGTGAGGGTGCCGTCGGCACTGGAATAGCCAGCGGCCACCATGCCCAGCACGAACACTACGGCCGTGAAGGTGCTCAGGTGGAAGGCAATGGAGGGGAATATCTTGTCGCCCACCACGGTGCCGGCCTGGTTGACGGGCAGTGGAAAGCCGGTGATTTCGGCATAGGCGATAAGGGCGGCGCCAAGGCTGAGGAAGAGGATGTTGACCACGATGAAGAGCAGGCTGCTGGTGAGGACGTTTTTCTGCGCGTCGCGCAGGTTTTTGCAGGTGAGGTTCTTCTGCATCATGTCCTGGTCGAGGCCTGTCATGGTGATGGTGATGAACATGCCGCTGATGATTTGTTTCCAGAAGTACTTGCTGGCGGTGGGGTCGGTCTCAAACACGCGGGTGTAGCCGTGCTCGGCGGAGCGTTGGAGCAGCTGGGGGTAGCTGATGTCGAGCTCTTTGAGTATGGCCACCACGGTCACTAGGGCGGCCAGAAGCAGGAAGGTGGTTTGCAGCAGGTCGGTCCACACCACGGTCTTCACACCGCTGCGGAAGGTGTAGAGGAGGATGATGGCAATGAAGATGACGGCCGGCACCCAGAAGGGGATGCCCCAGGCCTTGAAGACAAATTCGTATAGCACAAATACCACGAGATACATGCGCAGGGCCGAGCCCAGCAGGCGCGAGATGATGAAGAAGAGGGCGCCGGTGTTTTCGGAGGCGCCGCCAAAACGCTGGTTGAGGTAGGTGTAGATGGAGGTGAGGTTGAGCCGGTAGTAGAGCGGCAGCAGCACGAGGGCGATGACCACATAGCCCAACACGTAGCCGAAGACCAGGGGCATGTAGGTGAACTGGCCGTAATAGACGCCGCCGGGGACCGACATGAAGGTGACGCCCGAGAGCGAGGCTCCAATCATGCCGTAGGCCACTACGGGCCAGGGGGATTTGCGTTGTCCGCGGAAAAAGGAATCGTTGTCGGCACTCTTGCGCGACGAGAGCCACATGACGAGGAAAAGGAGTATCGTGTAGCCTATGAAACAGCTCAGTATTATAGTTTCCAATGTAGTCTTTTTGTATTTTTTTCAATTGCAAAAATACTAAATTTTTTCCATTTCCGTTTTTTTTTGTAACTTTGAAAATTCGAATTTGTGATAAAAAGGCACTTAAAGTAAGTACAATATATTAGTATATAAGGAGTTATGAAAATTAAGCAGTTTCTGATTGCTACTTTATTCTTGGGTTTGGCAGGCACACTGACTGCCCAAAACAATGATAATTTGCGCGGCCGCATAAACGACAGGCCCAACCAGGCAGTGCAGCGCCGCCCGAATGCCCCGCAGAAGACTGAGCAGCACATGCCCGACCGTCTCACTGACTGCCAGCGCGACGGTTTGCACGGCGAGGTGAAGGATGTGCTGTCGGTTATGTACGAGGCCGACCCGCAGTCCAATGCCGCCGGCCGCGGCACTATTATGGAACGCCTGATGACCGTATATAAACAGAACGGCCAGCGGCGCAGCCAGTCCTACCTGTCTAACGAGGAGGACATGATTTTCAAGACAAAATATAAGCACGACGGTTTCGGACTGGTCACCCTTGAGCATATCCTCGACCCCGAGGAGAATGTGATAGGGCGCACCTATTATCTCTACGATGCCGACCTCATCCTCACCGAGGTGTATGTGGAGGACGAGGAGCGCCAGATTGAGAGCCGGGTGCTGTATAAATACGATGCCCAGGGCCGTCTCAGCCAGCGCAGCTTTAACGACCACGCCAATAACGTGTTCCGCCGCGAGATTTATATCTACGGCGAGAACGACAATGTCTTTAAGACGGTGGTGTTCAACGGCAAAGGCGACAAGGTGCAGGAGATTCGCTACGAGTATGACGAGCACAACGAGCCCATCAGCTCCACCCTCTACGACTTCTATGAGGACCCCAACGAGCCCGAGCTGACTATTACGCTGTATGAGTACCGCTACGACGACGAGGGCAACTGGGTCACCCGCTACGAGTATCAGCTCGACAATGACAAGAAAATCCCCGTCTACATCGTCGAGCGCGACATTAAGTACTACTAGCCGTCAGTTCAGTCGTCGCGCCTTTTCGGCCGCCAGACGACTGGTTGGAGTACTTGAAAAAAATAAGAGTCCTGCCTTTGCCGCAGGACTCTTTTTTATGTTCGATAGGGATGCAACGGGGGTTGGGCCTGGGCGGTCAGTCGGCTTCGTAGCCGAATTGCTTCAGGGCTCTGTCGCTGTTGCGCCAGTCTTTCATGACTTTGATGTAGAGGTTGAGGAAACATTTCTTGCCGGTGAATTCTTCGATGTCTTTGCGGGCTTCGATGCCGACTTTTTTGATGGATTTGCCTTGGTGGCCGATGAGGATGGCTTTTTGCGACTCGCGCTCGACGAAGATGATGGCGCGGATGTTGTCGACGCCTTCTTTCTCTTCGTAGCTTTCGACGGCCACTTCGCAACTGTAGGGTATTTCCTTTTGATAGTAGAGAAGGAGCTTTTCGCGGATGATTTCGCTGACGAAGAAGCGCATGGAGCGGTCGGTGAGTTCGTCTTTGGGGAAGTAGGGGGGATTTTGGGGCAGGAGGTCGAGGATGTGGTCGAAGATGGTGTCGACGTTGAACCGTTCGGTGGCGGAGCAGGGGACGATGACGGCACGGGGGATTTGGTTCTGCCAGTAGGCTATCTTGTCTTGGATGGTCTGCTGGTTGCTGAGGTCGATTTTATTGATGGCCAGGATGACTGGGGTTTGGCTTTTGATGATTTTGGAGAGCACCTCCTGGTTTTTGAAGGTCTCGCCAATCTCGGTGACCAGCAGGAAGAGGTCGGCGTCCTCGAGGGCACTGTTGACGAAGCCCATCATTTGCTCGTGGAGCTTGTAGTGGGGGTTGACGATGCCGGGGGTGTCGGTGTAGACGATTTGGAAGTCTTCGCCGTTGACGATGCCCATGATGCGATGGCGGGTGGTTTGGGCCTTGCTGGTGATGATGCTGAGGCGTTCGCCCACGAGGGCGTTCATGAGGGTGGATTTACCTACGTTGGGATTGCCGATGATGTTTACAAATCCTGATTTGTGCATGTTGTTCTGTATGATGGTGGTTTAAGGTAGAAGGCGAGAGGTGCTGGCTACGTTTTTGAAAGAAAAAAGAGCCGCCGTTGGGGTTGGCCCATCTGCGGCTCTTTCTTTTGTTTTGTCGTGAACGGCTTATTCGGCAGCTTCGCCTGCAGCATCGTCAGCAACGGCGTTGCGGGTGCTGTTGACAACCACGACTTCGCTGCTCTGGGGATTCAGAATGCGGAAGTTCTCCTGGGCGATGTCCTGCACTTTGCAGCGCTGGGCGATGTCCAGTTTGGTGATGTCGATAAGAATCTCGCTGGGCATGTTGGCGGGCAGAGCCTTGACGTTGAGTCTCTTCTGCTTGTAAGCCAGTTTACCACCCTTCATCACGCCGACGGAGGTGCCGGTGGTGTGGACGGGGATGGACATGACGATTTCTTTGTCGTCGCTCAACTCGTAGAAGTCGCAATGGTAGACAATTTCGGTAACAGGGTGGAAGTCGATGTCCTTCAGCATGGTACGATGCTTGACACCGCCCAGTTCGATTTCGACAAAGCAGGGTTCGGGGTTGAACAGGATGCGCTGGAAATCGGTCTGGGGCACTGCAAACAGGTACTGCTCGCCTTTACCGTACATTACACAGGGGACTTTGTCTTCGCGACGAAGAGCCTTAGCATCTTTTTTCCCTACGTTCTCGCGAAGAGAACCGCTCAATGATACTATTCTCATTTTTTTAAGTTTGTTAATTTGTTTGTTGTTTGTTATTGAATTGGAGCCTTGCGGCCAGATTTTTCTTTAGTTGAGTCTTTTGATGACACCTTTGTGGTGGAGGGTGGTCTCGTAAAGGTTGTCGAGAGATTCGTATTTTACCACACGGCGGATGGCTTCGGCCAGAAGCCAGTCGCAGCTGAGCACGTGAATCTTGGGACTCTCACGCTTCAGCGGAATGGTGTCGGTGGTGACCAATTCTTCAAGCTGAGAGTTCTCGACCTTCTCGATGGCGTTGCCGCTGAGGACGGGGTGGGTAATCATGGCGCGGACGCTTCTGGCGCCATTCTCCATGATGATGCCAGCGGCCTTGCAGATAGTGGAGCCTGTGTCGATGATGTCGTCAAGCAGGATGACGTGTTTGTCCTTCACGTCGCCAATGAGGCGCATCTCGCCAATCTCGTTGGGTTTGTTGCGGTGCTTGTAGCAGATTGCGAAGCTGTTGTTGAGGGTTTTTGCATACATACCTGCGCGTTTGCTGCCACCCATGTCGGGGCTGGCGAACATGACGTCTTCAATGTCGAATTTTTCGCGGATGTAGGGCATGAAGAGAGAGCTGCCATACAGATGGTCGACGGGGATGTTGAAGAAGCCTTGGATTTGGTCGGCATGGAGGTCCATGCAGATAACACGGTTGACACCAGCAGCGGTTATCATGTCGGCAATCAGTTTCGATGCGATAGGCACATGCGGTTTGTCTTTGCGATCCTGACGGGCAAAACCATAATAAGGTATTACGGCAATGATTTTTTCGGCTGAAGCACGTTTGGCAGCGTCAATCATCATCAGCAGCTCGAAAAGGTTGTCGGTGGGAGGAGTGGTGGACTGGATGATGAAGACGATCCCGCCACGGATAGTTTCCTCATAAGAGGGTTGAAATTCGCCGTCGGCATACTGAAAAACTGTTGAATTTCCCAGTGGAATACCATAAATTTCGGCCACTTTGCGAGCTAAATTTTCGGTTGCACGACCCGCAAAAATGAATACTTTATCAGAATTTTTTTCGCCCATTTTTAGTTGATTTTGAGACTGCAAAGATACGATTTTTTTGCGGATTTCAATCTTTTTTGAAAAAAATATTTGTCATGTCCAAAAAAATGAGTAATTTTGCACCCGATTTTGAGAGACAGAAATCATGCCCTGGTGGCGGAATGGTAGACGCGGTAGACTCAAAATCTGCTGTCAGCAATGGCGTGAGGGTTCAAGTCCCTCCCGGGGTACAAAAAGGTGGTCTGGTGACCGCCTTTTTTGTTTTTTTACATATTATCTTATGCGGTGACCGGTGCCCCAGTCCTTAGCGTAAACTACATTTAGCCCAAATCGGTCATTATGCCGTCTACTGATTAAGTTTCTTTAATGCCATATCAGCATTTCCAGTATAAGCATAGTGACTGATTTGGGGTAAAAAAAACAGGAGGGTGCCTTTTTAGACACCCTCCAAAGTATAAAGGTAAGAGAAAGACGGTCCTACCGCACAATCAGTTTCTTGACAATGTGAACCTTCGAGCCAGAAATCTGCACAAAGTACATGCCTTGTCGCAGGCCTTTCAGTTGCAACTGTATGTTGCAGTCTTCGTGGCACTGAGCTGGCAGTTGCATGACTGTGCGTCCGGCCATGTCCATGACCTGCACTGTCAGGTGGTCGTTGACACCTGCGAGGGTGAGTGTCGCAGACTCTTTGGCAGGGTTGGGGTACAGACGGGCGCTTAGACCTTCCTGTGCTCTGTCGATTGCCGTTGCGTTAAATGTTATCTTACACCGATCGCTCCAGATGCTGAAGGAGTTTTCGGCGCATTGTGTCCGCACATAGACATCGTATTCCTCTTCGGGGTTCAGCCCTTCGATGCGGTAGAAGTTGTCGGTGATGCCATCAACGGTGGTGCCGCCGTCGGTGTCGAAGTGCTGGAAGCCGTACTGAAGCTGATAGGGGCCGCCCTGTCCCTGCCACCGAATCATCGCCACGCCTCTCTCTTGGTCCAATATTTCGCTTTCTACATCCCAGACGGGATCACACGACATGGTGGTGAAGGTGATGATGTTTTGGCTCCAGTTGCCGGGCATTCCGTCACACAGGCTGCGTATCTTGGATCGGTAGGTGACGTCAGGGTCGAGTCCTTCCACCGTGAAGGGGCTTTGGGTGACGGTGAAACTGCGGTTGTAGGCGAGGTTGAAGACGTTGATTTCCCACGCGCTGCCATTGCCGCTCCAGCTGAAGGTGGCCGAGGTGTAGCCTTCCTGGTCAAGTGCAAAGTCGGTGGGGGCGGGGCAGCCCTCCGAGGCGGTCACCACTTGCTGGGTGGTCCAGTGCGAGTTGATGCCGCTGGCGCAATGGTTGCGCAGACCTATGGTGTACACGGTATTGGGCTGCAAGCCGCTGAAGATGTGTTGGGTGCCGCTGGCGGTCACGCCAATCACGTTGTCGTTCCAGGCCTGGTCGGTGATATAGGCTTCCACGGTTCCTTCGGCAATGAAGTCCACCACGATGCGGTCGTTCTCCTCGCTTAGGTTGGCAATGATGGGAGCCTGGCAGTCGGCACTGGACACCACGCCTATACGTAGGCTATCCACGAAGGCATAGTAACGCCAGTCGGAGCAGTAGTTGATGGCCAGGAACTTGGTTGAGGAGGGGAAGTCGCCGCTGAAGAGTTTCCAGGTGATGCCGTTGGTGGTCAGGGTGTCGGTCCAGACAAAGTCTTCGGGGCTGTTGCCGGTGACGGAGTAGCCCACCCGCATCTTTTCCTGTCCATACATCATGTCGCTGTAGCGGAAGCGGAAGGTGAGGCTGTCGGCCGAGTTGAGCATGGGGGAGATAAGGTACTGGTTGTAGTCGCCCGTGCGGTTGTAGGAACTGAAACAGAAGCTGGCACTGCCGGCGTAGGCCCTGTCGGTGCTGTGGCTCATACGGTTGGGGTTGCCCGGGGCTTTGAGTACTGTGAAACAGGTGGCGGGGAATTCGGCCGATTCAAAACTCTCTTCGATGGGTGCGCCTGCCTCGACGGTGTAGGCATCGCAAAGCGTGGTGAAGTTCACCTGGGTGCTGGCCGGTGACGGTTGCCCGCCGGCGCAGTAGCCGTTCACAAACAGTTCATAGCGGGTGCCCGAGGCCAGACCTGTCAGTGTCAGGGGGCTGGCATTGGCGTTGATGCGCAGCCACGGGGCGGTGCCCACAGGGCGGTAGCTCACCTCATAGTCCAACGCCGAACCCGTCCACGACACGGTGGCCGATGAGGGCGAGGTGACATTGACCGTCACGTTGCGGGGCCGCTGGCAAGGCGAGGCCCCCACACAGGTGGTGAACAGCTCGTAGCCGCTTGCGGACAAGCCGCTATGCGCCACAAACTGAATGGTCATGGCTCCTGTCTCTGAGGTCAGGGCCACACCCAGAGACTCGGGGCCGTAGGTGGAACTGACCGAGTAGAGGAGGGTGCCGCTAGTGCCTTCGCCCTCATAGATGCGCAGGGTGTCGCCGCCCCATGGGCAGAGGTCCACGGTGCCGCCCACTATCTGCAAGGCATGGGTGCTGTCGGTGGGACGGATGACGAGGGTTGAGTTGGCCATGTGGTTGTAGTCGTGCTGCATTCCGCCGTGGTCGTAGACTATCAGTCCGCATCCCGTCACGGTGTCGGAGCCCACAAAGGGCATCACTACGCTGCCTGCCGCAAAGTCCAACGAGCGCCAAGCACTCTCACCCATGTCGCACAGGGTTTTCACATATATCGTGTACTTCCCGCCCGTGGTCAGTGGGGGCAGGGAGTAGAAGGTGTCGGTCACCACGGCGTTGCCAGTGGCCATAGACACGTTGGTGCCCACGGTGTCCCAGGCCAACTGCCAACGGCTGGCATGGCTGGGATTGTTCCAGCTGACCACTATATTGGAGGCATTCAGGAGGTTGTGGGCCACTATTTGGGTGGCTGGCAGGCAGCCCACGGCTTCACCCACCGTGATGTCGTCCACCACGGCTTCCAGTCCCACCGCCTTATGGGCCAAAACAATGTGGTTGCCATAGCCACTGTAGTCTCTGAAGTCATATCTCAGCCATACGTAGCGCGAAAGCGACTGCTGCTCGTCGGTGAGGGTGTCCAGCCAGTCAATGAAGGTGCCGCCATCGTCAGTCACGCCCACCATGATGCCTTCGCCCTCGCCAATGGAGCTCATGAGGGCCCGCAGATTGATTTCGAGGCGGTTGACAGGATATTCAAATTCGGGCAGCACGGCGGCGCGAATGCCGCTGGTGGGCTGCCAGTAGAGGCCGCCGAAGCGGTGGTCCACCACCCCACGGCTGTAGTTCCAGCAGGGAGGCATCACCCCGTTAGCATAGCTGTCGAAATTCTCTGTATAGGGCACTTGTACCCGGCCACAGTTCGTCACGGCATTAGTCTCCTCCCAGAGGGTGTCGCCCTGGCACAGGGCTCCCACGCGAATCGCATAGTGGGTGGCGGGGCTAAGGCCGGCAATGGTGTGACTGGTACCGGTGGTGCTGCCAGCCGAGATGTAGGTTGAGGCAGTGAGGGGGCGATACTGCACCAGATAGCCCGTGGCGGGCAGCCCCTCTTCTATCCAAGTGAGCGTAAGGCTGGTAGAGTCGGCTTCCACATCCACCACCATCGGGGCCAGGCAGTCGGCCACTTGGCAGTCGGCCAAGAAACGAACATCCACAGCCCCTTGCAGCACCGTGGAGCCGAACATGGAACCGGGGTTGGCCGGCGAGATGGGGGCAAAGCTGTACCACATCACCGTGGCGTCATAGGGTGTCGAGTGGTAGCACCATTCGGCCGGACTCAGGAAGAACTGCGAACTGCTGTGGTTCACCGCCACCACTAGGTTGCTCAGCGTGTCGCGCACAAAGGGAGTGTCGAAACGAATGATTTGCCATCCTGCCTCGCCAGGGTTGACCACATAGTCCGTCGCCATGGCTGTCAGCCCGCTCAGTGGAACATAGCTCGTCCCGCTCAGGCTGTTCAGGGCGGTGTTGCCCATATAAAGAGTGATTCCTAGCGGTTCGATCACACCCGTCGAAGTGCGGTAGGCAACGCCCCGGATAGTGTCGATGTTGGGCATTTCGCTAGTGCGGTATAAAGTCTGGGCATAGCTGCAGTTGAGGTTTGTGTTGACGAAATAGACCGAGCTGGCCGTGCTGCCGTCGCCCGCCACCTCGCTGCACGAGTTAGTCATGAAGGTATAGGCTGCGCTGTTGGCCGTGTCGTTCTGGTCGTCGGTCAGGCATATGCTGTTGATGTAGGCCGTGTAGCTGTGGCCAGGGGTCAGACCGGTCAGCACCACACTGCTTGCATTCACCAGGGTGTCCAACATCGCAATGGTGGGACTCTCTTGGTCATACAGCCGCACCCATGCCCCCTGGGCGGGGCTGCCGTTGAGGTTGTCGTACTGCCAGCCGAGCAGGGCCGCAGTGTAATGGACGTTCTCCAACCGCACATCCGTCACGCGGGCGCATGTCATGGCTGTGGTGAAGGGGGCAGAAGCCTTGTAGCCCGAAGTGTCCTGGTCACATGCCGACCGCACCCAGGCATAATAGGTAGTGCCCTGGTCCAGGCCGCGCAGCACCACCGTGGTGTCGCCCACCATGTCGTAGAAAGTGGCACCAAAAGCGTTGTTCTCGCGCGAGTAATAGACATAGTAGCCCTGTGCCGAATCGCCTGCCGAAGGCCATGAGAGGCGTGCCCAGCGCGAGCCCACACTGTCCACATCGACCCGCTCGGGTCGGCGGCAGCCGTTGTCGTGCGTAATGCTCAGGTCGTCCACAAAGCCGTTGCCCATCATCACATCGGTGCCCTTGAAGAAGAAGGCCACATAGTAGGAGGCCGAGGGGTCGAGGTTGGCAGTGCTGAACTCATAGTCGCGCCATACATTGTCCATAGTGCGCACGTCCACCATCGGTATGAAGGTGGAAGTGTCGTGGAGGTCGGTCATAACGCCCACCCGTAGGCGGGCGGCAAACAGATAGAAACCGCCCAAGTCCACGCCGTTCTCCAGCTTGGCACGGAAGTTCACAGTGATTTCGTTGCCCGGCACCGGCACCAAGGGGGTGGCTACGATGTTCCAACCCGCGGCGCCGAAGACCAGGTCCAGCGAGTCGGAGTAAGCCTCCTCGTCCGACACCTGCGGATAGTTGCCGAAAGTGGTGATAGCATTCCAGCACGCGGGCAACTCGCCGGGAGACTCGCGGTCGAAAGTGTTGTAGTAGGGCAGCTGCATGGGCGGACACGCGGTGCGGAAACTACTCTCCGTCACGTCCGACGTGTCGCCCGAGCCGCACAGTGCGCGCACGCCCACCGTGTAGTCGTTGTTCATTGAGAGTCCGGCGAAATAGTAGCTGGGCACGTTTGTCGTTGCCACCATCGCGCCGTTCAGATATACCAGCCAGTACGACTCGTCGCCCACCGGCGTCCAGGTCACCATGGCATAAGTGCTGTCGGGCTGGCAGGTTAGGCCAATAGGGTGCACACAACTGGGGCACGCAGGGAAACCCTCTGCCACCACCGTGCCGCTGGTCACGCCACCCGGCATCACCGAGGCAATCTCGCTCCCGTCGCCATTGATAATGCTAAAGGAAATTTCGTAGTCCAGCGGGCCGGCAATCCACACGAAGCGCATGGTGTCTCCCGTGCATACAGGCACATTATAGCTTCCATCGTATCCCGACGAGAGCGATACCGTGCCGCGAAGCACCGTGTCCTGCCACACCTGCAGCGAACCCCCGTTCCAGCCGTCGCCGAACATGTCGCCGCACACGACAGTCACCAGACAGGTCGATTCGCCCGGTGGGCACTGGGCTTCGACTTGCCCACAGAACATCAGCAATGCCATCCATAGTGGCATCCACTTAAGTCTATAATTACTTTTTCTCATAATCAGTTTACTTTTATATATCTATATTATTCATCAATCATTAAAAAGTTTCCGCCCCACTGGGCGTTCTGTAATCATTGTGCATTCTATTCTTTTCTTTACTATAATAACGAAATAAACTGTCAAAAAACTACATCCGAACCTTTTTTTATTCTTTCCATCAGAAAGTGTGTGTATAGTAAAAATTGAAAGACTTTTGCCCACCCGGAGTCGAGTATTCATTCATGCACTCCATTCTTTTCCCTACTATAATAACGGTGGGTTCCATCTATTCACTATTTTATGGGTTCATCAGACAGACAGAACCCATTTATCTTCCAGACGACCGTTATGCAAAGATCGGTTTTCGGGTGCAAAGATACAACTTTTATCTCATTATGAAAATGAATTAGTTGCAATAATTTTAGGTGTGAGTAACTATTTGATATTCCGATACTTGTATTTTAAATAAATTTTGATTGGTGTTTCTAGATTTGCACCTTTCGACACATAATATAGATATGGTTTGTCAATGGAGTTTAGTTTTTGCCCTTATCATTCCGGCGACGTGGAATGTCGAACATCGACTGTGGCTTTGCAAACCACCCATCGTCTGCTCCAAACATCCGATGTCATGCACCATATGGCTGTGCTTCTTTGACTTCTGTCGGTTGTGTACCTTCTGCTCCTTCGTCAATGGATGGCCTCTTCGGCCTTTCTAGCAGCTTGTCGGTGTCCTGTGTTTCGTTATCACGCCAACCATCTATCCCGGCATATCCTGCATCAAAACCTGCCTGTCCCCACCCGAGAGTCTGTTAGGGCGGCTCCGTCTCTATTGTCTATGTCTACCCTTCGAGGAATATTATTCCGAGTGAGGTCAGGAGCCTCCCCCATTCACACCATTACGAAGCCTACAAAAATACAGAAAATCGGAAGTGCTACTTCGGATTTTTGCCGGATTTCTGAAGTATGGGATTTGATAATATGGTGTTAATTAAGCAGTTGATGTTTATAATATGACTGCGCTTGTTTTTTCTGACACTGGAGAGTATTGGACCGATTTCGCCACGCGGCAGGAGCGCGTCTTTGACAGTAGCCGGGAGGTGGGCGGCGGCTGGAACTATATCCCGCCACCCTGACTGATTATGTCGGTCAGGCCATCCTTGTTGTCTTTGTGAACCACGGCGACATTTTTTTTGCGTATTGCATTTTTTTTGCTATCTTTGTGGCCGTTAATGAGCTTTTATGCTCACGGGAAAAATGGATTTTTTGGCGTGGTTGATAGTGTTTTATGCTCTGTATTGGGTTTGCTGGGGCAGGTCCAAAAAGAACACTGAGGCTCCCAAATGATTGCGGCTTCGTTTTTTTCGAGATATGTTTAATGAACAATCCCACAAGCCGGGGGATAATAAACAATACAATATATTATGCAAAGATTTTGTTTGCCCAGAGATGTTTATCACGGTGAAGGCGCCATCGATGCCCTGAAAAGTTTCAAAGGTAAAAGAGCCATGGTCTGCGTTGGCGGCGGCTCCATGAAGCGTTTCGGCTTCCTCGACAAAATTGCGGCCAACCTGAAGGAGGCCGGCATGGAGGTGCAGCTGTTCGAAGGCATCGAGCCCGACCCCTCGGTGGACACCGTCATGCGTGGTGCCAAGGCCATGATGGACTTCCAGCCCGACTGGATTGTGGCCGTCGGTGGCGGCTCGCCCATCGATGCAGCCAAGGCCATGTGGATAAAATATGAGTACCCCGACATCACCTTCGAGCAGATGTGCGTGGTCTTCGGCATTCCCGAGTTGCGCCACAAAGCCCATTTCTGCGCCATCAGCTCCACCTCAGGCACTGCCACCGAGGTGACCGCCTTCTCCATCATTACCGACTACCAGAAGGGCATCAAATATCCCATAGCCGACTTCCAGATTACGCCCGACGTGGCCATCGTCGACCCCGCCCTGGCCGAGACCATGCCCCAGAAACTGGTGGCCCACACCGGCATGGACGCTATCACCCACGGCATCGAGGCCTACGTGTCCACAGCCCACTGCGACTATACCGACCCCCTCGCGCTCCATGCCATCAAGATGATTCAGCACGACCTGGTGCCCTCCTATAATGGCGACATGGCCAAGCGCCACAGCATGCACAACGCGCAGTGCCTGGCCGGCATGGCCTTCTCCAATGCCCTGCTGGGCATAGTCCACTCCATGGCCCACAAGACCGGTGCGGTCTTTGCCGACTACGGCGCCCACATCATCCACGGCGCCGCCAACGCCATGTACCTGCCCAAGGTCATAGCCTACAACGCTAAAGACCCCGAGGCCCTGAAGCGCTATGGCCAGATTGCCGACTTCATGGAGCTGGGCGGTGCCAACGACCAGGAGAAGGTGCAGCTGCTCATCAAGCACCTGCGCGGCATGAACGACGACCTGCGCATACCCCACTGCATACAGCACTACGGCGCCGACAGCTATCCCTGCGAGCAGGGTTTCGTGCCCGAGAGTGTCTTCCTGGAGCGCCTGCCCCAGATTGCCACCAATGCCATTGGCGACGCCTGCACGGGCTCCAACCCCCGCCAGCCCAACCAGGAGGAGATGGAGCGCCTGCTCAAGTGCTGCTACTACGATACCGAGGTCGATTTCTAAACTGTCTTTATAGCAGTTTGTTTTTTGTTATTAACGTTTTGAATGCTGTCCGTGTTGCTTTATGCCGCGGACAGCTTTTTTCATGCGGCAGGTAGCGCCGCCACGGCCTGTGGGTCTTCGGGCGGGAGGCGGATTGCCCTCCCTCGCTGCTGCGCCTAATTGTTAAATGTTGGTTTTTTGTTTACCGAATGTTTTTTTTTTATTATCTTTGCACATCAAAATTGAACGGATAGATTGTATAACAGATTGAATATCAATTTTAAAATATTTTTATATGAAGAAATTTTTTATGGTTTTGGCCGCAGTGGTGGCCATGGGTTTTGCAGCAAACGCTCAGGACGACGCTTTAGGTCTGCGTTTTGGCGGTGGTAATGGCTACGGTGCCGAACTTTCCTATCAGAAGGGCCTTGGCGCCAATCGTCTGGAACTGGATTTGGGTCTTTCCAACAATTCTAACGACAACTATTTCCACCTGACCGGCATGTACCAGTGGAACTGGAATATCTCTGGCGGTTGGAACTGGTATGTGGGTCCCGGCGCACAGTTGGGCTACTGCTCCAATCACGGCTTTGGCCTCTCTGTTGGCGGCCAGCTGGGTATTGAGTACAAGTTCAGCATCCCCCTGATGATTTCGCTCGACATCCGTCCCCTCTGGAACGTTGTCCGTCCCGACAACTGCGCTGTCCTCAACCGTGCCTACGGTCTCGACGGCAGCCTGAGCGTCCGCTACTGCTTCTAACGAATACTATTGAAAAGAACACTCCAATCCGGCCCTGTCGTTTGACGGGGCTTTTTTTTTCTGAAATGCAGAAAGCGGAATGATAAATAGTCGGTATGTGTCTTTTTTTTTGTATTTTTGCATCCCCTAGATGAAGGGAAAAAATGAATAAATAACTGGCAGTGTTAGGGTTGTCCCATGCCCGCAAGGGCTTCGTTTCGCCCTGGCACCATAATTATGTATTACGACTATGAATATTCATATTGTACAGCACGACATTGTGACTAACAATCCTGAAGAAAACCTGAAATGGATTTTAGAAGAGTTGGACACCCCCGAAAGCAAGGAGGCCCTGCTGACGGTGTTTCCGGCCTGCACCCTTTGCGGTTCGCCCCTTTTTGGCTCGGTGGCCTATACCGACCTGCAGAAACGCGCCCAGGCCTGTCTGCAGGAGCTCATCCAGCGCTCGGAGTACCGCGCCTTCCTGATCGGCATGCCCTTGCAGATTCAGGACAAGGGGTTGTGCAATGCCATTGTCTTTGTGCAGAATTGCGCTATACGCGGCATTATCACCAAAAAATATCTTGCCCCGGACGAGCAGAAGTATTTTGTGCGCGGCGAAGGGGTGCAGGTGATTCAGTATCAGGAGCAGTCCATTGCCATTGGCTTCTACGAGGACCTAAAGGAGCTTTCCAAGTCGCACGTGGAGCAGCCCGACATGGTGGTGTGCTGCGGCTGCAATGTGTTCGACTACAATAAGCCCTACCGCATACGCTACCGTATGCACAAGATAGTGGAGAACCTGAATGCCTCGCTTGTCTTCGTCAACCGCATCGGCGGCGAGGGCAGTTTTCTCTTTGCCGGAGGCAGTATGGCGCTGAACGCGGCTGGGTCGGTGCTGTGCCAGTTCCCCTATTTCGAACCCCACGCCCAGACGGTGGATATGCAGCTGCTGGAGGAGTGCGACGACCCCAAGCCCGAGGCCGTAGAGCTGGTGTATAAGGCTCTGATAATGGGCATTCGTGACTATTTCCGCAAAAACGGCATAAAGCGCTGCGTGGTGGGGCTGAGCGGCGGCATGGACAGCGCCATGGTGTGCGCACTGGCCGCACAGGCCATTGGCCCCGAGAACGTGCACGGCATTCTCATGCCCTCGCAGTATTCTACCGACCACTCGGTGAAGGATGCCGAAGACCTGGCCCGCAACCTGGGCGTGGCCTACGACATTGTGCCCATACGCCCTGTTTTCGACACCCTGCGTGAGAGCCTCAGACCCCTCTTTGGCGACCGACCCGAGGACGTGACGGAGGAGAACCTGCAGGCCCGCATCCGCGGCACTATCGTCATGGCCTACGCCAATAAGTTCGGCGCCGTAATGCTCAACACCTCCAACAAGTCGGAGGATGCCATGGGCTACGGCACCCTCTACGGCGACTGCAACGGCGGCATCAGTGTCATTGGCGACCTTTACAAGACCGAGGTGTACGAGCTGGCTGAGTATATCAACCGCGACGGCGAGGTTATCCCGCAGAACACTATCACCAAAGCCCCGTCGGCCGAGCTGCGCCCCGGCCAGAAGGATAGCGACTCGCTGCCTGAGTATCCCCTGCTGGACGCCATCCTGAACCTGCACATTGAGGAGCAGATGTGTTTCGACGAGATTGTGGAGGAGGGCTACGACCCCGAGGTGGTGGCCATGGTACTGCGCAAGGTGCGCCAGAACGAGTGGAAACGCATGCAGTGCCCGCCGGTGCTGAAGGTGTCGCCTATGTCGTTCAATCTGGACCGCAAGGTGCCTATCAGCTGAAACGGAGTGCGGCCGCATGGGCCACACCCCTAGCGTGAGATTCCGCTAGGGGGAGATGGACGGTGGCGGACCGCGCTTCGATTGCACATACCTTTTCTCCCTCTGCCCCACACGGCGCTTGATGAAAAGCCCGTTGTGGGGCAGAAAGTTTTTCCAGACCAGCGCCCGCATGTTGCAACAGTGGCGCGGTGTTGCTTCTGCCTTTTAGGAGAGTAATAAAAAGAGGATGCCCCGGTATTGGGGCATCCTCTTTTGGGGTTGGTGTGTATGTTGGGGCCGCTATAGCAGGATGACTAGCACCTGCGCGGCAAGGATGCGGAGGAACATGGTCAGGGGGTAGACGGTGGTGTAGGCCACTGAACTCTCGTTGTTGGGGCAGAGGGTGTTGCTGAAGGCAAGAGCAGGAGGGTCGGTATGCGAGCCGGCTATGAGGCCTGCCACAGAGTAGATACTCAGGTTGAAGCAGTAACGGCCAATGATTCCCACCACTAAGCAGGGAATGATGGTGATGAGGAAACCGTAGATAACCCACATGTAGCCGCCGCCCACAATGGTCTGGATGAAGCCGTCGCCTGCGCCCAAGCCTACCGAGGCCATAAAGAGGCTGATGCCTGTCTCGCGCAGCATTAGGTTGGCCGACTTGGTGGTGTGGGTGGGGAACCGCAGGTCGGGGCCGATGTAGGAAATGATGATGGATACGATCAGCGGGCCGCCGGCCAAACCAAGCCTTACGGCCACGGGGATGCCGGGGAAATAGATGGGCACCATGCCGAGGATGACACCCAGTGCAATGCCGATGAAAATGTAGAAAAGGTGGGGTTTGTTGTCGCGCTCGTTCAGGCGGTTCTGGGCCGCAATGCGGGAGGCACGGCTCTTCTTGGCCTCAATTTTTGCCTGGTCCTTGGCGGCGCGTTTGTCATCGTGGGTCTGAAAGCGTTCGGCCATTTTGCGGATGAGTTCCAAGCCGTTGAACGGAGCATTCTGCTGGAAGAGCGCATCCTCGTCCTTGCCCTGTTTGAGGAAGATGGAACGCAGCACCACAATGCTTAGGATGATGCCCACCACACCGAGGGGATAGGCCACGGCGTAGCCCTGTGCAAACATGGGATTGCTCACGCCGTCGTGGATGTCGGAGAATGTCTGCTGCGCAGCACCCAGACCGGGCGTGTTGGTCACGGCACCGTAGAGGGCGCCAATCATGGCCTCCGAAGGCTCGCCGGAGATTTTGATGAACAGCACGGTCAGCAGGCAGCCCAGCACAATGGCCAGCACGGCCAAAAGGTTCAGACGGATGCCGCCCGACTTGAGCGAGTGGAAAAAACCTGGACCCACCTCGAGACCGATGGAGTAGATAAAAAGGATAAGGCCGAACTCCTTGGCAAAGTGCGACACGGCGGGGTCGATGCTGATGCCCAACTGGCCCAGCACAATACCTACGAAGAGAATCCAGGTGACACCCAGAGAAATTCCGCGGAAGCGGATAAGTTGTAGTGCCATGCCCGCCGCTATTACGAGGGAGAGTATCAGCACTGAGTTGGCAACACTGGGTTGCGTGAATAAATCAGTAAACCAATTCATTTTTTAGTTACTTTATATGTTTTTTACCAATAAAAATGAAACTTGGAGGACAGTGCATCCTTCTGAGCGTTAGGGCGTTGGAAGGTTCGACCTTGTTTCGATTACGGCTGCAAAGATACAAAACGTTTTTCGATTGGCAAAATAATCTTTGAAACACAGCATTTTTGGGTGTTGTGAATTCAGATTGACTGCTGCCACAGTTGGAATTAGGAATGGGTGGTCTGTTAATCATTGTTAAATTTTGCGGTGGATGATGCTGAATGGAAAAAATTTCGTACTTTTGCAGTCGATTTGGTCATTCTGGAAAAATGGGAGTAGTCGCCATAGGTTGATGAGTTCCAGTTTTTTGGAAGTTAAAAGGGAATCAGGTGCGAGTCCTGGACAGTCCCGCTGCTGTAAGCTCTATGCCAAACCGACGCCTCTAGAAAAAAGTCACTGCGTGGCGGCAAGCCACACGGGAAGACGAGGCCACGGGGAGTAAGTCAGAAGACCTGCCAAATTGGATATGTTCGAAGCTCTCGAGGAAGAAGCGTAGAAATGAGACATCACATCCGATGGCGGAACAGTGCCCGCAGTCGATGTTTTTTCCCACCACTTCATTTCTCACCGAAAGGGCTTCACCCTCCACCGCAGACGTTTTGCTGTATGTGGAGGGGACGGAAGGATGAGTGTTTGGTTAAATATTGGTTAAATAAATTGTTTTTAGTAAGTTGGTAATAAGTTACTGATGAATGCTACTATCAAACGGTCCCCCTCCGCCACGGAGGGGGCTGGGCGATAGGAGGGGAGGGACAGAACCCAGCCCCGGCGGAGCGAAGAAAGTCCCTGTCCGCCGATACCCCAAGCACACCCGGCAAATGAAAACAGAAAGAAAAACGGCATTAGATTCCTTATATTATTATTTTGTCTCATATCATTACTAATGCCGACAAGCGGTCCCCAGGGTTTTGGAGGCCGCTTTTATATTTCACTTACATGCCCATGTGTTTTTAGGTAGTCAATGGGATGAGGATACGATGCTGTAGGAGGAGGCAACGAGCGACTGGAGCAGCGGGGTAGGGCAGGCAGTGGCATCTACGCCGATCCAGTATTTGGCGGAGCAATTGTAGGGCTTGCCGATGAAGGGGTGCTGCTCTTTGAGCGTTTCTATTTCTTCGGGAGGAGCCTTGAGGTTGACCTTTTCAAGATGGTTGATGTCAAAAAAAAGGAACATATGGCCGTGGGTGTAGAATGCCAGCACGTCGCGCGCGGCATTGAACTTTTGGAATGGAAACCGCTCTTCCACATCGGCTCCTAGGCCAAGGGCATAGATTCGAAGGTCTTCTACATTCATGATTGTTATAACTATAAATGCGTGGTTTTATTGTGTATGGAAATGTCGGAACACTTTCTTGCAGTATATGTGCTGAAAAAAGCGTATTTTTGCAAAATAAAAAAGTGTGCTATGGAAGTGAATCCGCAGATAGAACTGGCTGAAAGATACGTGATGGAGACCGGTGTGTCCATCTTCCTGACTGGCAAGGCTGGTACAGGGAAGACTACTTTTTTGCACCGTATGGTGGAGCGCTGCCACAAGCGCAACGTGGTGCTGGCCCCCACGGGGGTGGCCGCTGTGAATGCGGGCGGGGTGACGATACACAGTTTCTTTCAACTGCCTTTCTGCCCCTATCTGCCAGACTTGCCAGAGTTGGTGACGGAATATCAGATGAGCGATCGGAAGAGACAGATGCGGAAGTCGAAGATTGACATTATCCGCACGTTGGATTTGCTTATTATTGACGAGATAAGCATGGTGCGGGCCGATCTGTTGGACGCGGTGGATGCCACGCTGAGGCGTTACCGCCGCAACAGCCGCCCCTTTGGGGGTGTGCAGTTGCTGATGATTGGCGACGTGCAGCAGCTGGCCCCAGTGGTGACGGACGACGAGAAGCCCTATATGGATAGGGTCTATCCTTCGCCCTTTTTCTTCCACAGCAAGGCTCTGCAAAAACTGAATTATGTCACTATACAGCTGGCTACCATTTATAGGCAGCAAGACCCTATGTTTGTGCGGCTGCTGAACAATATCCGGGACAACCGTTTCGACGCAGAAACACTTGAGGCTTTGAATGCGAGGGTGCAGGCTCCCTCTGCCCCCGGTGGCCGCAGTGCGGCCGGCTCGCAGGACCCCATCCTGCTGACCACGCACAACTATCAGGCTGACCGAGTGAACCGTCAGCGCATGGAGGCATTGAATGCCGAGCCTTTTACGCTGCAGGCAGTGGTGGAGGGCAATTTCCCGGATTCGTCGTTCCCCACGGAGAAGGAGCTGACGCTGAAGCCAGGAGCACAGGTGATGTTTGTTAAGAACGACAGCAGTGGAGCCCACCGATACTACAACGGCAAGATAGTCACAGTTGAGGGGCTGCGCGAAGAGACCGACGGGGAGGGCAACATGGTGAGGGTTGTGGCCGTGGTGGACGAGGACGGCGGCACCATCCGTGTGACACCCGAACGGTGGGAGAACGTGAAGTACGAGATTGACCCTAAGGATAACCAGATTAAACAGGTGGTGGACGGCACTTTCACCCAGTTCCCGCTGAAGACGGCTTGGGCTATCACGATACACAAAGCGCAGGGGTTGACTTTTGACCGGGTGCAAGTGGATGCTTCGGCCTCCTTCACTTACGGGCAGGTGTATGTGGCACTGAGCCGCTGCCGGAGTTTGGAGGGGCTGACGCTGCTGGCACCTATTACCGAGCGGAACGCGTTCGGGAGCCAGGATATAGACCACTTCAATACTACCCTGACTTCGCCCGAAGAGGCTTCAGAGAGATTGGAAGGGTACAGGACGGCATACTATTATGACGTGCTTTTCGAACTCTTTGGATTCGGTGCAATACAACACGATGTGGAACAGTTGGAGCGGCTCTTTCAGAACCATTTGCGCAATACTTACCCGGAGATCTGCAGCACGTTGACGGAACTGACGGGCACGATGTTGGCACAGGTGTCGGACGTGGCAGAGCGATTCCGTAGGCAGTTGGGCACGATAGGGCAGATGCACGAGCAGCAGTCGCAGCCACTTCTGGCAGAACGGATTGCGAAGGCCACGGGCTATTTCTTGAAACAGCTGGAGCAAGTGCATGAAAGGGTGAGACCGATGTTTGGCGTGAGTGTGGACAATAGTGAGGTGGCTCGACGGCTAAAGGAGATTGCCGAAAGTTACATGAATTCCATGGGTTTGAAGGTGACCCTGCTGAAACTGGTCCAGCAGGAAGGGTTCGACATGGCGAAATACCAAAAGGCTAAGGTAGACTTTTCGCTCCAAAAGCCAAAGCGCCAGAGGGTGCAGAAGGATGAGGAGGTTTATGGCAATGTGCGCAATCCGAAACTGATACGCGTACTGACTAAGTGGCGCACGAGGTTGGCCAAGGAGAACCAACTGCCCGCCTATACCATCCTGCAGCAAAAGAGCCTGTTGGCCATTGCCGACCAGCTGCCCAGGGACAGTAAGGCACTGATGAAAATACCTGGAATGGGGTCGGCAAAGGTGTCGCGATATGGGGCGGAGATTGTACGGATGGTGGAAGACTATTTAGAGGAGCAGGAGGAGAAGAAGGAGCCCACTTGGATGCGGTCGGCTCGACTCTTCGCACAAGGTAAGTCAATAGAAGACATCGCCGGGGAAATGCTGCGGGCGGTTAGCACGGTGGAGGGATACATTTACACTGCCGTGGAGAACGGGGCATTGGATGCGGACTTGGTGGTTTCGGACGAGGCGCAGGACGAGATTGTGGACTATATGCTTGAGCATCGAGAAATGACTACGCTAAAAAATGTTTATGAGCATTTTGACGGCAAGTATAGCTACTTGGAGCTTCGGGTAGCACGGTTGCAGATGAAGAATTTATAGGGCATGAGTAGAAGGCTGGCTTTTTTTGTTATGCTGATAGGACTTATTGCTAGTTGCAGTGGGCCGGGGGAGGAAAGAGCTCCTGAGATAGACTCTGTGTCCGACAGTTTGGAAGAGAAGATGGTTTCGATTGCGGCCGACTCGCCAACGGAAGCCCGATTGAGAGAGATGGGATTAGTGGATGTGCATGAGTTGGATGCAACCATTTGCGTACATTTGGTTTATGCTACGGATGAGAACTTTATGGGAGTGGTGCTGTACGACGACTTGCACAAAGCTTTCCTGCTTCCCGAGATGGCCGAGCGGGTGGTGCAGGCGCAAGCACTCCTGAAAGCCGAGCGGCCGGAATTGTCATTAATGATACTGGATGCCGCACGGCCGATTTCCATTCAGCGTCGGATGTTCCACGTGGTGGCCGGAACACCGAGAAATATTTACGTTTCCAATCCCAAACATGGGCCGGGGCTGCACAACTATGGGGCGGCGGTGGATGTCACCTTGGTAGACTCGTTGGGAAGGCGGTTGGATATGGGAACCGACGTTGACCATTTCGGCTCCAAGGCCCATACGGACCGCGAGGCGCAACTGGTGCGCGAAGGCAAAATCAGCCAGGAAGCATACGAAAATCGCCTCCTGCTCCGCCGAGTGATGCGGGAGGCGGGGCTGAAGCCCATTCGCTCGGAATGGTGGCACTTTAACCTCATGTCAAGAGAACAGGCTCACAGGCGACTGAAACCGATTGATTGGTAACTTATTGCGACAAAAAGTGGCTGCCCTCACCTGACAATGAGGGCAGTCTCTTTCATGGGGTAGCCGTAGTATTACAATAGGGCTTTGATACAGTCTTCTACTTGCGTCATGTCTTTAGTGGGTTCGAAGCGGGCGACGACTTCACCGTTGCGGTTGACGAGGAATTTGGTGAAGTTCCATTTGATGTCGGCAGAGGTGCGCCATTCGGAGCCAGTCTTGTCGAACATGTCGACGAGGAGGGGGGCAATCTTGTTGTCCATGTCGAAACCTTCGAAGCCTTTCTGGCTTTTGAGGAAGGTGTAGAGTGGCAGCTCGTTAGGACCGTTGACCTCGCTTTTCTTGAACTGGGGGAAGTCGGTGCCGAACCGAAGGGTGCAGAACTCGGTAATTTCGTCGTCGGAACCGGGGGCTTGATGGCCAAACTGGTCGCAAGGGATGTCGAGGATTTCGAGGCCTTGGTCTTTAAGCCGGCGGTAAATGGCTTCGAGGTCTTCATACTGAGGGGTGAATCCGCAGCCAGTGGCGGAGTTGACAATGAGGAGGACTTTGCCTTTGTACTGATTGAGGCTTACGGTGTTGCCCTTTTTGTCGAGCAGGTTAAAATCGTATACTGTTGCCATATTGAGTGTTTTGTTTATGTCATTCGTGAATGCCTTCGATGGCGCGCTCAAGGAAGAGGTTGAGAGGGAGGCTGGCCTTCCATACTTTGAGCACTTGGTCGAATAGTCTGTCGGTGAGGATGACTTTTTCGGGCATGTCGTACATGGTAGTGTAGTCGGTCCATTTGAGTAGGTCGACGTCTGGCCAGTCGGCGGGATAGCCCTTGGGCGGACGGGTGAGTTTCTTGCGTGAATAGAATTGGTCGCCGAAGTATTTCTTATAGCTGGGTTCGGCCATGATGGCTTTAAACTCGTCGGTGCAATAGAAAATCTCCTGCCGGATGGCGGCCAGCTGTTTGGCCGAGGGCATGAAGAAACCACCGCCGAGTGAGCAGCCGCTTTGCAGGCCGTAATCGGCAACCCCCACCTGCATGTAATAGCCCGGAGAGCAGACGGTGCGGTCGCCGCCTGAGTAAAGGAAGCAGGCTATATGGGTCTTGTAGGGGCGTTTGTCGGTGGTGAAGCGGAGGTCGCGATAGATACGGTAGACACATTGTTTGGCCTGTAGGTTGTGCAGTCCGGGGTCGAGCGGAGTCATGGCATCGATAAGGGCCTGGGTGAAGTCGAGAAAGTCGGATTGAATGGCAGTCCAGCGCGGTTTATTCTCGTTGAACCAGTCGCGATTGTTGTTGACAAGGAGTTCGTTGAAGAATTGTAGTGTGTCTGAGTTGATTTTCATTTTATAAAAATATCATTTGGAATTGCAAAAATACATTTTTTTTTCGTAATTTTGCAATCTCGTTTTGTGAAAAGAAATTAAAGTAACAAATATTAATAATTATTATGGCAGAAAAAGTTTACAAATTAATGAATGACAACCCAGTGGCACGCTGGGCAGCGCTGTTTCTGATAGCGTTTATGATGTTTTTCGGCTACATGTTTGTGGATGTAATGTCGCCGCTACAGAGCATGATTGAGGTGGAAAGGGGTTGGACTCCTTCCATTTTTGGTACTTATGCAGCAGGTGAATATATCCTGAATGTGTGTGGTTTCCTTATCTTGGCCGGTATTATTTTGGACAAGATGGGCATCCGCTTCACCGGCACCTTGTCGGCTTCGCTGATGTTACTGGGTGCAATTATCAAGTTCTATGGCATTAGCGACGGTTTCCAAGAGACGGCTTTCTGCGGCTGGTTGGGTACTTGGTGGACGGCCATGCCGGGCAGCGCCAAGATGGCCGCTTTCGGCTTTATGATTTTCGGCTGCGGCTGCGAAATGGCCGGTATCACTGTTTCCCGCTCCATTGCCAAGTGGTTTGAGGGCAAAGAGATGGCTTTGGCCATGGGCTTGGAGATGGCTATCGCCCGCGTAGGCGTGTTCGCCATTTTCTCCATCAGTCCTATCCTGGCCGAAAAGATGGGCACTTCGCTCTTTGGCCATCCCACTGTGGTTGCCCCGGTGGCATTCTGCACCTGCCTGCTCTGCATCGGTCTGATTTTCTTCCTGGTATTCTGCGTCATGGACAAGAAGTTCGACAAGCAGCTGGGTGCTGCAGCAGCTCAGGCTGGTGGCGAGGAGGAAGAGCAGTTCAAGGCCAGCGACATTCTAAAGATTTTCAGTAGTAAGATTTTCTGGGTCATTGCCCTCCTCTGCGTTCTCTACTACAGCGCCATTTTCCCCTTCCAGCGTTACGGTGCCAACATGCTGCAGTGCAATCTCGACGGCATCACTCCCCAGCAGGCAGCCAACATCTTCCGCTGGTTCCCCATCGGTGCAGCCGCCATTACCCCGTTCTTGGGCGCATTCCTCGACAATAAGGGTAAAGGTGCCACCATGCTTATCTTCGGTGCATTACTGCTGATTATTTGCCATCTGGTATTCGCTTTCCTGCTTCCCGCCACGCGTAGTGCTTTGCTGGCATACGTCACCATCGTAGTGCTGGGCGTGAGTTTTGCATTGGTTCCGGCCGCTCTTTGGCCCAGTGTTCCCAAGGTGATGAATCCTCGTTATCTGGGCAGTGCCTACTCGCTGATTTTCTGGGTGCAGAATGTGGGTCTTTGCTTCGTCCCGATGCTTATCGGCGGTGTGTTGCAGAGCAGCAATGCCAACAATCAAGCCGTCATCGCGGCAAAAGAGGCTATAGCCAACGGCGCCACCGACACTTTCATCCCCTACGACTACACGGTGCCCCTGGTCATCTTTGCCTCGTTCGGCATCCTCGCCCTGCTGTTGGCCATCTACCTGAAGGCTATCGACAAGAAGAACAACTACCATCTGGAAGAGCCCAATATCAAAAAGGCTGAATAATACAGGTGTGTAATATGAATGAATCCGAGAGTTGCAGAAGCGGCTCTCGGATTCTTTTTTTGTGGGTGAGTTCTATTGTGCCGGTGAGATAGAAAGTATTTCGGCTTTGTCCCCCTCCACTCTGAATCTGACTTCATAGCCTGCAAATGCCATTCCATAGACGCGTTCGGGGTTGTGCTGGTATTGAGGCCGGGGGTCGTGTGCCAAGACCTCCAGCAGTGGCTTTCGCAAATCCGGCGGGAGTGTGGAAAGGCAGTCGTTGAGGCAACAGACTTCTAGTAGCGACTCGGCCGGCTGGGTGGCAAAACCGCTGCGGGCGTCGGGGTGACTGTCGGTATAGGGCAGGTATGGCTTAATGTCGTAGATGGGTGTGCCGTCCATCAGGTCCGCACCGCTGACATGTAGCACGGGCCCCAACTGCGCGTGGGTTTCAATGCGTTCTAACCTGACCGATGAGAGTCCGAGTGCGTTGGGGCGGAAAGGACTGCGGGTGGCGAAGACGCCCATGCGCTGGTTTCCGCCCAGCCGCGGAGGGCGAACCGTGGGAGTCCAGTCATCGCGAACTGCCTTGCTGAACTGCCAGATAAGCCATACATAATCAAAACCCTCCAGCCCCCGCACGGCTTCTGCCACGCGATATTCGGGCTCGAAAACAATCCGCCCGGGAGTCCCAATTATCCCCGCCTGACGGGGTACGCCGAATTTTGTGGGGAAGCAGGTTTCGATATGTGCGATGGGCTTCAACAGCATAACGTTTGCTTTCAGAATCTCAGATAGGGAGCCAGCCAGTACATAAGGCTGGCACTAAGGATGCCAAATCCCGCACCGGCCAGTATGTCGGCTGCCCAATGGCGGTTATTGTACACTCGCAAACATCCCACCCCGGTGGCCACTGCATAGCCTGCCACAGCAATGCCGGGATACTCCTCGCCATATTCGCGACGGAGTATTTCTGCCCCCCAAAAGGCAGTCATCGTGTGGCCGGAAGGGAAGCTGTTGAATACGCCTCCGTAGGGGCGCTCTTCCTTTGTCAGGTATTTGAATCCCTGGCTAAATCCGAAAGAAAGGATGGTGGCGCCACCGGCAAGGCTGGCCAGGTCGCGCCAGCTGTGGCGACTCTCCAAGCCGCAGAGTTTTAACACTGGCACGGTGGCCAAGGGTACGTACTGAATGAAATTCTCAATCTCAAATCGGTCGTGGCCATCGCGTTGGGACCACTGCTCAATGGGGACATTGATTTTGGAGTGGAGGTAGTCTGACCCGGCAATGATAGAACCAGAGGCTATAAGGAGCGAGGGAGCAACGATCTGGGAGGGTTGTAATGAATGGTCGTAACCGCAGGAGAGAGTGTCGCTCCTTTGGGCGAAGGAGGTTGCAAGGAACGATAGGCAACTGATTAGGAACAGGACTTTTCTCATATCGGCTACGGTCTAGAGCATTTAAGGATGCCGTGGGTGAGGCGGGGTACCACAGGGCAGGTGTCCTGCCGGAAGGAAAAGTCCATGTCGCTTACGGCTCTCTCACCAAAACCGTTGAGGCGCTTGGCGTGGCTGGCATGCTGAATAGAGAAACCGTGAGGGTCGTCACCGCACATCTGCCACAATGCCAAGGCCATGTGTACGGCATCGTTTGAAGAGGCATATTTGCCAGAATCGATCAGGCGTTGGCAGAGTGCTCCGGCAAAGAGGGTGTCCTCTATACTGAAGTCGTTCTTCCATCCGCTGCACAGGATGACTAGGTCCTGGGGTGCGTCCAGCAACTGCCCGGTGAGGGCGCTGATGTTGGCAAAGCAGCCCACCAGAGTGCGGTCGGCATCGCTGCCGCGCAGGATGCACACCGTGCCGTTGGTAGTGCTGTAGGCAATGCGTTTGCCTCTAAGATCCATGGAGAGGTATTCTGTAGGTGAATTTCCGCACTCGGCGCCGTCCACTTTTTTCCCGCCCCGTTCGGCCGCGCGCAGATAGCCCTGTCGACGGTAGGGTTCAAGCCCCGCCAGCGTGTCCAGGGGCACTATCTCTTCGGCACCGGCTGTGAAGGCAGCGCAGATAGACGTTGTGGCCCGCAGCACGTCGACGGCCACAGTGGTGTGGTGCTCCTTGATGCTGCGCCACTCGTAGAGGACGGGTGTGAGGGCTAGCTCAATCTGTGAAACATTCATTTCCAAAGGCATCTTCGTTATACTTCTCGCGTTCGATACTCCCGTCAGTGTTCATCAGGAAACTATAGAAGTTAGGGTTGGCCGATGTGTACTGGTCTTGTTTGAACATCCATCGGCTGGCACTGGTGGGCATATTGCGCAGGGCAAAATCGCTCATGCCCTGCAGCAGCAGACATCGGTGGGCCAGGTGGGGATCCATCTCGGTGGTTTGGAGGAAGGCAAGGTCGGCGGCCAACTCTATTGGGTCGCCCTTGTCGTCGACGGGTTGGATTTTATCGCCGCGCACCCAGGTGTGCATCAACTCCAGGCCCGACTTGACCGAACGTAGTGTGTATTCGGCAAAGACCACCACTTCGTTCACCTCGGGCTCGGCCCATTTGTGTATGGCCACCAGTAAGATGGCGTCGATGCCGTACTGGCTGCCCAGGTCGCTGATGTTGTCCAGCATCAGTTGCCGGTAGCTCTTGCCGTATTTCTCAAGTATGGTATTGCCGGCCAATGGTGGGACGGCATAGTAGCCCAGGCTGACCAAGGGTTCAACGCAGGTCTGTTGCATGAAGGTGGCGGCCATGTCCAGTTCGTCGTTCACCGCATGGTCCTGCGTGTTCTTCTCCTGCTGGCGCTTCGAATTGTCCTGCGTTGGAACTATCAGGATGGTAAAGGGCTGTTCCTTGTACAGCTCCTCGTATGTGGTTACTTTCTTCTCGCTCTTGCAGGCAACAACCAGGGCAAGGCAGAGGAAGGCTAGTATAATCTTACTGTATCTCATCGTATTATTTCTGTTTGGGTTATGACTGGGTGCCGCCCTATTCCGCTTGGGTGTCGCTGGCCTGGTCTTTGGCCGCTTTCTTGGCTTCTTTCTCTGCCTTTCTAGCGGCTTTCTCAGCCTCTTTCTGTGCTTTTTCGGCGGCCTTGGCGGCTTCTTTCTGCGCCTTCTCTTCGGCTTTCTTTGCCTCGGCGGCTGCCTTCTCGGCAGCTCGCTTGGCGGCTATTTCGGCTTTCTTGGCCTCGTCTTTGGCCTTTTGTTCGGCCTTCTTGGCTTCGGCCCGTTCCTTTTCGGCGGCTTTCTTAGCCTCCTCTTTGGCCTTCTGCTCGGCCTTCTTTGCTTCGGCTTTTTCGCGTTTGGCCTTTTCTTTTTCCTTGGCTAGGGCTTTGCGCTCGGCCTCTTTGGCCTTGGCTCGTTCCTGCTTGGCCTTCTTGGCGGCCAGGGCTTTGGCCTCTTTCTCCTCCAGTTGCTGCTGTTTCAGCATCTTCTGATATTCTGGGTCGGCCTCCAATTGTTGCTGCTGGGCCAGCTCTTCGGGTGTGTACTGCACCTTGATGGTGTCCAGTGTCTTGAGGTCTATCTGTGTGGTGTCGAAGTGGTTGTCGCCTGCCTGGTTGGGTGTGAAGGTGCGTTTGAGGAAGTCGACATACTTGGAACTGTTGGGAAAGAACGTTTTCTCATTATTGAACATGACGTTGGCCTGCTGCAGGCAGCCCAGTTTGGCCAGGGCCACGCCATAGTCGGCATATTGTCCGGGATGAATGACGCCGTCCTTGAGGTTGTGGTTGATGGCCTCGGCATAGGTCTTGGTAAGTGCCAGCAGCCGCACCTCGGTGGGCCGGTGCTGATAGTACATGAGCGGGGCCGGATTATTGACCAAGATACCCTCATTGTAGCACGACGCCATCAGCAGGGCTGCGGCCAGGGACAATAATAAGTTTCTTCTCTTCGACATTTTTTTGCGGTTGTTTTTCATTAAAAAAAACGGCAGCCTCATAAGCCGGGTTCTGTCCTGTCGCGGACGACAGTCTCTATCATCAATCTACTGCCGACGTCGCCGTCGGCCTCTATCAACCTACCCCCCGACAACGGGCGAGCCTGCCCTTAACAGTCGGTATATTCGGTCTTTCAACCCGTAAGGTTTACCATCGGGCGGCATCACTGCCGCCGGTCGTGGGCTCTTGCCCCGCGCTTGCACCCTTACCCGTAGGCGGTTTTTCTTTCTGTGGCACTTGCTGTCAGCAAGGCACTTGCCTCCTTGCTGCCTTCCTGTTAGGAAGTACGGTGGCTCGTGTTGCCCGGACTTTCCTCCCGCAGCACCCCTCAAGGCGCTGCCGGCGATAGAGTCAGCTGCCGTTGTTTCAATCTGCAAAAGTACGAAAAAAAAAAGAAATAGGAATAAATATATTTGCCACTTGCGCTAAACTCTAATAAATACACCGCTTTCCGCCTTTGCAACTTACCTGGCGGAGCACTCTTTTTCTGTCAGTTTTGCTTCGTGCTATTGTCACTTTCTGCTTTGTCCGTTTCTGTACTGCCCAACGGATGCCTTTGGACGGTAGGTGCAAAACTGATTGAATGTCTTGAACGGAATTAACTTGACACTTTTTTGCGCAAAAAAAAAGCAAAAAGGA
>CAMUZR010000032.1 GCA_947165255.1 uncultured Bacteroidales bacterium
GGTATACATCCTTGGGCACCTTGCCGTTGGGGTGCGCCAGCCCCATGGTGCTGTCCGCCGTCAGCGTGTGCACATTGGCAAAGTCTATCATGGGCAAAATGGGACCTATAATCTTATTACCGAAATAATAACAAATATCCCGCCACGTATGCGAAACAGAAAACCACCAATAATATTCATATTCGTCGTCGGCACCACAATTTACAGGATCAGCTATTTGGATATTGAAGTAACTAGTCGGTATATGTTCATAAGGATGCCAACCGTCAACATCTGTTCGTCCGTTATTATTAGTAGACCCGGCCAATAAATAAGTGCCAGCATCCACATATATGGGCGTGTCCAAGTATACTTGGGAGAAACCAACATATATAAAGCCGTACCGTGCCGAGTCATAGTTTTTAGGGAACTTATAAATTTTTACCGCGGCGGTGTCCCATCGGCTGGAGTCAATATAGGTGGTGCCGTTGCCTCTCGGGGCTGGCTCACCCGACCACAGGTGCACATACTCTGCCACGCGGGGCTTAGGGTGGAGCAGAACACTAGTGCTGAGCTGTGAGTAGTACCAGCTCGGGTTGGTCTCCCTGCTATCGGTCATCACACCATAGCCCTTTATCAAAGCCGGATAGTCCAGATGCAACGGATAGGCTCGCCAAAATCCCATACCATCCATATAATTGTCTCGAAATATCTTAGAGCCACCGTTATACATGGTATCATCATAGAATACGTCGCAGGTATCAAACCAATAGGTGTAATAGAAACCGTTGAGCCTTCCGTTTGGCCCTGTAATGGTATCGTATGTCTGCGCCTTGCTTGTTGCCACCACAGACAAAAGTGTCAGAATTATAGGTAATGTGCGTTTCATATATGTTGTTTTTTAGTTGTTAGTCAGAGTAATCGGTACAAAGGGTTTCTACGTTTACATTCAAGCAACCAATATTCTTTGTGTAATCCCAATTATTATTATTATTATTATTATTATTACCATTATTAACTGTGCAATTTGTATTGGTAGTGGTTTCTATGAGTGAACCACACAAATTAGTGCTTCTACTGTTTTGATAGTCATTGTAACAATAGCAAAATGGTTCTGTTACATCGGACCTGTAGTGATAAACTACGTCATCGAAAGGATTACGGCCACCCGTCCAAATGTGTTTGCCAGAAGTTATGTCCATTCCGGACATGTCAGATTGGGAGGTAAAATGTGCTTTCATGTCATCGGTACCCCACGTAAAGTATAATAGACCCCCTTTAAAAGACGTTGAGGTTGGTGCGGTTAACAGCAAAGCAATCTTATCTTGTTCACTGATATACTTCATATCTTTGAATACTTCGTATCTCATCTGCGTATTTGGAGCCAGACGTGCACTGTATAAGATAAATGTTGATGTGAGAAGTTCGGCGTAGCATTTCATATGATATAATGATATGGCCAATGAAAAATTATTTGTGTCCTCATTATTAATTATTCGAGTCTCATGGCCAATGGTTGCCATGTCGGTATTCGGATTACCAACTATGCGAATGGTGGAATTATATGGATGCCATGCAGCATAAGGCCCATCGCATTTCCTCATATCGGAAATGTTGAAGATATGGAGTTCTTTCAAAGCATTGTGATTTTCATTCCTAAAAAACTCGTCATGAATGGCACCTCTAAGACCAAAAGTATTGTTCCCTTGTTCAAAACGTGAGGTGATTACAACAGATTTGCCCACCAAATCAATGTCGGTGAACGTTTCTGTTGAGCTTTGAAAAGAGTATACTTTTGCTTCTATCGGATTATCTTCTTGATTTTTCACTTTCAGTTTAACCAAGCAGGGATTAGGGGAGTCCTTGGTCTTGCCAATCAGTCCAATGATAGTGTCGAAATTGGGTATGCAAGTATGTATAACCATCTTGGTCAGATTGGAGGTCTCTTTTATCATTTTATAACGGAATTTGACTTTTCTTGTCCCAAGGAAATGAGCGTCAATGCTGTCAATTTGTATAAATGCCACGTAGCCAAATTTTATATAATCTGAAGAGCGAGGGTGGTCAGGAGCAATGGGCGGGAGCGGTGGGTTGACAGAAACGCAAGGTTCAAGCATCTGCCCACAGATAAAACATGTATTACCCACTTTTTTCATGTCATTCACGGTATAGAAAATCTCTCCCAAACCGCTTGTTAGAATTGGTGTGTATTTTCGAGAATGGGGATATATGTTATGCTGGGAATCCGTATAATAGTTTGTGAATAGAAAGAACTGCCGTCCCGTTGCACTATCCTGATAATTCATCAAGGATGAGTTCTCTGAATCATATCCTACAATATGCACATTAGATGTAGTATACTCTGGATAAGACATTTTAAACGCGTTAATCTGCCCCTTGGCTTGATTGAACAGCAAAAGTACGATTAAAATAGGCGATAGATATAAATGTGTTTTCATTTTTTTGTGGTATTAGTTTATGTTGTTCTGTTTATTTTATTGCTAATTATATGGTTGCAATGTTTACGTTCTAACATGTGTCCTTTGTAATAGCAATGCAAAGATACACAAATAATCCGATATTAACATATTAACAATGAAAATTTAACATATTTCCACCAATTATACATCGCTCTAGTACGAAGTATGACTGATCCTTGCTCGTATTTCTCAATGTGGCGTGTCTTCGACACGCTGAGTAGTAGGGGTTTCGCTATCCCCACACTGCGCTCCCGTTGGTCGCTTAGTATGGGGTTATTGAGATTCAGCCTCTTCGAGGCTGCTAAAAATCAGTCTTTTATCAAACTAGAGCCAACGTTATTACATGACGTTTTCCCGTCTCGGCATAGTGCAAACGCTGCGTGGTTTGCACTATGCGCTCGGCTTAACGAAAACGTTCGGTTTTGCTTGCAGTTGACGGCTACGGGAAATCTATACCCCAGTAAGAAGAATCTGAAATTGTTTTACGGCACAAAAAAAGCCCCCGTCGGGAATGACAGGGGCTCTAATCTAAAACCTAAAACAAATTACTTCTTGGAGTATTTCTTGTACTTGTTCATGAACTTATCGACACGTCCGGCGGTGTCAACGAGTTTCAGCTTGCCAGTGAAGAAGGGGTGGGAGGTATTGGAGATTTCCAATTTCACCACGGGGTATTCCTTGCCGTCGGTGTAGGTGACGGTCTCTTTGGTGGCAGCGCAGCTCTTGGTGAGGATCATGTTGTCGTTGGACATGTCTTTGAAGACAACCAGTCTGTAGTTCTCGGGATGGATTCCTTTTTTCATTTTTTCGGGTTGTTTAGCCGTTTTAAGCAGTGGCTCGTAAACGATTGTTATTATTTATTTTAATTCACTTATTTGCTTTCAAAAAGTACCTTTATGGCCTCATTTTGAGTTTGCAAAAATACACACTTTTTCTGACATGGCAAAATTTTTCTTTCCAGAGCAGCGTTTTTTTTCTTCGACTACAGTCCCTGTTCGTCTAAAGATTGCAGGAAATAGCGGGCGTATTCTTGTTCTTCCTCATCGCCGTATTTGAGCACTTTCTTCAGATATTTGCGTTCCTGCTTGTAGTTGCCCAAATTGTGGTAGATGTTGGCGATGTTGGAGAGTACGGTGCAGTCGCGGCGGTCTTGTTTTTCGGCCTTGAGCAGGTATCGTAGGCACTCCTGGTTGTTTCCGAGGGCGTTATAGTAGACGGCCATCATGTTCAGCTGGTAAATGTCTTTGGGATAGTGCTTAAGCATTCGTTGCGCAATGTTTGCCATGCGCTGCAGCATTAGCGAGTCGCTTTGTTCCATGGCCGACATGTCGGTTTCTTCGATGAGGGTGCGTTGGTATTCCAGCACTGCCTGGGAGAATAAATCGCGGTCGAAGAGTCCCACGCCCGGATAGGTCCATTGCTTGGGTTTGGAGGCTGCGTAGCGGTCGATGAGTTCTTCGATGCTTTGCTCAAAGTCGTCCCAGCGCATCACCATGCCCAAAAAATGGGTGCGTCCCATCCACATGTCCAATCGGTAAGGGTGCTGCTTAAGGCCTTTGTCAATCCACATCAAGGCACTGTCGGCCTTATGTGCCTCTACCGTGGGAATGCCCATGCCGAGAAAGCCTGCAATATCGCCTGTGCTGTCGGTGAGGGATAATGATTCGGAGGCTACTTCGCTCTCGTCAGCGGTCAGGATAATGGTTTGTGAAAGTGATTGATTGACATAGTAGTTGAACCAATCGATATAGTAGTCGGCTCCTGTGGGATTGAACTTGGCCCACTCTTGGAGGGTAGTACGCTGGGCGACAGAGTCACCGTTTTCAATGGCTTGACTGAACTGGAGGTGATAGTCTTGAGCGCCAGCAGTGTAGAGGAGGCTGGCGAGTAGGAGTGAAAGCAAAAACCTTTTCATAGGGGATGGGTTAGAATTTCATCTTAAGGGTGACGGAGGTGATGATGTCCTGCTGCTTAACGTTTTCGGGCACAAGGTTGTGGTACTCGTAGTTGAAGTTGAGGTCCAGGAAGAGGTGCTTGCCCAGCTGGGTGGAAAGGGAGGTGACAGAGGTGACGATGTAGTCGTTGCGGAGGTCGGTGAGCGAGGGCATGTAGAAAGTGGTGTGCTTGACAGAAACAGCGTCGGTGATTTTATGGCGCATTTTGAAGCGGAGCGAGACACGGCTCACCTGTGGCTCTAACACGGTGGTGTTGGTGGTGAAATAGTCCACGTATTCGTAGACATAGGCAGCGCTGATGGAGTAGTCGCAGTTCTTGTTGAAGTAGATGCGGTATTTGGCACCGGCAAGGAAACTCAGTTTGTATTCGTAACCCTTGTATTTGTTGTTGTAGTAGGTGCCGGCTACGAAGGGCGAGACGCGGCTGTACTGCCAAATGTCGAAAGTCAGATTGCCGGTGAAACTCTTGTCGTATTCCACATGGTCCTTCTGTCCGTAGACGATGGCATAGTTGGCATCGAGGGCCAAGATACTGTCGTTGCGTTCCACTCCGCCCTTGTTGTTAAAAGTGAAGGTGTTGACATTGCCCGACTTGTATTCGCCGCCGAGACTGAAGGTGTACTGCCATTTGCTTTGTGCGGCCATTGTCAGCGAAGCGGCCACCATAATCGTGAGTATTAATATCTTGCGCATGGTTTTTGTTTTTTAATTATTGTGCAAATATACGCTTTTTTCTTTATTTTATGAAAAGTTGGTTTTGGATATTTCAAATTATTGTTGTATCTTTGCAAAACAAATTAAATGTTTACCTTTATGAGAAAAAATACGCTTTTTGCTATCTTAATGGTTTTATTTTCTGTGGGTTCGGCTGTGGCACAGTCGGCCGAAGAACCCGAAACAGACCCCGTTATTCTCAACCGTATAGACCAGTGGCAGGACCTTAAATTCGGTTTTATGATGCATTGGGGCATCTATTCGCAGTGGGGTGTTGTGGAGTCGTGGAGCATTTGCAACGAGCCTTGGATTGACCGCAAAGGTGCCTCCTACGAACAGTATAAACGTGATTATTTCAACCTCAACCGCACCTTTAACCCAACGCAGTTCCACCCCGACCAGATGGCCGCTGCCGCCAAGGAGGCTGGAATGAAATATGTGGTCTTCACTACTAAGCACCACGACGGTTTCTGCATGTTTAATAGCAATGAGACCGACTACAGCTGCGCGGGCGCCGAATGTCCCTACAGCCGCAATGCCCAGCCCGACATTACCAAAGGAATTGTGGACGCTTTCCGAACTGCCGGTTTTTGGACGGGCTTATATTTTTCAAAGCCTGACTGGCACAATGACGACTATTGGGCTCACGAATGGGCTACGCCAGACCGAAACGTCAATTACGACATAAATGAATACCCGGACCGTTGGGATAGATATAAAACGTTTACGCACAAGCAGGTGTATGAACTTACCCATAACTACGGCGATATTGATATCCTGTGGCTTGACGGCGGCTGGGTACGCCCCGAATGGAGTATCAACAACGAGACCCGCCCATGGCTGGGTTGCTACCAGCGTGTGCAGGATGTGGACATGGACAAATTGGTCAGCATTGCCCGCTCAGGCAACCCCGACCTCATAGTGGTGGACCGCAGTGTGGGTGGCCGTTATGAGAATTACCGTACTCCCGAGAAAGAGGTGCCCGACAGTTTGCTTTCCTATCCTTGGGAAACCTGCATGACCATGGGCGACAGTTGGTCATACGTGCCCAACGACCATTATAAGAGTACTACCCAGCTGATTCATATCCTTTGCGACGTGGTGGCTAAGGGCGGCAACTTGCTGCTCAACGTGGGGCCTGATGCCGAAGGCCGACTTCCGCAGGAGGCTTTGACCCGTATGAAGGAGATTGGTGCGTGGCTCGATGTCAATGGCCGAGCCATCTATAGCACCCGCCCCCTCTATCCCTACAGCAAGGGAGGCATCCGCTACACCCAAAGCAAGGACGGCAAGCACCGCTATGCCATCTGCCTGATGGGAGAACCTACTAAGAAGGCCACTTATGAATTGCCTTTTGTGGTGAAAAACGTAAAGACGCTTGCAGGCAAAAGTATCAAGGCCAACGTCAAGACGGGCAAAAGCGCCACCGCCCTCACCCTTTCGTCTTCTGCTCCCATGGAACACGCCGTAGTGGTGGAGTTTTGACCTCCTTTTTCACTTAATACTACATGATAATGTAATAAGAAGCAATCTTACTCCTCCTGCTCTTGATGTCAAGGCTAGAGACTGTGTCTGTGTTGGAAAAGAGTGAATTGGCTTCGAGCGGTGTAATTAATGTGGTTCTGAGGCCGCGCTCCTACGGAAAACTATTTGTAGTAGAGGAAACTGAAGTTTTCCTCAGGAAGAAGGTCTTGCGCCACGTTCTGCAGTTGTTCTGGGGTAACGGAAAGAATGTCGTGATTCATTTCCTCAAGGGTGTCTACATGGTCGAAGTTGAGGTAGGCTTTGCCGATGCTTTGCATTTCGTTGAGTCCACTGTCGTTGGTGATGGCCATCTGACCAATGAGCTGGGTTTGAGCAGCGTGAAGCTGTTGGGGGGTGAGTTTCGTCTCTCGCAGGCGGCGCAGCTCGTTTAGAATGAGATGTGTGCTGCGGTCTGCCGCATCGGTGTCTACTCCGGCGTATATGTAGAAAAGACCAGCATCGGTGAAAGGTACGTATTGCGACTCGATGGAGTAGCAGAAGCCTTCGTTTTCGCGCACCGACACGTTGAGCCGGGAATTCATGGCTGGCCCTCCAAGAATGTTGTTCAGCAGCGTGAAGGCATTTTTCCGTTCGTCGAATAGGGTGGGGGCAGGACACCCAATGAGAAGGTGAATCTGATGTGTGCGTTTGCTGACGGTGGTGTTAAAGTGGCGGTATTCCACTGTAGTCGGCATGAGTGGTGCCTTTTGCTCTGATTCAATAGCGTTGGGAATGGCGGAGAAACCTTCGAAATACTTCTCGCATAGTTTCACTAACCTTTGGAATTCCACATTGCCCACAACGGATATGACCATGCGGTCGGGCGTATAGTTCTGGTGAAGGAAGTCCGAAAGCTGGGCAGAAGTGAAGTGCTTTACGTTCTTTTTGCTGCCTAAGATGTTATGGGCGAGCGGATGGCCTCCGAAAATCATCTCTTCGAAATCGTCGTAAATTAGTTCGGCTGGGGAATCCTTATAGAGGTTGATTTCCTCGATGACCACGTCTTTTTCTTTCTCTATCTCGTGCTGAGGAAAAGTGGAGTGGAAGAGTATGTCGCTGAAGAGTTCTAAGCATCGCTCTAGGTGTTGAGAGAGAGCCGAGGCGTAGACACAAGTTTCCTCTTTGGTGGTGAAGGCATCTAGTTCGCCACCCACGCCGTCGATGCGGTTGCGAATGTGGTAGGAGCGGCGGTGCTCAGTGCCTTTGAAGATGGAGTGCTCGATGAAGTGGGCGATGCCCTCTTCGGACGGGGAAGTTTCGTTGCGCGAGCCGACGTTGATATACACTCCGGAATAGACTACGGATGAGTTGTTCTGGCGGAAGATGATGCGAATGCCGTTACGTAAGGTGTGATAGTGATACATGGTTCAATTCTGAGTACTAAGTTCTGAGCTCTTTTCAAGAAGGGCGCTGCTGTGTTTTTCATTGGGAAGCGCTGTTCCAGTATTGCTTTTCTGGATAGAGAGCAGCGAGAAGAAAAGTGCGGTGAAGACTATTCCGGCAAGGGTCTCCAAAGTGTCCTCGCTCACAAAGGAGATAAGCAAGATGCAGAGGAATGTGGTGAAAAGTATACGATGGCAGCTGCCAGAAAGGATGACTGCACGGGCAAAGAAAAAAACTATTATGGCAAACCCAATTAGTCCAAAGGCCAAAAGGAAATTAAGGTACTGATTGTGAGTGTGCATGTCTTTGTGAGCCAATGCCGAGTGGGTTTGGTTGAGCCGTGCCTGACAGACGTCCACCACATCGCCTGTGCCCACTCCCATCCAGGGGTGTTGTAAAAATACCTTCACTCCGTTGCCCCACAATTCCAGTCGTTGCAACATGCTGAAATCTTTTACTCTGTGGTAGCAGTGGTAGTTTTCGTATTCATAGCACATCACGTATACCATCTTGCGTGGGCCAGGCTGGATGTACACGGGGTTGGCAATGCCTTTCTCAATGGCCGAAATGTCTTCTGCGGTTAGATGCGTCACGCCGATGCTGTCTTTCGTAAGGTTCAAACCATTCAGGTAGCGCAGAAGGGTAGGGTAAATTGACCACCCCGAGCTGGTAACCGAGTCGAAGGGAAAGGTGCTACGTTTAGCCCACTCTTGGCGCATTTCTTCCTCGCAGATATAGTTATGTACGTAGTTCCCGTTTTCAATCAGGCTGTCTTTTAAGTGCATATAGGGTCTTCCGTTAGCAGTGGTCTTAGCTAAGGGTTCGGTCGACAGTGGACGAAGATGGTAGTAGTCGTAGCAATAGTAGCCGCAAAGACCTAAGGAAAGCATCAGAATTCCCCCTACAATAGCATAGGCTGCTATTCGCAAATGCTTCTCCATGCGGTTTCGATAGGCTATGAGCAGTACCAATGCCGTCACTATTATTATAATGAAAGCCGTATAGGAGTGAATCATCAGTAGGAAGGCAAGGAACCACAGTGAAAGAAGTAGGTTAAGGCAGTAAAGCCAAGGCCGTCGATATTTTAGGGCAGCCCAAACCAATGCAAACAGGGAGAGACATAGGTTGAGACCGAACCTGATATGAGATATGTGGGGTACAATATCGCGATAGGGGAGGTCGGCAATGGTCAGGTACCTCACCAGTCCCATGCCGGTTACCACCAGCACTGTACCAACATAGCAAATGCCTATGTTCATGGCCTCTTTAGGAGTAGGTGGCGGAGTGGTAAGTATCACCAGCGGCAAGAGGAACAGGGGCATTTTTTTCTGTAGGTCGTAAAGGGCGTAAATGTAGTTTTCTGTGCCAATAAGCCAGACCAGGTGTACCCCCAATAGTACCAAAAAGGCCTGTAGGAGATAGTTATGTCTAAAGTCAGCGAATTTCTCCCGCCAGTTCCATTCGAGCACCCAGTTGGCCAGCAGAAGCACCCACACTAAATTGGTCATAAAGACCGATGTGGTCATGAAAATGACCAGGAGACACAACAGCAGAATGTATATGGTGCGATGAATTCTGGAACGCATTTCCTCACAAACCTTCTCAGAGGCTTTCACTAGGTGTTATCTGCCTAATATCTTATTATATTCTGTAGTGTTGCCGAGTATTTCCACGGCCTTTTTTACGTCTGGGTCGTAAGAGAGCGCCGCCTCTATGCAGCCTTTTCGGTAATAGTAGTGAAGCAGAATGGCGTCGGCCAACAGTTCGCTAATTTCCTCGCGGTTGCGGTTCAGGTCCTCTTTCTTAGCATCTTTATAGGTCTTCTCCAGTTGGTCAATCTGTTGCTTCAGATTGTCCATATAGTTCTCTTCCTCAGCCACCTTACGCAAGTCAGCGATGATATTCTCGGTGTAGGTCTTGTAGTCGTAAGTCTTGTCCGAGAGGTAGCTCACAAAATCGTTCCATATCTCGTCCGTGATTTTAAACTCGCCTGCGGGTGGAACTGAGGCATGTTCGCGGTGGTATTTCATCGCATAGTTGAAGAAATGGAACCGATTGTATAGTGCCACCGAGAGCAGCGAACTATTCTCGTGTTGCACCTCGATGTCTGGCTCAATGCCGAAACCATCGTAGACAGTACGCCCGTTGCGTGTTTTGAAGGCGGTTTTGAGCGAGTCGGGCACTTTTAGCGCGCGTCCGTTTGCGTCGCGGTTTTTGTAATCGATAGCCTGAATGCAGCGGCCGCTGGGGATGAAATATTTCGACACGGTCACCTTCATCTGACTGTTATAGGGCATGGGCAGAATGTTTTGCACCAACCCTTTGCCGTATGAACGTTCGCCGATAATCACAGCACGGTCCAAGTCCTGTAGGCTTCCGCTGACAATCTCACTGGCCGAGGCGCTATTGTCGTTGATAAGAACTGCCAAGGGAATATCTAAGTCTTCAGGGTTAAGGCGTGTACGGCTTTTTATGTTTTTCGAGGCCACTTTACCCTTTGTCTCAACCACCAACTCGTTGCTTTTCACCCAAATGTTCACAATGTCCACGGCTTCGTTCATGAGGCCGCCGCCATTGTTGCGCAGGTCTAAAATAAAACCTTTCATGTCGGGGTGCTCGTGTTTCAACTGTCTGAAAGCGTCTCGCACGTTCTTGGCGGCGTCTTGCGTGAATTCGTCCAAACGCACGTAGCCGATATTGCCTTCCACCATGCCGTAGTATGGCACATTGGGCAGCCTGATTTCGCCACGTGTAATCGTCACGTCGAATTCCTTCCCGTCGCGTTCCAACCGTAAAATGACGTCGGTGCCGGCCTGTCCGCGCATGGCGCTGCTCACGTCGGCGGTAGTCTTACCCTTGGTACTCTCGCCACCCACGGCCACAATGCGGTCGCCAATCTTTATTCCGGCCTTGTCGGCAGGCAGCCCCTCGTATGGCTCGGCTATGTACACACTGTCGCCCTGCTGGTGTATCAGGGCTCCAATGCCGCCATACTGTCCCAGTACCTGCATTTTCACGTCCTCCATATCGCTCTCGGCAAAATAGTTTGTGTATGGGTCCATCGAGGCCAACATGGCGTCAATGGCCACTTTCATAGTCTTCCCCGGATCTACATCGTCCACATAGTTTGTATGCAGATTCTTGTACACATTGGCAAAAATCTCCAAATTCTTCGAGATTTCAAAACCTTTATCGTTTGCCTCGTTTTGGGCTGCGGCGGATAATCCTGTCGCAATCAGTAGCAATAGCAGAATTTTTTGCTTCATATCTTCCTTGTGGTAATTATCTTAAAATGGCTCCTCCGTCACGCCTGGGGCACCAATTGTGGCGCCATGCTGGGAGGCTCTTGTTTTGATTCGTATTGTGTCAGTGTCTCTTCGTAATGGTCCAGCAACTCATCCACGTCAATATTCTGCGGCGAGATGAACATCACCAGGTCTTCTCCATGGAACACCTCGTTTCCCGAAGGGTTGAACATCGTCTGCTCGCCCCGTTTGATTCCAATCACCAAGGCGTTGTACATCACCATCAGCTTGGCGTCCTTAATGGCCCGCCCCACCAGGGCATGCCCCTTCGGAATCACCATTGTGTAGTTGTTAATATTGTGGTCGCTGTGGTCGTGAATCAGCATGTCCGGCTCCACCGTCAACTGGTTGCGCACCTTCGACACCTGGTCCTCGCTGCCGATGAGGGTCACCCGGTCGCCCGGTAGCAGTTGTGTCTTCTTGTCGGGCAGGTCATACACCTTCCCGGCCCGCTCAATACTCACCACGTTTACTCCGTATACCTTCCTTATGCCGCACTCGCGCAGATATTTGCCCGACCAGGGCGAATAGGGCGTCACCACAGTTCGGTCCATATAGAAACTATTTTCCAGCTCCTCTGGTACGGCAAAGGAATTTTGGGATTGGCGCGAGTTAAGGTTTGTAACGAATCGGTCTTCAATGCGGTGGTAGAAGGCAATGACGGGTTTCGATGCCAGTACTGCAATAACCACCACAATGGCCACCACCAGCAACAAACCCACCGCTATGTGGACATAATGCGACACCACCCAACCCACTGCCGTGAGTACTATGAAATAGCGTAGCAGCAGCAGAGGCAGCACTATGACCTGGCTTTTGCTGCCAATTTCCAGCATCTGGGCTTCCAACTTCCGGTTCACCCCTTTCACCGCAAGGGCCCACAGGAATGGCGCCAGCACCAGCAGTGTGGCTGTCATCCCAATCAGGTTGCCCCAAATCTCCGGTATGCCTAGGTCGGCAAAGAGGTTGTTCAGGAAAGGTTTCAGCAGCAGCATGCTCAACAACGAAAGCGCCGCGACAATCACACTATAGAATAAAATGTTCAGCACCTGCTTCTTAATGAAAGCGGTCAGCTTGTTTTGGTGTCCTGCCGTGCGCGACGAACTGCTGTACTTGTCCAGCAGTCGTTTCACATTGTCGGGCAACTTTGGGAAAAGCCATTCGTATGCAGGTGTGCCTGCCTTTATCATATACGGCGTGACGAAAGTGGTAATGATAGAAACCGACACGATGATAGGGTAAAGCTTCTCATCAATAACTCCGAAACTCAAGCCTAGGCCCGCAATGATAAAGCTGAACTCACCAATATTGCAAAAGCAGAAACCGCCCTGCATGGCTCCCTTCAATGGCTTTCCGCTCAAGAGAATGCCCAAGGTGGCGCTCAACGACTTGAACACTATCACCGACAGTGCTATCACCAAGATATAATACCACTGATGGACCAGTACCTGCGGGTTTACCAACATGCCCACCGACACAAAAAACACCGCCCCAAACAAATCTTTTATAGGAGTGATAATGCGGTGGATAACGTCGGCCTCGATAGTTTCGGCCAAAATGGCTCCCATGACAAAGGCTCCCAATGCGGTCGAGAAACCGGCAAAATCGGCGAAGACCACCATGCCAAAGCATAGTCCAACGGCCACAATGCACAATGTTTCCGCCGACATCCAGCGGCGCATCCACCGCAGGAACGACGGAATGAGAAAGATACCAAAGGCAAACCACACAATCAGAAAGAACACCAGCTTCACCATGCTCATGCCCAATTGTGCCCCGTCAAAACTTTTGCTCACGCTCAGGGTCGATAGAATCACCAGCAGCAACACCGCCACCAAGTCCTCCACCACCAGCACCGCAGTCACCGTACTGGTAAATTTCTGCTGTTTCAGTTTCAAGTCCTCAAACGACTTTATGATGATCGTGGTAGACGAAATCGACAACATGCAACCTAGAAAAATACAGTCCATCTCATGCATCCCCAGTATATGTCCCACCGTGTTGCCTATCACAAACATCACGGCCAGCTCCGTCAGGGCTGTCACCGCACCGGTGGAACCCACCTTCTTCAACTTCTTGATGCTAAACTCTAAACCCAATGCAAACATTAGGAAGACGATGCCGATGTCGCTCCATACGTGAACATTGCTTTCGTCGCTGATAGCGGGAAACCACGGGAAGTAGGGGCCAATAAAAAAGCCGGCCACAATGTAGCCCAATACCAAGGGCTGTTTCAGCCATTTGAAAATCACAGTAATCACACCGGCCGTAATCAGAATGATAGCCAGGTCTAAGAATATTGGGGGTAGTGACGACATCGTTTTTATTTTAAAAATGTCTACATATAACGCGCCAACCCCTCCGTTATTGTCCCATTCTGCTTCAAATCGACATTTTTTTTCCTCCTGCCCAGTCCTCACTGTTCCGGCACCTCCATCTCAAAAATTATCGCCTACTCCATATAATAAAACCTTCCAAACACCGTTTCCCATATTATCTAGGCTCCCCGATAAAGTTGCACCTATGAGCTATATCGACACCAAGGACATCGGCGTTTTCGACATACGCGCCGGCGCCTCCGACGAAATCGTCGGGCGTGGCAATGCCATTGTAGTGGGCGGCCTCATTTTAGGCATCTGCAATCGGGGGACTTTGGCCTACCAGGTCAACCAAAGCCACCACAAGACCTCCCCGGGTGGCATTTTCTTTGCCCTTCCTGGGCAGCTTTTCACCGTCATGGAATATAGCGACGACCTGGAAGCCACCGTCGTCTTCATCACCTCGGATTACCTTTTGAAACTGGGCTCTCGCAACGAGATGCTTCTTGTGCCAACCAAGGGGTATTTCGTAAACCGCATCCTAGGCAGCTTTAACGAACTCGAGAAAGTGTTGGTGCAGGACATCTTTCTCTCCGACGAGGTGTGTGGCGACATCCGTCGCATACTGTCCGTCCTGCAGCGCCACACCTATCCCCAGGTGGCCGAGAGCAACCTGGTTCTCAGTGTGCCCCTCATCCAAACCCTTCTGCTGCTGATTTTGGAGTCGTTGAACCGCGGCACTACCAAGGTGCGTTCCCTTTCGCGTCAGGAGCAGCTGAGCAAAGACTTTTTCGTCCTGCTGCTGCAGCACTACAAAGCCCAGCACGATGTATCTTTCTATGCCAGCCAACTCTACGTCACCCCCAAATACCTCAGCACCGTGGTGCGCAAAACCACCGGCTCCTCCATTCAGGACTGGGTCTCGCGCCTGCTTCTCTTCTCGTCCAAAAGCCTCCTCAAGAGCAGCCGCCTCAGTGTGCAGCAGGTGGCCGCCGAATTGCATTTCTCCACCCCTTCGTCCTTCATTCGTTTCTTCCATCGGCTCACGGGCATGACTCCTCGCGAGTATCGTGTCAAGATTTAGCACCCCCTGTTCCGGGCTTTTTCTTAGGGTCTATCTTGGCGTAGCCCTTGGCATCTTTCACAAAAGTGAACAAGAACATCAGCATGAGCACCACTATCACAACAACTGCCACGCAGTCAAGCAGGTGCATGCTATAGGCCGTGCTTCCGATGGGCAGGGCGAAACTCCAGTTGCGTATGCCCTCGAAAGCTATTAGAATAGTGTTCATAATAATGACAACCAAACGGAACTCGGTGGGTCCCAACTTGGCATAGGTCAGTTTGAATTCCCCTTTCAAGTGGGCATTGATGCTCACGTTTATGGTCATAATCAAGTACAGCGCATAGGCTATCAGCGCCAAGTCTAGGTGCACAAAGGGCGAAAGACCCACCCCAATGAACATCAGGCCTTCGTTGACACAGTCGATGGTGTGGTCGACGTAGTAGCCGTATATGGGCCGTTGCGTGTTGCGCACTCGCGCCAGAGTGCCGTCCAGCGAGTCGCCATACCAGTTTACCACCATCCCCAGCGAACTGAGCCATAACCAGCCCACGCTTAGGTTAGATAGGGCGAATCCGGCCGCCACCATCAAGGCCCCCACAAATCCCACCAGGGTAAGGTGGTCCGAGGTCACCCATTGCGGCTGTCGCTGGGCAAGCCATACCAGTGCCTTCTTCTCTATTCCGTTGAGCACCGATGTCTGTATGCGTTGTGATTGCTTTATATCCATATTGTTTTCCTTTCTCTGTTAATAGTTCATGTTTCTGTTCGGGTTAGTGTTCACAGCTGTGCCGAAAAAAACCTGGCCATGCGTTCCATCACCCTCTGTAGGATAGGACGCTGCTGCCACTTCTCCATCGTGATGCATTCCGAATCCTTCTCGTCGGCAAGGCATATCTCCTTTATCTCACGGGTGAACGCCCTGTCTTCCACCACCAGGTTTATCTCCAAGTCCAGCAAGAAGCTGCGGGGGTCTATGTTGGTAGAGCCCACGGTGGCAATGCGGTCGTCGCAGGCCATTATTTTCGAGTGCATGTAGCCCTTGCCGTAAAAGTAGAAATGCACACCCGCCTCAAGAGCCTCCTGCATATACGATTTCGACGCCAGAGGGGTCAGTATGCCGCGGTCGCCCCGTGGCGGAATGGTGATGCGCACGTCCACACCCCTTCGTGCAGCATTGCACAGGCTCTGCATGACGGCCTTTGTAGGGATAAAGTAGGGCGAATCCCAGTAAACATATTGCCGGCTCTCGTCCAGAATGCGGCAGAACTCTGCCATTATGGCAGGCCCGTCGCCGATGGGTCCCGAAGTGAGCACCCTTGCGGGGGTGTCGCCCTTGGGCGCTACGGTGGGAAAATATTCTTTCCGTGCCAGCAATTGCCCGGTGGCGTAGCGCCAGTCGCACAGGAAGGAGTGCTGCAGTTGCGCCACGGCAGGCCCCTCAATGCGTATCTGGGTGTCGCGCCAATTGCCCCAGCGCAGCCCCTGGTAGTAGCGGTCGGCAATGTTCATGCCCCCGATGTAGCCTATCTTTCCGTCCACCACCACCACTTTGCGGTGGTTGCGGTAGTTGTCCTTCTTGCGCAGGAACGGTATACGGGCAGGTCCAAATCCTCTCACCTCCACCCCCTGTTGGCGCAACTTGCTGTAGTACCATCTGCTTTTATGGTTCGTCAAGTCGTCGTACATTAGGCGCACCTCCACCCCCTCTTTGGCCTTTTGGACCAATGCATCGCCTATGCACTGGCCTATGGCGTCGGCCTCAAACTTAAAGAACTGCAAGTGTATAAACTGCTGTGCCGACCCGATGTCGCTCAGCAGTTGCTCCACCATGGGGTGGAAATCGGCGTAGATCAATAGGTGGTTGCCAGTGGCAGTGTCCTTCTGCTGCAACTCGTCCAGCTGTTTCCGTTCGGCCTCGCCAACCAGCGCACTCCTTGACGGCTTGCTGGCGAGCCACACGATCCAAATAAGCAGCAGCAGAATAATGATAATAGCAGCCATGGTGCAGTCCTATCGCGTCTCTCCTACTAATTGGGCCGGCGTGTCAATGACTCGCATAAACTCCTCGCCCGTAATGGTCTCTTTCTCCAGCAGTATGCGGGCGGCGGCGTCCATCTGGGCACGGTTGTCGGCAATGATTTTTTTCGCCTTCTCGTACCCGTCGGCTATCATCTGGCGCACCTCGTTATCTATGTCCGCCGCGGTGTCCGGCGCGCAGGCCAGCGAGGTGTCGCCTCCCAAATAGGCCCCATTGACCGTTTCCAGGGCCATCATGCCGTACTTGTCGCTCATGCCGTAGCGGGTTACCATGGTGCGGGCCAATTTGGTAGCCTGCTCAATATCGTTGCTGGCGCCTGTGGTGACGGTGCCGCAGATGACCTCTTCCGCAGCGCGCCCTCCCGTGAGGGTGGCTATGCGGCTCAGCAGCTCCTTTTTGCTCATCAGCACCTGTTCGCCGCTGTCCACCTGCATCGTGTAGCCCAAGGCTCCTGAGGTGCGCGGCACAATGGTGATTTTGTGCACCGGTGCCGAACCGCCCAGGCGGGCGGCAACCATGGCGTGACCTATCTCGTGATAGCTGATGATGCGGCGCTCTTGTTCCGAAATCATCTTGCCCTTGCGCTGGGCTCCCGCCATCACGGTCTCGATGCTCTCTTCCAGGTCCTGCTGTGCCACCACCTCGCGACCCATGCGCACGGCCCTAAGGGCGGCCTCGTTGACTATATTGGCTATATCGGCTCCGCTGCTGCCAGCCATGGCGCGCGCTATCAGGTCCAAAGAAATATTCTCCTCATGTTTCACGTGCTTCAGGTGCACCTTCAGTATTGCCATGCGCCCTTCCAGGTCGGGCAGCTCCATCTGTACCCGGCGGTCGAATCGGCCCGGGCGCAGCAAGGCCTTATCCAGCATCTCGGGACGGTTGGTGGCGGCCAGGATGACCACTCCCTTACGGCTGTCGAAGCCGTCCATCTCCGTCAGGAGCTGGTTCAGCGTCTGTTCTCGCTCGTCGTTGCCGCCGTAGCCCGAACTGTCGCGCCGTTTGCCTATGGCGTCAATCTCGTCGATAAAGATGATGCAGGGCGCCTTCTCGTTGGCCTGGCTGAAGAGGTCGCGCACCTTCGACGCGCCCATGCCCACAAACATCTGCACAAATTCCGACCCACTTATGGAAAAGAAAGGCACATGGGCCTCGCCTGCCACGGCACGGGCAATGAGCGTCTTGCCCGTGCCTGGGGGGCCAACCAACAATGCCCCCTTCGGCAGTGAGGCACCTATTTCGGTGTATTTCGTGGGGTTGTGCAGAAAGTCCACCATCTCTTGCAGCGTCTCTTTGGCCTCGTCCTGTCCGGCCACATCGGCAAAAGTGGTCTTCACTTCATTGTCGGCATATATTTTGGCTCCGCTCTGGCCGAACGACATGAAGTTGCCTGCCCCGCCGCGCTGCCCCATCTTCTTCATCATCATGTTGAAGAAGAAGTAAAACAGCACACCCGGCAGCACCCACCAGAGCAGGAAATTGGTGATAGGCGAATTCTCGTGCGGTATCTCTTGCGCAAAGACTATGTGCCCCGTCTCGCTTGGGCTTGCGGCTTCGCTCAGCCGCTGCACCAGTCCGGGGTCGTCCATCTGGCCGGTGACGTAGGTCGTCCGGCGTCCGTCACCATCCTCTTCAGCTATTGAGAAATAAATCTTATTGTCTTCTATCAGCACCTTCTCCACTTTGCCTTGGTTGACATACTGGGTGAAAGTGCCATAGTCGGTCTCTTTTAGTTGCGACCGCACTAAGAGGGGCTGCAAAAATCCATTGAACAGCAGCAGGAGGCATAAGGCGACGACGAAGGGCCACCAGGCGCTGTACCACGGCTTCCTCTGCCGGTTGTCTTGAGGTTGTTGTTGGTTAGTGTTCATAACGTATTTTTTTTACGCCTTTTTTAGTATCAATTATTTTGCCAAGATTGCTCTCTGGGTATAAAGTGTTTCCTTTTGGAGCATAATAGGCGAATTTGGGTATACTTTTTGCCTTCCATAAAGGCATAATGGCAGTCTTCAAGCATCGTTTGGTATACTCTGTCTTGGCGAGGAATCGGCTCAATCGGCTTTTATGGGTAAGGCAACGATAGTTGTACGCCACAGGGCGGTTTATCCTGTGCCGTTCCTATAGTCCCGCCCCACGCGCTTCCGTTTCCCATTGGCTGGCCGGCAGTTCCTCTATCCCTAGAACAAAGAGCAATAGAGGATCTATAGGGGAACAATAGAGGAGGTGGCGAAGCATGGGCGGCCTTGGGCAACCTTCCAGGTCTATTTTCATTTCTTTTTACATTGTATTCCTGTGGTGGCAGGCACCGGAAGAGGGGCGTTTTTTTTAATTGGGCGGCACAATATTGTCGGTTGGTGCGCGTTAATAGGATTGTGTAAAAAAATGGTGGTGGCGGCGGCGAGAGGACACGGAATTTGTATTGTAAGAAATATAGTTTTCATAATTATAGAGAGTATTTATGCGACTTTTGAAATTTATTTTGCTGACTTTGTTGGCGTTGCTGGTTGCCCAGCCGGTGCAGGCCCGGAAGAAGCCTAATTACGAAATCACGCTGAAGATTAACCGCGGGGTGGACACGATGATGATGATGGGTTTCTATCACGGCCGGTCGAATCAGGTGGTGGATACCGCCTACCGCGATAAGAAGGGCCGTTTTGTGTTCACCAGTATGACGGACACTATCCCCGAGGGGCTGTTCTTTTTTGCCAATGCGCAGGGAAAGTATGTGGAGTTTGTGGTCTATCACGAGAAGCCTTTCTTCCAGTTCGAGACGGACCAGCGCGACTGGACGTCGAATATGCGGGTGAAGGGCAGCAAGCAGAATGATTTCTTCTTCGACTTCCACCGCGAGGAGGGGGTGCTGTATGACGAGTTGGCGCGGCAGGAGATGCTGATGGATTCGGCTGACTTTGCCCTGTTCCAGCGCCATCAGCTGAGATTACTGGACAGCATCAAGATGGCCTACGTCTCTAAGGGACCTGAGATGTTCCTCTCCAAGATGATGATTGCCACAAAGGAGGTTGTTCCTCCCCTGGTGGATGCCAAGGGCGACACGCTGAGCGATGAGCAGCGCAGGGATTATTACTTATCGCATTACTTCGACAACATGGCGTTGGACGACAATGCTTTCCTCAATACGCCCCGTGCGGTATTCTTCGACCGCGTGATGGGTTATTTTGACAATGTGTTGCGCTATGCCCCACCGAAGTTTATCATTCAGTACATGGACCCGGTGTTGGACCGCACCAAGAAGGCTCCAAATGTGTTTCAGTACCTACTGGTGACCCTTACGCAGAAGTATTTGCAGAGCAAGGTGATGGTGTACGACGAGATTTATGTCCATCTGGTTCAGAAGTATTATGCGTCGGAGGACAATTGGTGGACCACCCCCAGTTCGATTGACAAGGAGGCCCTGCGGGCGGCCAAGTGGGAGCGTCTGTTGGTGGGCCGCGAGGCACCGGAACTGATTTTGTACGACACATTGCATGTGCCCCACTCGCTCCATGCCATGCCTTTTAAATGGAAATTGCTGATCTTTTGGTCGCCCGGCTGTGGCCACTGCAAGCATATCATTCCCGAAGTGTACAGAGTGTTCGAGAAATATCAGCAGCAGTATAACCTGTGCGCCTTCACTATTCTGAGCGAACCCGACGACAAGACCCGTAAGGAGTGGAAGACCTTCCTGGCAGACCACGGGATGAACAGCCCCCAGTGGTTGAGTTTGGACGGGGGCGAGGCCAATGTGGACTGGCACGATGTGTACGATATTCAGTCGACCCCTCAGATTTACTTGCTTGACGAAAACAATATCATTCAGGCTAAGAAGTTGGGCGAGTCGAATATTGAAGAGGTGCTCACGGCCATTTGCGGTAACTGACAGTGGGTGGATGCGTAAGTATTAGACGGAGCGAAACCATATTTCCGAATAGACGTTATTAATTTAATTTTTAGTATATGACAAGAAATAATTCTCTCTTAGCCCTCAGCTTTGCAGCCATGACGCTGCTGGCCACGGGCTGCAAAAAGACTGTGGAAAATCCCTTTTTCAACGAATGGGGCACTCCTTACGAGATTCCGGACTTTGCCAAGATTAAGACGGAACACTACATGCCCGCCTTCGAGGAGGGCATGAAACGCCAGATGCAGGAGATTGACGCCATTGTGAACAATCCCGAGGCACCCACCTTTGCCAACACCATTGAGGCATACGAATACAGCGGCGAGCTGTTGGGTACGGTGAGCGGCGTGTTCTTCAACCTCAGCGAGTGCGAGAACAGCCCCGAGATGGAGGCCATTGCCGAGGAGGTGACCCCGCTGCTTTCTGCCCACGGCGACAACATCGCCCTCAACGCCAAGCTGTTTGAGCGCATCAAGGCCGTCTACGACCAGCGCGAGAGCCTTGGCCTCACTGGCGAGCAGGCTCGCCTGCTGGAGGAGACCTACAAGGGCTTCGTGCGCAGCGGTGCCAATGTGCCGCAGGAGCAGCAGGCCCGTTTCCGCGAGCTGAACGAGCAGATCGCCTCGCTCACCCTGCGCTTTGCCCAGAATGTGCTGAAGGCTACCAACGATTACAAGTTGGTGCTTGACACCGCTCCCGCCGGCCTCACGCCCGACCAGGTGGCCGCCGCCCGCGAGGCAGCCGATGCCGACGAGAGCACCCGAGGCAAGCTGGTGTTCCAGCTGAACATGCCCAGCTGGGAGCCCTTTATGCAGAACTGTCAGGACCGCGACCTGCGCAAGCAGATGTGGGACGCCTACACCACCCGCTGCAACGGCGGCCAGTTCGACAACACCAAGATTATCGACACGCTGACCAACCTGCGCCTCGAACGGGCCAATATTTTGGGTTTCCCCACCCATGCCGACTATGTGCTGGACGACTGCCTGGCCAAGACCCCGCAGAATGTCTACGACTGCCTGATGCAGATTTGGACACCCGCTCTGGCCAAGGCCAAGAAGGAGTGTGCCGAATACCAGAAGATGATTAAGGCCGACGACCCCACGGCCAAACTGGAGCCTTGGGACTGGCGCTACTATAGCGAGAAGCTGCGCAAGGAGAAATATGAGTTGGAGGACAGCGTGGTACGCCCCTATTTCTCGCTGGACAATGTGCGCGAGGGCGCCTTTGCCACCGCCAATAAGCTCTACGGCATCACCTTCCGCGAGAACGACCAGCTGCCTACTTATAATAAGGAGGCCCACTCCTACGAGGTGCTGGACGGCGACCAGGTGATCGGCATTCTGTATATGGACTTCTTCCCCCGCGCCAGCAAGCGCAGCGGCGCCTGGATGACCGAGTTCCGCGGCCAGCGGGTGAACCAGAAGGGCGAGAACGTAATCCCAATTATTCAGGTGGTGTGCAACTTCACCAAGCCCAGTGGCGACAAACCCTCGCTGCTCAATTTCGACGAGAGCGAGACCCTCTTCCACGAGTTTGGCCATGCCCTGCACGGCTTGCTGAGCAAATGCCACTACCCCTCACTGGCCGGTACCAACGTGCCGCGCGACTTTGTGGAACTGCCTTCGCAGGTGATGGAGAACTGGTGCCGCCACCCGCAGGTGATGAAGACCTACGCCAAGCACTACCAGACGGGAGAGGCTATCCCCGACGCGCTGATTGAGAAGATAGCCGCCGCCCAGACCTACGGCCAAGGCTTTATCAACACCGAACTGTTGGCCGCCTCGCTGCTGGATATGGACTACCACAGCATCACCGCTAAGCAGTCCATCGACGCCAATGCCTTCGAGCAGGAGCACCTGAACAAAATCGGCCTCATTCCCGAGATTATCAGCCGCTACAAGAGCCCCTATTTCCAGCATATCTTCACCACGGGTTACGATGCGGGTTACTATAGCTACACCTGGACCGCCATCCTGGACCACGACGCCTTTGCGGCCTTTGTGGAGAGCGGCGACCTGTTCAACCCCGAATTGGCCAAGAAGTTCCGCCACCTGCTGGAGAGCGGCAACACGGTGGAGCCTATGGAACTCTACCTCCAGTTCCGCGGCAAGGAGCCCAGCGTGCAGCCCCTGCTGAAAGACCGCGGCTTGATCTGATTTGTTTTATCACATCCGAAAGGGTGTCGGCTTGCCAGGGCGTCTCCCTTTCGGATGTATTTTTCTAGCACTTTTAAATATAGTATAAATATGGATGATACTACAAAAAAACTTTACCGCAACGGTGCCGACAAGAAGATTGCCGGCGTGTGCAGCGGCATAGCCGAGTATTTGAATATTGACACCACGGTGGTGCGCATCCTTTTCCTGATAGCCTTGCTGTGCGGTAGCTTGGGCTTTTGGATCTACCTGATTGTGTGGATTTGCGCACCGGAACGGGTCCGTTAACCTATAAAGTAAGTAATTGCTCAAATTTATTTTACATATAATTGCCATCTAATTGACCATTAAT
>CAMUZR010000033.1 GCA_947165255.1 uncultured Bacteroidales bacterium
CCGGCACGAATGGCGGCAGCCGAGTCGCTTTCGGGGTACTTGCCCCGGTTGACCTGGACCACTGTGCAACGGCAGTTCCAGCCGAGCGGTGGGGTGTAGTCGTTCCAGAACGGGTCGCCGATGGGGAGAGTCGTGTTGTGCAGTGCCTGGTGTTCCGGACGCACATGGCCGTCGTTGGCGGTGCGGTACTGTAAGAGGTAGCGGTCGCCGTCCTGCTCGAACTTATGCCAGCGGACGGCCATTTGGGTGGACTGAACTGCGAAATTATACTCTGCCCGGAGATAGTTCTGGTTGTAGCGTTTGTGGATGGAACGCACCTCCTCATAGAATTTGTCGAAGTTCTTAAAGGTGCCGGTCTCGGTGTCGAGCAGCAGGGCTGATATTTCGCGGGCTTCGTGGTAGGTCTTGAAGCCTGAGAAGAGGAAAGTGTCGTTGTGGAGGTGGTTGATGAGTTCTTGAGGTACCTCCTGCTTGATAGCACTGTCGACACCGTGGGTGAGGATGCGGCAGGTTTCATCGATGGCAGCCTTCACGCTGGGGGCTGAGAGCATTTCGGGCGTGAACGCCTTGGCGGCAAAGATATACTCCACAAGTTGTTTCCACACGTCCCTAGAGAAATCGGGAATGTCTGCTGCGGCGAGGGTAACTGTAGGCGTTAAGTTGTAGAGGTCGGCGAGGGCTTTGTGAAACCCCCGGTAGTTGGGATGAATGGGTCTAATGGGTTTGATGGGCGGCTGGCCCTTGCCAGCCGTTAGTCGAAAAAACGGTTGGGGTCGGGCTGGGATTTGCCGGTGACGGTGATGGAATACTTGTCGATGAAATACTGGGGGTCGATGTCGTAGCCGCCGTTGATGAGCATCTGTTCGACCTGCATGATTTGCTCGGCGTTGTATTCTGGGATAGGGTTCCAATCGAAAGCGTAGCCCTCGACGGGGAAGCCGTGGCGTGCCATGAAGGGGATGAGGCGGTTGTTGACAGTGTTGCGAAGGAACTTCTCATCGTTGGCAACGACGTTCTCTAATACCTCGAGGTGGACTTCGGACTGGGAAAGGGAGCTGCCACTGTCAATGGTCATAGTCTGGTTGAGGATGCACTTGGATATTTCGGAGTTGGCGCGGTCGATACGGCGGTCATATACGTTGTAGGCGTCCCCACGAGAGCTTTCCTTGATGTCAATCTCTGTGCCCTCCTGGAACACGCCCCAGAAGGCTGCACCCATAGAACGAAGCATATCCTCGACGCGGTCGATATCCTTCTGGTTCTGCGAGGTGGTCTTTGCTATTCGGATGGGCATACCGAAGATTTCGCCAAAGCCGTCCCAGAAGGCGAGCATATTCTTTTTTGATAGGGCGTTGGGAGCGCATTTGAGGAGGAGGCCGAGGTCGTGGGAGGTGCCGGCCTCGATGACCCACTCGGCGAGTTTGCCTTCGCGATAAGAGAGGCCGTTGCGGGCATCGTCGTTCTGGTTGCGGATGATGGAGCCGTATTCAGGCACGACGTGGCGGCGGGGGACGAGTTCAATGCTGGAGAAGCGCATAATGCCATCGACAACGACAGGGGAGCCGAACTGGATAAGGGAGTGGCCAAAGAAACGGCTGTCCATGACGAGAGAGAGGAATTGGTCGAACCATTCCTGCTCAAATAGCTTTGTGATGTCGATGTTTTCTTTGCCATCTTTGTCGACAAGACGGAACGCTCGTTTGGTGGCGAAGCCCTTGCGCTGGGCGATGCAGCCGGTGAGGTGGGGGTCGATTTCGACATCGGTATAGACATTGTAAAGCAACAGACGCTTTGGGTTGTCCACATCGATGGCGCGTTGCCAGGCGTTGCGCCAGGTGGCGACATCCTTCTGTGTGAGACGTTCGGTCTGCCGGAAGAGGTCGATGACCATTCGGCGTTGCTGTGCCGAGGGCTGTTTTAGGTTCACGGTCGGCTGCCCGACAAAGCGGGAAAATATATCTTTAAGAGCCATATAAATTGCGATTAAACGGTGATTAAATCAATATTGATACTCGGACTTGCCCCAGCCACCATAGCGAACCGGCTGTGAAGTTTCCTGCCCGGTGGTGGGGTCGATAGGAGTTGGTAGGTCTGGGGTTGCCTTGCCGGACTGTACGTCTTTGAGCCAAGCGATGGCTTGGTTGTAGCGTGTCTCGCGGATTTCAAAGCCTATGCGCTTGGGAAGCCAGGATACAAGGTGGTACAAAGCCACGTCGGCGACAATCATAACGAGGAAGCCGTTGCGCTGGTCCCCTGTCCTGGAGAAAGCCGTGCCCACATCATAGCGAGTGCGCAGATAAGACGAAACCTCTTCGATTGCGTAGCGTTCAGCACGGTCAAGGTTGGCGGTGTCGTCCTGGTTGATTACGGTTAGGGTCTGCGGGTCGCAGACGGTCTTGAAATCGTCTGTGGTGAGGAAAGTCATATTACCATTGATATTTGCTGTTGGTGGATCTGCCGATACGTGGTTGGAAGTCGTCCACGCGGGTACGCTTCTGGAGCATATAGATGGCACCCTCGTCGGCATCGGGGGAGTCGTCGTGAATGGTGGTGCCTTTTTCGAAGGCCAGGGTTTGGTCGAGGCCAGCGATGAAGTCGGGGTCATCTTTATAATCGAGGTTGTAGAACACCAGGCCGCGTTCCCAAAGAGGGGAAACAGCCTCGATGCGTTGGTATTTGTCGGGTTTTTTGCGTTTGTCGGGGATGATGGGCAGTTGGTAGCCACGGATGTTGCCTTCTCGTATAAACTCGTCGAGAATGATATCCTGGACAAAGTTGGCTTCCATATAGAAGAGAGCCTGAACCCCGGCTTGTTGCAGTTCCTCGTAGAGGTCGTAGAGCCAGCGGACCATCTCGGCAACAGTACACTGACGGCAAAAGCAGCGGAGCAAATGAAGTTCCCCTTCTTTGGTCTTGCCCCAGAGCTTGGCGGCCTTGAAGTCGTTTTTGGTGGTGGGCTTGAACGAGGGGTCAACGTAAAGGATTAGGTCTATGTATTTGGTTAGTGGCAGGGGCTTTTTCCAACGGATCCAGTTTGCCTTGAATACGGTTCCCTCGGTGATGGGGTTGTTCATGTACTCGCGCTGGAATGCGCGGTAGCCCATAAAGTCGCGGGTTTGCTGGATTGCTTCGGGCTTCCAGTATTCGGGCCAGGAGGGGTTGCCATCCTGGTCGATGACGTTGACTCGCGACACCTTGACCGATTTTATCTTGCACACGTTTGCAAGGACGGAGTTTTTGGCGATTAGGTTGCCTACCATAATGAGGCGGCCACCAGCGGCACCGAAGCAACCGAAGAGGGCCGATGTGACCCACTCGGTGAGGCGACGGACGCGGCTTTCATTGTTGCAGAGCTCGTCATCGTCGAGGTCGTCGATGACAATATAGTCGGGGCGGTTCTGCCGGTCGCGAAGACCACGGGGGGACTGGCCACGACCGAGGGCGTGAAAAGAGACACCATCGCGAGTGGCAAACTCACCGGCACTCCATTTGGAGCTGTTGACCTGCTTGCCGAAATCGTGGATGTAACGCTTGTTAAACTGGAGTTCTGCCTGAATGTCGGCCAGCAGACGTTGGGCGTCGTCTTCGCTTTTCCCGACCAACACGAGCGTATTGATTTGGCGTGCGCGGGAGTCGTCGGTCTGGCATTTGAGCCACATGGGGATAAAGATGTCCATGTGGGTGGATTTGGCGTGTCCACGGGCCCATTGAAAGACGAACTTGCCGGTGCGGTTGGCGAGGATGTCCTTGGCGGCCTTGATATGGAAAGGGGCGCAGGGGACGGCTTCGCCGGTGGCCTGATTGGTGCAGTAGTGGGGGAAATAGTACTGCACGAAAAAATTATAGTCCTTGCGTGCGTGAGCGATACGTTTGAGTTGCGCCGCTTTGTCCTCTTTTTCGTTGACGGCGGTGTAGTTCTGGATGGTGTCGCGCAGGCGGAGCCATTCCTTATAGGCTTCAGACTTGGTTACATCGACGGCCACGGCTTACCTCCCCACCACTTTGGTTGCGTTAAGGTTCTCGGCGATATAGAGGTCTTGATACTTGTTCATGGCCTTGACGAGTTCCGGGGTAAGGGCCTCGTCGAACTGCATGCGTGTTACGAGCCATTTATTGTAGGCGGTGAAGACCTCAATGACTGTGATGATGTTGGTCTCCCCGTCGAGGCTTTTAATTGCCTTGGCCATTTTGGCGGCTTCGTCGGCACTGATGTTTCCCTCGGTGATGCGGTCGTTGAGGGAGTGCAGCATATTGTTGACGATTTCGGTGCGGGTGATGGTCTTTGCCGCACGTAAGCTCTCCCAGTTGTCCTCTTTGGCCCAACGGTTGACGGTCTGTGCGGAGACTCCGAGTTTCTCTGCGATGGACTTCTGTGTCTCGCCATTGAAGAAATAGAATTTGGCGAGTTCGCGTTCGGTGTTGAGCTGTCCCTTGCGGGCGTTTTTCTTTGTTGCTTTTTTCTTTTCAGGTGCGTCCATAATGCTGGAAATTTTTGCAAAAGTACTCACTCTTCCACGAGGAGTGGGTGTAGAGTTGTAAGGGTTCGTACAATCGTGCGAAGGGTTGGACTTTTGGGGCTTTGTTCGGTGTAGGCGTAGTAATTTTGCAAAAAATTTCAAGGCCGTTAGACGGCAACAACAAATATGGCAAAGGAAGTAATCATAAGCACAAGCCGACTGAACTGCTACGGGTTCCGGGTCTTGACGGAAGGGATAGACACGGAGCAGTACAGCAAGAACCCGGTGCTGTTGTGGATGCACAACCGCCCGATGCGCGGTACCGTAGATGAGGTTCTGCCCATCGGACGGATGGAGAACCTGAGAGTGGAAGGGGACAAACTGATAGGGACGCCCGTGTTCGACATGAGCGACCCCTTCGCAAAGAGGATTGCCGACAAATGGGAGCAGGGCATCTTGAAGATGGCCAGTGCCGGGTTGGAGGTCCTGGAAGAGAGCAACGCCCCGGAGCATATCGTGGAGGGACAGCGATATTCCACGGTAACGCGGAGCAAGTTGGTGGAAGTGTCGATAGTGGACATCGGAGCCAACGACGACGCCCTGGCATTGTACCGGGACGACAAGCTTGTGGACTTGAAAGAGGAAAGCGAAATAACGAAGACCTTGGCAGCCTTGCTTGCCGGGCGCGGCGAACCGCCGCTGGTGAGAAAGGGCGAACCACTGCTGGTGAAAAACGAAGTTGAACCTAAAAATAGTATGCCAATGAAAGAAATTGCATTGAAGCTGGGTCTGCCCGAGAACGCGACCCAAGAGCAGATTGTGGCCGCCATCGGCGGGCTGCAGGAAGAGAACAAGACCCTGAAGGCCGAGAAGGAAGCCGCCGGTGTGAAGAGCATCGAGCTGGCCGTCGACCAGGCAGTGAGCGCCGGCAAGATCGCCGCCGACAAGAAGCAGCACTTCGTGGAGCTGGGCAAGAAAGCGGGGCTGGAGAGCCTGACGGAGACGCTGAAGCTGATGAGCGGCCCGGTACGACCGACCGACGTACTCCACCAGACGACCCCTGCCAGCGACGGGGGCTACAAGAAGCTGAGTGAGGTTCCGGTTTCTGAGCTGGCGAAGTTGCGCAAAGAGCAGCCGATGGAGTACCGAAAGCTGTACAAAGCCGAGTACGGCGTGGAACCCGAAATGAACGATTAACGAACTTAAAACCTTTAAAGAAGATGAAACGTTTTTTGAGCATTGCCCTGATGCTGGGCGGAATGATGATCAACTGCATGGCGGGCGGTTTTGTGGCCGACTGCGTTGGCGTGGCACCCTGGGTGGGAGCCGTAACCCTGAACGGTGTGGCCGCTGTGTCGCCCCTGATTATGCCGGAAGGTGCCCTGCGAGCCGGTCTGTACAGCGAGATTTGGACCGGCGAGACCATCAAGGCGTTCCGCAACTCGCTGGAGAGTGTCGGATGGCTGAACCGCATCCGAAGCTTCGACAGCCAGGTGGCCAACAATAACACAATTAATTTTACAGACCTTGGCGGAGACCCTGACGTGCTTATTAACAACAGCACCTACCCCATCGACATCCAGGCACTGACCGACGAGAATGTTGCCGTTACGCTTGACAAATACCAGACCAAGGCAACGCCCATCACAGATGACGAAGCACGAGGCTTGAGCTACGACAAGATGGCCACCGTCATCGAGCGACACCGCGACGTGGTTGACGAAAGTAAAATTGCGAAAGCGGCTCATGCCCTTGCCCCGGCGAACCATGCAGCCAAGCACCCTGTGCTGCTGACCACGGGCGATGCTGTGAACGGCAGAAAGCGTCTGCGTGTGCAGGACCTTATCGACCTTAAGGCCGCATACGACAAGATGAAAGTTCCCAAGCAAGGCAGAATTCTGGTTCTGAACCCGGACCATGTGGGCGACCTGCTTGTCCAGGACACCACCTTCGCGCAGCGCTACAACAACCAAACCACAGGAGCCATCTCCAACCAGTATGGCTTCGACATCTACGAGTACGTGGACTGCCCGCTATACACCGTGTCGACCAAGACCAAGGTGGCATGGGGCACAGCCCAGACCGCTGCAATGCAGATGGCGAGTTTTTCGTACTACGCTCCGCGCATGATGAAGGCCACAGGCGAGACGAAAGCCTATATCGGCGAGCCTGAGCCGACGATGCAGCGTTGGCTGTACAACCTGCGCCACTACTTCATCTGTCTGCCTCTTGTGAACGAGGCAATCGGAGCCATTGTGAGCGACCTCGTTTCCTAAGCAACCATAACCAATTAAACCAGGAGGGACGTGGAGAGTGAGAGGCCGATGTTCGGCTGACAACAACCGCGTCCCTTGTATATAGAAACGATAGAGGCTATAGAGCCGATAGAAAAAAAAGCAAGAATTATGGCAAAACCTTATGTAAAGATACGATTCGCGAATGGTGCGCTGGGTAGCGTTCCTGCAAGTGCCGACGGAGTAGTGGGCATGGTGGTGAACGGTTCAGCCGTGACTGGCAAGCTGGAGCTTGGAAAGCCCTATGTGCTGCGCGACATTGACGGCCTGGTAGCCCTGGGCGTAACAGGTGCGGCCACCGACGCGAACAAATACCTGTACCAGTGCGTGGAACTTTTCTACGCCGAAGCCGGCAAGGGTGCCGAACTGTGGGTGATGGTAGTGGCAAGTGCCACATTGCCCAGCGCGATGCTCGACCCGAACCTCGACAACGCGAAGAAACTTATCCGCGCCAGCAAAGGGCGTGTGCGCACTGTTGTGGCACTGACCTCGGCCACTGATACCGTTGCGGAGGATGCCGCTCTGGGCAGCGACGTGGCCACAGCCATTACCAAAGGCCAGGCACTTGGTGAGTGGGCGACCGACACCCTCTATGCCCCGGTTCTGGTGCTTATCGAGGGCAAAGGCTACACTGACGCTGCTGCTGTTGCACTGCCCGACCTGACGGAAGGCACGGACAACCGCGTGGGGGTGGTGATTGGCCAGGTAATGGACGGTGATACGGCTGTGGGCAGCCTGGCGGCTGTCATTGCCGGACGCATCGCCAAGATACCCGTGCAGCGCCATATCGGGCGAGTGAGAGACGGAGCCCTGAAGATACAGAGCGCCACCATAGACGGAATGGTGGAGATAGCCGACGCCGACATTGACACGGTGAACGACAAGGGCTATATCACGCTGACCACCCATGTGGGGCGCAGCGGCTACTATGTCTGTGACGACCATTTGGCCACCGCCGTGGGAGACGACTACCACTCGCTGGCGCGCCGCCGAGTGGTGGACAAGGCCTACCGCATTGCCCATAACACCCTGCTCAACTACCTGAATGATGAGGTGGCCTGCAACGGTGACGGGACGATTGTGGCGGCTGTGGCGAAGGCGTGGGAGGCCGACGTGGTGGCGGCGATAGCGAACCAGATGACAGCGAACGGGGAGCTGGGCACCGACCCTGCGGACAGCAAGGACAAAGGCGTGAAGTGCGAGGTGGACCGCGAACAGGATGTGGTCAGCACAAGCAAGGTTAAGGTGGGCATCGCCGTGAAGCCTTACGGCTATGCGAAGTACGTAGAAGCCGAAATCGGCTTCATGAAAATCCAGAGTTGAACCTAAAACAGAGAAGCAATGGGAACAATAATCAACGGAAGAGAATATGAATGGGCGGACGTCACCGTGATTGGTGCCGGTCGAGACATCGTTGGTGTCCTTGGTGTCGAGTACACCGAGAAGCAGGAAAAGGAGCTGCTGTACGGCAAGGGCAACAAGGCCACTGCCATCCAGAAGGGCAACAAGAGCTGCGAGGGGTCGCTGAAGGTGCGCCAAAGCGAGCTGGAGGGCTTGGAGGATTTGAGCGACAGCCACAGCATCCTCGACCTGGAAATCAACCTGTCTGTGAGCTACGGCGACCCTTCCAAGGGAGAGCCTATGCGCACAGACAAACTGTACAACGTACAGTTCACGGAGCAGAAGAAGGGTGTCAACCAGGGCGACAAAAAGATGGAAGTCGATTTGCCGTTCATCTGCACCGACATCGAATGGAACGCCTAACAAGGCCATTTAACCAACCTTTAAACAGTGATTAAAATGGAAGTTACGAAAGAACAGATCCAGGAATGGAAAAAGAAACACGGCAAAGTGTTCAAGATTAGCTGCGACGGCAAGTCCTGCTACCTGAAGCCGCCTTCGCGCAAGACGCTGGGCTATGCCGGTGTGGCCGGCAAGGACGACCCGCTGAAGTTCAACGAAGTCATCCTCCGCGACTGCTGGCTTGGCGGCGACGAGGAGATCCGCACGGACGACGTGCTGTTCCTCAGCGTCAGTTCCCAGCTGGCCAACATCATCCAGACCAAGGAGGCCGAACTGGAGGAATTGTAGCGGCTGCCGAGGTCGGAGCGGGTGACAGCATCAGGCAGATAAATGCGCAACTGCGGTACTACCTGCACATAGCCGACCCCGACAGCCTGAGCGACGAAGAGTGGGCGATGTGCCAGAAAGAGTTGGAGTGGGTGCGCAGAGAGGAGGCGAAAGCGAACAAAGGGGCGATGCTCACGATGTAGCAAGATGAACTAGCCAGAGAAGGAGAGGGAAAATGACGAAGAGCCACGAGAGTGCGATGGTCATAGTAAGAGCTTTCCTTTTCTGGTTGGTCTTGTAAAGGCGGACGAGTTCCTTGAAAGGTTCAATGATGGCCAGGGGGATAGTAATGACAAGCCTGAGCAAAAAAGGGCCAGCGACAACTACAATTCCGTAAATGGATACGAGCAGGATAATAAACCAAACGACAACCATAGCATGTAAAATTTATAAGGATAACGCAGGATGGCGGAAAATATTTTGACATACGTATTAAATTTGCAGGACAACATCTCGGACAAGCTGAAGCGGATAGGGATAACCAACGAGCAGCAGCTTGACACGTGGGATGCAGTACAGCGCAAAGTGAACAGTGCGACCCAAACCATGCAGAACATGGGGCGGAGCATTGGTAGCATGAACGAGCGCATTGCTGCCCTGCGTGCCCAGCGGGAGTGGATTCCGGCAAGCAACCGCGAAGCCATCCGAGCGACGAACCACGAAATACAGCGGCTGGAGCGGGAGGTTCGGAAGTTGGAGAGCCTTGACGGCGGTCTGATGAAAAAGTGGTTCAAGGACATCAAGGCGGGCATCCCTGCATTGGTGAACCCACTGAGTGTGGCAATGGTGGGTCTTGGCAAGAGCATCAGCCTCGGCATGGAAGAGCAGCTGCAGCAGCAGAACATAACCACGCTGATGGGCGGGGACACAGCCGGGGCGGACGCGTTGTTCAACAAGATTGCCCAATACGGCAAAACCACCGTGTACGACAAAGCTGGACTAATCGAGGCGCAGAAGACAATGATGAGCTTCGGCATCGAGGGCGAGCGGGCCTTTGGAATGTTGAAACGCATCGGCGACGTTGCCATGGGCGACAAACAGAAGATGCAGAGCCTTGCACTGGCATTCAGCCAGGCCACCAGCGCCGGCAAGCTGCAAGGGCAAGACCTTATGCAGATGATAAACGCCGGCTTCAACCCATTGAACGAAATCAGCAAGCACACCGGCAAAAGCATGGCACAGCTGAAGGATGAGATGGCGAAGGGCAAGATAACGGCCGACGACCTGGCGAAGGCATTCCAGTGGGCCACCGAGGAGGGCGGCCTGTTCTACAACGGAGCGGAGAAAGCCGGCCAGACTTTTGCCGGCAAACTCGGACAGATGAAAGATTCATTTGCCGAACTTGGGGTCAAAGTCTTCAACACCCTCGAGCCTGTACTTGGGTGGGCGGTGAACTTCGCATCAGGAGCCATCGACGTGCTGGGCAGGGTTGCCGGCGGCGTTGTCAATGTGTTCAGAAGTGTCGTGGACTGGTCAAAAAGGTTATGGTATGTGAGCATCCCTCTTGGTGTTGCCATTGTTTATGTAACAGCTGCTCTCAAAGCGGCGACAATAGCAGCAAAGTTGAAGGCTACTTGGGATGGTATTTGCGCAGGGGCTACTGCTGTATGGACAGCCATACAGAACGGCCTTAACCTTGCGATGTGGGCATGTCCCATAACTTGGATAATAGCAGGTATAGCCCTGCTGATAGCAGCCATCTATGTGTGCTGCACCAAGGTCACCGGCTGGGGAAGCCTGTGGAAAGGTGTTGTCGGCTTTATGAAGAATAGCTTCATGGGTTTTGTGGATTCCGTAAAGCTGGCATGGGACACCATGATTGGCGGAATAATGATGAAGCTCGATGAAATCAAGCTGGGCTGGTATGGTTTCAAGGAAGCCGTCGGCATGGGCGACAGCAGCGAGAACCAGGCAGCCATAGCCAAGATCAACGCCGACATCGAAGCAAGAAAGAAAGCCATTGCCGACGGGGCAAAGAAAGTGAAGCAAGACTTTGCCGCCGCCAAGGATAGCCTCGGCGGCATCGAGATGACATGGAAAAAGGGCGACAAAGCCAGCGACAAAGTGAAGAGCGGTGGTGTCGGTGAGCAGCTGATGGCGATGGCCGGAGGCGGTGGCAGCGGCAGCGGAGCCACTGTCGGCAGCGGCGGGGCCACGGATGCCAGCACAAAGAGTGTGGCCACGGGCGGCAGCAGAAGTACGAGTATAACAATAAACCTGAAGAGCCTGGTGGAGAAGATAGTGTTTGAGGGTGGCATGGGTGAGAGCCGTGGGGATATGGAGCGGCAGGTGAGCGAAGCCCTGCTACAGGTTCTGAATATGGCACAAGCAAGCGTCAGTTGATATGTTAGAATTCGTATTTGGGACAGCAGTACCGCCGTACTGGCGGCAGGTGGAACAGCAGATTGCCAGTGTTCCGGACGACCTGAAGAGGGAAGCCCTGCTTGGGGTGGACACGCAATGCCCATTAAGTCTGAAATGGGAGAGCGAGGGTGAATGGTGGCAGATGCCTCTTGACCCGGTTGTGTCGGTACGGGGGAGGAACGAGATAGTGAAGCGGAGCGTGCTGAAGGTGAAGACGGGGGACAAGGAGCGTCGAGGGACGGTGAAGGAACTGTGGAGCCAAGGGGACTATGAGGTGAGCATAGCGGGGGTGCTGATGAGCGGGGACGGATGCGAGTTGCCAGAGACAGCATTGCGCAAGCTGCGTGGATATTGCGAGGGCCGTGAGAGCGTGGAGGTGTTGAGTCCACTGCTGGACATTTTCGGAATACGGCGGCTGGCGATAGAGAGTTTTGAGTTCCCGCACACGGCGGGGATGGAGAACCAGATGTACGCGCTGACATGCAGCAGCGACGATTTTTACAAGGAGAGCCTTTTAATAGCTGAATAGATATGCTATCGATGGAACACGACATAAGGGTTGGCAAGTACCGCGTGGGCACTGTTGCGGAAGTGAAGATCCGTAAGAGTGTGGAGCGACTCTGCGATGAGGCGACGGTGGTGCTGCCCGGTCGTTATGCCGGGGAGGTTCTGGACGTGGAGGATGTTTTGAAGATGGGTGACCAGGTGAGCATCAAACTGGGCTATGGGAGGAACCTGAAGACAGAGTTTGAGGGATATGTGAAGGCGATACGAAGCGATGACGGGACAACGACGATAGAATGCGAGGATGAGCTGTGGCAGATGCGCAAGGATGTGCCAGACAAGGTGTATAAGAACATCGACTGCGAGGCGTTGCTGAAGGAGGTGTGCGGGTGCCCGGTGAGTTGCGACTACTCGTTCAGGTGGGACACCTTCACAGTGAAGGGGGCGACGGCCTACGATGTGCTGAAGAAGGTGCAGGACGAGACGAAGGCGAACATCTATTTCAAGGGCGGGACGCTGCATGTGCACCCGCAATACAAGGAGTACGGAGCGACAGTGGTGTACGACACCGGGGTGAACGTGGAGAGCAGCAGCCTGAAATGGCGACGGGCGGATGAGAGGAGCTACCTGATTGAGGTGGAGGGGATAGGCAAGGACGGCAAGCGTATCACTGTGACAGAGGGGCGAACAGGCGGCGACAAACGGAGTGTGAAGGTTTACGGGGTGACGGACAAGGAGAGCCTGAAGGCACGGGCGAGGGAGGAGCTGACGATGCTGGTCTATACCGGCTACGAGGGCAGCATAGAGGGGTGGCTGACCCCCTATTGCGAACCGACCTACAGGGTAAGGCTGAAAGACAGCGAACACCCCGACCGCGAGGGGGAATACTACTGCGTGAGTACAGAGGTGGAATTTTCGAGCGGTGGGGGGAAAAGGAAAGTGACAATAGGGAAGAAGATAGGGGAATAGAGATAATAGAAACAATAGAAGTAATAGAGATAATAGATATGGACACGTATGCTGAAATAGCAAGGGTCATCAGAGCGATGACCGGCGGCAATGGGGGTACGGCACTTTTCACTGCGGAGGTGAAGAGTGTGGAGGGGGAGACGTGTACCGTGCTGGTCGGGGAGCTTGAAGTGCCGGATGTGTTGTTGACCCCAGCGGACGAGGGTGCTGATGGCAAACTGGTGATTACGCCGAAGGTGGGGAGCCAAGTGACGGTTGCGGACCTGAGCGGTGGCGAACTGCGGCGTCTGGCCGTGGTGCATTGGGGGGAGGTGGAGAAGATGAGCCTTACCGCCGGCAGCATAGAACTGAATGGCGGGGAGAATGGGGGAATGGTGAATATAAAGGAGCTGACACAGAAGCTGAACGCGCTGGTACAGGCATTCAACGCGCACACGCATACAGTGACAGGGAGCGGGACTATGACACCTACTGGGGCAATCGCTGTGGCTGCCAATGCCACACCTGTTGCCAACCCGGCGCAGACATTTAACACGAGAGACTACGAAGACACAAAAATAACGCACTGATGAAAGCATTGAGATTGATACAAGACGAAAGCGGGTCGGTGGACCTGGAACTGGCTGGCGGTACAATGGCTGTTGGCGAGGTATTGGAACAGAACCAATACCTACTGCTGATTACCCATCAAGGAGAGTGGAAAGAATTCCCGTTGGTTGGTGTGGGTATCGGCGACATTGTAAACGACAACGACCTGCCAAAATGGAAACGCGCCATCAGTGAAGCCTTGGAACAAGACGGGCAGACAATAGAAAAACTTGAACTGACAACGGAAAAACTGAACATAAAAGCAAGTTATAGGCAATGAAACATTTTACAATTAGCGAACTTATCCACAGCAAGACTGCGGTAGAGAAGAGAATCTGGAACGGTGCGAACCGGGAGCAGGAGGATAACTTGAACGCCCTGGTGTCGGCGGTGCTGGACCCGGTGAGGGAGAGGTACGGCAAGGCGGTGCATGTGAGCAGCGGTTTTCGCTGCGCGAAAGTGAACGGAGGGCTGCCGAACTCGTCGAAGAGGAGCCAGCACATGGCCGGGGAGGCGGCGGACATTTACACAGACGCGGGGCCGAAGGGCAACTATGAATTGGGGCAGCTGATAGCTAAGCTGGGCAACTACGACCAGCTGATATTCGAGGATGTGGGGAAGGGTGATATGCTGCCGCAATGGATACACGTGAGCTGGAAGCGACGAGGGGACAACCGGCGCGAGATTAGGAAGCACGTGAAGGGTACGGGCAACGTGTATCCCATGGTGGACAGAAAGGAGATTGGGATATGAACGAGTGGCTGAACTGGGTGATGGGCTTGCTGACGCTGGTTGCGGGAGGCGGATGGCTGTTTGACCGGAAGCGGCACCGCCAGGAGGTGGAGAGCATCAGGGCCGACAACCGACAGAAGGACCTGGATCTGTCGAAGGACTACGTGGAGTCTTTCCGGAAAGAGATAGCCGACCCCCTGCGGCGTGAAGTCAGGGAATTGAAGAAAGAGGTAAAAAAGCTGAACAATGCGATTGGGAAGATACAAGATTGCCCTCATGCTGGGGACTGCCCTGTTTATGACGAGCTGCAGAAGCAGCAGGCCGACAGCAGAGCTGAGGAGAGCGGAGAGGCAGACTGACACTGTGTGGAGGACGGAGTATGTGCATGTGCACGACACGACGACGAATACTGTCCACGACACGGTGAGAGAGACAACGACCGTGTATATAGACGCTGACGGGGACACGACGCGGAAGGACACGGAGCGGGAACATATCACGGACAGAAGCCGGGACCGACAGAACGAGCGTGTGCGCGAGGGTGCGCAGGGGGAGAGCCACGAGAAGGAGACTGCCGAGAATAAGAAAGAGACAGTGGTGGAACAACCCAAGGATGGGCCGATAAAGCCGTTTCTGTGGGGGTCGGCCATGTGTATCGGAATAATCGGAATAATCAGAGTAGTCAAAATAATGAAGAAATAAAATGGCAAGGACAATAGCAGAGATAAAGCAAGGGATGACGGACCGCTTCATGGCCGAGGAGGCGGTGCGGGAGCGTTACGGCCTGACGAGTGGGGACACGTTTGAGAGCAAGTTTTCGAAGGTGAGCATAGAGGGGCTGCTGCTGTATGTGGTGGCATTCGGGATATGGGTTGTGGAGAAGCTGATGGACGAGCACCGGACGGCGGTGGAGGGAATGCTGGCGGAGCGGCTGCCGCACACGGCGCGGTGGTACCGGAACCTGGTGCTGGGGTGGGTGCCGGAGTGGGCGGAGGAGGCGCCGGTGAAGTGGTGCAGCGTGGACGACCGTCACAGCCGGCTGCGGATAAAGGTGGCTGCCGGGGAGGCGGGAGCGCGCCGCACGGTGGATGCGGCGGCTGTGGCGGGGCTGGAGGCTTATTTGGCGGAGGAGAAGGACGCGGGGCTGCGGATAGAGATAGTGAACGAGAACCGGAACCGGCTGAAGATGGAGGTGACGGTGTGGTATGACGCGGGGGTGCTGCTGCCGAGCGAGGGTGCAGTGGAGCGGGTGCTGCAGGAGGCGGTGAGCAACATGGAGTTTGACGGGCTGCTGAGCCGGAACGGGCTGGAGGACGCGGTGCAGGGGATAGCTGGAGTGCGGCTGGTGAGGACGGATGTGCTGGAGACGAGTTATGACGGAGGGTCGTGGAAACCCTTCGGGGTGCAGCGGAGGGCGGAGAGCGGCTACTGGGTGATGGGAGACGAGGACCTGACGGTGCATTATGAGCTGTGGAGAAGGGGGGTGACGATATGAGAGAGATAGACTGGGGACGGCTGAGGCTGGAGCTGCTGCCGCACTGCCTGAGGGGGGCGGAGCTGCTGAACGGGTTGCTGAGGGCGATGCTGAGCGGGCTGGAGGCGGCATGGAAGGCGCTGCGGGGCTGGATGGAGAAGGAGGAGAAGGAGCGGCGGTACGGACCGACGGTGAGGGAGCTGAAGCTGGCGATAGCGGAGCTGCTGACGGACGAATGGGTGACGGTGGAGCCGGAAGACATAGAGATAGAGGACCAGGAGCGGCGGAGCCCGCTGTGGCTGCATGGAGCCGGGAGCGGCGAGGAGGTGTGGCTGGGCGAGGCGGAGCTGTGGGGGGATGCGGATTGCGAGGACAACCGGTGGTTTGTGGTGCGGGTGCCTGAGCGGTACCAGAGCCGGGAGGATGAGATACGGGCGGTGATAGAGCGATGGATGAGCGCGGGGAGCCGGTATGAGCTGGGATATAGATAGAGGGGATAGATATGATAGAGACGATAGATAAGATAGATTAGATAGAAACCTTAATAAACTAATAACTATGAACAGGACAGAGATTAATTTAGAGAGTGTGGCGGGATGGCCACTGACGAAGGAGCGGCTGGCGGAGATGGCCGGGGACAACGAGAGCCTGCAGACGATGGTGGGGGCGCTGGCGATGGAGGTTGACGCGAGGGCTGCGGACCCGAACCATCTACAGGCGAAGGACTGTGTGATAGTGAGTGGGTGTCGGAGGCGAGGCGAGAGTGGCTGGGCTTTGTTTAACGGGGAGTTGTGCGAGGTGGGGAGCAACAATGACGAGGATGCGCTATGTCTGCGGCTGGTGGAGCGGAGAGTGACGGTGACAGCTGGAGCGAATGGGGCGGTGTACGAGGTGGAACAATCCATACTGTACCCTCCCCAGGAGGCGAATGCGTCTGAGTCTGGGAACACGCTGGAGGCGGACGAGGGAGACCTGACACAGCAGACTGTGCGAGTGGAGCGGGTGCTGGAGTGGTATGAAGACACGACTGGGGGGCGCAACGCGATATACTGGTACGGATGCCGGAGGCTGGCGGTGCGAGCGGTACCGGCAGACATGGGCGAAGCCTGGGACGAGCAGCCGAGCGGCTGGGGATGGGACCCAGGAGAAGACGGGCACGTGTGGCGAGCGCAGATAGCGCACGGGCGGGTGCACCTGAGCGTGGACGCGACCGTTGTGCTGAAGGTGAACCAGACGGCACTGCAGCCGGTATTGGTGGAAGTCGGCACGATATACACGGGGATGACGAAACTGTGCGAGCTGTACAACAAATATACGCCGGAGGGCGACAGGCTGGTGCCGGTGCTGGTGAACGGCGTGGTGGTACCAGGGGTGATACATGGGGGGATGCTGATGATAGGTCGGAGCCTGGCGTTGGGTGACCGGGTGGCGGTGGACACTTACTATGATTTATGATGATGCAATAGGGAGGATAGATATGATAGACAAGAGAGAAAAGGGGGTTGTTGTGAAGGGCGGACGAGGACAGACGGTGCTGGACGTGGCGCTGGAGAGCGCCGGGAGCGCGGAGCGTGCATGGGAGCTGGCGGAGAAGAACGGGAGGTGGGTGCTGGACGAGGCGGAGGGGCTGGAGCTGGCGGAGGTGAGAGAGGGGAAGGAGGAGGCTGTGGTGCGGCGGTACGAGGCGGCGGGGACGCGACCTGCGACGGGGCTGACGGAGAGGGACGGGATAGGAGGCTGGAGCGTGGGCGGCAGCGGGGTGGTGAAGTGAGAAACCGAGAATTGAAAATTAATATTTAAAAACCGATTAAAGAGCTATTAAACTATGAAAAAGAGCCGAGAGGAACTGAAGGAAAAATTTGTGACCGGGGCGAAGCCGCAAGAGAAGGACTACCACGACGCGATGGACAGCTATGTGCACAAGGACGAGCTGGCGGAGGCCGTGGAGGCGATGGACTTGAGGGGAGAGCCCGGGGAGGACGCGCACCAGCCGATGAGGGGTACATACGTTTTGGTGAACGGTGTAGTGGAGGGAGCCCCGACGGAGGGGGTTGAGGTGGGGGACACCATCAACGTTGTGGACAGGAGCGAGGACCCGGCGACGATGACGCAGTACCGTTGGGACGGGACTGCGTGGGTGGACACGGGGGTGGAGGTGAGCGTGGGTGAGGCACGGTTCAAGGATGGGCCTGAGGTGGGGCTGGTGGAGATAGTGGATGATTTGGAGAGGGGCGGCCACAACAACGTCCCCAGCGCCGAGGCCGTCAAGGGGCTCAACGCCCGCCTCTACGGCTCCGACGTGGAAGTCACCGGCAACGAGCTGACGGGTCCGTGGAATGAAACCCCAAAGAAACAATACTCTCCAGCCATCTTGATGCGCGGCACCGACACAATAGGCGACAGCACACTGGTGGTGAGACAAAATTCAATCACTACTGCTGCCAAATGTTTTTACCTCCCGGGGTCACAGCTGCGTGCCATCCGCCAGGCCATGGACACGCCCGCCCTCAGAATTGTGACAAACGCCAGCAACGATTCTTATTGCTTCTTCCTCACGGCAGCCTTGCCCAACGAGAATCTTACATTTGCCAATCTCGAAGAGCGCGGCCTGTTGACCAGTGGGACGACAAGCAGTAGTTTCCGTATCCCCCTTCCCCACGGTACCACCGTCGATGTGCCGATACCCGATGATGCCGTCTATTTCTACGTGGTATATAACTGGTATGACTCTTCCTACTCCCGCTCGCCACGGAGTGTAATATCCGTAGGCACACAGCACTCCCCCGGCCACATCGACACGCTGCTCGGCAGGCAGGTGCCTGAGGTGGTGGACAGCCTCGACAGCGACAGCGCCACCGCCGCGCTCAGTGCCAAGCAGGGCAAGCGGCTGGCCGAACTCACCCTGCAGCTGGTGGAACCCGTAAACCTGCTCGACCCCGACACCGTGAAGGCCGGCTACTATGTGCGCAAAGACAACGGTCTAGAGGGCACTGGCTTATCCTCATCAATCTGCCGCGGCTGCACCGGGTTCTTCGAGATTCCGACCGAAGGCATCTGCTGCGACAATGTGATGACCGAAGTCGGTGCAAATGGTATTGCGGCAGTGGTTTACAATGAGGCCAAGGAGCGTGTCGGCCAGGTGAGCGCCGACAGCAGCTACCGTGTGGCCATCGACCCAACAGGACACAACACATGGAAATACGTCCGCTTCAACGTCCGCCCGGGCAATACCGGTGTCTATCGCGGCACCTCGGCGCCGGCCTATACCCCTTGGTTCGCCCCCTACCTGACGATGAAGGACGGCACGGTGGCCGACGGCTCCGTCACGCTCGACAAACTGGCCTTCACCCGCACCATGGTGGGGAAAAACAAGCTCGACCCCGCATCCATCCTCCCCGGCAAGGCGGTTCGCTACACCGACGGCCGGCTCGTCAACGCAAGCGGCTACGGTGCCACAGGCTTCATCTCGGTGTCGCGCCTCGGCCTCGTCGCCAACCACACTCCCACCACGATCGGTTCCGTCAGCATGGGCTATGCCGTCTATGCCGACAGGGATGTATCGACCTACATCCGAGGAGTCGCGGCCAACGGTCCTACAGCTGTGTACTCCTATCGCGACAGCGACGAAGGCGGCTACGTCCGCTTCACGGTTAACACCGCCTGGTCGCAGCTGCAGGTGGAGGAGGGCGCCGAGGTGACAGCCTACGAGCCTTACCAAACGACGAAAGTCATCGACCCCTCCGTCCTCCCCAGCGCGGAAAGCCAGGACGGGCAGCATTACTATTACGCCGACGGCGTGGAAGTCATCCTCCCGCCCGAGATTCTGGTAACGCAGGGCGACTCCCTCCAACTCTTCTACCGCCCCATGGTCAAGGCCGTCAACCCCTACGCCTTCGACATCCTTGCAATTTGCTCCAGCGGCAAGTTCTACCCGCGCTATCTGCAGCTCGACACTGCCTACAAGAACAACGATGGCGTCCTGGAGTATCTCTCCACCGGCACGCGCACACTCACCGTCTCCGCCTCCGTCAGCTCCTCCGTCAAGGTGGCCGAAGCTTCCACCCGCATCCGCATCATCCCTCTCCCCTCCTCGCCCGCCGAACAGGTCAACATCCTGCTCGTTGGCGCCTCGCGCATCGAGGGCGGCGACATCACCAAGGAGCTGCGCCGCCGCCTGGTGGGCACCGACGGCATCGACCTCACCCTCACCACCCTCAACAACCGCACCCGGTTCGCCAACCCCAAGGGGCTCGGTCTCACCAATGTCAACTTCGTCGGACGGCAATCCAACGACGGAGCCCGGCAGGACGGAAAAAGCGGTCGCCAGATTTCGTACCTTACCAATATTCCAGAACCGATATACACCTTCCACTTCACCCCCGGCGGGCAAGTGTTAAACCAAGGAGACACCTACGGGCAGGGAGACCTGCTTTTCAAGGTGGAAGGCAGCAACGCCGAAGCAGGCGACCTCGAATGCACCCTCCTCTCCGGCAGCGGTTCCGTGGCCGCGAGCGGCACCCTCACACTCGTCACCGGCTCGGGTACTGGCACCATTTCCTACAATTCCGTCGAAGCCACCAGCTCAAACGATTTCTACGACCCTTTGAATACCCGTATCAGTTTTGCCTATTACTCCGGCCTCTATTGTGGCGGCGTTGATATCAACATCTTCATCCTCCACCTCTGCGACAACGACATCTTCAACCAACCGAACACATCCACCATCATCAACAACGTCAAGACACTCATGCGGGCTTACCACGGCGACTACCCCGACGGCAAGTTCATTCTTTACTCATCTTGCCTGCCCGACGTCAACGGCGGCTTGGGTGTCTCCTACTCGGGCAACGCCGACAACGCCTACTGGCACAAAGCCAAGCAGTATTGGGCCTACAACAAAGCGCTCAACGCCCTGGCCGCCGACCCCGAGTTTGCTCCCTACGCCATACTCGCCACCACCTTCGTCGAGTTCGACGCTGAGAATCTCTATTTCTCCAACAGCCTCCCCACCAGCAACCGGAGCGCCGCCACCGAGCGGCTCGGCTTCAACGGCCTCCACTTCGGCGCCGCCGGCCAGAAAACCATCGCCGACTCCCTCTTCCACGCCGTCTGCCACGCCCTCAACCTCATCAACGCCGCCGCCCAAGCCGTATAGAGTCTGGGCGGTGAATGGAAGAGAGCACAATCTGAGCCTTCGGGGGCGGGCATAAAAAAGCCCCCAGCCTGTTAATAAAGCCTCTTACCTCTTTATAACATAACGCCCTGTGAAGGCAGCTGGGGACTAATCTCCTCAGCCTTCACAGGGTGTTATTTTATGGCATATTGCCACGAGGTAAGAGATTGCAAAGGTACGAATAATTTATGGACTGACAAAATTTTAAAACTAACCGACTATGAACAAGTATTATGAGATGCTGCAGAAAGTGCTCGAGAATGGGCGCGAACAGCGGAACAAAAAGGGAAATATCCACTATCTGACCAATGAGGTGATGCGGATGGACGCGGGCGATTTGCTCGATATTTTTGAGAGCCATGGAATCGCCAGGAAAAAGCTCCGCAGTGAGTTGGAACTGTTCTGCCGAGGGGAGCGTAACACGGAGGCTTATCGCGAAGCCGGTATTTCGTGGTGGGACTACTGTGGTCCAATATTGGTCAACAGTTATCCCACCTATTTCGAGAAGTTGCCCCGGCTGATCGAGCGTATCAACCGAGAGAAGCGCAACTCGAAGAACTATGTGCTGTTTTTAGGCGAGACCAACGTGGAGACGAACCAGGCGCCTTGCCTGAGTCTGGTGCAGTTTCAGATAGAGGACGGGCGGTTGCTGCTGACAGCCTACCAGCGCAGCAGCGACGCTTCGTTGGGGCTGCCCTCGGACATTTACCACCTGTATTTGATTTCGAGGCAGGTGGAACTGCCCTTGCACAGCATTACGCTGTTCCTGGGCAACGTGCACATCTACGAGAACAATTTAGAGAAAACACGCGCCTTGCTTCGTGGCGATGAGGGCGTGAAATTTGAACTTAATGTCTAACCAACAAACCGTAACCAAGTGAAAAAGTTTGTGAACGCCCCGTTGCCATTTCAGGGGCAGAAACGGCGTTTCATACGCCAGATTGAGGAAATGGCCAAAGAACAGAAGAAAGGGGCTGTATTCGTCGATTTGTTCGGCGGAAGCGGCCTTGTGTCGCATGTGATTAAACAGGCACGACCCGACTGCAGGGTTGTGTACAACGATTATGACCACTACAGTGAGAGGTTGGCCAACGTGGAACGTACCAACGCGATGCTTCGTGCCCTGCGGCCTATCGTGGCCAGCGTACCGCATAAGATGCGCATTGACGAACCTGTGCGGTCGGCGGTGGTGGAAGAAGTTGAAAAGTGGAACAAGTCCGGTTATGTGGACTGGTTTTCCGTCTCGAGTAATCTGCATTTCACGATGAACTACTCGCACAACTTTGAGGAGTTCCGCAAGGAGACGCTTTACAACAGGATGCGCCAGGATGACTATGACGTGGAAGGCTATCTGGAGGGAGTCGAGGTGGTGTCGATGGACTACCGCCGGTTGTTTGACCAGTTCCGGTTGGTTCCCGAAGTGATTTTCATCCTCGACCCGCCGTATCTGTCAACCGACTGCGGAACCTACAGAAGCGACAACTATTGGAAGTTGTCGGACTATCTGGACGTGCTGAAATGCCTTCAAGGAACGCGTTTTGTGTATTTTTCAAGCAGTAAATCAACAATCGTCGAACTTGCCGACTGGATTGGACGAAACCCGACCATTGGCAACCCATTTGAGGGAGCAAAAATCTATCGTCACAACGTCAGCGGAATTGCGCTAAACTATGACGATATGATGCTGGTGAAAGCTGCTTAAAAGCCATTCAAACGGCAATTAAAAAGGCGTTGCAGTCGATTTGCAACGCCTTTTTGAGTTTGTGTGTGTGGCTCGAAAAATGTACTTTTGGTTTTTGCCCCTTGACAAATTGTCACGATTTTTTGCACATTTCGTTTTGCGATTTATA
>CAMUZR010000034.1 GCA_947165255.1 uncultured Bacteroidales bacterium
GGCAAGAGTTGATTGACCGCATCTGGCCCAACGATGCCACGGTGATGGACCGGACGGTCGACGTGAACATCCTGAGGATACGGAAAAAGATTGAACCCTACTCTTCGTGCATCGGGACAAAGATGGGCTACGGTTATTATTTCAAGGACTGAGGCGATATGTCTATCGGGAAGAAGCTGTCGGTCAGCATAACGGTGATATTCGGTCTGTTTGCTTTCTCTTTTATGGCTTTTCAGCACTATCGGGAGAAAGAGTTCAAGATAGAGTGCCTGAACATCCAACTTCAGGACTGCAACTTGCGTATAAGTGAATCCCTCAGCAGCGGCGACAGCATCACAGACAGCCTTGTTGAGAGTTATGTTTTTCGGCACGAGATGGAAAATCTGCGCGTGACCATCATCGACAGCCTCGGCCGGGTGCTGTACGACAACCGTATTGAGGACTACAGCACGATGGACAATCACCTTCACCGGAAGGAAATACGCGAGGCTTTAGCCAAAGGGCAGGGGACGGACATAGAACGAACCAGCGCCACAATGGGCCAGGATTACTTCTATTCCGCCACCTATCTGCCGCAACTCGGCCTCTACGTCCGCTCCGCATTGCCCTACACTCACGACCTGAAGGATTCCCTGCAAGCGGAAAAGAAATACCTGTGGCTCACCTTGGGTATTTTCATTGTCTTGATGTTTGTACTGTCCCGTTTTACAAGAAAAATAGGCAACAGCATCGACAAGCTGCGTACCTTCGCCGAGCGAATCGCCCTGGGCGAAAGCCTTGAAATCGAAGAGCTGGCCACCTTTTCGAACGATGAACTTGGCGAAATAGCCGAACGAATCGTCAAAATATACAAGAAGCTGCAGGCCACCAAAGAAGAGCAGAACCAGCTGAAACACGAACTGACGCAAAACGCCGCCCACGAGCTGAAGACTCCCGTGGCAAGCATTCAGGGCTATCTGGAAACGGTTTTGACGCACCCCGACATCTCCGACGAGATGCGCCAGCAGTTCCTTGTGCAATGCTTCGGACAGGCACAGCGGCTGGCATCCATCTTGCAGGATATGGCCACCCTGAACAAAATCGACGCGGCGCCGATGACATACAAGTTCGAGGAAGTTAACATTTCACAGATAGTGGAGCAGGTCCTCGACGTATCGGCATTGCAACTAGAAGAACATCAGATGCATTTCGACAACCAGTTGCCCACCGCGCTTATGGCTCGCGCCGACGCGTCGCTCGTCCATAGCATCTTCCGCAACCTCACCGACAACGCCATATCCTACGCGGGCGACGGCACCACGATAACCCTTACACATTCCGACGCCGACACCCATTGGCAGTTCACTTTCTCCGACAATGGCGTTGGAATCGCGCAGGAGCATCTGTCGCGTATCTTCGAGCGGTTCTACCGTGTCGACAAGGGCCGGAGCCGCAAACTCGGAGGCACAGGTCTCGGCCTCGCCATCGTGAAAAACGCCGTGGGGCTGCACGGCGGTACGATAGCCGCATTACAGAACGCCGCCGGCGGCGTCCGCTTCGTTTTCACCTTACGCAAAAGCGTAGGTCGTTAGTAATCACGGTCTCAGCAACATCGGAATTACTTCTGGACTTTTCTTCGTCAAAACAAAAATTCTTACTATCTTTGCTCAACAGTGTTGCACTTCGAGGTTGAATCTACGCTCCCTGTCGCAAAACAAGAAAGTGGGCACCACCGCACTCGTGCACTTCGCCATCGTCTAAAGAGGCGTCATCGCCGAAAAAACTGCCACACAAAGAACGCTTTCAACCACAGACTCTCTCTGTGCAAACAGAACTAAATGTCCCGACACCATTTGCCATTTGGATTATTCTTCGTATCATTGCATCTTGAAATTTACATGTAAAATCTAAAGATTATGACAGAACTCCTTATTCTCTTTGCAGTATCGCTCGCGGTGAGTACCGTGGGCTGGAAGTATTTCATCTATTTCTTCAGCCTGGGCTACGGCTACGGCATCGTGGCGCTGGCGGTGGCTATGATGTTGCCGCCGAGCGGAGTGCCACCAAACGGATTGCGTTCCAACTCGTCGAGGAACGTGTTGTAGTCGTCCACAAACGAGCGGTATTTCTTGGCCAAGGCTTTGGCACGGCGCTCGAATTCCGGAAGATACTCGATAGTAACCATCACGCGAAGAGGTTTCGTGCGTCTTTCATAGCCTTGCCGGCCCGCATCTCGCTGAACGCCGTCGTAAGACTTTCTCTGACCATCTTCGTCTGCTCCTCCTTTGGATTGTCTGAGGGTATTACCTTTGCGCCAAGGGTGAGCAACACACCAATCAGTTGCTTGATGGCGCTGTTGCGTCCGTCGTATTCAAGTGTTATTGTTGCCATAGTAATTCGTTTTATGTTTTCTAACTTTAGAACGCAGCAATAATCTGATTATTGTATTCTGATGCAGAAAAAATCCGAGTAGACTCAACTACCAAGTGCCACGCTACTTATGTCCGTGGCCAATCCTAATAAAATGGGTTAATTGAAATTAGATGTGACAGGCTATAAAAAGTTGTCTACCCGGTAGAGGAAGAAGTCAAGGTCGCGGGAGCCTCTGTTCTTGATGGCGGCGAGCTGGATGTGTAAGCGTGCTTGTCAGTCCTCCGCAGGCAGCAGGCCGCGATGGCGAAGGGATTCGAGGTAGGGTTCTTTGCCGGGGAAGGGGCGGTCGCCGTCGGTGGCACCGCCGTGGTAGCAGAAACAGACTTGGGGCGAGAAGGGAATGACGTTGTAGGTGGCAAGCTGACGCCGCATTTGCCCAGGGGTATAGGGGGTGAGCGTCAGCTGGAACCAATAGGAGCCAAAACCACTACTGCGGTAATGGAAGCGGGCAAGGGCGGTGGGCTTGTAGACTTGCACTTGGGGGCACCTGAGTCTCTTCATGATGCCCATGAGGCTGTCTTGCAGTGACGGCGGGAGATAAAAGGCGGTGTCGGCACAAGTGTCTTTGACAATGGGAAAGCCCCAATAGTTGGAGTCGGGGGTGAGGCATTTGACCGAATATTCTCCATTGGGGTAAAAAACCAGCCGGGTGCTGTCGGGCATGGCAACATAGAGCCGCTGGGTAAGCAATTCCATATCGGGGTGGTTCTTCTGGTAGTACTTCTCCATGTGCTGAGCGGCACGCCGCTCGCCCGGAGGAAGAAGGCCGAAGACGATAAATGCCAGCAGGGCAATGCCTAAAGACCAGATTAAGATTACTTTTGCCCGACGGGAGCGCAGGAAGAAAAGCGACTGGATAAACAGCACCAGCCCCAGGGGCACGGTGACCACACCCACAAAGCAAAGCGACATCCAAATCAACCCAAAGAGGTCCACCTGGAAAAAGAGGTAGTCGGCAGCGGTTATGAGCAGCAGCAGGCTGTTGAGCACACAGACGACGATGCCCGAAGCCGCCACCCAGGAGGGCATTCCTTTATACTTCTTGGCACACATTGCCCGCCGCTAGAACATGTAGCCCATCTTGATGTAGAGGTTGCTGAACTTGCCGTTGTCCTGCTTGTCGAGGGCGGTGGCCCAGTCGACACTGAGGACAAAGTTGTCGTTCATGGCCACTTTAAGGCCGCAGCCGGCCGAGAGGTGGGGGCTGTAGAGGCGGCTCTCGTCGTAAAAGGCATTGAGGTTGGGATCATCAGGATCTGGGTTGACAAGTTCAAACAGGCGGGGGTCGGTGACCACGCGGCCGTAGGGCTGCACTACCATACCGGCATCCATGAAGGGGTTGAGGCCCACATAGAAATTCTCTTTGCCGATGCGGAAGCTGGCCACCTGCACACGCAGCTCCACATTGGCGAAGGCCACTCCACGGGCCAGAATGCGGTTGCGCATGATGCCGCGGATGGAATTGGCTCCTCCCAGTCCCTCGTAGACCACTCGCTGCATGTAGAGCTGGTTGAGGTAGGTGTTGAGGTAGAAGGGGCTTTCGCCTGCCAGGTTGAGCTGTGTGCCCAGCCGATAGACGAAGGTGAGCCGATTGGGGACGATGGGGAGGTAGTGTCGCCAGAAGGCATTGAACTTGAGATTGTTGAACGAACTCATGCTGCCCAAACCGGCATAGTAGGTGAGGAAGGCATCGGCATGTATGCCGCGGCGGGGGTTCTGCTGCCGGTCGCGGGTGTCGAAGGTGAGGCCGCCATGCAGGTAGGGATGGAAACCGCCGTCGGCCTCGGCGGGGCTGATATAGCCCAGTTGGACATACTTGTCGTAGAGGGTGGGCACCCCTTCGGGCAGTTTGTTCTCCTCTTTGCTGGTGAACTGGTTGAGCCGCGACACGTCCACAGTGCCCACGTTGTAGTGCAGCAGGCCCAGGCCGGCGTTCCAGTACCATGGGCGCGAAATGGTGCCTTGCAGGTCGGCACTGAAGCGGAACATGTCGCGCTTGAACTTATAGTAGGCGCGGGTCTGATAAAGCCCGTAGGTTTGGTCGGCGTATGCGGGGAGATAGTATGACTCGTAGCCGTTGAAGCCGTAGAAATCGCACATTTGGTCGGGCATATAGGTGAGGTCGACACTGAGGCGGTGGCCGGGGATGAGGTACTTGGAGTCATAGGAGAGGCGGAAGAGGCCGTACTGCTTGGTGGTGTAGGCGGCCTCGGCATAGAAAGAGTGGTAATATTCGGGGTAGATGGCTCCGTCGCCGAAATAATAGATGTTGGTGAGGGCGCCGTATTGGAAGCCGAGGTCGGCATCGAAAGCCACGCTGGGCAGCACTCCGAAGGTCCAACCCGTGCGGACGGAGGGCTTGTCGGCCTCTTCCTGGGCCATGGCCGTGCCCAGAAGGGCAAAGGCCAGGAGGGCGAAAAGGATTTTTTTCATGGTTTGACGATTTATGTGATAGATGGGACTTTAGGCTTTTTTCTTGAAGAGTTTTTTGCGGAAGATGAAGAGGGAGAAGATGAGGAAGCACACGACCATGATGCCAAGGGTGATAAGGCAGTGTTTCAGACTTTGCGGCCCCACGCCCATCAGCAGCAGGACGGGGAAGCCGAAGGCGATGGCGGGAATGGTCTGCAGCACCAGATTGTTGGCGGCGGGGGTTTCGAACTTGGGGTCGATCTCGCGCAGGAGAATCATGCCGTTGCTGGCAGTGCCGGTGAGCATTCCGAACATGGAGAAGAAACCTTCGTACTGATAGTCGGGATAGAGGTGGCGGCAGCAGGCGCTCACATGCAGGAAGGTGACCACAGCGCCCAAGGCACACACCAGCAGCAGGGGCAACCAGATGCCGCGGAGGTTGGTGAAGTCGATGGCGGCGGTGCCGGCCACTATCATAAAGTCGAAGCAGGTGCCGGCAATGCGGTCGAGGGTATAGTTGTTGATATACTCGCGCTCTATCAGATGGACACGGCGGGCACGGTTGATGATGACTTTGAGCAGCGCGCCGAAGATGGTGCCCCAAAGGAAGTTGAAGCCCCAGAACATGGGTTTGAGCGTTTTGGTGCCGAAGTCGCCCAAATCAAGCTGCTGGACGCCGTACATAAAAAGGAATACCACGGAGTAGACGAGCAGCACCAGGCTGACCTGGACGGTCATTTTGTCGATAGACTCGGCATGTGGGATTTCGTTCTCGGACTCGTAGTCGGCCAGGGTGTATTCTTCCTTGTAGTCGCCTGCCTTCATGGTCAGGCGGCCTTTGCGGCGCAGGATGTTCATGTAGACCACCCCGATGAGGCTGCCGAGGATAAAGCCCGTGGCGGCAATGCTGAGGCCGAAGTCGGAGCCGTGGAAAGAAATGCCTTGATCGGCGGCAAAACTGGTGTAGGTGACGCCGAAGTTGAGCGCCTGTCCGGGGCCTTGGCCATAGCCCATGGGAAGCAGCAGGCCGGAGGCATAGAAGAAATCGCGGTTGTTCCACCAGAGGAAGAGCGGGATGGTGATAAGCAGGCCGATGATGCCCTGGATGATGTAGGTGCTGGCGGTGACGGCACCGGTCTCGACTACTTTCATGGTGGTGGTCTGGCTCTTTATCTTCTTGTTCTTGAGGGCCATGGCCACGAAGCCAAGACCTAGGGCATGATAGGTGATTATTTCCATGGAACTTTTGTCTACCACCGTGTGGAAAAAGCCCAAGGGTTTGACACATAGGATGATTAATCCGGCCACCAGTGCCGTGGGCAGCAGGCTGCGGCGCAACAGGGGCACATTGCAACGGATGAGATTGGCTATCAGCAGGGCTACGATGATGATGAAGAACTGGATGAGCCATCCCCAGGCGGAAAGTGAAGCGAATGATGTCATAATGGTCTATTTATTTTTTAATTTTGCAAAAATACATATTTTTCCTTAATTAGCAAACTTAAAAAGGGGCAAACAAGAAGAAATATCGAAAACTCATCTCGGAAAAGTGTAAAACTCCTGAAATTCAGCAGGTCCTAGCCTAATGAACATAAACTCAAATCGGTCATTAGACCGACACTTGTTCACAATGTCCTCATTTCAAGGTCCATTAAGGTCCTATCAGCGTTTCTATCGGCATCTTGGCCTCATCCCTGTCTTGACGTAGCCCACTGCGACAGCGATGCAGCCCATCTGCTCGAAACAAATACTAATCTGACACAAATCCTAACGAACGATTAGGGTTTTAATTATATGCATCCTCCGGAAATTTTGTAAACCCAAGAGATAGATATTTTTGTACCAATTCTGGGTTGATGCCAGGTTCATAAATGAAATGAATGTTTGCTTCTGTTTCGATTTGGGGAAAGTCCGACCCTCTGGACCACCAAACTAGATACAAGGTGTCATCGGTGTTCTTATAGAGGAACACTCCTTCGTAGTTTATTGCAGTGTTCTCCTGCAATGCAATATATTTCATGTCTGGACTTTCTGATATTGTAGCAACATCAGCATTTGCCTTGAGGTATATTGGTGTATACGTCCCCTGTGAATTTTTTACCTTCAGTTCAACCATTCGGTCGCCCAACCAGTAATTAATATTCCTTTTGCATCTGGTACACCCTTCCAAGTTGGCAACAATTATGCTGATTAACATAATTCCTACTATTACAAAAAAAGTTCTTTTCATAGCAGAAAGTGTATTGCTTAATCCTTTTTGCGGACATTGGCCTCTAGGTGCTTACGCACGAGGCGCTTGACTTCGAGTGTGCGGGATTCAAGATAACTCTGTTTCTCTGGCTTGTACAAATCTGCATACTGTATCTTGCCCAATGAGATATTGGGTTTCTTGAGGTTGCCATTGACGTCCACCGACAGGCGGGCGGGCAGCGGGCATTTGAGCAGCTCTAGGTGGTAGTTGCAATCGTTGCTGAGGGTATGTCGGCCGCCGATACAGAGCTGGTAGTTGTGCAGGTTGAGCAGGAAGGGGTAGACAATGATTTCTTTGCGGAAGACCTGTGCCTCAACACTGATGCTGTCCACACCGATGTTGTTGTCTTTCTCGCGCCAGTTCTTGAATTGGAGCAGTTTGGCAATTTGAGCCAGCGAGGCATTGTCCATAATCACGAGGTCTTGGCCGCTGATGGCGGCGGCACCGATGAGGGTGGACATCTTGGGCTTATAGAAGGCATCGAGGTTGCATTCGGCAGCCAGGTGGAAGTTGGCTTTGCCTTGGAATGCCGAGAGCATAGGCACAAGCGTGTCGATGGTGGGTATCATGTCCAAAAGTTCTTCAATCTGTATGTCAAGCAGATGGAAGTCGAGACCCACGAAGAGGTTGTTGACTCGGGGCGAACGGTAGACACCGGTGAGTTCCATGCGGGCTGCCTTGCAGGTGAAACCGACCTGTTCGAGAATGGCGGTGCCGTCGTTGACGGTGACAGTACCGGCCAGGTCGTTGAGGTCGTTGCCGAAGGCCACGCAGCGGTTGATATGGGTGTTGAACTTAACATCTACATCCTTGGGCACAATGAAGGGGTTGGCCTCCTTGGGCACATTGTCCTCGACACGCTGCTGGGCAAGGGTGTCTTTGTCGGTACCCATGCCGCTGAGGATATTCATGAGTTGGTCAATGTCGGCATACTTGGAGGTGAAACTGAGGTCGCCGGTGAGCATCTCGGTGTGGCTCAACCAGTTTTCCAAGCCGTAGACTTTGCCACGGAGGTGATAGTCGGAAACGCCCCAGAGGATGTCGGCCTGAGCAATTTGAACCACCTCGGGTTTGTAGTTAAATTCGAAATCGGTAAGGCGGAGCGGGTCGCTCATGCCAGCCATGGTGAGCACTCCGCGGTGGATGTCTATATCCACATCGGGGTTCCACTGTTTCAGCACATTGTCTTTGGATTTGTCGTTTTTGACACTACCTTTAAGTTTGAGGGTGTCGGAGTAGACAAGCAGGGAATCCATTTTGGCATCGACCTTGCTGAACTTGATGTTGAAGGCGGCTGCCATGGCCTGTTTTTTGTCTAGAATATTAGGCATACCCACCTGTATGTCAGGATTTTCGACTTGGGCAATGAGGCCGTTGCTGAGCATTTCGACATTCAGTTTGCCGCCTGTGATGCGGGCACCGAGGAGTTCGGACACCTTGGTACTCGTCTTTTTGGTGGGCAGGCTAAGGGCGACATTGAGTTTGGGAGAAGCGGCATGGATGCTGTCGTAGAGAACATCCAACTTGGAGAAATAGAGTGTGCCGCTGGCCACTACTTTATTGAGATTGAGCTTTGTGAGATTAGAAAGGCGGCTTTTTACCTTGAGGTTGGCCTTGCTGGAGCCGTTGAGCACTATGGGCATCGTGTCGGGGAGGAACGGACGCAGGTCAGGCAGATTGATATCGCCTTTGACGTTGGCGTCCACCAGCATGTCGCCCAAGAGGTCCTGAACGACACCGTTGACTGCTAGGTTGGTTTTCTTTACCTTGGCCGAGAAATTGGCAATCTGCACATTGGAAGGTCCTTTGTAAGCACTGTCGGACGAGAGATTGAGGTTGGCCGAGAGCTGTGCGCGTATGTCTTTTACAGGCATGGGCAGCATCTTGGGAGCCGAGAAAGAGCCTTTCTCGAGAGTCACATCGGCATCGATTAACGGCAACCGTCCGCTGGCCACAACACCCTTGGCAGTGCCATGGATGGAGGCTTTGGCATCGACAGCCATACCTTTAAGGCTCTTGGTAATAAAGGGAGGGAGGACGGCTAGCAGGTCGGCCACTTGCCACTGGTCGACCGCATAATGGAGGTCGACATTCATCGGCGTTTCCTCTTGAGCCAACGCCACATCGCCCCAGACGCCCAAATCGTAGCCTACCAGGCTCAGTTCGGTCTTCTCGCCTAGAGTGAATGTCTTATTGTCAAGGTTGGCGTGGAACGGGAGGTTGAGGGATAGCAGGTCCTTGCGCGACTGCTGCATAGCCTCGGTCGTATAGCGTTTTCCGCCCATCACGAAATCGCCATTGGGCACGGCGAGTTTCAGTTTGCCGTCTAAATTGTCGGTAACGCCCTGGCCGTCAAAAGAGAGGGTAACCTTGTCAAGGTTGGCATAGATTTTTTCTGCACCCACACTGTCGAGCATGTGCACGACCACCTGCGCAATGTCCAGCGACATATCGGCATCAAGCTGGGAATTGAGCAGCGAGCCTTTGAGACTTAAATCCGCGTCGTCCACTTGAGCCAGCATGTTCTGCTGAAGATTGCAGTATTGCGCAGAAAGGTCGTTCAGAGAGATTTTCTCTAACTGAATGGTTTCGGGCAGTTTGGAGGAGGACTTTTCTTCTAAGGAATCTTTCTCGCTGGGCTTGAAGATGCTCAGATTGCTCCATCCGTCGGGAGCTGTGTAGAGATTGGCTTTGGCATTGTCTAATCGCACCTGGCGCACAACGATAGAGCGGTCCTTAAGGAAGGCTCGGAGGTCGATGCCCACGGTGAGGCTGCCGATATGGGCCAATGTGTCATTGTGGACAGCCTTGGCGGCCAAAGCATTGCTGTCGGGCAGAGTGTAGGGATTAATCAGCACCACATCTTCCACATCCAGTCCCACATTGGGATACGTCTTGAAGAGGGTTAGATCGACACGCTCAAAATGATTCTCACAAGTGAGGTAGTCGGCCGATAACTTATTCACGATAGAAGTGAGCCGCGCCGGAGTGAAAATCACCCAGCAGGCCACCACGACGACGATTATCACCACCCCTATTAATGAACCAAGGGATATGAGTGCAATCTTCCAACCTTTTTTCATAAAAACCTACTTCTTAGTGAACGTTCTGGAATTGCCGTAAAGGTCCTTCCAAGTAAATGAGGTGGCACTTTGGGCCGTGAAAGAGTAGTCGTAGTAGACGTGCTGGCCCATCTCGCCGTATAAATCGATCTGGAGCTGGTTATGTTTTACTTCCCAGTAAAACTTATTGCCTTCGCCTTCCTGCACATCTTCAGACTCGTCCCAAGTCTCACCCGAACGGGTGCTGTCGTTTACGTCCATGGCATCGAAACGCCAGAACTCCTGAGTGTTGTCCATGGCATACCACGTGCCGACTAGGAGGTCCTCATCGATATTGATGGTAACAACCTCGGGCTCGCAGCTGGTTAGGCAGAGCGAGCCCATAAAGAAAGCCACGAGTAGACCTAAAAAATGCTTCTTATTCATTGTCGTCAACCACATAAACATCGCGGTAGGTGCGACCTACGCCATCATAATCGAGACCGTAACCCACAATAAAATCATTCGGGATTTCCTTACCCACATAGTCCACCTTGAAATCCTCCTTAAAGTTGCCGGGTTTGTAGAAGAAAGTGCAGATAGCAATGCTTGCAGGCTCAAGTTTCTTCAGCTCTTCTATCATGAATTTCATCGAGAGGCCGCTGTCGACAATGTCCTCAACGATAATCACATCACGGCCTTTACACTTCTCAGGAAAGCCAAGGATTTTCTTCACCTTGCCGGTGCTGCTCATGCCGTCGTAAGAAGAATAGCGCACAAACGACACCTCGGCATCGAACTCAATATATCGGGTGAGGTCGGCCACAAAAAGATAACTGCCCGTAAGTACCGGGCAAAGAATAGGTTTCCTATGCTTATAGTCGTGAGAAATCTTGTCTGCCACTGCCTTCACACATTTCTGTATCTCGGATTCGGGCATATACACCTTGAAGATTCTGTCTTTTACCTGGATTTTTTCCATATTCATTATAATTTAGTTTACAATTCAACGTCAAGAAACCACCTGCCGAACCGATTGCCATGCGGCTATTCTTCGTCGCGCTCGGCGCTGTCCATGGCCAGACGGAAGCCAAAGAAACTATAGCCATAGTCGGGAAGATACCAACTACGCTCAAAGACGCTGCATCCCCACGAAGGGCTGTTAAAACATCCACCCCTCAAAATCCGGTTCTCGCCAGTCCTAGGCCCCTGGGGGCTTGTTTGGGCGTTGGCGGAATAGGACTCCATCCAGTCGCTGCACCATTCCAACACATTGCCGCCCATATCGTATAAACCCAACTCGTTGGGTTTAAGACGGCCCACAGGATGGCTGCGGCCTCCGCTGTTCAACACGTACCAGCAGGTTTCCCACACCTGGCTATTCACACCGGGGTACGTCATGCCTCGGCTACGGTTTCCCCCACGGGCAGCAAACTCCCATTCAGCCTCGGTCGGGAGGCGGAAACGATAGCCTGTAATCTGGCTAAGGCGGGCAATGAAAATCTGCACATCGTTCCACGACACCTGCTCCACGGGCAGGCTGTCGTTGCCAATCCACTTGGAAGGGTTCTCTCCCATCACAGCGGTCCAAAGGGCTTGGGTGACCTCATACTGGCCAATGTAGTAACTGTTGAGCGTAACCTTATGGGTGGGTATTTCGTCAGAATAAGTGTTCTTCTCGCCACGGGGACGGGTGCAACCCATGGTAAAGCTGCCTCCCTCGACAGGCATCATGCGGAAAGGCAAATTATCGACATACAGCAGCAACGCCCCGTCGTCAATTTCCACCAAAAAAGAGAGTGAGGCCGAATCTATGCCTTGTATCTCTGGCAAGCGGAAAGCAGTAATCGTGAGGCTGTCACCTGGCTTGACTCCCTTGCCCACAGCACCTTCCAACCCCTTGAGAGGGGGTGTGAAATGGCCGCCGTCTATTGCCACCCGCACACAGATGTCGGCCTGCCTGTCCAGCCCGTAAGTTATTGTCAACGAGTCGCCCTTGACGGTAAAGGAATGTTGCGTGACCTGCTGGGCATGAAGGGTTGCACAGCAAATAAGCAACAGACCTATGGCAACAAGGCGTCTCACAACAATAGCACCTGTTTAGGCATTCATGTGGGCATCGCTCCACGCTTCGGGATTCTTGCGCCAGTTGGCAAGAGACTCCTGGTCCGAGGGGCGGATATAGTCCTCCTTGCAGGCAACCTCCAAGAGGGTATCGTAGTTTGTGAGAGTCCGCAATTCAACATCAGCGTCGGCAAAATTCTTCACGGCCACGTCCAAACCGTATGTAAAAATTGCGGCCATGCCTTTCACCACGCAACCCTTTTCACGAAGGGCGTTTACGGCAATCAGGCTGCTTTTGCCCGTAGAAACAAGGTCTTCAATCACCACGACGGTCTGGCCGGCGTGTATTTCTCCCTCAATCTGGTTGGTCAGTCCGTGCGACTTAGCCTCCGAACGGACATAAACGAAGGGCAGTCCCAACTCCTGCGCCACCAGAGCGCCCTGGGCTATACCGCCTGTGGCAACGCCGGCAACGACATCGATGCCGCTCCACGTATTGTTGATAACCTCAACAAAACTCTGACGTATGAAAGTTCTGATTTCGGGATAGGAAAGCGTGACGCGATTATCGCAATAAATCGGAGATTTGCGACCCGAAGCCCATGTGAAAGGATTCTCGTTGTTAAGCTTTATTGCTTTGACTTGCAGTAAAAAAGTGGCCATCTGCAGGGCCATGTTGTCAGTTGTAATCATACCGCAAAGATACAATTTTTTTTTATACTGAAAAAATATTTTTGCGAACAACGACGTTATTAACAAGTATGAAGCAAATGACCATTTCTTTCTACGACCACTTTATCCATTTTTGCGACTACCGCGAGATAGGCAAAATCCAAGTGCCCGAAAACTTCCAAGTCATGGACGACACACTCCTCCAACCCTGTTTCGACAGGCTCAAACAGGGCGTCGACCTATGGGTATGGTACCACCGCGGATTCCGTCGCATTGCTGACTACTGCACCCAGCACTACACTTATGTCAAAGCTGCAGGGGGGGTGGCCAAAACGCCAAACGACGAAGTGCTTCTCATTCGGAGGGAAGGATTTTGGGACATACCCAAAGGAATGGTCGAACCCGGCGAAACCCTTGCGCAGGCCGCCTTGCGCGAAGTGCGGGAGGAAACAGGCATCGCCCGTCTTTCCCTCGGTCCCCTCATCACCAAGACCTACCACCTCTACGACAAATACGGCGGTTGGCATCTCAAACAAACCAGCTGGTTCCACATGTCGGCCTCCGAAAAGCAGTCCACCCTGCCCCAGCGGGAAGAAGGCATCACCGAAGCCCTGTGGGTCTCAACGAAAGAATGTTGCCAACGGCTCAGCCATTCTTTTGCCAGCCTCCGTCTTGTGGCACAAAAACTCTCCACCTCATGGCCAAGCAACTGAACCCATTCCAAATAGCCGTCACGCAAATTCCAGGCCTAGGTCCTAAGAGCCTGCGGCAACTCTTCGACGTATGCGACAGTCCCGAGAAACTCTTCTCCCTGTCCCACGCCCAGTTGAAAGAAATATTCCCCCGCCATCCCGCCATCGTCAGCCATATCGAAAGTAAAAGCACACTCCTCAAGGCCGAAAAAGAACTCCCACGCCTCGAAAACTTCGGCATTGACACCGTCTTTTACACCGAGGCCGACTACCCCCGACGGCTCAACCAATCCGGCTGCGAAGACACCCCTGTCCTCCTCTACCGCTTAGGCACCTGCGACCTCAACCCCCACCATTCCATTGCCATGGTAGGGTCGCGGAAATGTACCGACTATGGGCGCACCACCACCTTTCGTCTCGCCCAAGAAATGGCATCAGACAAACCTCTTATCGTCAGCGGATTGGCCTACGGCATCGACACTGCTGCCCACACTGCTGCCCTCGACAACGCCATCCCCACCGTCGCCGTTCTCGGGCATGGCCTCGACACCATCTACCCCACCCAAAACCGAGCCCTTGCCAAACGCATCCTGAACCAAGGCGGCGCGCTCCTCACCGAGTATCCGCTCGACACCGAAATCCAACCCTCTTACTTCCCCGCCCGCAACCGCATTGTGGCAGCCCTCTCCGATGCCACCGTTGTCGTAGAATCTGCTGAGCGTGGCGGCGCACTCATCACCGCCAACATTGCCAACAGCTACCACCGCGAAGTCTTCGCCGTGCCCGGCCGTCTGGGCGACCCCCTCTCAGACGGTTGCAACAATCTTATCGTCAACAACAAAGCCATCATGCTCCGCAACGCCGGCGACCTCTATTTCCAAATGGGTTGGAAAAATGCCATGATCAAAGACCGGCACAAAGAAGAGCAGCAGGAACTTTTTGCCTCGCTGAACGAAAACGAGCAGACCCTCGCCAACCTGCTCCGCGACAATCGCGAAATGACGATGGACGAAATGAGCCAAAAATGCACCCTCTCTCTCCCCAAAATTGCCTCCATCCTTATGGAATTAGAACTAAAGAAAGTCATTCGGTGCCTTCCGGGGAGAATTTACAAACTATCGTAAATCAGCGTTTTAGGTAGCAGAAACATCATTTTTATCATAAAAAAACCTTTTATTTTCAAATATTATCGTATTTTCGCATTTCAAAAATTGTCCTCCCCGACAACGTTCAACTTGTAGAAAAAAGACACAAATATACATGAAAGAAGTTATCAAAGGAAAGATTTCTCAAATCATTGGCGCCGTGGTCGATGTCACCTTCGGCGACGACGTCACCCTACCCGATATTTACGATGCCCTCAAAGTAGTCCGTCCCGACGGTACCGAAGTGGTCCTTGAATGCCAGCAGGACATTGGCGAAAACACCATGCGCACCATCGCCATGGACAGCACCGACGGCCTCCAGCGCGGCACCGAGGTGGTCTCCCTCGGCGGCCCCATATCCATGCCCGTCAGCGAGAACATCAACGGCCGTCTTTTCAACGTCATAGGCAAGGCCATCGACGGCATGCCCGACCCCGCCTACGAGAAACGCTACAGCATCCACCAAGACCCGCCCAAGTTCGAAAATCTGGCCACCAGCCAGGAGGTCCTCTTCACCGGCATCAAAGTCATCGACCTCATCCAACCCTTCCTCAAGGGCGGCAAAATCGGCCTCTTCGGCGGTGCAGGTGTCGGCAAGACTGTTCTCATCCAAGAACTTATCAACAACATTGCCAAGAAATACTCCGGCATGTCCGTCTTCACCGGCGTCGGCGAGCGTACCCGCGAAGGCAACGACCTGCTGCGTGAAATGATCGAGGCCGGCGTCATCAGCTACGGCCCCGAATTTACCAAAAGCATGGAAGAAGGCAGCTGGGACCTCAGCAAAGTCGACATGCAAGCCGTCAAGGACTCCAAGTGCACCATGGTCTTCGGCCAGATGAACGAGACCCCCGGCGCACGTGCCCGTGTCGCCCTCTCCGGCCTGACCCTTGCCGAATATTTCCGCGACGGCGATGAAAAAACCGGCGGCCGCGACATCCTTCTCTTCATCGACAACATCTTCCGCTTCACCCAAGCCGGTTCCGAAGTCTCCGCCCTTCTCGGCCGTATGCCTTCCGCCGTGGGCTACCAGCCCACCCTGGCCACCGAGATGGGCATGATGCAAGAGCGCATCACCTCCACCAAACGGGGCTCCATCACCTCCGTCCAGGCCGTCTACGTGCCTGCCGACGACCTCACCGACCCCGCCCCCGCCACCACCTTCGCCCACCTGGATGCACAGACCGTGCTCAGCCGTAAGATTTCCGAACTCGGCATCTATCCTGCCGTCGACCCCCTCGACTCCACCTCGCGCATCCTCTCTCCCGACATCGTAGGCGAAGAGCACTACAACACCGCTCAAAAGGTCAAGCAAATACTCCAGCGCTACAACGAACTGCAGGACATCATCGCCATCCTCGGCATGGAGGAACTGGGCGAGTCCGACAAGCAAGTCGTGGCCCGTGCCCGACGCATCCAGCGCTTCCTCTCCCAGCCCTTCCACGTGGCCGAAGCCTTCACCGGCCTGCCCGGCAAATTCGTCAACATCGAAGACACCATCAAGGGCTTCAACATGATTCTCAACGGCGATTGCGACTACCTGCCCGAACAGGCCTTCCTTCTCGTCGGCACCATCGAAGAAGCCATCGAAAAGGGCGAAAAAATTCTGGCCGAGACGAAATAACCATTCTTGCACCCATGAAAGTCAAAATCACCAAACCCGACTCCACCGTCTTCGAAGGCGAAGCCCGTCAGCTCCACCTGCCCGGCGTGGGCGGACGTTTCGAAATGCTCGAAAACCATGCCCCCATCATCTCCGCCCTCACACAGGGCACCCTTCGGCTTGTCACACCCGAAGGCGAGGAGAAAACCTTCGACATCCGCGGAGGCGTCATCAAAGGTCAGCAAAACGACATATTAATCTTGGTACAATAACCACCTCACCCATGGAACCCATTCTCATCCAAGGGGTGCTGCTCAACCAAGAGGTAACCGATATCCTGATAGACCATCAGCGCATTGCCGGCATTGGAAACAACCTTCCAGTGCCGGCAAATGCTATCCGGATTGACGGTGCCCGCCTGGCAGCCTTCCCCTCCTTTGCCAACATGCACACCCACGCCGCCATGACCCTCCTCAAAGGCCTTGGCAGCGACCTGCCCCTCCAGCAGTGGCTCAACCAGAGCATCTGGCCCGCCGAAAAGCATCTCGACGACCAAGCCGTCTACTGGGGCACCAAGCTGGCCTGCCTCGAAATGATCAAGAGCGGCATCACCCTTTTCAACGACATGTACTTCCTCCTCCCGGCCTCGGCCAAGGCGGTAGCCCAAATGGGCATCCGTGCCGTCCTGGGGTTCAACATCTTCGGCGACGGCGACGAACTCACCGACCAAACCTTCCTCCGCCTGCGCCACGAGGTGGAAGGCGCCGGCAATCTAGTGCGCCTCAGCATCGCACCCCACTCCGTCTACACCGTCAGCCCGAAAGGACTGCGCCACTGCGCCGAGATGAGCCAGAAATACGGCACCCTCTACCACATCCACATGTCCGAGACCCAACGCGAAGTCGACGAGTGCCTGCAACAATACGGCTGCCGTCCCTACGCCCTCTTAGAGCGCACCGGGGTGCTCGGCCTCACCCGCGGCCGCCTCATCGGCGCCCACAGCCTCTTCCTCAACCCGGAAGAAATCGCCCTTATGGCCAGCCACCAAGTCACCGCCGTCCACAACCCCGCCTCCAACCTCAAACTGGGCTCCGGCGCCGGTTTTCTCTACACCGAACTGCGCAACGCGGGAGTCAACGTAGCCCTCGGCACCGACGGCAGCGCCAGCAGCAACAACCTAGACCTCATCGAGGCCGCCCGCCTCATGTCCTACCTGCAGAAAGGAGTCCGGCAAGACCCCACCGTGCTGCCTGCCTCCGAGCTGCTGCAAGTGGCCACCCTCAACGGCTTCAAAGCCCTCGGCATCGACGCCGGGACAATAGCGGTGGGCAAACTCGCCGACCTCATGCTCGTCGACCTGGACAACCTCGCCTTCGTCCCCAACAACGATGCCCTCTCCGGCCTCTTCTACGCCGCCCACAGCGACGCCGTGGACACCGTCATCTGCAACGGCCGCATCCTCATGCGCCACCGCCACGTCGACGGCGAAGAGGAAATCATCGCCCAGGCCCGCCGCCATGCCCGCAACATCACCAATCATTAAGGCAAAGGACCTCCCGCACTTCGGCAGAACAAATAAACCTTTAGCGAAACACCATCACACAGAACCAGCTGTGGCATCAACGAGCATACACCGTCACCAGATGAGAGCCAAGACCCTATCCGCCATACTGCTAACCATTATCGTCGCCAGCTGCAGCCTGCCCGACAACAGCGACAAACAAATCTTCCGCTACAACGAGTCGGCCGGCATCACCTCGCTCGACCCCGCCTTTGCCAAGGACCAAACACTCACCTGGGCCTGCAACCAGCTCTACAACGGCCTCGTCCGCCTCGGACAGGACCTCCAGCCACAGCCCTGCATCGCCTCCCGTTGGAGCGTCAGCCCCGACGGCCTCACCTACACCTTCACCCTCCGCCCCGACGTCTTTTTCCACAAGAGCCCGCTCTTCGGCACCCCCGACTCCACCCGTGCCGTGGTGGCCGCCGACTTTCTCTACAGCTTCCGCCGCATCCTCGACCCCGACGTGGCCTCGCCCGGCCGCTGGGTCTTCAGCCAGGTACAGGACCTCTCCGCCCCCAACGACTCCACCTTCATCGTCCGCCTGAGCCAGCCCTTCAGCCCCTTCCTCAGCCTCCTGGGCATGGCCTACTGCTCCGTGGTGCCCCGCGAAGTGGTGCAGCACTACGGCCCCGACTTCCGCCAGCATCCCTGCGGCACCGGTCCATTCTTCATGCAGCTGTGGAAAGAAAACGTCAAGCTGGTCCTCCGCCGCAACCCCCTCTACTTCGAGCGCGACGACCAGGGCCGCCCCCTCCCCTACCTCGACGCCGTGGCCGTCACCTTCATCGTCGACAAGCAAACCTCCTTCCTAGAATTTGTCAAGGGCAACCTCGACTTCATGAACTCGCTCGACGCCGCCTACAAGGACGAAATACTCACCCGCACCGGCCAACTCAAGGCCAAGTATGCCGACCGCATCGACATGGTCAGCACCCCCTTCCTCAACACCGAATACCTGGGTTTCCGCATGGAAAGCCCCGCCTCGCCCCTGGGCGACAAACGCATCCGGCAGGCCATCAACTACGGCTTCGACCGCGAAAAAATGATGAAATACCTGCGCAACGGCATCGGCGCGCCCGGCACCGGCGGCTTCGTCCCCTGCGGCCTGCCCGGTTTCGACACCGTGCCCGACTACGGCTACCGCTACGACCCCCAGCGCGCACTGGCCCTCCTGGCCGAAGCCGGCTATCCCCACGGGCAGGGACTCCCCACCATCACCCTCTCCACCACCAGCAACTATCTCGACCTCTGCAAGTATATCCAGCAGCAGCTGGGCCTACTGGGCATACAAGTGAAAGTGGACGTCAACGCCCCGGCCGCCCTGCGCGAACAGATAGCCCAAGGCAAGAGCGGCTGGTTCCGTGGCAGCTGGATAGCCGACTATCCCGATGCCGAAAACTACCTCTCGCTCTTCTACAGCCCCAACCGCACACCCGCCGGTTCCAACTACACCCGCTTCAAAAGCCCCGCCTACGACCGCCTCTACGAGCGGGCCAGACAGGCCACCGACGAGGCCGAGCGCATCAGCCTCTACCGCCAGATGGACAAAATGATTATGCAGGAAGCCCCCGTCGTCGTCCTTTACTACGACCAAGTGCTGCACTTCACCCACAAGAACGTCCACGGCCTGCGCAGCAACGCCATGAACGCCCTCGATCTGCGCTACGTCACCATCGACCGTTAAAGCGCCCCGTAGTCGATCTCGTCGTATTTCAGTCCTTCGGGAATGTGGTCGGTACTCCTCCAGTCGATATAGTCGAAATGGTGTATCGCCTCCTCCGGCACCCAGACACTGTGTCCCACAGTGCCGTCAGGCTGCTTCACCGTCACCACATACAGCCCTTTCACCTTTTGGGAAGGCCGCAAGGAGACCTCATAAGCCCCCTCCAGATACTCAGGCTCCTCCGTCCAGCTATAGCTGCTACCATGCCTAGAAAAATTGCGCAGAGCCGACAGAGACAATTCCATATCGCGGTAGACCACCATGCTGTCCGTCAGCTCCATAGTCTCGAAAGCATCCACACTCAGGTAGTACCTTCCCCGGTACTTTGTAGATGCTCATTGTCGGCAGCGACGCCCGCAGAAGACTGAGATGTGCATTGACTGTGATGAGATATGAATTTGAACAGACTAATTGGATGAGCAGCTGTCAGTTACTTTTTTCCGCCAGCCAGCAGCCGGCAGCCATCACGGCGGTGGCGACGAGGAAGAGGGGCGTCAACGGTTCGCCGAGCAGCACGAACGACAGGGCGGCACCGATGAAGGGGGCCAGGGCGTAGTAGGTGCTGGTGGGGCGGCGCCGATGGTGCGCTGGGCGTAGGTGTAGCAGTAGATGCTTAGGCCGTAGGCCACGAAGCCGAGCAGCAGCAGGATGACGATGTGTTTGGTCAGCGGGAAGCCCTCGCCGAGGGCCACGGGATCGGTCGAGGCCAGGATGGTGGGGCTTGGGGTTGTGATACTGTCGGAAATTTTTCGTAATTTTGCAGCCGATTTGCAAAAACATCGGACTTTATGAAGAACAGATTATCAACCTATAACAGATGGTCTTGGCAGAGGCCAGATCATCGGATCGAAACACTCCGGACAATATGAAGAAAGTTAAGATTACCATCCTCAAGACGATGCTGAATGAGGACTTGGCGAAAGAATATGGCATCTGCGGGCTGAAGGCCTGCCCGATGATGAAGGTGGGCGATGTGTTTTATGCTGACTACGCAAAGCCAGAGGGCTTCTGTGATGAAGCGTGGAAGGCCATCTACCAGTATGTGTTCGCCTTGGCACATGGTGCTGATAAAGGGCTGTTTTACTATGGTGACTGGATCAAGGAGCCTGGCGTGGCCATTGTCAGTTGCAATGACGGTCTGCGCCCTGTGATTATGAAACTTGAAGCGACTGATGAGGAAGCCAAGATTGAATATACACCAATAGACAGATAAAACGGAGTTTATGGAAATTAAAAACAGGCCAAATCCGAATGAGGCTTTCCCGAATCCTAAGATTCCAAGCCTCTGCTTCATCAAAAACGTGGTGAAGAACCCTCGTATCATTATAGGTGACTACACTTATTACGATGATGTGGATGGTGCTGACCAATTCGAGAAGCATGTCACTCATTTCTACGACTTCATAGGTGACCGGCTGATTATTGGCAAATTCTGCGCTATTGCCAAGGGTGTGGAGTTTGTCATGAATGGAGCCAACCATAGGATGGATGGCGTGACAACCTATCCGTTTTATGTCATCGGTGGTGACTGGGGAAGTGCCATTGCACCAGTGAAAGACGAATTGCCTCTGAAGGGTGATACCGTTGTGGGCAATGACGTCTGGATTGGCCAGCATGTTACCATCATGCCAGGCGTTCACATAGGTGACGGAG
>CAMUZR010000035.1 GCA_947165255.1 uncultured Bacteroidales bacterium
CAGATGTGCCACTTCCATATGATAAGCATCATCCGCAGGTATCTCACTAAGAATCCGAGGCTCAGGGCTGCAAGGGAGCTGAAACGCGTAGTATTCACAATCACCGACACGGACAAGGAGACTTTCGTCCGGGAGTACCAGAAATGGAAGGCGGACTACTCCGACACCATCAACCGCCGCAGCTTGTCGAAGAGGACCGGCTGCAGCCATTACACCCACAAGAGGCTTCGCACAGCAATGCACAGCGTGGATTTCTATCTGCCGTACCTGTTCACATTCCAGCGAGAGGGCTGTGCTGGAATGCCTAACACAAACAACAAAATCGAGGGCACCTTCACCGACCTCAAGAAAAATCTTAATGTCCACAGTGGATTGTCCAAGGAGAACCGCAAGCGGTTCATTTGTGGGTTTTTCTGGCATAAAACGCAAGCCGACATGTCATAAAAGGCAGACGCCCCCCAGTACATGGAGGGCGAATGTCAATACTGACTTGTCGTCAAGCGTGCATCCTATTCTTCACGGGTTGCTCCCCAGCAGAACCCGCTACGCTTCGGAATGCGATGCAAAAGTATACAATATTTTCAACTCAGCCAAACCCTCCCTCCAAAAATCAGCCTGCAATTTGACTATTAGAACAAAACCTGCAAATTTTAGCCTGCAAAATGACTATTACGCCCAAATATACGCATTTTTCGCGAATCAATCACGGTCATAAAAAGAAATTAACAGGAAAATTTCCTTAATAGACTGATGAATAAACCGTAGGGATTCGAGTGATGCATCTACGGCAATAGAGGCAAATCTCTGCTTTCGGATGCAAGAAAAAAAGTAAAAAAGACACTTAATGCTAAAAAATGTGTATTTTTGCAATTTGGAAAAATATATTAACAAATACAATAACAACATGAAAAGACTCAGTATCATCTTGATGTGCTTTGCAACACTTTCATTCGTGTCCTGCAGCAGTATTAAATCATTTACGGCTTCCGATGCCGCCGCCAAGGCCGTCGGACAAAGCACTGCGAACGCCATTATAGGCCTCTACAAGTCCTACAAGGCCAACGGCACCATCAGCCTCAGCAACACCACCGACCTCACCAACGCCCTTGCCCTGGCCACCGGCTACACCGGCTACCGCAACAATCAGTCCAACAGCAGCTACAAGACCTCTTTCGCCGCCGGTATGGTGGCCGCTGGAGGAAGCCTAATCACTTCGGCCAACGTAAACGGCATCATCACCACAATGAACAATTTGACCGGCCTGAACGTGAACGCCTCCAACATCAGCCAGAACGTGAACACGGTCACCTCCATCATCACCCTGCTTCAGGCCTTGGGAACGGCTCAGTAATAGCTTACTGCGTATAATGTGTTATGAGGAGGCGACGGCCTCTCAGCATTCAGAAAGGTCTCGTCTCGCAGTATTCAGAACCCATTAATAACCTCAATCAATGAACGTAAGGAATCATTTTGCAATTATCCTCCTCGTGGCCGCAGCAGCAACATGGGTGAGCTGTTCCAAACCCGAGGAGCCCGAAATCAATCCCCCGGCAACCGACACGGTTACGCAAGACACCCTTCCTCCCGAAGAACCCGCTGATAATATCTACCAGTTCAAGGTTTTAGACGGCAACGGCGACAGCGTGTCGCTGAGTGCCTATCGTGGCAAAGTGCTGCTGGTGGTCAACACGGCTACACAATGTGGCTATACTCCACAGTATACCGACTTGGAACGTATCTATGAACGCTACCACGACAGCGGCTTTGAAATACTGGACTTCCCCTGTAACCAGTTTGGCAATCAGGCTCCCGGCTCTTTTGACGACATTCACGAGTTTTGCACCTCACGCTACAATATCACTTTCCCCCAGTTTGCCAAAATTGATGTGAACGGTGCCAACGCTTCACCGCTCTATGTGTGGCTCAAAAGCAAAAAGCCCGGCAATATCCGCTGGAATTTCACCAAATTCCTTATCGACCGTAATGGCGAGGTAATCAACCGTTTCGAGCCCGAAAAAGCCATGTCGGCCGTGGAAACCGCTGTGTCCAACGCCCTGTAGGGGCATAGTCATTCCCTAGCCTATTCCTGAATAGCCCTATAGTATGGGCATAAAACAACCTCTCTTTAAAAGGAAAACAATTCCACAGTTAAAGAGAGGTTGCTTTTTTGTCAGACTTGCTATTCCCCAATGCTTTGGTAATACTCGACCGCGTCGGCTACGAGGAAAATGCTACCAGTGACAAGCACTAGGTCCTGATGAGGGTCGGCGGCATGGCGGGCTGTCTGAATGGCCTGACCCACATGGGCAAAGGCGGTGCCGGACATCCCCTCGTCCTTGGCCGCGGCGGCCAACTGCTCAACGGCAAGGCCGCGGGGCACACTGGGCTGGGTGTAGTAATACGTAGTGCGCTCGTGGGGCATCATGCGCAGGATCTTGCGGTAGTCCTTATCGTTCACGCAGCCGTAGATAAGGTGGAGATGGCGGTAAGGAATCTCGGCAAGCTTTTGCAGCATGGCATTCACACCGTCGGCGTTGTGGGCAGTCTCGCAGATGGTGAGAGGCTGACGGTCCATGAGCTGCCAACGGCCATGGAGGCCAGTGTCGGCCACCACGCGGGCTATGCCCTGGCGGATGTGGTCCTCCGTAATCTTATAGCCCACCGATGGAAGCAGTTCCAATGCCTGAAAGAGGGTGGCAATGTTGTGCAGCTGATAGCTTCCACTGAGGGGGCTGATGAATTCGTTTGACCCGAGAGGGAAAGGACAGTCGCCCGCCACCTGCACCGAGAAATGCAGGTCGGGGTCGTAGGTTTCGAGGCCTCCCTCGGCGGGGCGTTGGGTCTCGTGTAGGGTGTATTTGCTGTCGGCAAAGTATATGGGAGCCTGCATCTCAGAGGCTTTGGCTTCGAAGACGGGCTTGGTCTCCACATGGGTCTCACCAATCACCACAGGCACATGGGACTTGATTATACCGGCTTTCTCACCTGCTATCTTAGCAAGGGTGTCGCCGAGGAACTGAGTGTGGTCCAGACCAATATTAGTTATGACACAGAGGTCGGGGCGTATGACGTTCGTGCTGTCCAGGCGGCCGCCCATGCCCACCTCTACCACGGCCACATCGACCTGCTGCTGGGCAAAATAGTCGAAAGCCAAACCCACTGTCATCTCGAAGAAACTGAGCTGGAGGGTCTGCATAAAACCACGGTGGAGCTCCACAAAGTCGGTCACCTGCTCCTGCGGTATCATCTGACCGTTGATACGTATGCGCTCGCGGAAGTCAACCAGATGGGGCGAGGTGTAGAGGCCTACCTTATAGCCCGCCTGCATCAGCACCGAGGCTAGCATGTGGGACACAGAGCCTTTGCCGTTGGTGCCGGCCACATGGATGCTGCGGAATTTGCGCTCGGGATTGCCCAGGTGGGCCATGAGCTGGACGGTGTTGGCAATATCGGCCTTGTAGGCTGCCTGGCCAATACGGTGGTACATGGGCAGGCTGTTGAAGAGGTAGTCAAGGGTTTGGGCGTAGGTCATTTTCAGAAAGGCTATACGGTGGATTTGACAGATTATTTGGTGGGAATAGTATAGGTGAGGCCGAGCAGGAAGAGTCCGCGGTAACTGGGATAGTTCTGCCAGTAGAAATAACGCTGGAAGAGGAGGTTGTCGGCCTTGAGGAAGAAGCTGAGCGCCTTATTGTGGCGGTATTCCACTTCGAGATTAAGTCCATAGCGCAAGGGGAGGTATAGCGTACTGTCGGCGCCGTCGAAGGCCTTGGCCGTGGCGTAGGGGGTGCGCCCCATGCACTGGAATTCCAGTCGGCCGATGATTTTGTCGTGGTAGTTCACAGTGGCGGCCAGGGCGGCGTCGAAATCGGGACGGTAATAGAGAGGCAGCTCCACGCGCTGGTCGCCCTGGATTTCGGTGCGCTTGTTCTTATAGATATAGTAATTGCCCTTCACTTCCAGACGCAGCATCTCGTCGTTGACAAAGGTAAAGTTCCCTCCCACTTTGATGCGGGTGAGGGAGTCGTAGACGGGCTGGAAGACATTCTGCAGCGTGTAGTGGTCGTTGAGTTGGAAAGAGAGGTCGTCGTCGAGCGAACTGTACATGCCATAGACGCTGAAGTCGATTTTCTTGCTGAGGTTGAAACGCAGTTTGGCGGCAAAGTCGTAGTGGCTCAGGGCGCGCACCTGGCTTCCGGGGGCAATGTAGGGATTGACCAGACGGATATGGTTCCAGCTGTTGGCGTCGATATTGCCCTGGGCGTAGAGCGTAGCGCTGACGAGGTCGTTAAAGAACGACTTCGTAACCGAGGCATCGGGGTACACATGCACCTTACCCTTGGTGCTGTTGAAAGCATCCACCGCCACTATGGCTCCGGCGTGAATCTGGAACTCGGAGAAAATGAAATCCAGATAGGGGTTGGCCTTGTAGAGGTGATGCGATCCGCGGTCGGCCAGGACGCTGCGTCCTGTGACCTCGTCGCGGTCTAGCAGGGCGGCCTCGTAGAGGCTGTCGGCACCCAAGGGAAGCGCCAACGGGTCGAAGTTGTCGAAAAAGCCATTGTAGGTGAGGTGCAGATAGGCCACACCCTTGTATTTCTGAGCCAGAGTGAAGCCGTAGTGTATGTTGCCGTCGAGGTTGATATTCAGCTCGTTTTGGCTATAGGTGGCAAAAAGGTCGGTGACGTTGAGGTTGGCCTCATAGCCTAGGGCATGGACATCGGTATTGAGGGTCTTGATGCCAAAATTTGCCGATGCCACATTATAAGACATATTATAGGAAGACTTCTCAATGTCGTCGCGGCTGAGGTTCATGACGGCAAAGAGCGTACTGTCGCTGAATCCATAGTAGCGGTTGAAATCGTTCTGGAATCCCAGGTCGGCACTAAGCTGCAAATTCTTTTTAGTGATGAGCTTACCGAAGAGAGTGACATCGGTGAACGAGAACGGAGCCTGGCCAAAATGCTCTGGAGAGGGCTTTTCCTCGTCCGAATGCCCTATCTGCCCCCACGACGAGCGGTGCACCATGCGCACACCGTAGCTCTTGTTAGGGCTGCGGAGCGAGTTGTAATACAGCTCCGCCAAGGGCGACCAATAGTTGCCAAAACCCAACTTTAAGTAATTATTATAGAGCCGCGTGGCGGGCTCGCCGATGATGCGGGCGGCCTTGATGCGCGACGGCTCGTAGAGCGAGGTCAGGCGGCGGGTGCTGATGTCGTAAGTGAACGACTTATTAATAGTAGAGACCGTGTCGGTAATAGAGGGAGCCACATTGATTTTAGGCATCTCCTCAACCACCGGTTTGTATCGACTGGTGACCACCACGCGCTCATTGTATACATTGCTATCGGACTGGGCGCGGGCAGTGAAGCCGGAGGCCAACATCGCTACGGTGAATATGGCGGAAAAAAACTTAGCGTATCTCATGGGTCTTAATGATTATCGGTTTCAGTTTCGTTTTCAAGTTCAATAACAACCTCTTCCTCTTCGGGCTGCTGGGCGGGCTTCTCCTCTTCCAGAATGGCATTGCGCTTCTGCAGGGCAACCTGCACTAGGTCGTCGCCATCGTAATTGTCGATAATGCTCTGCAGGGTCTGTTTTGCCTGCAAGTTATTGCCGCGGGCGTGGAATATGTCGGCCCAGAGGATGAAGGACTTGGCCAGCCAGTAGTCGCTCACGGGGTCGGCGGCAATGGCCTCGATGGCCCGTTCGGAGCCGTCATAGTCCTGCTGCAGGAAACGCATCTCGGCAATGCGGTAGGAAGCCTCGCCGCTGTAGTCGCCGTTAGTGGAGGACTTAAGGAGCGAATAGAGGCTGTCGGCCTGGCGGTATGTCGCCACATTCCCGTAGTAGCAGCGGGCCATGCTGATGCGCGCCTCGTCGCGGAGCTCGTCGGTAATCTTGGTCTCGCCCAGCAGACGGCGGGCGGAGGCAATGACGCTGTCGCCCATGTCCAGGCGAATCCAGCTGCGCATGTAGCCCACCCGGCCTCCAATGCGGCTGTTGTCGCTCTCGGCCATGCCGACCAACTGGCCGTAAAGGTCGAGTGCCTTGGTAAAGTTATTCAGGTTATATGCAATGTTAGCGGCATTTTGCAGCGAGCGTTCGGAGTAGCTGTTGCGGCCGGCGCTGGCCACGGCCTCATAGTGCGGCAGGGCGCGCTCGTTCTGGCCGGTGCGGAAGAGGCAGTCGGCTGCATAGTAGTGGGCCTGGAGGTGGAAAAGACCTTCGGGGAACTTATCCAGGTAGTTCTCGAAACTCTTCACACTGCTCTCGCAGTCGCCGTTCATGTACTGATTTTCGGCCGACATGTAAAGGGTGCTGTCCTGCTCGACGGTAGAAACGGTATTTTTGGTGGTGCGCTTGACATAGCCGAAATACTCGTCCACGCGGTTCTGGCTCACGTAAATATTCTTGACGGTGCTGAGGGCGTCGCGGGCCTCGTCGGTGCCAGCATAGTTGGTCAACAGCTGGTCGAAGACATCCAGCGCCTCGTCGTTGCGGTCGGTGTTATAGTAGATAAGGCCTATGTTGAGCAGGGCCGTCTTCACCAGGCTATTGGTGGGGTACTGATTGCGGAAGTTATTGAAGTAGAGCAAGGCCATGCTGTTATTGTCGCTCACCAAGTAGGTGTTGCCCACCTCGAAGAGGGCCTTCGCGGCAAGCGGGGAGTCTTTGTAGCGCTCGAAAATCTGGTTCAGGTACGTCAGCTTCTCGCCGTACTTGCCCAAGGCGCCATAGCAGAGAGCCTTTTGGTAGGTGGAGTAGTCGGCATCGGCATCGTTGGCCTCAATCACGCGGTCGTAATACTTAATGGCGTCGGCGTACTTGCTATTGAGGTAGCTGCAGTCGCCCAGGCGGTTGTAGACATCGTTCACCTGGTGGGCATCGATGCTCCGGTCGGCCAGGCGCACAAACATCTTGAAGTCGTCCGTAGCGTCGGAGATATTGTCGCGCTTCATGCAGAGGTAGCCGTGGGTGTAGAGTGCCTGGCGGTAGTAGGGCGAAGTGGTGGCATTGGTGCTGAGCATGAAACGGTCCAATGTCTTGCCAGCGGCCTCAAAGTCGCCCAGGCGGTAGCGGGCTTCGGCATAGAGGTAATAGGCGTCGGTAGTATACTTAGGCAGGGCGTTAATTTTCGTGGCCTTCTGGAAATAGGTGGCGGCGGACTTCAAATTGCCGGTGTTGAACACCTCTATGCCGCGGTTGATAACAATGCGTTGGTAGGCCTGGTTCATCACGGCACTGCGGTCCGGAATCTTCTCGATGAGCGTGAGGGCGTCCTTGTAGTTGCGGGTACTGAAATAGAGCGAGGTGAGGATTTCCTCCACCTCCTTCTTGTGCGAAGTCTTGGGGTACCTTACCAAGTAGTCTTCAAAGGAGCGGATGCTCTCGTTGTAGGGGTTGGCGTTGAGCTCGTAGGAGAGCTTGGCGTAGTTAAATTGTGCGTCCTCCTTAATCTTGGGGTCGAAATCCATGGTAGAAGCCTGCAGGAACATGCTGCGGGCCTCGTTCTTGCGGCCCAGCTGCAAGTCCACGTCGCCCAGCACGTACAGGGCGTTCTGCGCCACGCTGTCCACGCAGGCGGTCTTCTTGCTCAGGTAGAACTGGGCCGAGTCGTACTGGTGCAGCATGTAGTAGCAGTAGCCCACCTGGTAGTAATTGTCCTGCGGGGTGCAGGCCAACAGGGCGGCAGTGCTGCTCTTCTTAGTGCCGCGGGCATTGCTTCCGGCAAAGGTCTGCGCGGGGTCGGTGTCGTCGCGGTCGTCGCGGTTGCGCATGGCGGCTTTGTAGTAGTCCAGGGCGTTCTTATACTCTCCGCGGTTGAAATAGACCTCGGCCACCATCTGGCGTATCTCATTCTTCTTAAAGACATCCTCCTCCAGCAGCAGGGTTGGAGCCAACTGCAGCAACTCGTCGTCCTTGCCCAAGTAATAATAAATGCGGGCAATGTAGGAGGGGACTATCTTGGCAAACCTGCGGTCCGACTGCAACTTCTGGAAGTTGCGCAGCGCCAGGTCATATTTGCCGTCCATGTACTGCATGTGGGCGTAATAGTAGATAGCGGCATTGGTATACTTCGACTTGCCGTTGATTTCTTGCGAGAAATACTTCTTAGCCTCGTTGTAGTCCTGGTCGTTAAAATAGCAGTAGCCCATCTTAAAGTTGAACTCGCTGCGATGGCCGTACTCCACCTCGCGCGAAAGCACGTTTTTATAGTATTTCAGCGCCTTGTCGTAGTCGCCCTTGGCATAGTGGTAGTTGCCCAGGTAGAAATAGACCATGTTGGTATGTACACTCTGGGGGTAGCGGCGGAGGTATTCCGTCAGTCGGAAATCGGCGTCGTTGTTGCTCAGCTTCTCGGCGCACACGGCTCCGTAGTAGCAGGCTTCCGACGCCATCTGCTCGTCCACCGGGGCCGCGCTGACCGTCAGCTTGTCAAAAAGATTCTGTGCCGAGGCGTACTTTTCTTTCTGATAAAGGTCCAGCGCCTGGCGGTAAAGCTGCCGCACAGACTCCTCCGGCGACATTTTTTGCGCCAAAACCGTTGGGGAAGAAAGTGCCATAAGCACAATAACTAAAAGAACTTTAAATCGTTGCATAAATCAATTGTTACTTAATTCCGAAAGTAAAATTACTAATAATATAATAATATAATGCCACCCCTGCGCCAATTTTGTCAACAGCGTATTGTTAGTTGGGTGGAACCAGATTTGCTGCAGCAAAAAAAACATTCCCTCCCCACCGCTCACCTGGGAAATATGGGAGTTCGCGGGGCCGAAACCCGTTAAACCGATGCAGCCATAGGACATACCAGCCATATCAGTGACATTGAAAACATCGGTATGCACCGTCGCGACCCTATCGCCGGCAACACCTTGCCGGCCCTATGCAAAGGGTCTGGTCAGTACCGCAGGAAGAAAGGCTTCTCCGCCTCCTTCTGCTCCTTGGTCTGCCAGGGGCCGTGCATCAGGAAACCGCTGGCGGGCTGCGGCGTGATGGCGTACTGCAGCTGCCCCTCGGGATTGATAAGGATGAAATGGGGGTAGGACACCACCTGGTAATGCTCCAGCAGCCTGTAGTTGCCGTTGAAATGCAGCCAGGTCCAGTTATATTTGGAGCCTCTTTTAGAATTCTTCAGGAAATGGTACATCTTCTGGAACTCACGGTCGCAGCAGATGGTGACAAACTCCACGTTCTTGTTCTTTCCGTAGATGCTGTCTTTGAAGTGCGCCATGGTCTCAAGCTCAGAGATACAGTTGGGGTCGCCCACGTGCACAAAGGCCATATACACCCATTTGCCCTTCAGGCTCTCCAGCGACACCATCTTCTTGTCCACGTCGGGCAGCTCGAAAGTGGGCACCGCCTTGCCCTCCTCCAGCTTGTGCAGGTTGGCAATGATGCGCTCGGCCAGCACCTTGTGCTCCGGAAACTTGCTCTTGCTGCCAATGAGGCTTATCATGCTCACCACCTTGCCCGGCTCGTAGTATTGCGACTGGTAGAACGACTCCTGCAAGGCCTGCAGGGCCACCAGCTCGCGCACCTGCTCGTTGCGCAGCAGCGTGTCGGTGCCCAGCGAGTCGAGATAGACGTCCACCCTCAGGTTGTTCACCCACGAGGCCATCTGCCAGATAGGTATCTTGGTGGTGCCCTTCGACACGGTGTTGGCAAACAGGGTGGTAAAGAACGACATGTAGTTGTCGTCGTAGTAGAGGATGGGCTGGTTCTTGATATAGCGGTTGACCATATTTTTGCGGCTGTCGAAGTGCAGGCTGTATTTCAGACTGGCCAGCTGGTAGCGCTTGTAGCGGTTGAAAAACTCGTTGCGGGTGTCCGGCGCCTTCTGCCGCACCTCCACCTCCAGGCTGTCGAAATAGCGCTTCTGCGGGCGGAAGCGGGCATCGAAGAAGATGCGGTGGTCGTCCAAATACTGCGCCACCACGGCCTCATAGTTCGAAATCAGCCCGTTGAGCTCGTCCTTGGGCATGTTCACAAATTCCAAGGGAAGCACTTCGGGGTCCAGAAAAATGTTCTTCTTCTCGTTCAGGTCCCAGTCGAAACGGGGCACGTACACCTCGTAGTCCCTGCCCGGCTCCACAAAGAACGACTGGCTGTAGTTCTCAATCTGCAAAATCATCAGGGTGGGATAGTTGGCGTAGGCCTTCAGCTCGAAATGCCTATTTTGATTGATGGTAGTCTGGGCCACCAGCTCTTCGGAGAGGGTGAGCATGTCGGTGTAGTGGTAGAGGTAGACCTCCTTGCCGGCGCCGTCCACCACCTCGCCCTGGATGGTGATATTGGTCTGAGCGCCAGCCACCAAGGCCAGCAGTACAAAAAGCACGAAAGGTAATAATTTAACTGAACGCTTCATTTCTTTGGATGTATTTGTCTTTATTGTAACGAGCCATCCGCCAAATTATTGCCCGCCGGCAAAAGTTTTAACACTTGTCCCGCCGCCCGTCCCCGCCCCTCGCCCGCCCCAAGCCTTACCGCCCCGCTCGCGCAAGACCGCCCCTACCCTCACCCCCCGCCCGCCACGCCGCAACCCTTCCGTAGCCCCGCTACATCCTTGTTACTTCCTCTATAGTTCGTCTATACATCGCCTTTCCGGCACCGAAGAAATGGTGGTGAACGGCAGGTGGTCCGCCCACTGCGATGCGGAGCAAGGGCAGGGGGCGGACGGCGGCGCGGCACGGTTTTTGCCGCCAGAGGGCAGCCCATGGCACCGCCGGCGGGCGGCAGCGCACTTTTTTTCGCCCTTTTAGGACCGAAAGCAGCGCGATTCGGAAAAAAGGCGTATATTTGCAGCACGAATGCCGTCGCCGCCTGTGCGCGGCGGGCATCGACAAACGGCTGATTCTGTTACGTTAAACCCTTTTTCAAGCTGAAGAAAATGAAAAAATACGTCTGCGACATCTGCGGCTACGTCTACGACCCCGCCAAGGGCGACCCCGACGGCAACATCGCCCCCGGCACCCCCTTTGAGGACCTCCCCGCCGACTGGGAGTGCCCCCTCTGCGGCATGGGCCAGGAGGATTTCAGCCCCGCCGAGGCGTAGCCGCCGCCGCGCCCCTCGGACAGCCCCGCCGCCACAGGCCGTGGCCGTGACCGCGGGGGCATAACGTGTTTCAAGACAGACCAAGGCAACCATGTTCCTGCATATCGACTGCAACGCTTATTTCGCCTCATGCGAGGTGGCCACCCGCCCCGGGCTGGAAGGGAAACCCGTGGTGGTGGCCAACGAGACCGAGAACGGCGGCGGCGTCATCCTTGCCCTGACGGCCGAGGCCAAGGCGCTGGGACTCAAGCGCGGCACCCCCCTCTTCCAGGTGCGCAACCTTATTAGGGCCAACCACGTGGTCATCTGCCCGGTGGACCACAAGAAGTACCGCCGCATTTCGCACCAAATCATGGAGGCCGTGCAGCAGCAGGGCATCGTGCAGGATTTTGTGCAATACTCTGTCGACGAGTTCTTCGGCACCCTGCCCTCCGACCAGCCCGACGAGTTGCGCCACTACGCCGCCATGGTCAAGGACATGATTGCCCAAACCACCGGCATACCCGTCAGCTGCGGCCTCTCGCAGAGCTACACCCTGGCCAAAGTGGCCACACACTACGCCAAGCACTACAAGGGCTACAAGGGTGTGTGCGTGCTCATGCCCGAAAATCGGCAGCGGGCGCTGACGCTGCTCGACATTGCCGACGTGTGGGGCATCGGCCGCCAGAGCCGCGCCAAGCTCTATGCCCTGGGCATCCACACGGCCCAGGAGCTGGTGGAGTGCGACGAGAAGACCCTCGGCAAAGTCTTTTCCGCCGCCGGACTCAACACCTGGCGCGAACTGCAGGGCACACCCTGTATCGACCTCCACCGCCCGGCCAAGCAGCGCAGCATCATGCAAAGCCGCACTTTCGTCTACATGACCGACAGCCTGCAGACCCTGGAGCAGGACATACGCTCCTACGCCGCCGCCTGCGCCGCCAAACTGCGCGAGCAGCGAAGCGTCTGCCGCACCGTGCAGGTCTTCCTCTCCACCAACCGCCACCGCGAGGACCTAGCACAGTATCGCAACAGCGTCGGCATACACCTCCCCTCCCCCACGGCCGACACGCCCACGATAGCCAAGGCCGCCCTGGCCGGCCTGCACAGCCTTTATAAAGAGGGATTCCTGTACAAGCAGGCGGGCGTGATTCTCTCCAACATCTCAGAGGAAGAGGGCATGCAGCTCGACCTTTTCTCCGAGCCCGAAGACGAGCGCCACCGCAAACTGATGCAAATCACCGACGCCCTCAACAAAAAATACGGCGACGACACCATCAACTTCGGCCTATGACAAAGGAACCACCCTATTCTCAATTTGCTTCTTGGTGGTTGTTCTTGGGCTATTCTTCTGCTACCTTCTAGCTCGACTAAAAAGGAACCGGCGGCATTGTCATGAACGACTTATCCTTAGGGGCTCGGCTCTCTAGCCATTTTTTAACAAGCAAAAAATCCTCAATTTTCTTCCCCCTTTGACCCTTGCCCAGGCATTCCATGCCCGCCAACCTTTCGTCTTCGTCCCGTTTCCAGACACTTGCCCCCCAACAGGTTGTCAAGCGCAAGGGGCTTTAGCCCCGTCCCCTACCCGTGTGTTGCAATTCCCTCTCGACAATCGTTTTTCATGTTTGCCACGTATGTTGCAGCACCGCTGCAACCCCATCCCCCCTGCTCCTCTAAAAGCCAACTTGGCAATTCAGATCTGTCGAACTTGTATTCGCCTTGAAAAGACTTCCTTATCCCATCTTTCCCGTCAGATAAGCCTTTGTTCGTTCGTCAA
>CAMUZR010000036.1 GCA_947165255.1 uncultured Bacteroidales bacterium
GCCGGGGGGGGTGGGGGGGGGCGGGGGGGGGGGCGGGGGGGGGGGGGGGGGGGGGGGGGGGGCGGGGGGGGTTGGGGGTGGGGTTGGGGGGGGGGGGGGGGGGGGCTTGGCGGGACGGCGGCGGCGGGCGGCGGGCTTGGCGGCGGCGGGGGTGGCGGCGGCGGCGGGGCGCAGGAGGCAGCCGAACTGGTCGGCGAAGGTGGTGTAGCACCAGGCGGCCACGTCGTGGGCTTCCTGGGGGCCGCGGGGTGCGAGGGGGGCCAGGTAGGCTTCGGACTGGGAGGGGTCGAGGCCGAGGCGGCAGTGGAGGCGGGCGAGGTCGAGCATCATGGCGTGGCGGCCGCCGGGGGCCCACTGGTGGCCGGCGCGGAGGCTGAGCTGCCAGGCGAGGTCGAGGCGCGCCTGAGGGTCGGCGGCGGGGGCGGCGGGGCCGCGGGCGGCGAGCTGGCGCGCTCCCTGGGCGCTGAGGACGGCGAAGGCCTTGGCCTGGGGGCAGAAGTGGACGTGGGGGTCGTGGGCGAGGAAGGAGAGGCGGGTGGCGTCTTTGACGGCGGGGTCGAAGGGGGTGGCGGTGAGGGCGGCGTAGTACTGGTTGCCGCAGAGCCAGGCGTCGTGGTAGGAGAAGGGTTCGTCGCCCTGGACCACGTAGCGGAAGAGGATGCGGAGGCCGCGGCCGCTGCAGGTGATGTGGGAGAGGAAGGTGTGGGGGTCGGCGTCGACGGCCTGGCGCAGCTGAGGGAGGCGGTCGGGGTCGAGGCCGTCGAGGTCCACCATGGCCACGCCGGTGAGGCCGCGGATGTGCTCGGCGCTGTGGCCGCCCTCCATGGCGGCGGCGGGGGCGAGGGCGGGCATGAGGGACTTGCGCGAGCCGTAGAGGCCGGTGGAGCCCTGCTGGAGGAGGGCGCGGAGTTCGAGGGTGCGCTGGCGCACGTCGGGGTCGGAGCCGATGAGGCGGCACACTTCGTCCCAGCCGACGGGGCGCGGGGAGCGGTCGGCACAGCTCTGGAAGAGGGTGGGGAGGCAGCTGCCCCAGGGTCCGAGGGTGTAGAGTTTTTTTCTGTAAGTCATAGCGGTCTGTTTTTTAGCGTTTTGGGATATGGGTTTACGTTTTTACGCCTCTATTTTCAATTTTTTTAATTACCACGGGGTTGTCCTATAGGGTGGTGTATACTATAGTGTGCATTTCTCTATAGGGTGCATTACAATATGGCATTATAACTTTAGTTTTGTGATGTAAATGCGTAAATGTGTAAGTGTTTTTATTACCAAGTGTTTGTTTTTCAGTTTTTTCCATTTTTACATCTGTTTTGCGTTTTTTGCGGGGCCTGTGGCGGGGGCGCGGGCAGGCGGGCGGCTTTGTTTTTCGGGTGCAAAAGTAAAATTATTTTTTGTGGCCGAGGGCGTTTTTTTTTCATGCGAACGCGGAGGTCTGGCGGAGGTCAGCAGATTGTCAGTCAGCGGGGTACGCTGCGGGTACGAAAAAAAGGTACGAAAAAGGTACGTTATGTGATTTTTTATGCGTACATTTGTGTTGCCAAAAAGGCGATTTTAAATACATTCAAAAGAGACCTAAAAATATGAAAGACAAATGGTATGGACCGCTCAGAATACACATCCGACACAACGCCAAATGGATTTCGGCCGCCCCTGGCGGCCGGGGCCGAGACCCAGCGCCCCTCGCTGTCTGAGACAGAGTGGGAGAAGCGGCTGAAGGCAATGAGCGCCCTGAATAGCAGGGAGGGGTTTGAGAAATACTGCGAGGAGCACCAGATTCCTATTAGCGAGAGGGGCGAGTATATAACGGCTTTGTGGGACTACAACGTGCCGGCTAGCTACTACGAGGAGCTGATGGGCCTGGCCCAGGTGCTGGACGAGATGGAGGAGAAGCGGCTGAAGCTGATGAAGCGACACGAGGAAAGGAAAAACGTACAGCAGCCGTATATCCGCAGCGGGGTAGGCATTTCGGGCGCCTACGGGGGTCTGCCAGGGCGCCCGGCGGAGTGGAAAATGGCGTCGGAGCAGGAGCCGGTGAGGGGGTTTGAGCTGACGGAGGAGGGCCACGAGATAGACCCGAAGGAGTGGGAAACGGTGGTCCGGCGCATCTGCCAGGCGAAGCTGATTGATTGGGAACAGAAGGATGAGCTGAAGGTGCTGATGGGACTGCAGGACGGGAAGAACTTGCTGAGACACCCCATTTTGTTCAAGCACCAGAAGAGCGAGGCGGTGCTGCTGTTCGGCTTGCTGTACGGCACGGTGCGGTACCACCTGAAGGAGCGTCAGCAGCTGGACCAGAGCGATATGGAGAAACTGCAGATTGAAGAAGGCCCGCTGTTTTTCGATGCGGGCTACTACAGCACGGCGGGGCTGATAAAGGTGAAGGAGGGAGAGGGTGCGAAGTCCGACGGCACCACGCGCGACCCCTACTGGGACCTTCTGGGGAGGGTGCTGCAGTTCAAGAGTAAGCGCAGCGCCACGGCCGACCCGGCCCACAGTTTTTCCAACGCCATGGAGCAGGCCCGGAACCTGCCCGCGAAGAAGGCGCTGCCCGTGCTGGCCATCCTCCGCTGCCTCAGTTTGGGCGATTACCTTCACTACAGCAGCACTAAAGGCTAGGCGTAAGAGGGATGGCGGTTATTGGAGGGGAGGAATCTCTAGGTGTTTTTTTTAATTCTGATTTTAGTGTTTTGCCCCTACGGGGCGGTATTTATGACTGGTTGCGTTACCCAAGGCGCTGCCATTGGGCTGGGATGATGGATGCCCTTTCAGGGCGGTTGAGGGGGGACGGATAGATAGTTATTTTTTCTCTTTAGGTGGATTATATATAACCTCCATTTCGGCCCTTTTAAGCCGGCCTTTGACGACACAAAAGATTTTCCCTACCCCAAAAAAAGAGTGACCTGATTCGGTATTGCTGTTGGCAAATTTCGGTGCTGGGATATAACCTGTTAACAACAATGGCGTATCTATATCATAATTATATCTGAAAAAATTGATTAGCTTGCTATTGATATGGGTTTGTCCTATAAATGACCAGTACCTGTAGTCTAAACCGAATAATCTATTACGTAAATGTTGAATGAGGTGATTTAATTTGGAATCTGGCAACAGTACAGCCCCAGAGTCCAATTTGACTGAAGACTCATCTGCCTCGGCCAACCGATGTGAAACCAAAGGCAGAAAGGGCGAAACTATGTCGTAGTCCTCAAATAGTCCCTTATCCTCGGGCAGCCCTACTGAGTATGAATCGAAGAATGTTCTTTCTGTTTTTTTTAGCAATGGCATAGTCTGAGACTCAGCGAAGGTCAATCGCAAGTTGTCATTATCGGCAATTGTATATGACTTGACAGAGAGCAACTTCTTAAGCAAAAAAAGGCTGTCTTCCTCATTTACTGATACGTTATTATAGTGAAGAATGATTTTCGGCATTGACATAAGTTCGGAGAGATGCTGAGTAGCCGTAGGGGGCTTCGTAGGGGTCTTTATATCGAAGGAAGGATATCCTTCTTTATCAAAAAGGTTCATCAATAGCAACCGAAGACTATTATTAGGCAATTGCTCAATCACCCAGCGCCATATCTTGTTATAAAATGAAGAGTCGGTGGGAATGTTGTGATTTGAAATATGTTCTTTGGTTATCCGGTAGACTTCGCCCACATAACCCGTGCATAACGCTTCCATATCGTCAATCGAAACCTTTTTTACAAATTTGCATCGATCCACTGTCATTGGCGGCTTATGGGTCCCCACAAAGTTGAAAATACCGACCTCTTTCATGTAGTCTCCCATAATATATCCATCTATTAAACCACCTTGTATCTGCACACCATCGGCGCAGGTGTAAGCTCTTTCGTAACTATTATACTCGAAGGTCTCATCCTCTTGTGTGGGCAGGCAGAGCATGGAATGGAAATGATACGTTGGCCGCTCGATGACTATGGGGTAGGCTATGGAATGAGTGTTTTTGTGCCATTTGAAACCAAATACTCCTCTTAACTGCAGTAACATTTCCGCATCCTGCTCATATTCTTGCCAATCGACCTTGGCCATGGAAGGGCGCGGATCGATGGGGAGGAGTTGGTCGCCCACCCGAACTTGAACGACAATATTGGGGAAGGGTATCTGAACGAAGTCGAAGACGTGCTTGTAGATATGCCGCTGCCAACTGTCTAATAGGTTTCTGTATTTTTCATCTTCAATTTTGGCAATAGCTTTATCAGTTGTATATATACACTTCAGCAGTTCCATTTTCTCTAGCGGGCCACATTCCAGATTGTCAGCGTATTCCTTCTTGAGGTAGACCTTGACGAGGGTGCCAGATTGGCGACGGGAGAAGATTTCTTTATCCTCATCGGGTATTCGTTCATTACTCCAGTAGTAGAACATTTCTTGTGGGCCGTCGACACCAAAATAGATGAGGCCGTCTTTGCCTTCGTACTCCTTTGTGAGCACCTCTAACCGTGTGCCAAGCATGAAGCAGGAGAGGATGCCAATGCCAAACTGGGAGGTGGGGGCGAAACCGGCTTTGTCTTTGGCCCACTGGGTATAGAATTCCTTGGACTTGTAGTAGGAGCTGCCGATGTTGAGGAAAAAGTGCTCGATGATGTGCTTGGACATGCCCTTGCCGTTGTCGAGGCAGTAGAGGTAACGGCCGCCATCGTCGTCTTTGACGCCAAATTCGATGGTGCACTGAGGGTTGTTTTCGCCATAGTGCTCACGCATGGGAATGACACACCGACAGGCGTCGAGGGCATTTTGGTAGAGCTCGCGGAGGCAGGTGTAGGGGTCGGAGTAGAGCTGCTCACCCATTAGCAGCTGGATGATTTTGTTTGGGTTGAGGGTGAACTTGAGGTCGGGGCGGGTTTCGAAGGCATCGTTTTCGGCCTTCACCTGGTTGTCGACATGTTTGAGTTGTTGTTGGTATCGCTCTGGCCAATTGGGGGCGAGGGCGTTAAAGTGGTCTATCTCGTTATTGACATAGCCAATGTAGGTCTGGAGGAAGCCGTATTGCTGCGGGGTTGAGCAAGAGTCCTGGAAGCGAACCTTTCCTGACGACGAGACTTGGACCGTCACATTTTTTTTGACCTGCCATTGCTTCTCGCTGTAGGCGCTGGTGAAGATTTTTTCTTTGCGGATGACGGCTGGGGCGCGGTCGTAGGAGAAATGGACGACGTCGCCAATGCGCAAAAGCATGGCGCAAAACTGCAGGTTGGCGACATTGGAGTCGTCCTGGTCGTCGACAGGGGGAAAAGTCTTTTTGTGATCGAGGGCATCGACCGTTGAGAAAGGCTCAACATGGGCGCTGACGACGGAAGCCAGCGCAGTGAAGAGGCCCCCGTTCTGCAAAGGTTCTTTGGGGAGCCGCCAGTTGCGGATATAGTCGGAGGAACGTTGGGCGTGGGTTTGGCGAAGGTACTCGACACGAACCGATTGGTTGAAAGCATCTATTTTGTCTTTCTTTTCTTCGTCGGGTTCATTGCTCAGTTTGCAATAGTCCTCGGTATAGCCATTTCTGAAATCAAGATAGTCGTGATATAGTTGGGCCAGATTTTTAATTAACGCTTCTTCCTTATTTGGTAGAATCGGAAGCGAGAGGGCATCCCCCTTTTTGTTAGCGAAAATGGAGTTTTCGTTTTCTTTAATGATGGCTTTGCAGTCACTGACGGAGGGAATATTGGCGGGAAGGGGCAGTTTTTCGGCCAGAAGCAAGACTTCTTTCTCATAATCGGTGATGGCCATACCCCAGTCGTGGACGTAGGCTGCCGCAGCAAGGAAGAAAAGGTCGTAGACAGAGAGTTTTGGCAGCCGCTTCTTACCAATGAGATTGGCCATATATTCTAGTACCTGCTCGGAATGGGATACGCTGTGGTCGTCGAATTCGCCAAAGAAATCCTGTACCCGCTTGAGATGATCGGTAGAGAACTGGATAATATCACCTAGTAACTCGCAGAGCTGATGCTCGACAGTTTGTTTATCTTTGTTTTGGGCTCTTTTCTCTAATTCGGCGATGATACTGTTTTCTGGCATATACTGATGGTAGTTAGCGGGTTAGTATATAGTGTGGTGGGGCACAGGGGCCGCACTTACGGATATGCAAATATACTTATTTTTCTTATTTTAGCAATATTTTTCATCGGTAGGAAGGGGGAAGCGATGGCGAGAAAGCGGATGGGGAAAAGTTTTTTGAGAAAAAAGGTTGCGGAATCGAAAATAAGTTGTATCTTTGCAAGTCCTTTCGACCGAGAGTAATCTTGGCAACAGGCTGAAAATCAGGAGAGGTGCCGGAGTGGTCGATCGGGGCGGTCTCGAAAACCGTTGACCAGCTTGCTGGTCCCAGGGTTCGAATCCCTGCCTCTCCGCTGAAAAAGGTCGTAAAAATCTAAAGATGGATTTTTATGACTTTTTTTATTGTGTATGGTCCGGCGGAACTTTTGGGGAGTTGGCGACTTATGCTATCGGGGCGCAAGGCGACGGGGCAGGAAGAATTGCGCGAAGGCGGCCCCACGCATCGGTGCGGCGACGAACCGAACGGATTGTTTGAGCGGATTTACTGATTGTTTTTGTTGATAAGGTTGACTACCACCTTTACCATCACGTCCTTTTCTTCGGGGCGGCTCTCGGCTATCATCAGGGTGAGGGCTACGAGGGTGTTGTCGGCGATGCGCTTGCTGCCGTCCTGGCGGTAGAGGATGCGGTTGTTGTTCAGGAACCAGAGGAACAGCGTGGCGGCGATGCGTTTGTTGCCGTCGCTGAAGGAGTGGTTTTTGGTGACGAGATAGAGCAGCATGGCGGCCTTCTCTTCGGTGCTGGGGTAGAGCTCTACGCCGTCGAAGGTTTGGTAAATCTGGCCGATGGAGCTTTTGAACGATTCGTCTTTCTCGTTGCCGAAAAGGGGGCTCTCGCCGAAGCGTTCTTTCAGCGAGCGGATGGCCTGCATGGCGTTGTCGTAGGTGGCATGGAAAGGAGCCTCGCTGGTGGTGTCGCTGACGGTGAGCCGCTGGTAGTCGTAGCTGTCGAGGGTGTCGAGGGCGTAGGTGTAGTCGGTCACCACGCTGAAGAGAGCGTTGGTTTCGTCGTTGGAAAGCATCGGCTGGTTCTGCAGGGTGCGGCCGAGCATGGACACCAGTTGGCGGAGTTCGCCGATTTGTTCTTTACGGATGCGCTCGTTCACGGCATAGCCTTTGACGAGGTATTCCTTTAAGACGCGGTTGGCCCAAATGCGGAATTGTGTGCCCCGCTGGCTTTTCACACGGTAGCCGACCGAGATGATGACGTCGAGGTTATAAAGCGTTACATTTTTCACCTGTTTTTTGTCAGGAATGGCACCGTGCTGAGTGGTATGTGCATATTTTGCACATACCAGTTCTTCCTCGAGTTCGCCTTCTTTAAAAATGTTACTGATGTGTCTTCCTATTACGGTTCTGTCCTTTTGGAACAAATCGGCCATTTGGGATTGTGTCAACCAAACGGTGTCCTTGTCCATTTTTACTTCCAGATTTGTCTGCCCGTCGGCAGTCTGGTAGATGATAATCTTGTCGGCATTGTTCTCCATACTTATAGTAACGCCATTTGTGCCATTTTATTGCACAGATATTCGGCTAAAGGATATTATAGATTCAACCTCGAAGTGCAACGCTGTTGTGCAAAGATAGCAAGAATT
>CAMUZR010000037.1 GCA_947165255.1 uncultured Bacteroidales bacterium
CCTTTTTGCTTTTTTTTTGCGCAAAAAAGTGTCAAGTTAATTCCGTTCAAGACAAGCACCTGGGGATGGCCACTGGGAGGGAAACGGCATATCTTGATGAAATTCAGGCGACTACAGCATTTCAGAGCGAACCATGCGAGGGGGCATGAAGTAGGGCGTGGCAGCCGGAGGGAGAAAAAGTTTTAGGGCGGCGAAGGTTTTGCACACTTTATTCGTTTATTGGGCAGCGTGAGAAGGATAAATGGGAGGCAGGAGGATAATTTTTTGCCGTGCGAAACAATAATTGATAACGAGACGCGTTTTTTATTTATGATTTCTTATCTAAAGAAGACTCTTGATAACGGACTGAAGGTAATAGTCCACTGCGACAATACGACCCCGCTGGTGACAATCAACATGTTGTACCAGGTGGGAGCCCGCGACGAACGGGAGAATCGCACGGGTTTCGCCCACCTTTTCGAGCACCTTATGTTTGGGGGAACGCGGCGTTTCCCCGACTATGACCTGGAGGTAGACGCCATGGGGGGCGAGAACAACGCTTTCACTAACAACGACTACACCAACTACTACCTAACCGTTCCCGGCCAATTTCTCGAACAGGCGCTACTGCTGGAGGCCGACCGCATGAGGGGCGACTGGGACATGGAGGGCGACTCCTGGAAGGTGCTGGACGTGCAGAAACGCGTCGTGACCGAGGAATACCACCAACGCTATCTGAACCAGCCCTATGGCGACGTGTGGATGCTGCTGCGGCCGCTCTGCTATCAGGTCCACCCCTACCGCTGGTGCACCATCGGAGCCGACATACGCCACGTGCAGGACGCCACCCTTCAGGACGTGCGCACATTCTTCGACCGCTACTATCGCCCGTCCAATGCCATCCTGGCCATTGCCGGCAATGTGGAAGAAGAGAATGCCTTTACCTTGGCTGAACGACTATTCGGCGGGATAAGGCGTCCCGCCTTCGAGGGCAGGCCCGCCCGGCCCCGGGAGCCGGAGCAGACCCAGGCCCGCCGGCTGGAAGTGGAGCGCCACGTGCCTAACAACGCCCTGTACAAGGCATGGGTGATGTGCGACCGCTGGTCGGCCGACTACTACGTATACGACATGATAAGCGACGTGCTCAGCAATGGCCACTCTTCCCGCCTGTACCGCAGGCTGGTGCAGGAGGAGTCCCTCTTTACCGAAATCAACGCCTACATCACCGGCGAGATGGATCCCGGTCTTTTCGTGGTGAGCGGCAAACTGCAGGACGGAGTGTCGGTCCAGGAGGCCGAACACGCCATTGCGGAAGAAATTGAAAAGCTGCAGCGCCAGCCCATCGAAGCGTTGGAACTTGAGAAGGTGGCCAATAAGTTTGAAAACACCTTTGTCTACTCGCAGTACAAAACCGCCGACCGAGCCCACAACCTATGCTATTTTGAAATGATAGGGGCACCCGAGCTGGTCAACAACGAGCCCGAATGCTATCGCCGGGTCACTGCAGCAGACCTGCAACGAGTGGCCAACCGTCTGACGCCGGAGCGAAGTTCCACCCTTATCATTAGAAAAAAAGCACAGTAAGCAAAAGACAATACGCAATGAAACGACTGCTGAAACTTTTGTCCGACGCAATCAACCGCCTTTTCCTTTGGGTCACCCATTTGGACTACCGTCAGATATTTCTCGACGTTTTCAAGTTCATCGGCGACATCATGCACCGGGCACTTTTCGACATCCTCCTGCCCAAGAAGTACCGCACCCTCACCAAACAGGAGATATATACTATTATTTTTAAGTCCGACACCCCGCGAGGCAAGAAATTCGACATTTGGCTGCTCATCCTCATCGGGCTCAACGTACTGGTGATCATGATGGAAAGCGTTGCCAGTTCTACCAAATGGTTCTCCATTTCCATGACGGTGCTGGAATGGCTTTTCACCCTCCTTTTCACCTTCGAGTTCTACCTGCGCATCTATTGCCTTGAACACCCTCGCAAATACGTCACCTCTTTTTACGGAATTATCGACATCATCTCTATCTTCCCGGCCTACTTGAGCATCTTCCTCCCCGCAGCCTCTACCCTTTCGGTGCTGCGGCTGATGCGCGTACTGCGCATCTTCCGCATTCTGAAGATGCAGAAGTTCCTGGACGAGAGCCGCTTCATGCTTAACGCCCTACGGCGGAGCGCTGTAAAGATACTGGTGCTGATGATATTTGTCTTCATTATGGCCATTATACTCGGGGCCGCCATGTACGGCATCGAAGGGGACAAGAACCCCGCCATTTCCAGCATTCCCAAGGGGGTCTACTGGGCCGTGGTGACGATAACCACCGTGGGCTACGGTGACATCACGCCGGTTACGGCCACAGGACAATTCATCTCGGTGCTGGTCATGCTGCTGGGTTATTCTATCATAGCCGTGCCCACCGGGATTGTGGCGGGAGACACCCTTCACGAGTATCAGGAGCAAAGGAACCGCCGACAGAGACATCGCCGCAGCCCGTTGGACGAGCAGGACAATCCCGCCCCGGCCGAGGCACCCTCCGACGAGGCAGTCCCCGAAAAACCTGCCCAGAAGAAGCAATGGGAGTACGACCCAGGCGTCAATGCCAATCCGGAAGACCTGATGTGAGAATTATTAGACAAATGAAAATATATAACGATTAGCCAATAACAATAATTACAAAATGAAGAAAAAGATTTTGCTGCTACTATTCCTTGCAGCCACTGCGGCCACGTGGGCGCAGCACACCGTAAGCGGAACCGTGACCGATGCCAAGACAGGCGAAACCCTGATAGGAGCCACGGTTTTCGACACTGTCTCTAAAAAAGGCGCCGTCACCAACCAGCACGGCCGTTTCACCCTCACGCTCAAAGAGGCCAAAGCCGTCCTACGGTTCTCCTTCGTAGGCTACGAAACCCAGTTTCATCCGACTGACTTAACTAAAAATCAACGACTTGATATCCGTCTCAAAGGCTCCGTCACACTTGCCGAAGTCACCATCACAGGCGAGCGGGCGCCCCACGTCGAGAGTTCGCAAGGCGGCTACATCGAGATACCTGTGGAGCAGGTCAAGTCGGTGCCCGTTATTTTTGGCGAGACCGACGTAATAAAAGTGGTGCAACTGATGCCCGGAGTACAGAGCGGCTCGGAGGGCATGTCGGGAATGTATGTGCGCGGCGGCGGACCTGACGAGAACCTCTTCTTGCTGGACGGAGTGCCGATGTACAACGTCAACCACCTAGGCGGTTTCTTCTCGGCCTTCAACTCCGACGCCGTGAAGAACATCAGCCTCTACAAGGGCAGTTTCCCCGCCCATTTCAGCAGCCGACTCTCCAGTGTGCTGGACATCACCACCAACAACGGCAACGACAAGGAGTACCACGGCGGCCTGAGCGTCGGCCTCATTTCGGCCAAGTTCAACTTTGAAGGTCCTATCGTGAAGGAGAAGACCACCTTCAGCCTTTCGGGACGCCGCACCTACGGCGACGTATTCCTGCAGCCTCTTATCGCCCTGTTTATGGCCGCCGATGGCGAAGAAGGCAAGGTCAACGCGGGCTACTACTTCTACGACCTCAACGCCAAGATTACCCACAAGTTCAACGACCGCAGCCGCCTCTACGCCTCCTACTACATGGGCGACGATGCCCTCTATGCCCGCTACAAGTTCGGCCAGAGCTACACCTCGCAAGACTTTATGCGCCTGGGCTACAACTGGGGCAACATCGTGGGCAGCCTGCGCTGGAATTACGAGCTCACGCCCAAGCTCTTTATGAATGTCACCGGTTCCTACACCCGCTACCGCAACGACCTTTCAATAACCGAAGAAAGCAAGCGCACCTACTACTCGGACCAGTACACGATGCGATTTAACTCTGGCATTCAAGATGCCACCGCCCGTGTCGACTTTGACTACGCGCCCACCCCCGACCACGCCATCAAGTTCGGCGGGCAGTTCCTCCACCACATCTTCACGCCCGAAACATCCAGCATGAAAATCTCGGAGAATGACCAAAACGAGAACTATAATTTCGACACCGTCATCGGCCAAAGCATCGTCCATGCCAACGAATTTATGGCCTACGGCGAGGACGACTGGCGCATCAACGACTGGCTGAAGGTGAATGCCGGACTCAATTACACCGGTTTTCTGGTGCAGGGTACTTTCTATCCCAGCATGCAGCCCCGACTCAGCGGCCGCATCCTCTTTAACGACCGGCTGTCGGCCAAGGTTGGCTACGCCTACATGACCCAGTACCTGCACCTGTTGAGCAATAGCAGCATCAGCCTGCCCACCGACCTGTGGGTGCCCGTCACGGCCCGCATAAAGCCTATGACCTCGCAGCAGGTGGCCGCCGGTTTCTTCTACAATCTGATGGACTCGCTGAACCTTTCGGTGGAAGGATACTACAAATATATGGACAACCTGCTGGAATACAAAGATGGAGCCTCTTTCTGGGGCAGCTCGCAGGGGTGGGAAGACAAGGTGTGCATGGGCCGTGGCTGGGCCTACGGCGTTGAGTTTCTGGCACAGAAGAACCTTGGCCGCCTGACCGGTTGGCTCGGCTACACATGGAGCCATACCTACCGCCTGTTTGACCGCGAAGGCAACATCCTCAACAACGGCAAGAAGTTCCCTGCCAAATATGACCGCCGGCACGACGTGAGCGTGGTGCTGTCTTACAAATTCAACGACCACATCGACGCCAGCCTCAGCTGGGTCTTCAGTACAGGCAACGCAGCCACCCTAGCCCTGCAGGACATCGACCCAAGTGGAGGCGAACGTGTCCAGCAGAGCAACGAATGGGACTATTACAATTACTCCAGCACCGTCCCCTACGTCAGAAGCCGCAACAACTACCGTATGCCCAACTACCACCGCATGGACGTGAGCATCAACTTCCACAAGAAGCTCCGCCGCGGCCAACGCACCATTAACATCAGTGTCTACAACGTCTACAACCACCAAAACCCCTATCTGGTATACGAAAGCTACCAGTGGAGTGCCCTTGACAATAACGGAATAAAGGTGCTCAAACAGTTGTCCATATTTCCCATCTTACCCTCCATCAGCTACACTTGGAAATTCTAACCTCAATTTATAAATATACATATTATTATGAAGCAGAAATTCTTTTCCCTATTCATAGCAGCCCTCTTGGCTGCCACAACGTTCTCCTCGTGCGAGAAGGTCATCGATTTCGACGGGGATGAAACCGAACCCATCCTGGTAATGATTTCTTTCCCCGATTCCGGCAGTCCCTGGAAGGTGCGCCTCACCGAGAGCCGTTTCTTCCTCAGCAACGACACCATAGCCACCATCAAGAATGCCGACGTGACCACTGAGGTGAATGGCCGTCCCGTCAACAGTGTCGTCACCTACTTAGACAACGGCATTTACGATTTGGGCTATACTCCACAGGTGGGCGATAGTCTGACACTGCATGTCAGCGTGCCGAGCAAAGGCACAATGAAGGCTGGCTGCCGCATTCCGGGCAATGTGTCCGTGAGCGACTTTTCCTGCACCTCATTGGACACCACCTGGACGAAGTACATCTATGCTAATAGCGTAATAATGGAATGCATAAACGGAAGTGTCGAAGGCAAATTCACACTCAACGACCCCGCTGGCGAAAGAAACTACTATATGATTAAGTTTTCCACAACCAAACTCACCTTCCGCTCAGGACCTTATTTTGACAATCCCCCCCAATGGGTTTCCGGTCAATATTTTTATCTTTCTGTTGACGACGACGTGCTGTTCGACATCAATGCGACCGATGAAATCTTCGACATTGGCGGCAGCGATAATGCAGACTATGGCTACGAAATACTTTTCACCGACGAACGCATCAATGGACAGTCTCACACCATACACTTTTCAACCAATATTAACGATACTAAACCCGAGAGTGCATACTTAGAGGTCTATTCTGTCAGTCCCGAATACTATATGTTCAAGAAGACCTTGCGTGCAGCCAGGAATCAAGATGATGTCGAAATCATGTTCTCCGAGCCTGTGCAGCTCTACTCCAATGTCGAAGGGGGCGGCGGGGTGCTCGGCGGTGCCTCAGTAGCCAAAATTCCAATTTTCTAGTCTATGAGAGTACTCATCACAGACAATACGCACCCTATTCTTAAGGAAACCCTCGAATCCGCCGGACACCAAGTCACGGTGGATTCGGGCGTTTCATACGAGTCGCTTCTGAGCCATATTCAGGAATACGACGCCCTGGTGGTGCGCAGCAAGATTATTATCGACCGCAACTTCCTCGTCCACGCCCGCCACCTCAAATGCATCGGGCGGGTGGGGGCTGGCATGGAGACCATCGACGTGGCCTATGCCGAAAGCCTCGGCATCCGTTGCCTCAATTCGCCCGAAGGCAACCGTGATGCGGTGGGTGAGCATGCCTTAGGACTCCTGCTTTCGCTTTTCAACCACCTTGCCCGCGCCGATAGCCAAGTGCGCCAAGGCATCTGGCACCGCGAAGAAAATCGCGGACTGGAAATTAAAGGCAAGACCGTGGGCATCATCGGTTTCGGCAACATGGGCGCTGCCTTCGCCCAACGGCTGCAAGGGTTTGAATGCGATATTATTGCCTACGATAAATACAAGCCTCACGGCTATGCCCCCGCCTACGTGCAGGAGGTGTCATTGCAAGAACTGCAGGCTCGGGCCGAAGTGGTCAGCCTGCACGTCCCTCTCACCGACGAGACACACTACATGGTCGACCGCGACTTTATTCAAAAATTCAGCCATGACTTCTACCTCATCAACACCTCGCGCGGACCGGTGGTGAAGACCTGCGATTTGGCCCAAGCCGTCAAGACTGGCAAGGTGAAAGGAGCAGCGCTCGACGTGCTGGAATACGAAGACATGAGCAAGGACGGCCTTGACACCAGTCACCCCGACCTGCAGTACCTCCTCTCCTGCCCTAACGTGGCGTTCAGCCCACATGTGGGCGGCTGGACAGTGGAATCGAAATACAAACTGGCCAAATTCCTGGCCGAGAAAATGCTCAAATGCCTATGCTGATTGTCAAAGACTGCATCATATCGGAAGACATAGCCGAACAGCGCTTCTGTTGCGACCTGTCGCAGTGCAAAGGACAGTGCTGCGTCGACGGCGACTGCGGCGCCCCGTTGGAAGAGTCGGAAATACCCATCTTGGAAAAAATCCTCCCCGCTGTCGAACCCTACATGACACCCAAAGGCCTTCAAGTAGTCCACACCGAAGGCGTGTCCGCCCTGGACAACGCCGCCGAGCCCTGCACCCCGCTGGTCAACAACCGTGAGTGCGCCTATGTGGCCTGGGGTGCCGACGGCACAGCCTTCTGCGCCATTGAGCAGGCCTACCGCGACGGCAAAATCGACTTCATGAAGCCCATTTCATGCCACCTCTATCCCATTCGGGTAGACGTCTTCGGCGACTTCACAGCCCTAAACTACCATCAGTGGGACATCTGCCGCTGCGCCGTGTCCAAAGGCAAAGAGTGCGGTGTGCCGCTTTACCAATATCTCAAGGAACCCCTTCTACGCCGCTTCGGCCAGGAGTGGTACGACGAACTGCTCGAAGCCATCGACTTCCGCTACAGCAGACCTAAATTCCAGTTACAAGTGCAACACTAAGTAGAAAAAAAGAGTACCAAAAT
>CAMUZR010000038.1 GCA_947165255.1 uncultured Bacteroidales bacterium
ATGTATTAAAAGCAGGAAGTCTTATACCTGAAAATAACGTTGATTTATGTTCAGGAGACAATCGCTATATTTGGTATATTAATACAAGTGATAACAATAACGTTTTTAATAACATTAATTCGTATACATGGAGACCCACTCCCACACCCTCAAACCTGACAGGCAACGCTTATGAATATAACACGCATTATACTGGTGACTACAGCGTCAGAGTTGTTGACGTGAACGGGTGTATCGGAGAAGGAGAGGTGAACGTGGGATTCTTCGACAAGCCGCTAGTTCTCATCAAAGACATTGAGAAACATTGTACTGGCGAAGAAATACATTTTTCATGTTTTACACACAATAGCTATATTTCATACGACTGGACTCTGACAAAAGCAGGGACAACAGTATCGTTAACCAATCCCCATTCAACAGACCCATATTTCGTTCCGTCAACAGATGGCGACTATACGATTTCTTTAACCATCCACAACCAAAATTGCGAGGAAACGGCAACCATGACTTTCCATGTGTATAAAACTCCAGCCCCACCCGTATTGAGCTTTGGCGAAAATAGTTGTATCTGTAAGCCACCGGTCAACCTCGTATCCGACAGATACGCCAGCTGGAGCAACGGCTCATTGGGCAATCAGGCCAACTATTACTCTGCGGGATATGCTACCGCTTTCATTGTAGACCAGAACAGCGGCTGCAGGAGCGACACCAGCAGGATTTATATCACCCATGCACCCAATTTCGATGCATTGCTCACGGGATGCTATACAAGATGTCTTCCAGACACACTCCCTGTCTATATGTTAAGTCCGGATGGGCTGAAGTGGGTATGGTCGCTTGAAGGAGGATGGATTGCCAACGGGACTAACAATCATAATATTTACCTACCATTGCCACAATACGGCAATTACAGCATGAATGTTAGATTTGGCGATAATTGCGAGATAGAATCCCCCACGCTTACCATTGAGGAGGATGATATGTGCGGTTGCGACAGCATACAGGTAATGCCGCTGGGCAAGGATGAATGTTATATAAAAGACTGCCAGCTCTATTACACTCTGACTATGGAGGTAACGAACCAATCCTCGGCTCCTGTCATCTTCGACCAGATAAGTACTATGTCTGGAGTTACTGTCATTAGTAGCCCACTGCCGTTAACTATCGGTGCCGGTGCTACAGCCTTTGTCCAAATCGGTTTCAGGCTTACCAACCTTCAGATTTCCCACATCGCCTTCAGCCTCATCAGCACTTCATTGGACTGCGAAAGGGAAATCTCCATGCCCATCGATTTCTCGGCATGTGTTGGGACAGACTGCGAAATTAAACTCGACGAAATACTATACAACCCCACAATCAGCAGTCCCAATGCCTCGGCAGCATTTAAATTCAAACTGACATTGCCTACGGGAACCAATTCTGTCCTGGGTGTGTACTCAGAGCCCAGCCAGGTGGTAGACTACGACGCGACTTCGCTGCCCACCGTCACGGGGCTGCTCGTCCTCGATTATGGAAGGCTCCAACAGATGCAGGAATCGGGCGACTCGGTGGTTTGCATCCATGTTTTGATATGCGACGACGACAAACTGTGTCTTGCCGTAGTCTGCGTGAAGGTTAAAGACCTTTTGGATCAGATTGTGAACGGAGCAAAGACCAGTAGGCAGGATTTCGGTAGGATGTCTGACGTTGGACAGTCCGAGCCGTATTTAGTGCCCAATCCCGCTGGTAACGAAGTACGCGTGGTGGGAATAGAAGCCAACAGCATAGAGACGCTCACGCTGATAGATATGAATGGCAAAGTGTTGCTTTCTGTATCGGGTAAGAACACAGGACATACATACCATCTCTAAAGGTTACTATATCCTTAAAATCAAATCCACTGACGGCATCTATTACCTTAAATTAATAAAGGCTTGATAGTCACCATAAGAGTTCTCGCAGCCATCCCCTCCTATTCTGGAGGGGATGGCTGCTTTGTAAGTACACGAATTTGTAATAGCGATGAAGCCATCCCAGAAATCCTTCCATTCAAAAGATTCTTCATTCATTAACTTTGCAATGTTTTTATAGCAATGGTATCGCATATAACTAATTGATATAAATACAATAATGTAATTTATATGTTTCAATGATTAGTTCCAAATCAAATCATATTTAATGTTTTTGGAAAACGAGAAGGTGCTGCATCGCATCTCAACTTTTAGGTCTGTCGTAAAAACACGCTCCGGCATCAACCCACTCTAGTTGGGATATGCAGATTGGAGCAGAGCAAACAATAGTGGAGAATAAATGATTATCTGCCGCCACCTCTGCAAGCCGTAAGCACCCCACGTCAAAAAATCCCTCCCCGAAACGCCATTAGTTACGTCTCGGGGAGGGTTGTGTTTTATATCTTTTCATTTTTGTCGTCGGTAATCCGCCTCTTCAAAAGTAAACTACAAGAACAAATCCGCTTGACTTCCGTAAGTAGCGAACCACCACACAGATTGCCGTATTCGTCCTCGAAAGAAAACCGCTGACAATCTTACCAACACACCGTCAATCTGCACCCGTCAATAAACTCCGTTGTGTCACCCCAGTGGAAAAGACTATATAAAAAAACTTACCTTGAGCGCGCTGTTCTTATGGGAAACGAGGTAAGTATGTTTATGCAAAAGTACAACTTTTTCTCATTCCTGCAAAATATTTTTTGATATTTTAGATAAATAAATTGAATATTAATATTTTGTATTTTTCAATATATCAATCTCATCTACCCAATTTTTTCCAAAAACCTGCCTTGCAAGCCTTATTTTACCCTTTGTCCACACCACATGTAACAGTACAGAAACAGGTATTTATCCATATAGAATCAGTACAGAAAGAGGACAAATCCATACCCCATTGTTTCCCGCCGCTTTATTTTTGCCCCGTCTTTCAAAGCCAAGCCTGACAGGTGCACATATCGGGCATCGCCAAGAGGACTGAAAAGAAAGTACAACAAAAATTAAAGAAAGGAAACCTTTATGGCTAAAATCTTCGGTGTAAATACCAAAATCAGCGGTAAGGTGGGGCAACTGCTCTACCGTCAGACCAGGACTGGCACGGTTGTCAGCGAACTGCCTGTCAAGCCCGTCATTCCACGCCGTAGCGCAAGGCAGATGGACCGCCGCGCACAGTGGGCCAATCTTGGTGCCATCTACAAGCAATTCGATGCCATGCTCCGCAAGGGCTATGAGAACCTGCCTCCGCAGATGTCTGTCTACAACGCCTTCATCCAGGCCAACATTGATGTGGTCAAGGTCTACATCACCAAGACCATACGGCTTAACGGCGGTGCCATCCTCGCACCATACCAGATTACTCGCGGCAGCCTCCCCAGCATTGGAATGGCCAAAAACGCCTCCAACATCCTCGTCAGCAGCGTAGCCCTCGGCACCCTCGCCATCGATGCCAACACCACCGTCGGACAGTTCTCACAGGCGGTCATTGACAATAATGACTCTTTCCTGGAGGGCGATCAGCTCACTTTCTTCCACGGCAGGCAAACCATCGACAGCGTAACCCGTACCCCTCGCGCCACCATCAAGGGCTACAAGGTCGTCCTCGACACCGCCGCCGATGCCAAGCTTTGGGACGTGGTGGACAAAATCGGATTCTCCGTGGCCGACAACTGTCTCGCCACCTCCGTAGCCATCACCAACGGGGCGGCGGCATGGGTGCACAGCCGCGAGGAAGGCGACGGCACGCTCCGCGTCAGCACACAGCTCTTCTTTGTTGAGAACGCCGCCCTCGCCTCCTATCAGGGACGCACTGCCTTCACGGCTTCGGTCAACAGCTATGGCGGCATCAACTCCGCTGCCGTCTACCTCAAGCCCGAGGTCGCCGCACTCGAAGTTACGCCCTGACTGTCCGTAATTAGCCGTCTGCTCCACGGAGGCCGCTCAATCGTCCTCCGTGGCCATCGGCTGACACTCACCGGCATCCGATAAAGATGTGTTCCGTGTAGGCGGCTTCAGCCGCCGCAAAAAGAATTTCAAAATTCAATGTTCAAAATTCAAAATTAACTTGTCCCGTGGAAGACTTAGAGATTACCACCCTGCCAGTCGCCGACTGTCGCGACATTCCAAAGCTTCGTACTATGGGCTACGACTCCGACGGCAACGCCGCACAAGTCCGCATGTCCGACTTGTTGCCGCAACAGATACCTGCCGCCAGCATCGACTTCATTAACGGCATCTTCATCGCCCGCCAGCCTTTCGTACCTGGCACCTCCGAGGTCTTTGTCAACGGACTACGATACTTACCAGTCAGGGACTACAAGGAACTGGCGGGCGACGATACCGCCGACGGCTTCGAACTACCTGGAATAGAAAGCAGCGATGAGATAATCCTCAAAGCCATCCCTGTCATCAATTAGGACGCAAAAAGAAAATACGTCCAGTGGCAAAGCCTTAAGGTTTTGCAAAAAAATAAAAAGAAAAACTAAGAATCATGCAAAAGTTAAAAATTAAACAAATCGACGGCGTAGTATCGCCCGCAATATCTGACGATTGGTCTGCATTGACCGAACAACTTGCCACCGCTGCCTCAACAAGCGCAAAGATAGACAATGCCGTCAGCGGCGCCATGGACGGAGCCCTCCAGTCCGTCACCGGCGGCAATGCTGAGAGTGGCAAGTATGTCTCTGCCGTCACCAAGGAAGGCACCGCTGTCAAGGTAGCCAAGACCGCCCTCCCAGTTACGGGTGTCAACACCACCAACACCGCTGGCAGCGGCACCACCACCAAGGCTGTCGTCAGCCTCGCCCTTTCCAATGGCAAGGTCGTGGCCACCGAGAAAACCATCGCCTTTCCCAATCCTCCCGTCCTCACCCTCGACAGCATGGACTACACCGCCGAGATCACCCTCACCAAACCGCCCTTTGCCGAGAGTGCCGTCGCCGTGTTCGTCAACGGCCTGATGCAGCCGCCCGCCGACTACACCCTTGCCGACAACAAGCTCACCTTTAAAGACCCTGAGCGTTATGCCAAGGGCGACACCGTCAACGTCCTCTACCTCACCGCCTAACCCCTTCCAAGCCATGCCCCCAACCCGTCCTCCCCCGAAAGAATGCGTCCCGTGGCAAGGCCTTCAGGTCTTGCAAAGAAGCCTCGCCCCTGTGTCCATTGCAAGGCGATTGTATCGCCGAAAGAAAAATTATCCGTCCCGTGCCAAGGCATTCGTGCCTTGCAAAAACAAAAAGGAAACCCCATGCGAAAAATCACCGAAATCATCATCCATTGCACCGCCACACGCCCCGATGCCGAATGTACCGTGGAGAGCATAAGAAGATACCATCGCAGCCTCGGCTGGCACGACATCGGCTATCATTATGTCATCTACCCCGACGGCAGCGTCCACTCCGGCCGCCCCGTCGAGCAGGCGGGCGCCCACTGCCCCGGACACAACGCCCGCAGCATCGGCATCGCCTATGTCGGCGGCCTCGACGACGACGGCCGTCCTGCCGACACCCGCACCGAAGCCCAGCGGATTGTCCTGCTCCAACTTGTCCGTGACCTGATGGAAGAGTATGCCGTCACCGAAAACCACGGCCACAACGAGTACGCCAACAAAGCCTGCCCATGCTTCGATGTCCGTCAGTGGCTCAAAGATAACAACCTGTAAACACACCCCATCATGAACAACCTTTGGAACCTCATTCCCTCCCTGCTCACTCTCGTCGCCGGTGGCGGCTGGCTCTTCGACCGACGCCGCCACCGGCAGGAGGTCGAGAGCCTTCGTGCCGACAACCGGCAGAAAGACATGAATCTCTCCAAGATGTATGTCGACGAGTTCAGGGAAAATATAGCTGATCCCCTGCGACATGAAGTCAGGGAACTGAAAGACGAAATAAAACATTTGCGCAATGCCATACAAAAGATTAACGACTGCCCTCATAGCGGTGGCTGCCCTGTCCTTGACGAGTTGCAGAAGCAGCAGATCCGTCATGCAGAGCACACAGACCGGCACCTCGGCTGACACCCTCCGCCAGACCGTCACCCTCATTGTCCGCGACACCCTGCGCGAGACCACCGTCATCACCGTCCAGACCAATGCCGACGGCGACACCACGCGCCTCACCACCCTCCGCGACCGCCAGTCCGTCACCGACCGCGACCGCTCCGCCGCCACCACCGAAAACCGCCTCTCCACCTCCGAGACCACCGGCAAAGAATCCACTATTACCACCGCCCCACTGCTCCCCGCCAACCCCCTCCGTTCCATCGCCCCCTCCGAAACCTACCACCCATTCAAACATCACCTCCTCACCTTCCTCCTCGGCCTCCTCCTGATTCCCACAATCAAACTCCTTCTCCACCGCCTCAAACGATAATGTTTTCCCGAAAACAATGTCCACATGCGTTCTGTGCCGGCGGCTTCAGCCGCCGAAAAGAAAACAAAACGGCGGGTCAGTCATCCCGACCCGCCGCTTGCTTTACGAGCATTACGTTGTTTTATTTCATCTCGGCCAGGGCTTTGTAGCCCTCGTAGCGCCACTGGGCGTTCTTCTGGGTGGCGACGAAGAGTTCTTCGGCCTC
>CAMUZR010000039.1 GCA_947165255.1 uncultured Bacteroidales bacterium
CTCGGCGCGGTCCTTCCGCCCCAACGGAACATGACAGACGTGTTACTTGTAAACTCCTGACTTGCGGAAATGGTCGATGCAGAAAAAAATCCGCAGAAATTGTGCACTGAATCGTATTTTATTTGTATCTTTGCACCCATAATTGTGTATTATTAATGCAATACAAAGGTACACAAAATTATGGAAACAGGCGACAGATTGCCTGAAAAGTTTTCAGCAATCTGTCGCTCATTTTATTAACACCGCGTTTGCGGAATTAAGGAATAATAATGGTAGAGAAATCATATACACTTCGGAGAATTGCAAGTTGGACTAATGAAAATTCAGAGGTAACAATTCCTGCATTACAACGTGGTCTTGTGTGGAAGCCAAGCCAAGTGGAACTATTGTGGGACTCAATCCTGCGAGGATTCCCGATAGGGTCTTTTATGCTGTCTGATATTGTTGAACAAGGCCAGAGAGGTAAATACTATTTAATGGATGGACAGCAGCGTTACAATGCGATAAGCATTGGCTTTAATACGGTAAAGGATGCCAGAGCAGTACTTTGGATAGATTTGATGCCACCTTCTGTAAAAAATAGCACCAGAATGTTTTGGATTAAAGCCACAACAATTCCACAGCCTTGGGGATTCAAAAACGATGATGATTGCAGCCGCCTAAATACCAGTGAAAAAAGGAAAGCGTTAGATAAATTTGAGCTTCAAGGGAATATTTATAATCGTGAATTTTCATTGAAGGAAACCTGGCCGATAGAAGCAAACTGTCCTATACCATTATGGTGTTTGTTGGAAGCATCAAAAACAACAAATAATGATGCAGAGGCTTTCTTGCATAAAACGATAACTATTTTTAAGGAAACAAATTTTGCCTATAGCAAGAAGATTGATTTTGATGAAAAGGCGTGTTGTTATCTGAAAGAGGTTCTATTCCCTCGCATTGTGGCTCTTGACAATTACTACATCAATTGTAATCATCTTCCCAAAGAGGTGATGGAGTCAGAGACAGAATCTGAAACGGATACTGTTGAACAGACAACTCTTGAGGTGCTTTTCACGCGACTGAATACGGGAGGAACGGCAATTTCAAGAGATGATTTGAATTATTCGGCCATCAAAGCATATTGGCCGACTATTAAGGATATAAACGATAGGCTTGCAGAGAAATATATGAGTCCATCGAAACTTGTTATGCTGGCATTCCGCTTGGCTTTGACCGACAAGGAGGACGACTCATTGAAAAATGAATTAAGCATTCGTCAAATCCGTAGTTATGCGAGGAAAGATGCCGAGAGAGAAAAAATCACATATCTATACAATGAACATTTGGAAGAAATACTTGAGCAAATAGATGAATGGTTGGGCGTTAATGGGGAAGGAGCAAATCGGACTCCAAGCATATTACGCACAATCATTGCAAGAAATTCCCCAGATGTGTATTTGCTGTTGATGTATTTTGCGTATGAGAACATTAAATCTCCTACAGAATTAACGGCCTCGCAAATCAGGGCACTCGCATTTTGTTTGCACTGGTTTTCCGCGAACAATGACAAAAAGGGATGTGTGCAGGAGATATTTCGGAGATGCAAGGATGGCATAACCATAAACAACATCCAAAAGGGCATCTCCAGGTTAATGCACAATTGTAGTCTCTTGCATATATACAGCCAGGCGGATGTTCGTGGATTTGTCCCCAATATTGGGGAAAGTTCCAGCTGGAGAGTGTGGCATAGTGTTCCTGCACCGGCACGTGAGTTCTTTGATAGGATATTCTGGAATGGTCATACGGAGTCAAGAGAGATGCTTCTGTATGCTGAACGAGAATACATCAACACTCATTTTTCCAACTATGACCCTGCAAGGCAGGACATGTGGGCAGAATACAATCGACCGTGGGATTTTGACCATATTGTTGCACGAAAACGTATTGACAGAAAACAAGGGGATTACCGAGAGTATGACAAGGTGTGGTTGAATAGCATAGGAAATTTTGCTGCAATATCGTATGAATCTAATCGTAGCAAAAACGACGGTGAAGATTATAGCGAGTATTATGCTAATCGTGTTGCATTGGATTATGATGAAGAAGTGGAAAGGGTGAGATATGAAGTGACTTATGATGCCGCTTCAAGTATTAAATTTGCAAACGTCACATATGCTCGTTTCTGTAGAATTTATGACAAGGTTTTCGAATTAATAAAAGAGCTCGTTTGTCAGCCCATACTTTCCGACACTCTTGTGGAAAGAAAAGAGTTGTTTGAGGAAGTGAAGAAGATATACCCCGATGCAATAATCCATTTTGCGGCTTCAGACCATAATGACTACGAACTAAAACGCGAACAAGATTGGGCAAGACAGTGGGTTGGTGTTGGTATTGAGCGAGGAAACTATATGGCGTGTGTAGAATGGCCAGCAACAAAAGAAAACGGGAAACCATCGTCTGTAGAATGTGGCATAAGAAAGGCCTTGGGAACAACTGTGACCCAAGAGAACAGGGATTTTCTCGGCGGAGACAATCTATTAAAAGAGGATAATGATTGGTGGTATAAATGCAGTGTCGGCAATTCTATTGATTTGGTAACTATAAAAGAGCAACTCGACGCCTTTCTGTCAGAGATTCCACAACCAAATACGTTATAGAAATATGTTAAGACGTTTGGTTTCAATAATATTGATTGTTTCTCTTTCGGGGTTTATTATCAACCTTGATAAAACAGGAGGTTTGAAGAACTACCAGTGCTGCAAATGTGCCACCTTGGTGAAATCGGAGCGCACACCATCGACTCTCAACTGTCGAGCTGGTGGCTCTCATAGGTGGCAAGACCAGGGAGAGGTCGGCCAAGAAAATTACAACTGCAAGAAGTGTGGCACTTTGCTGGAGAACAAACGTACTCCATCCACTCTTGGATGTCCTGCGAAAGGTTCACATCAATGGAATCATCTGGGTCACGTCGGTAATACTACATATCAATGTAAGAAATGTGGCGTTACTATCAACAACGAGCGTACACCTTCGACCTTGGGCTGCTCACAAGGTGGCTCTCACCAGTGGACAAAGTTAAGCAGATAGAATGATAAAGTACATTGGAGATAGGGAGCATTACACGGAAGTCCTCTCGCGTTGCGAGAAGGTTAAGCATGACCTATGGATAGGCACGGCTGACTTGAAAGACTTGTATGTTAGCAGTGGAAAAAATGTAAATGTATCATAGTAAAACAAAAAAAATGAAAACAACAAGAAACAGAAGATGGAATCTGGTATTTGGCAGTTTAGCCATAATAGTGTTGCTTACACTGACTAATTCTTGTATAGTGGATTATATCTCAAGATATAATCAGTACATAGCAAACAAGAGCGGTATTGACGTTACTTTTACTTCCAACAGAAAAACGGTCACCATACCAAATGACTCAACCGTATATATTGGTGCAAGTTTTGACTATCTGGATTTGGGGGCAATCTTTGGCGATACGCTAAGGGTTGTATTTGCCGATTTGTTGGAGTATACTTTTTTCAAATACGATTACGATACTAACATTAACAGTCGTAATCCATATAAATTCTATAGGTGGAGTAATGTACAAGTTGGTGGAGGTCCTAATTTTATATATGATAGGACGTTTACAGTGGATAAGAGTTTCAGGGAATAATCAGTGGGCGGGCGTTTCGTTCATTGCTATACTATTTGTAATTGTTTGCAATAACTATGTGGGTGTCAATGTGCTAGCTTTTAACCTTTCTCGCTGATTGTGAATCGGGCATGAAAAATGTGAGCAATAATAAATGAAAAAAGGTGTGTTCTATTTATTTGTTTCCATTGTCGCGTCCCGTCGGGACGCAGTTTACTGACGTCTGAGTATCACGGCACTGCGCCTTCGGCTTGTACCGTGTTATTAATAGTCTCACCCCTTCTGGGTGATTTATAGAAGTCCCCAAAATAAGGAAAATTGTTTTATCATAAAAAAATAACAAATATGAAAAGGAATCCTTTATTCTTAGGGTTAGCGTTTGTAACCCTTATGGCAGTAGCCACCTCTTGTACTTGTAGGCACGAATTTGTTTCGGTGCATGACTATATTGCGAACAATAGCGGCCATAAGGTAACGCTGACATCCGACCGGAAAACAGTCACCATAGCGAATGACTCTACGGTATTTATTGGTGAAGCCCTTAGCCAAGGCTTATACCCTAACTTGGAATTTTTTTTTGGCGATACATTGTGTATGGTATTAGATGATACAATACGTTATTCTTTCCGAAGATGTACGGCACCATACGACTCTGTCCTCAAAGTACGAAATCCATATCACCCTATCAACTGGATGTACTTTGTAGATAGTTCTCTGGAGAATACCTTGCATTATACATTCACTGTTGACGAGGGTTTCGGAGAATAGGCAGGTAATGGACGTTTGACACCAAGGCTAATTGCAGCTTACAATCTGTCCGCACATGGAAAAGGATGGGTGGCTTCGTCAAAGATAATCTACCAAGGGATTGAAAAAAAGGAGGCGCTGGCCCACGGCCAGCGCCTCCTTAATGCCTTGTTGTGTATTAGATTTCGGCAATGACCTGTTGGGCCAGTTCGTCGGCGCGGGCCTCGGTGTGGGCCTCGCTGTATATGCGGATGATGGGCTCGGTGTTGCTCTTGCGCAGATGTACCCAGCCGTCTTCGAAATCTATCTTCACGCCGTCGATGGTGCTCACCTGGCAGCTTTTGTCGGCGTTGTATTTCTCGGCCACTTTCTTCAGCAGGGCATCCACGTCCATGTCGGGCGTCAGGTCTTTGCGGTTCTTGCTGATGATGTAGTCGGGGTAGGTCTTGCGCAGCTGGCTCACCTTCATGCCTTTCTTGGCCAAGAGGGTGAGGAAGAGGGCCACGCCCACCAGCGCGTCGCGGCCATAGTGTAGTTCGGGATAGATGACTCCGCCGTTGCCTTCGCCTCCGATGACGGCATGGTTCTTGCGCATCAGGGTGGTGACGTTGACTTCGCCCACTGCAGAGGCCTCATATTGGCAGCCGCTGTACTTGTGGGTGACATCGCGCAGGGCGCGGGAGGAGGACATGTTGGAGACGGTGTTGCCGGGGGTGTGTTGCAGCACATAGTCGGCTACGCTCACCAGGGTATATTCCTCGCCAAACATTTCACCGGTCTCGCACACCAGTGCCAGACGATCAACATCGGGGTCAACCACGATGCCGAGGTCGCAGTGCTCGCGGGCCACAGTGTCGGCAATCTGGGTCAGGTTCTGGGGAATGGGTTCGGGATTATGGGCGAAATGGCCGGTGGGTTCGCAGTTGAGTTCCACCACGTCTTTCACGCCCAAGGCACGTAACAGGCGGGGAATGGCAATGCCGCCAGTGGAGTTGACGGCATCCACGGCCACGCGGAAATTGGCCTTGGCGATGGCCTCACGGTCCACAAGTTTCAGCCCAAGGACACGCTCGATATGGTGGTCGATGGTGTTCGGGTCTTCGGTCACCTGGCCTAACTGGTCGACCTCGGCATAGGCGAAGTCTTCCTTGTCGGCAAGGGCAATCACCTCGTTGCCTTCGGCGGCGTCGATAAATTCGCCGCGGGCGTTGAGGAGTTTGAGGGCGTTCCACTCTTTGGGGTTGTGGGAGGCGGTGATGATGATGCCGCCGTCGGCATGACTGTCAATGACGGTCATTTCGGTGGTGGGGGTGGTGGAGAAACCGGTTTCAAGGACGTCAATGCCCATGCCCTGCAGGGTGCCGACCACGAGTCGGTCTACCATGGCGCCAGAGAGGCGTGCGTCGCGACCCACTACCAGGGTGAGGCGTTTCTTGTCGGGATTGCGACGTTGCAGGAAAGTGGCAAAGGCTGTGGTGAACTTGACTACGTCGATGGGGCTGAGGCCTTCACCAGGCTTGCCGCCAATGGTGCCGCGGATGCCGGATATTGATTTTATTAGGCTCATAATGTGTTTATTTTTTTTTGATTGATACTCTTTTTTTAATTTCCACAAACGATGAATTGTGCTATTTATTGTCCGTAGGTGTCTAAAAAAGGTGGGTATAGATTCAACCTCGAAGTGCAACGCTGTTGTGCAAAGATAGCAAGAATTTT
>CAMUZR010000040.1 GCA_947165255.1 uncultured Bacteroidales bacterium
GTATGGGGCATAAAACGAAAAGTACATTTTAGAAAATATATTTTGCCGATTTTCAGTTGGTTATATGAATTGCCGAAAAAACGAAATGTGCATTTTGCTTTAATTTGATTGAATTATTCTTTAATTTTTGGCGGATTTTTGGGCCCGCCGTTTTAGTTTTGGTTGAATAATGGTTTAATAGGGCTTTAATCGACAACAGGAAGGGCGCAGAAGCGTGGTTTTACGCGGTTCTGCGCCCTTTTTCCGTTGGATGGGGTTGGTGGGCTTAGTGGGCTTGATGGGTGTCTCTGGGGTGGCTTTTGGGATGGTTTTTCAGAGGTGCCGGTACCGGGAGGTGCGGAAAGCCGATTTAAAACCAAATGTACGTGATTTTGTCCACAATCTAGACAATTTTTAACGTTTTTTTTTGTGGGTTGGGCGGGGTTTGGATGCAAAAAAGGGGGCGAAAAGGGATGTTTTTGTGGAGTTCGAGACCCTTTATTAGCACATATTTTATGGTTCGTATGTGTGTTAAATATTAAATAACAAATATTTACACCTAAATATTGATTTTTTTTGTGTATTTTTGCAGAAAATTTCGGTTATGAGCGATACAATCTTTCAGAAGTGGCTCCGCAATATGGGCAAAAACGGATGTGTCAATCGCCTTGAGGTGATGATTGCGAATCTGGAACTGGCAAAAAGAGCCACCGATGCCAGGACAGCGTCGGTGGTAGAAGATGTAATAGACCTCCTGGAGAAGGCCAAGAGGGACTATGAGGAGGAGCGTGTTACAGTTCCTCCGGCAGTTCGGCGTTGATATGGGCACTCAGGCTTGACACCACGCCGATATTTACCCTCTTGATATATTTGCCAAGGTCGGAATAGGGTACTTGGATCTGTCGAGTTTCGATTTCGACAGTACCCTGGTACCGGCTTATTTCATCGAAGGAACGCCCATAGGTGTTTCCATCGATTAATAATAGGTTAACAGACAGTTTCCTTTTTCCGATAGGTTCTGAATCGTAGCAAGACGCCCCATAGACAAAATACCTGTCGGTGTCGATGCCATAGTCTTTTGCGAGATCTGCCAGTCCAGCCCCGTCGTGGGTGTCGATGGCGGCGATGCCTTTGAAGTCGGTGTACTGTGTGCTAATTGCACGTTCCATTTGATTAAGATTAAAACTACTCATGGTATTACATGTATTTAGTTAGTATGTTTTCTTTGGGAATTGCATTATGCCGAAGCAACTGACGCAGTTGCATCCACGACAGTGTTGTCCCGCTGGGCAAGTTCTTTTTTGAGTTCGGCGTTTTCGGCCTGAAGTTGTCCGTTTTCGCGGGCAAGGTCTGCAATCATTTGTAAGGCATCTGTACTGGCATTCGTCTCCACGATGGGTGACGCCTCCATCCCTGGCTTGTTTGAGTAATAAATTTCACCCTCCCCAGTAACAAGCCAATGGATTGACTCGTGTTCACATTTTGAAAACAAGAGGTCAAAATCAAGGGAGTTTCGTGCCTTCCAATTAGACAAAGTGCCTCTTGAAATGCCTAAAAAATGAGCAAGTTCTATATCTGATGTTATTTTTTTAGCTTGCTTAAATCTGCTGAGTATCTGTTTTTTATCTATTTCCATGTTTTCATATTGTGAATTTTAACATTTTAAATTGTTTTCATATTGAAAACATTTTGTATCTTTGCAATCGATTTCAAATTGAAAGTGCGGTGCAAAAATACGAAGAAAAATTGACATCATAAAATATAATTAGAAATGACACGAAAAGAGATTATCAAAAAAGCCCAGACCGAGTGTGGCGAGTATGCCACCGGATACAAGGGGGATGTCAGCGAAGAAAGCATGACGAAGATATGCGAAATGATGTGGACGAGGAGCAAGAACCTTGGCTACAGTTTCGAGGAATGGCTTAGAGAAGTGCTGGATGTGGTCGGGAAGCCGAATTTCTTTCGCTTCTTTGATGTGATAGAGTGCTACAAGATGAGGATGATGAACGCTGGGAAATATTGTGTCTGTCTCGGCGTGAGATATTGCGACTAATCATTTAAACAATATACGGTTATGGAAGTAAAAAGAACATTCAAATGGCATAATGCCAAAAACAATCACCCAGAAGGTGGTACGATTGTATTAGCGGACATCGATATGGGTGAAGGAGAGCACAAACTTGTTACGGCTGTCTACCTGGCCGATGTAAGGCAATGGACAGAAATGCTGACCAATTTTAGGGCTGGCCACAATCTGGGAGGAGTGTATGCTTGGTCGTATATTCCTACTGTTAGGTTTGAGGAGAAAGGAGGTGAGGAATGATGACCAAACAAGAACTTATCAGATGGATCGAAGGCCTTCCTGAAGAAAACATCAAAACAGCTGTGGTTTTGCTGGATGGTGAAAAAAAAGTATCAAGTAAAATAGAAGGCACATTGGGCAACATTTGCGTATTGCTTTCTGGGACAGCACTGCAATGTGTTGACTTTGGCGAAGCAATTCATCAAACTTCCGGATTTCTGAAGTGGAAAGGAGGTAAGGAATGATGAAGGCAGGCAGGGAGCCCGAAGTTTTGGGCGTGGACTTGAAGACCTGGGACGGCAAAGAGGTGCATCTGGAGAATGACGGCATACTGACGATGCGACCCGTTGACGAGGTTGACGTAGTGTCGGTGATGCAGACGCGGAGTGCGTTTCGTGGGTTTGTGTCGGCATTGGTGGAGTTGATGAACTATACGTTGGTGGAGGCTTACCCGGTGGACAGAGGGGAAGGAGGTGTGGAATGAACAAGAATTATTATATGAAATGGTGTACCGCACATGTGTTTATGCACTTCCCCAAACTGAAGGGGTGTGTAAAAACAGAGAGCGGGAAAAGGTCCATCAGTCCTGGTGAGAAATTCATGCCCTTAAACAATGAGCTACGATTCACATTTATCGGCTATGCCAACCCATTGTTTACCATAGACAGTCAATAGAGGGGATAGAATGGATAGAGGGGGATAGATGCGGTAGAATATAAACAAACTAAAGTTGCCAGCCGAGCACGGCAGGCAAAGGGTGAGCGGGAGAAATAATCTGGACTGACCGCCACCGGGAGCGAGACCCGGCACCCCACAAACAAAACAGATAAAACAATATGAAGATAATAATAGTTGACCACGGGACGAGGAAGCAGCTGATGTCTGAAGGGCTGGGCAGTTACCCAACCATCAGGGAGGCTTTGAATTGTAGGAGCAACACGGAGGTGGCGCGGAAGATACGCCAGCGGGCGTTGCAGCTGGGTGGAGTTGTGATGGCCGGCGAGTCGCCGGTGACGATAAAGGAGAGGGTCAAAAAAGAACTGGAGGAGGCATAGACTATGTACGCACGATATGAAGGAAACCCTGTGATTTCTAAGGCTGACTGGTGCGCAGCTGGCTTGACAGCCCGGCAATACAAGTACGATGTCGAGCAGGGAGCCTTGTCAATCTGTGGAATAGGATATAACAATATGCCCCTTATCGACCTCAATAGTATCAAGCGGCCAGAACGGTTGGCGATGATAGAGGCGAAGTTCGGGCCTATTGAGAAGGAGGAAGAGAAGCCGTTGTTTGAGGCGAAATCGGACGCTGAGGCGCGGGCGTGGTACACAGCCTACAGGAAGGCGGACGGGACACCGTTGGAGGCACGGCTGATAGAGCAGTACACGAACCGCGCGAGCCTGCTGGAGGCGTTGAAGAGGGGGCTGGAGGAGCAGCGGACGGAGCGGGCGAGGGTCGGCAGAAGGGTGAATATGGGCGAGTGGTATGTGGAGGCGATGGCGTGGTACAATGAGGAGATTGGAAAGATGGGAGGGCTGCAGCCGAAATCGGCCACAGCCGGGAAAGAGACATTCCAGAACTCACGGAGTTTTGAAAGGGTGTTTAAGGCATATTGCAACGAGGGTTACAGCAGCATTGTAAGCAAGGCCATCGGCAACGACAACAGCCGTAAGGTGAGCGTGAAGACCGAGAACCTGATTGTGGCGCTGTGGCGGACGAACGGGAAGCCGTTCAAGGAGCGGGTGTGGGAGCTGTATCTGGAGTTTGTGACGGGCGACCGTGAACTATACGACAAAGAGACTGGGGAGGTGTTCCGCCCGGACGACTTCCGCCACAAGGGACGGACACTGGAACTGAGCCAGGCGACGGTGTGGGCGTACTTGAGCCAGGTAATGAACACGACGGCTGTGTATGCGGACCGGAACGGCAATTTTGCATACCAGAACACACTGCGCCCGAAACACATGAGGAAACTGGGGCAATACAGCCTCTCGAAAATATCGATGGACGACGTGGCACTGAGCCGTCAGACGTGGGACGGGAAGTGGGTGTACAAGTATATGGCGGTGGATGTGCTGAGCGGGTACTGGTTCCGGCCGGCCTACGTGGTGGGCAAGCCGGGGCATAAGGAGGTGGCGGAGAGCTTCCGCAACATGTTCCGCGAGTTGGCGGCGAACGGGATGCCGATGCCGGGCGAGCTGGAGGTGGAGCACCACCTGATGGAAGACCTGGAGTGGCTGGGGAGCGTGTTCCCCTTTGTGCGGTTCTGTGCGAGTGCGACGGAGAAGAGAGCCGAGCACAACATCCGCGCCTTGAAGTATGGCGCCGCCAAGGATGCGGGGCACACGAACGGGCGCTGGTATGCCAGGAGCGAGGC
>CAMUZR010000041.1 GCA_947165255.1 uncultured Bacteroidales bacterium
TTCCACCACAAGGCCGGAGCCACCACCGAGGTGAAACAGGAAATCAAGACCATCACGGGATGGACAGCCGGGTTCACCGTTGATTACACCATCACCGGCATCTATGAATATGGCTTCGCCGGCACCTTCAACGGCGGCGAAGTACCGTCCAAGGGCTACCAGAACAGCGAGGGTGGCGCGCTGGCGTTGTCGACGGGTTGGGGCGTGGCGATGACCTACAGCCAGAACGTCACCCTGCCCGCCGGCACCTATACCATCAACGTTCCCACCTACAACGGCAAGAGCGCCACGAAAGGCAGGTCGCAGCTGGCGTGGATTCCGCAGAACGGCACTGCCGTCATCTCCACGCTCAACGGCTATCCCTCGAAGACGTGGTCGCTGGACCAGATATCCTTCACGCTGACCGAGAGCACCCGAGGCAAGATACAGATTGGCTATACGGCAGCGGAAAACACAGGTTCCGGCAGTTCGGCCAACCTGCTCATCGACTACGTGCAGATTCTGGTACAGAGCATGGACGACAGCAAGGCCGGACTGAACAAGACCCTCCAGAATGCCAACACCCTCTATGCCGACGGCAGCGGACGGGGAGCCGACGACTTGAAGACGGCCATCGACCGCGCACAGGCTGCCTACGACGGCAGCGAGACTCCGCTCTCTGAAGTGCTGGCTGCCAACGAGGCTCTGAAAGAGGCTATAGAGACCTACCGATGGTGGAACGCCTCGCCAAGCACACCCTTCGACTGCACCGACCGCTACCTCCAGAACCCCTCGTTCGAGGTGGACGGAACGGCGGGATGGACAGTCCTGGGCATGAGCTCACAGACCAACAGCTATTTCATCAAGAAGGACGGCACCTACTATATGGAGGCATGGGTCAGCCGGGGAAGCAAAATTTCTGACGCCAGCCTCTCGCAGGTGCTGAAAGGGCTGCCCAAGGGCAACTACCGCCTCTTGGCCAACGCCCTGCACATCCAGCAGTCGGGACAGGGCAGTGTCACCAATACAGGCGCCGCACAGAAGGGTGCATACCTCTATGCCGGGCTCACGAAGACGCTCGTCACAGCCATGAAAACCTACCATGTCGACTTCTCCGTCGTGGAGGAACAGGGGGAGATTGAAGTCGGCGTGCAGACCGAGGACCCCACGGGGAACTATCTCTGCGTGGACAACTTCCAGTTGCAGTACATCGGCGAGGTCGGCACGTCGGACATCGTCAAGGAACTGCAGAGCCTCGTGACGCAGGCTGAGGATGATGCTTCCAACGTGATGCAGCAGACGGCAGCAGACGGTCTCAACCAAGCCATCGACGAAGCACGCCAGGCACTGGCTGGCACAGGCACCGGCGAAGACAACAAACCAATCTACGACGAGAACGCACTGAACGAAGCGTACGCCGCGCTGACGGCAGCCATGACGGCGGCCAAGGAGTCGGTGGCGCGCTACACATCGCTGCAGGAGCGCATCAACTATGCCGACAAGGTGCTGGCGTGGTGGAAGGACATGCCCCGCAAAGCCACGGCGTGGGGCGTCCTTGACCAGACCGTAGCCACGGCCAAGGAGCAAGTGAAGGACTGCACCCTGACCGACGACCAACTGGCAGCGGCCACCAACAGCCTGAACACACGCATCAAGGCTGTCGACAAGAAGATTTACTGCAGCGGAAGCGCCTGCGGCAGCGATGCGAAGCTGCAGGACAACAACAACCAGTGGAGCTACAAGCGCTCCTACCAGTCGAAGCACTGGGTGCTTTTCTGGGAGAAGGAATATGGCGACGAAGTGCCAAGTGCCGTTCCGGGCATACTGGAGACGGCCGACAAAATCTTCGAGGTGTATGCCGACAAGCTCGGTTTCATCACCATCAACCAGGGCAAGTCCAAGAGCGACACCTACAAGATGATCATCCGCCTCTACTCGACCAGCGAATGGAAAGCCGAGGGCAGCGGCATTGACAACCAGATCGGTATGCTCTCGCTCTCGCGCTGGGCCTACACCTCACGCGGCGGACAGACCGTGGCCCACGAAATCGGCCACTGCTTCCAGTACCAGGTACACTGCGACAACGGCGACTGGAACGGATGGATGTACAACTGGCACGAATCCACGGTGAACCCCTTCTGGGAAATGTGCGCCCAGTGGATGGCTTACGTCTATTACCCCGGCAAGCTCCTCAACGACAACGAGTGGCTCTGGAACTCCCTCAACGGGATGCACCGTCACCCCCTCGCCGGGTACCTCCGCTACGAGAACTTCTTCATCCAGGACCTCTTCGTGCACAAGCACGGCTGGGACGCCGTGGGACGGCTGTGGAACGACTGCCGTGACCCCGAAGACCCCTTCGAGACCTACATGCGCACCCGCATGACGGGTACCACCAGCCAGAAGGTCAGCCAGCTCGGCGACGAACTCTGGGAGTGGGGAGCACGCATGACCACCTTCGACCTCGACCCCATACGCTCCATCGGCGACGGCAAGGCCAGCTGGCGCAGCCAGACAGCACTTACCAAGGACGACGACGGCTACTGGTGGCCCGAGAAGAAAAACTGCATCGAGAACTACGGCAACAATGCCATCCGCCTCAACGCTCCCTCCAAGGCCAAGACGCTCTACGTGGAGTTCGAGGGCAAGGCCGGTGCCGACGGCTACACCGCTAAAAACATCACGCGCGCGGGATGGCGCATTGGATTCGTAGCCTTCAAGAGCGACGGCACGCGCGTCTATGGCGACATGCACCGCGCCGGCTACAACGACGCCGACCAACTCATCGCCTTCGACTGCCCTGCAGGCTGCAGCCACGTGTGGCTCGTCATCAGCGGAGCACCCTCGACCTACTGGACACACAACTTCACGGGATGGATAGACAACACCGAGGAGCAGTGGCCCTACCGTGTCAGGTTCTACCAGACCAACGTCTACGGCGAGGCCAACAACGACGACGTGCCGACGGGCGTTGAGGACACTGAGGACACTGAGGCGCTGCGGCGCGAAGACTTTGCCATACACGACCTCAGCGGACGAAGGCTGGGACAGGGTGCACCGGTGCTCCGCAGCTTTCGCCACGGCATTTACGTCGTAGGCGGCAAGAAAGTGGCGAAATAAGTTGCGACGACTGAAGAAAAAGCTTAGTCAGAAGAAATCATAAAATTTGCAAACAAAGTTTGCAGAGTGTTTCTGATGGCTTTGGTTCTATAGAATACATGAAGCATTGACAGTTAACGATTGCAAGACAAAGGTTGAGCAATTTAGTGTAAAACCAAAATGGAAATATTTACATAGGAAAGAGAATCTCTGCCGTAAAAACACGTTTTCGTTGCCATGAGCGTGTAAAAACGTGCAGAATGTGTCGAAAAAAAGTAGCCAGTACTTTACACTAAACCTGTAAATAGCTGATTATCAACATCCGTTAGCTGTCGCACAGGATGCCGTCGAAGAGTGATATTTAATCTATTAAAAATCAAATAATTAATTATGAGAGGTTAAAGTGTTACTTCAATACTTTAACCTCTCGTTTTTTCTATAATAAGCCTATTAAAAATAGCCGCTATTCTTGGAAGCCCTAATAGACTGTCAACTACAAAGAAGGATGTTAAACATGAAACAGTTAAGAGACATATTGGGCTATCTTTTAGGCTTGGTGATCTTTGTGGGACTGATGCCCACATTGATGTGGCTAGCATCAGGAAGACCAACGTTCTGGTCAGGAGTGGCAGCTAAGGATGTGGTCGCTTGGGGCTTGATGCTCTGTGGTCTGCTACTGAGCATCTGGACTATCGTATATATGAAGCTTCGTGGAAAAGGCAACCCGATGGATGCTTTTGGCCATGAGGTGGCACCACGCACACAGCACTTGATGACAGATGGCCCCTATCGTCTGAATCGCAATCCCATGCTGACGGGAACGCTCATTTATCTTATAGGCTTCGCCCGGTGGCTGTGTACTTGGCAGGCTGTCGCTGTTTGGCTTCTCTTCTTTGCTATCATGTTCATTCAAGTACTCAGTGAAGAGCGTCGCCTGCGCCATGACTTTGGCAAAGAGTATGATGCCTATCGCTGTCATACTCGAAGATTCTAAATATCTCCATTGTTTAACCGAGTTTAAAGAATTGGCAGCATCGTATAACCGAGTTTAAATTCCATGCCATTTTGACTATCTTCGAGTGCCATTTTGACAAT
>CAMUZR010000042.1 GCA_947165255.1 uncultured Bacteroidales bacterium
CAAACGGCAATGGTGACAATCCCGTTGTGCCCGTTGAGCCCGACCTCAACGTAGCTGAAAAGATTATCGGAAAGTGGATAAAGGCAGAAAGAGATGGTGAACCTGCGCTCACCAACGAGAAAGATGTTTTCACTTTTCTGTCTGCCACTAAGGCATACCTTAGTGTATCGCGAGTTAATTACGATGAGACCGTGCCCAAGTGGCGTGCAAAAGAGGAATGCGACATGACAATTGATGGAAACACCGTCACCCTATTATCCCATTCATCCAATATAGATAAAGTATTCACACTGAATATCAAATCTATCGATGATAATAATATGTCGTGTAACTTCAAAATTGTTGTTATGAAAGATGGCGAAGTCTATGAAACGGTAGAGGACACTAGCATTTATAGACGTGTCACCGCCGACTACAGCGCCGACATCATCGGCATGTGGGAGGGTTATAGCACTGGTGAAGAGGGCTCGGAGTTCGACGACGGTGAGAACCACCGTTGGGAATACATGACGGACGGCTCCTTCAACTACTTCCACAAAGTGGACGGCCAGTGGCAGATAAGCGACGACGACTACGCCGACTACTTCGTGGACGGCAACCTGCTCTGCACCCGCTGGAAGAACGCCGGCGAAGGCCAGGAGGAGCGCCGCGAGTGGTGGGAGATTGAGTCTATCAAGGACGGCGTGATGAAGTGGAAGGCTCTGCGCCAGAACGCCGACGGCACCACCTACACCGCCACATTCGAAATGAAGAAAATTGACGTTTCTTCCGAGGAAGAGGGCGGTGGCATAAGCGACGACATCGGCTTTTGGTAAGGCCGGGGTACTTTGAAAATACAAGCAGCGCACACGCGAAGAAGTAATGGCGTGGCTGACCCCCACTAACAAAATACAAAAATCTTATGCGTACAAGACAAATGAAGATGAGCAAAGTTTGGATAGTGGTTGTGGCGATGCTCTTTGTTGGCTGCAGCCAGAAAAAGTCGGAACGGCTGACGTTCGAGGCGGGGACCTACGAGGTGACTGCACAGGGGCACAACGGCGACATCCGGCTGAGCGTGACGTTCAGCGACTCGTGCATCACGGATATCCAAGTGCTGGAGCATCACGAGACACCCCATATCGGCGACATCGTGTTCGACGAGCTGATACCTCAGATCATCAAGGCCAACGGTACCGGCGTGGATGCCATGACAGGGGCTACGGTGTCGAGCCGGGGGCTGATGGCAGCCGTTACGAAAGCAGCCAATATGGCGAAGGTGTCGGACGCTGAGCAGTTCAAGAAAGCTAGTCTGCCCAAGGCGGAACAGACGCCCGTGGAAGGCACGTGGGATGTGGTGATTGTGGGTGCCGGTGGTGCCGGACTGTCGGCGGCTGCCGAGGCGGCACAACAGGGCAACACGGTGCTGATGATCGAGAAAAATGCCGAGATTGGCGGCAACACCTTGGTGTCGGGTGGCATCTTCCAGAGCGTGATGCCATATCTGGTGTGGAATCCTGCCCAGCCCGACGCTAAGACGGGTGTGGGCTACGACGGAAAGACCTATGAGAAGGCGAAGTCGGGGCCTGGTTGTATCAAGGACCTCGAAACCATCCTCGGGTGGGAAGAGAAAGCCTTCGATGCCGACTACTATCAGACGCATGATTTCGAGCCGGGCAACATCGTGGAGTTGGCGCCCCATGGCGTACACGCTGAATACCTGCCCGTGCTTCAGGCGCTGAAAAAGGAGATTACAGCCTACCTGGCGTGGGCAAGACCGAAACTTTCACGCGGTGTGCCGGAGACCGACCTGACGCTGTTCTCGACTAAGAACCTGCATATCTTCCAGACCTATTACGGCGGTCTGCGCCAGAGTGCCGACAAACAGGAATGGGTGTATAGCGACCTGCGCATGGTGAGCCAGATGGTGGAACAGGGGCAGGAGCTGAAGCCCTGGCTGGCTAAGATGGGCGTCACATTCCTCGAAAGGCAGATCATCATCGTGGGGGCCCTGTGGTTCAGAGGCAACAAGATGCTGGGTGCCGACATTGACACCGACGGCGACGGCACGCCCGAGCACTACGACGGCAACTGGGGTGCCTACATCATGGCACCTTACACCACGATTGCCAAAGCCAACAAGGAAAACCGCATTTTGAAATCGACCGCTGCAAAAGAGCTCATCATGGAGGGCGGACGTGTGAAGGGTGTGAAGGCTGTGATGGCCGATGGCATGCCTGTGACGGCCCATGCCCGCAAGGGGGTGATCATCGCTACGGGCGGCTATGCTGCTAATATCAGCAAGGTGATTGACTCAAACCGCTATTGGAATCAGGAAAAGCTCACTCCCCGTATGGCCACTACCAACCGCAGTTCGCAACAAGGCGACGGTCTCAATATGGCAGAGAAGGCTGGGGCAGCCCTGACGGGTATGGGATGGACACAGCTCATGCCGCTGTCATATACCGACTATGGCAATCTGGCCTTCGGTAGCGTGTCGGATGCCGTCTTCATCAGTCCCAAGAACGGACGGCGATTCGTGGACGAGTCGCTGGAGCGTGACGTCCTTTCGGCAAAGGCCTTCGAGAACGGCATCAGCCTCTACGGCAAGCAGGGTGTCTACCTCTATATCGGCGGTGAGGAGACCACCGAACCTAACGAAAAACGAGGTGTGGACGTGCCTGGAAAACAATATGCACGGACACCGGCGCAACTGCCCGAACTGTTGAAGACGTTGAGAATCAATGTGAGTGCCGACGCCATCCTGAAGGCTATCCGCGATTACGACATGGCTGTGATGGACGGCCGGCAACCTGCCGACGTCAGCAAGCGCTATGCCACCAACACCATCGGCAAGGTCAGGCGCCTGAAAGACGGCTCGTACGACAAATCGACCTATTCGCTCGACTCAACCCTGCTCACCATCCGAACGTTAGCACCTGCCACCCACCATACCATGGGCGGACTGGTAGTGGATGAACAGCGCCGTGTGCTCGACGCCAGTGGCAAACCTATCCCCGGTCTCTTTGCCGCGGGTGAGGTAACGGGCGGCATTCACGGCGGCAACCGTCTGGGTGGTAATGCCCTCACTGAGATCCTGGTATCTGGTCGCATCGCCGCCACCAGCATCACACAGGATGCAAAGAAATACAGTCTTTGAGCATAAGTCGTGGGGACAGATTCTGTTTTAATCTCCAAATAAAAGAGAAGAAAAATAGAACATATT
>CAMUZR010000043.1 GCA_947165255.1 uncultured Bacteroidales bacterium
ATGCACATTAATTTTGCTTACCGACTTAAGTAATTGCTCAAATTTATTTTACATATAATTGCCATCTAATTGACCATTAATTTTAAATTAATGGATTATTAATGGTAATTCGTGTTTATAAATATGCACATTAATTTTGACTACTTACTTAAGTAATTGCTCAAATTTATTTTACATATAATTGCCATCTAATTGACCATTAATTTTAAATTAATGGATTATTAATGGTAATTCGTGTTTAAACAATATGCACATTAATTTTGCTTACCGACTTAAACTTGTCTGCGGATTTTAGGTTTTTCGTATAATTGGTAATCATCTGGTATAAAAACCTCATAAAATAATTCATACGTTAGACCACTTGGCGGAGTGTAAGAAACTGGAGCGGCTCTTATTGCATGGTTATTTCCTGATAGAGTGCGTTCACTCCAAGCCACCAATATTTGGTCTTTTCTTGCTCCAGTTTGGCATAGACGGGTGAGGTGTAAACCATTGTGAGTGCGTCAGCCATGCTCTTTGCATAACCGTTCTGTAAAAGACGGTTGGCCAGCTGTGCCACTTTGCTTGGAAGCAACAGATGCACATTGTCCTGTGTTATCTTGGGCTGGGTCATAGTTTCACCTCCTTGTTGCCTGTGTATTCAAGTGTGGCTAATGATTGCACGGTGTGGAATAGCAGTTGGTCAACCAGCTTGTATGTCTTCAGTCGGCGGATAAGTTCGCGCTTGCTGATGATTCCCGATTCATATAGGTTGAAACTGAGGTAGACATTGTCGTTGGTCACAGGACCGGTCACGATGTCGTAGTCGTGCTTGTAGTTCTGGATAGTGCGGTTAGCGTGCACGAAGTCCACCCATGCCTCATTGGCCGATTGGAAACGCCGAGTCTTCAATCCTTTTTGCGGGGTATACTCATATTGATTGATATAGCCGTGCGAAACATTGTTCTGTTCCATACGCAATTTTACCCATCGGCGAGCCTGCTGGAGGCTGGTAGTAGTGTAGAATCCTGTGCCGAAGTCCAGCGGTCGGTTGGCTTCGCGTATTAGTGGATGTTCTACTATTTCAAGACTTCCGTGATAGAGTGTCATAGCTGATGATGTTTTAGATATTCGTCAATCTCGCCCAGTATAATTTGTTCGCTTTGGGTATGCAGCACTTCATAATGCCCCAACAGGAAGTCAATCACCCCCCTCTGCAGAAACATCTGTTCCGTTTCTGCACCGCCCAACTTGTTAGCCTTCTTGTACTGTTCGATACAAAAAGAAACAAATTCTATCTTGGATTGTTGTTTAGGGTCGCACATATTTCTTTTTTCAGGCTATAACGCGATTATTCCGGTTTTCGTATGTGCGCTTGTAATTTAGGAATTGTTGAAGGCATTGGGAGTATTTGAGTTCTATGGCTGCTTCGATTGATTTCAGCATCCCGTCCAAGAGGAGCCCGCTGAGGCCGGCATTGATGCTGAATTTGTAGCGGTTTCCCTCTCCGGACTGCACGAAAGTGTCTTCCTCAGTCTTGTCCGACAGCGTTTTCAGTATCGTGTCGGGACTGCACAGCCTGTACCCCTGCGATTTCTCGGAGAACTGGGCCGAAAGTCTCTTAGCATCCTCTATCCTAGACCCTCCGGTCAGGTATATTGCCATCATGGACTCGAAAATGTCAGAATAGCTGTATTTCGCCAAATTACCCCTGACACCCAATGTGTTATTTATGACTTTGGCAAGTCCAGACTTGCGGAAATGGTCGATGCAGAAAAAAAATCTGCAGAAATTGTACACTGAATCGTTTTTTATTTGTATCTTTGCACCCAAAATCGTGTATTGGTTAATGCATTACAAAAGTACACAAAATTATGGAAACAGGCGACAGGTTGCCTAAAAGGTTTTCAACAATCTGTCGCTCATTTTATTAACACCGCGTTTGCGGAATTAAGTGTATATTTGCAACGTCAATTACGAATGAATTACAACTGTACCAAGAGATTCTTAAATCGTGATATTCAATAATATGTACAACTAATGCTAATAATTATGAAAACAACAAAACTTATCCTATTATTAGTCATTGCTTTAACCGCAATTCTGTCCACGGCTAAGGCGCAAACATACGATACCATTACAGGGCCAAACGGAAGGCTCAACGGTTTCTATTACGACAGATGGTTTGATACATGCAACTTATTTTATGCTCCCTCTGAATTCCATATTGTATTTGGGAATGAAGACTTCCAAGAGGGATTAAACATTGCCTACCCGGTGCATCTTGACTATCCAGCCTTGATAAAGGGTTATGGCGTGATGTCTGACATAAGGGCTACCAACCCGAGTTTTTATCAAACTTTGTACACTTTGGGCAAACCCCGAGTGGCTGAGTATGTACATTTGTGGTCGGGTGACCCCGTTCTGTCAGGTACCGATGTCACCTATATTGATTCCAGCCGATGGGACACGGCCGCGCCAAAGATTTATAAATTCCCATATAACTATGACACGGCACGTTTCGGCTTTAGGCATGTTGGTTTCTTCCAAGTTTATTTGGACACGCCCATCTATGTGGATTCAGGCACCTACCTTGTGGGTGGGTCATCCAATAATAACGGCATTCAGTATCTCTACGGTGGCTGTGCGTATTATGAACATATACCAACAAATTACTTATATATCGGAGGATCTAGCTATTCTCTTTGTGGCCCATACTACCAACATCGCTGGGTAATAAATGATACCGCTATTACGGGAAGGCCTACATACCCTGGTTGGAGAAAGGATAATTATTTTGGTCACTCAGTATATTGCACCATACTGCCCATGATAGACTTTGCCAATGTGCACACGCTGACGGCAGACAGCACCATGGGGCTGGCGCACCCCAACGGCAAGGTGCCCAAGGATGTATACC